>CAIRFN010000001.1 GCA_903877885.1 uncultured Candidatus Berkelbacteria bacterium
CATATGGTAAAAACGGCTATTCGAACACCCAAATTAGCCCATTTTACAGAGCAATTTTGGACTTGCAAGCAAGTCCTATCTCATTTGGCGGAACATCGTGAACGATGTTAGAACTATTATACAACAGGAACAGGAATATATCTATATCCCTGATTTATCAGGTGCTGTAATCTAATACACTCTTGTTATACAAAAAATTCCTTACTTTAGGAATCCTTTGTGGGAGTAGCAAGTGAGAGAAAATCTTTCACTTTTCAATCCTCATTTTTTGCTTCAATTATGCTCGATTGAACTCTTGGTGCACCCGTAAGCCAATTTTGCTTTTAACCGCACAAGGCGGACTTATTACACAAAACTGTTTCCAGCCAAATGACTAAAAAACACCAACTCTCACTACTCCAAATAAACTATATCAAATTTTACCCCACCCCGCTACTCACTATTTCTTATTCCTTGTTTTTAGGTATTGGTCTATAAATAACTTTCATCAAAGTCATAAGACGAGTGGCTAATTCGAGAGTTTTTTCATTACTTAATTCCTCGCCAAACTCGCTCTTATAAATTTCTTTGAACTCATCGAGTGCTTTTTGAGATAACATTATTTTAATCCGACCAAATATCTTTTAGGTTTCGCAAATAAACCTTTTTATCTTCTTCGGAAAACAAAACAAAATAAATTTGGTTGAAAATATAAACATCTGTATAAAGGTTTTTCCGCAACCACTCTTTAATTGTTTTGCCAGCTATCTTTGAAGCTTCTTCGATAGGGTATCTGAAAGCCCCTGTACCAATAGAAGGGAATGCGATTGTTCGTATTTTGTTTTCTTTTGCAACCTCTAAACAGCTAATGTAACAAGTTTCAAGAATTTGCTTTTCATTACCGTTTTCTTTCCCGTAAATAGGGGCTACCGTATGAATTACATTTTTAGCGTACAAATTATATCCCTTTGTGATTACTGCACTTCCTTTTTTACAACCGCCGATTTTTTTATATTCTTCAAATAATCCCTCTCCTGCGGCAGAGTGTATAGCTCCATCTACGCCACCGCCAACTGCTATATAAGGATTTGCTGAATTAACGATAGCGTCAACCTCCAATTTAGTAATATCACCTTTGAATACACTAATTTCTGGTTGATAATATTGTCCTGTATCAGATTTCGCATATAGATTCATAATAATATTTGCAGTTTAATTTTAATAAGGAATCTCCAAAACTTCAATTGGATTATTGCCAAGTCTTCTAAAACGAGCTCTTTCGCCACCTCGACTGAAGAAATTTCTCATAATTGTTTTGTCGTCTCTGAACCGTTTCTCGTTTAGTTTAAACTGGATAAAAGGTGGCACATCATAATTTTTTTCAATAAGTTCACCAGTCCCTGCGTAAATATACGCTTTCAAAGTGCCACGAGTAGCAAATGGTAGATTACTCCCGTTTTTCATTGTTCTAATTGGTTTATGATGACTTGGAGGGTAGCAATAACCTTTTATTGAGGGGGAGAAATAATCCCCATATTTCACTTCTTTATTATCAATCGTGAAAACGACTTCAACAAAGTTCGACGAATGATTGGCAAAATCTATTTGCCTTGTATTATTTTCATTGACGATTGAAAGCTCGAAAGTTTTAGTCATTTTTTTACCTCCGTTTTATGTTTAATATTTTTGTTTATTTCATCGAAATCGATGTCTGTTTCAATTTCTGGCAAAAAACCAAAATCGTGGATTAACTCTTCGTCTGTACTATCAACCGAACTTGGCGAACTATCATATTCTTCCTTTGAAATTTGATAAGACCCATACAGCTTTTTAAACTCTTCTCTAGGAATACGACCGTTAAATGGATTGCCATCTTTAAAAACAACATCATCATACATTGCCTTATTTTTAAGATTTTCCTGATACTTCTCATAGTCAGGATATTCACAGAAGAGAATCATACCTATCTCCTGAGCGACTTTGAACATTTTGAGATTTCTTTCTTTTTTTAATGATTCTAAGAAAATATAATAGGCACATTTAATATAGTTTTTAGGATACGGCAATAATGATTTCGGAATAAACTCGAGATACATCATATGAATATCTAAGTTTTTTTGATTAAAGTCATTAAAATCAAGAAAAACTTTTTTGGCTAAAGTATAATTAGGTTCATTATAATCAGGAACAGCTCTCTTTAGTTGATTATACGCAGAAATAATTCCTTCGTTTTCCTCTTCCTTTGATTTTGGTGGAGGCGTGTCTTTTTTAAAGATAGCTGAAATTTTTTTAAATACATTATCCGTAATCATCTTATCTTTTACTTCTCTTGTATCCCGCTTTTTGAGCTTCTTGCTGTGTGGCGAAACATCTTTCAGGCTTAGTTTCATTGTAATACTGGCCGCCAGGTATATGATAAATTCCCGATTGAGCGTTACCCTTTATCGGTCGATTCGCTGGGCAATTCCAGCTGCTCGCCTGCGGCGTATATGAACTAATTCTAGTATGATACCAATTCCAAACCCAAATCCCAACGAGAACGATTAAAATAGTTGCTACCCAAAACCACCATTTTTTAGCCATCTCTCGTATTTTATCCATTTTTTAATCCTTTCATTTATCGTCCTATTTTCATACCAATTATTCTTAGAATTAACCATATAGCAAATAAACAAAAACCAATTATCTTATTTCGGGTAGTGCCTTGTTTCTTTATTGTTTCTATAATCAGATAAATAAAACCTATTATTATACAAATAGAACCAAGCGTGCCTAAAGCTCCACCAATAACTCCGCCGATAATAAGTGCTACTAAACTACTTGCTGTTCCCACCCCCAAAATAACATTTGTGCTTAAGTTTTTGTTTGTTTTCGTGTCTTTGTCCATTTTTAGCTCCTTTATTACTTTATTATTTAGAGTCTCCGACATTTTTAAAATAATCTAAATCTTCTCGTGAGACCGACGGGATCATATTCCTTATCACAGACTCTAACAGAGCTTCATCTATTTCAGAAAGATCATTTCTTACGGCTAATCTTGCTGCGTCTTCTACGATCAATTCGATATCGGAGCTAACATAATTCTCTGTTAATTCCGCAAGTTTACCGTAGTTTATTTTATTAGAAAATGGCCGACCACTTATATAGAGTTTAAAAAGTTCTTTTCTGGCTTCAAAATCTGGTGGCGAAATAAAAATTCTTCTATCAAACCTCCCAGACCGAAGTACTGCGTTATCTATTAAATTAGGTCTATTTGTAGCTCCAACAACTAAAACATTTTCCTCGCCGCTCTTGTTCATTTCTGCTAAAAATTGATTTACTTCTTCTTGTTTATAGCTTCCTGTTTCACCGAGGTTATCTCTGTTTGGAACTAGCCCCTCAATTTCATCAAAGAATAATATTGATGGCGATAAACTTCTTGCACGATCAAAAACTCTAGATATTTTCTCAACACTTCCGTGGATATAAGACGATCCAATATCTGATGCTTTTACCTCTACATAATTATATCCCAATTCTTCAGCTAATTTTCTAACGATGTATGTTTTACCACAACCAGGTGGACCATAAAGTAAAATGCCGTTTGGTATCCCTAATTTAAACTTTACATATTTCTCTGGGTTAAGAAGAGGGTTAATAACTTCGTTGATTAATAGTTCCTTTAGTTCTTTCATCCCAGCAACCGAATCAAGTCCCACTAATTCAGTCAATTCTTTCCTAATCTTTTCCTGAATTTTTCGTGAGTATTCTGGATCAATTACAGCTGGCCTTTTACCGTAAAATGTATCAAGGTAAATTACCTTATATCGGTGGCGGCTATTGATAATGTTATTTTTTTCTAAATTTTTAAAAAGATATAAATATCCTTTATCATCCTCCAAAGAATAGATGTCAAAGGTTTCATCAGAATCTATTCTATTTTTTATAGTCAGGTCGTCGGCAACCTCTGTGTTATTCATTAACGCTGGTCTTAATAATGGCATAAGAACTCCTAATTTTTACAATATGTATTTAAATAATTATTATAAGCGTCGACCTTGGAATTGTAAGCATTTTTAAGATTATTGTATTCGTCAACTTTCGCATTATACTGATCAACTGAATACTGGGAGTAATGATTAACTAAGGTAGAGTCAATAGAATTTTTCAGCGAGTCTATCGTGCTACTATCACTATCTGATGGTTTGAGACTTGCGAGTTTCGATGTATCGCAACCAGAAGTCGAGGTTGTAGTATTGCTACTACTGTCTGATGAATTTGCTATCCAGATGAAAAATACTATCACCCCTATTACGATAAGGATAGTTTTCCAGTTAATTGGTTTACTTTGACTGTTCTCCGATTTTCTAGTTGTTACTTCAACCGAAACTGGCCCATCAGCTTCTTTCTTTACCACAGGATCAGGAGCTTTAGTATCCACGCTCTCTAGAAAGTCCAGATCAAAATTTAAATGTTTTTTATTTTTATCGGTCATTTTATTTACTATTTTTAATTACACCACCGATTATAAAGAATATTAATCCTATACCATAAAACCAAACTGTTAGCCAACCGAGGGTGAAAAATATATTAGCAGTTTGAGCTTTTTTAATGTAATAAATTCCTTTCGGAATAATCTTAGAGTCAACAAGACTAATAACAACAAATCCCTCCCATTTATCTGGAAAAACTTCTTTAGCTGTTTTCCTTACTTCTTCGCAAATCGTATCAACAACACTTACATTATTAGCGTTTATCAACGCAACTCTTGACTCGATGCTGCTTAAGTAATTGTCTAGACCTTCTTTATTGAAATCATATATTCCAATATATTTATTAACTATTTCTTGTACTTCTCTAAATTTAGATTCCGACAAATTCCAATTTTTGCTAGTGAATGCGTCCCATCCATCTTTATTTGTACTGATCGCACACATCGCTACAGCAGATTTTAACCTGTCGTCAAGATAAGTTGAAAGATTCTTGTGTTCTTTAAATTTCTTTTGGTTCTTTTCAATCATTTCTATCGCAGAGTAATAATCTTTCTTTTCAACAAGGTCATCTATCGGTGATAAAATATTCTTTTGCTTTAAAACATCTTCTAGCACAGCAAGATCATCGTTAAGCTTGTTCTCCATCGGCTTGGTCCCAGCAATTGCGAGAGCGATTTTAGTAAGATTAATAGCCTTATCTGTTTCTCCTAGATTATTATGGATATCAAGTATTATGTTTCTGATAGCATCAGCCGCCCTGTCTCGAACTATTTTTACATCGCTATCTTCATATAGACCAAAACTAACAAGTTTATTAAACTGTTCCTGAATCTTTTTAATTGCCAAAGCAACTTCTTTAGCTTCATCACCCGTTAAAACACCGTCTTTACTAACATTCATTTTCTCTAAATTTTCAACAGCAAGAGAAGCCATATTAATCGCAGGACCAGATACTGTCTTTTCTACTTCTTCGCCTGTGGCACTAAAAAACTTTCTAAATTCCGTAAAAATATCATCATTAATTTTATTTGCATCTGCATAAGCATCTGCCAAAAACTTGGGGACATCTTTTCTTAATTGGACTATTAGCAGAGGATCAATTTCATTATTGTTGTTAACTTTGTAAATTTTCTCAAAAGTTTTCCAATATTTATCTGAATCTACAATTTCCCTCCAAAGCTTTAATGATTTTTCCAAATATTTTTTACTGCCTTGCTGGGATATATAAACATCTTTATTCAACAACTTTAAGGTTAAAAGAATTGCAAGATTTTTCTTTTTTAATAATGATTCTATGCCTTCTCCGTCTGACTTGTCCTCCCAAATAGTAATGGCTTCGTTCACTTTGCCACTCTTAATATAATCAATTGATTTTTGATCCGAAGTGTCATTACTTTCAAACCAAAAAAAGTACTCCTTGAGCTGATTTTTAGGTGCAGATATATTATCCAGAGCTTCGCTGATAGCGTTCGGGCTTCTGTCTGGTTCTAATAAGCCCCAATCACCATCTACTTTATCAATTCCGATCTCTGCCATTCGAAGCAAATCCTTGGCTCTTTTGTTTGCATCCTTAAACGAGATATTCGTTTCTAAGCCAAGAATATTGTAAGCATTTTTAGAAAAAACATTTGCCATTAAAACTACCTCGTTATTCCTGCTTTTTTATTAATCACTTCTACTTCTTCTGGACTTAGTAATCCATTTAAGCCAATTACACAACTTTTAAGCTGATCGACATCTCCAATCTCAATAGCTTTTTCGCCTTTTTCTATGTAATATTTTGCTTCATCTGGATTAGAAAAAGTATACTCGCCCTGTTTTATTTCATTAAATCGATAAACCCAAACCTGAGGATTAGAAAATAACACCTTCGTACCTAATTCAATAATTTGATCGATACTTCTAGACATCATCACTCTGTCGTTATTCTTAATTGCTTCTTCGCCTTGTATTTTTATATCATCTAATTTATCTAAATCGGTTTTTTTATTTTCTTCTGAATCCACTTCGTCGATTAATTCTTGTGTAGATTTATATTTTTGTCTAAATTCATCTTGTAATCTTGAAGGTTCTTTAGATTTTTCTATCTCGTCGAGCCCTTGACCAAGTTCCTTCAATTCTTTGTTAGCTTTTCTTTTTTCATCCTCATCGGTTTCAGCATTATTTACCGATCGAGATACATCTGCGATTTTATTATCAATAACTTCTTTCTCTCTTTCGCTGCAAGATTTTTCTATTGAAGCTGCCTTTTGTCTCTGCTTTTCTAAGAATTGTCTTAAATCTTCAACCGTTACACTTTCGTCCATAATCGTAGCCCTGAAATTGCCACCTTTTTCGATTATTCGAAGATACCACTCAACAGTGCAAACACTCGACTCATCGAATTTAATGGTTATGTCAATTTCTGCTCCTTCTGGAATATCGTGCGGCAAATCCTTACCATCAATTCCAGTACCAGCGATATAAGTGTTATACTCGGGGTTATTTGATTCACCTTCTAATAATTTTATGTATAAGGGATTAGAAATATCACCTTTTTTCAAACGATGTGCAGTATGGAATGTTTTATTTTTTTCTAAAGGTAAGCGGTCTCCTTTATGAAAATAAAAATCCATCTCCTCTGATTTAGTATTAACACTACCGATAATTGCTAACCCTACCGAATGAGAAATTTGTGATTTTCCTGGTGTTAGTCCCTGTGTAACTGAAATCGATTCTGGGTTAACCTTAACTTGGCTGCCATCTGGTTTTGTCAAATAAAACCAATACAGATCACTCTTATTTGGTTCAATTTTGATTGTCGCTTGAAATTTACCATTAGTAATTGGAATCTTTGGACTATTAAAGTAACCGCTTTCACTTTGAATCTGAAGATACCAATCATCTCCCAAATCAGAATCTGTCGAACCAGTTATGAGTTGCTCGTCATCCGATGTTAACCCGTCATAATTAATATTTAAATCGATAATATCCTTATTCTTCGTCTTATTCTTCTCTAGAATCTTCTTGGGAATTTTCTGACTAAGGGCGAAAATTGCTGCTCCTCTTGCTACCGCTGTTAGCGGGTCGGACGATGTATCGACTGCTATACCAGTTTTCTCTTCCAATAAATTTTTGACAATTGGCATTTGAGTTGGACCACCTACGAGTATAATTCTTTTGATTGAATCTTTTTTAACGCCAGAATCCTTTATAGCTGTTTCCAATAGCTTTAAAGTTTTGTTAAATATCGGGGCGACTAAATCGTTCAATTCTTTTCTTGTAAATTCAAAATTGATATAAAGATTATTATCATCTGTTTTCAAATTTTTATCATTGATATCTATATCAACTGGGGTTTTCTGTAATTGAGATAATTCGATTTTTGCTTTTTCGGCTGTATATTTTAATCGGGCGAAGATACTTTTATGCTCATTCCTATTTATGCTACTTAGTTCTGGATATTTTTCCTTTATTTTAGGGATGATAACTTCTTCGACAATTTTGTTGTCAATATCTTTACCGCCCAAAAAATTATCGCCATTCTGATTTAATACTGAAATAATCCCATCTTTCGAAGAGACAACGGCAACATCAAAGGTTCCACCACCAAAATCATAAACAATTACATTTTCGTTGATATTGCTATCAAAACCATAAGACATAGCAGCAGCAATTGGTTCTTGCAAAAGAACTATATATTCAAATCCTGCTAATTCTCCAGCTCTTTTCGTAGATTCCTTTTGTAAAATAGAAAAATACGCTGGGACCGTTATTACTGCGGCGTTCGCATTAGTATCAGGATATTTTCTTTGAACATCCTCCCTTAAGCTTTTGAGTATTTCTGCCGAAATCTCTTCAGCATTCATCTTAATAGATGCATTCGGAAAAGATACTTTTTCGGGCGTACCCATCAGTCTTTTCACTTCGGATTTATAATTCTTTTCTTCTTCCGATGAACCGTCTTTAAAAAGTTTTTCGTAAGCCTTTTTACCAATAATTTTATTCTTCGCTTTATCGAACCCAAAAACAGATGGAGTATATTCGTCCTGCCAAACATTTTTCACAATTTCTATAGTACCTTTTGAATTAACAGCCACTTCTGAGTTTGTTGTTCCTAAATCAATGCCTATTTGAATGTTCTGTGCTGCCATATTTCTCCTTACTTAGTTACAATTACTTTAGCTCTTTTCACAATTTTGCCATCGTATTTGATCATCGGTTCGATTGTTTCTGATATAAAAGCTTTATGTTTTCTCTCATCTATCACTGAAAGTACATCTACATTTAGCCCCTCGTTAAAACTTAATCCTGTGAAGTCGACAACCTCAATTTGATTTTTGGTTAAAATAGACTTAATTTTTTCAATTGAGTTGCTCACAGAACTAGCAATATCCTTAGATAATTCAATTTTTTTGATCTTCTTCTCTAATCTCCAGAGTTCAATAGCTAAATTATTCACATCACTAATTTGAAAATTCAATTGTAGAAATGAATCCTTGATCATACTATCCTTTCGAAAAGATTCTTTTATTAATAAAAAATCGCCACTATAAAAATGGCGTCCTTAGTAAGCGATGATACGAAAATAAAAACTTTATTAATTGTAATTGTAATTTATTAGGCATACTCTGAACGGCTTTTTAGTCTACTGGCTTGAGGTATAAAAGCCCCTCGCCAGCGATGGCTTACGCCACCCATACCTCTTTCGAGATACGACCGTTCAGAGTGCTCTGACGAGGAGCTTAATACTCTGAACGGCTTTCTTGCCATACCTTATATTTCTATAAGGGTTAGGCAATCAATTGTGTGAACGAAATATGCTATTTACTCTTTCTTTTTAGCCATCAACTCTATTATATCGCTTTTTCTGTATCGTCTGTCTTTTCTTTCTCCAAAACGAACAGCTACCAAAATACCTTTTTTATCCCACTCTCGCAAGGTATTCGGATGGCAACCTAAAATATGACAAGTTTCCTTCATTGTGAGAAGCTCTGGCATTTCAGGTTCTGTGTCGGTTGTTGATTGATTACTTAACATTTGATAACATTATTATACAGAACAATAAATTTGTCTGCAACATTAAATTATAATTAACCAAAATCATTATGACCCCAGAAGAAAGATTTAACCAAGATGTTTGGTGGATTCTACAAGAAATCAAAAAAGACGAGTTCCTAACTCCTAAAGGAGAAAAAGTTGAGTTTTCGATTAGGAACTTATCCAAAGCTCGCAGTGTAAAACAAAAAGTCATTGATTCTAACTTTCCACAAAAAGAAACACAACAGAAGCTTTTACGCAAATTAAAAGAATGGAAAGCTATAGAAAGCTTGGAAACAGTTGATGATTTTCTTCGGGGAAGTGATATTCTCGACCCAAACATATATCGTTTCTCTATTAAACAACCAGAGTTCAATAATCTTTATCAGTTATACGAGGATGGCGAATTTTATTCAGAAAATCAAAAAACATCTGTAGAAGCTGATAATTTGCAGTCCGTCATTAAACTCAAGAGTTTAGAGCTTATCGCTAAAGAAATCGGCGAGATGGATAATGGCTTAAATCTTATAGAATTTCTTGTTAACTGTGGTGTCAAACGGGAACTTATCGAGTATCCAAACACAAAATGGCGGATGGTTTATGATATTTTGAAAACTTATGCAGTATCTCCAAGAATCGAGGACAATCAAGTATTATTTAAAATTATCGAGGAATCCGTCCACCCGCTAATGCATAACGGAGACGAAGATGTTGCCAAAAAATTTGAGGACAAATTCTGTAAACTTATTGGTTACGATGGTTATGCTATCAGGGATTATAAGATTAAGAAAATTTCCAAAGAAGCCAAGCAGGATAACGACTTAGACTTATATTTAAAAAAGAAGATTTTAGTGGAAAATTGGCGTGATGACCTCCCTCACCCAATTACAGAACTATCGTTCACCAAAAATACGATGGAGCAGATTTGTTATTCTTTATGGGACTTATTTATATCAGATGTTATTTATTTTGGAGCAAATACATTCCCAGAGAATATTTTAATCGAAACAGACCCACGATTTCACCAAGAAATTGCTTTTAATTGGCAATTGATTAGAGACTTAGACAATAATCCCCATAAAGTTGACGATAATTATAGCTTCGACATAGAAGTACTTGATGAGAAAAGACTCAAAAGAAACATAGAAGAAGAAATAGAGGAGTTTATCGCCAACAAGGTTGATATGAGCAAATTTGAGAAAGCAAAAGATTTATATCCAGATACAAAATTTTTTGAAACTCCATCGTTTTCAAGAGGTATTCCCGCTAATTATTATGCATATAAAAAACAACGAAAAATTTTACTTAACTTAATCGCTAACCTCTATGACAAATTTGAAAATGAAACACTCGTCATAAACTTTAATAAGATAAATGATAAAAATGTTAATGTTTTGCGGACGATACTGGCTTTAGAAAAAGAAGGATTTTTTACTATAAAAGAGCTACGCAACGATAAAAATGAATGGATAGATAATGATAATGTCTATGCAAAGATTTCGATTGATAAAAAGGACATTCCGATTATTAAAAGTTTCAAATTAAATAATGAAGATAAAGCAAAAACGGAAAAAAATAAAATAGATAGGTTGCCAGTATCTGAGAGTAATCTGGGCACAAAAGAACCATTTAAGGTTGAAGTTGTAGGATTGCAAGAGGGATTGAAAGCTCTTGGTCAATCAAAGGAAGATAAACAGATAAAATTCCCTTTTAAATTGCCAGCAGGAACTAAATGGCAAGATTTTATTATCAAGTTCTTAGACGATGAAAATATATCTATCCAAGTAAAGCACATAAAGCATAATGTTGGTTACAAAGGGATGGGGATGGTCGGAAAAGGTAAAAATCCCAATCCAAGCGAAGGGTGGGCGTTTCTAAAAGTATTAGCAGTAGTTAACGGTGAATTAACAATAAAAGACCCTGAGGCGAAAGATAAATATAAAAAACAAAAAGAATTATTAGCGAAAGAACTACAAAGCTACTTCTCGCTTGATTACGACCCATTTTACCCATACTTTTCATCTCCTGAGAAAAAAGGTAATTCATATAAAATTAAGTTTACTTTAATACCACCAGACAAACTTTCTAATGAAACCGTTACCGATGACGAAGAAGATGATTCGCTGGGCATAAAAGAAGCATATTTAGAACAGACCCCTCGGGTTTACGAAAACCAGTAGCGAAATTCGTTTATAAAATTTAAATAGCACTAATAAAATTTCCCTCTGAAAAAGAGGGATTTTTTGTGTTAAAAACCGAAAAGCGTGAAATTCGCCATTTATAAGTGAGGGACAAAAAAATTAACATTCATTAACCAAAGGATTATATGACACAAGATTTTGAATCGGAAAATTACACTAATTATTTACACACTTTTGACTTGGGAGCGGCCGCCTCACTGGTTACGGCTGGCTTTGAGCTTATTTCACTCGATAAGAACAATCCCCGTAAAGTGCAATTCATCTTTCGCCGAGAAATCGGAATTGAAAAGGTCGTTGATGAGTACTGGCAAGACCGATTAGAGGTTAAGGCACGAGCACTTTTTGACAATATCAAAATGTTAAAAAACAGAATTTATAGCGAGTAAATATGTTATCGGATGAGCAAATTACAAAATTTCAAACGCTTTATAAGAATCGTTTCGGCGAAGAAATTAGCCGAGAAGAAGCTTATGAACAAGGAGCGAAGCTCATTCGTCTGGTTAAGTTAGTTTATAAACCTATGACCGAAAAAGACCTTGAGGAGCTACAACAACGCCGAGAGGCAACAAAATAAATATAAGGAGAAATTACTATGACATTAGAAACCATTACAATTAACAATTATTTAACTAAAAAAGGTATCCCGTTTATTGAAAGAGGAAATGAATTATTGGTTCATTGTCTTTTTGGTGATTGCGATAAGAACAGTAAAGAAAATGAAGCACACCTCTATTTCAATAAGGATACTGGCCAGTTCGAGTGTAAGAAGTGCGGAGCTAAAGGCAATATGGTAACTCTGGCTAAACATTTCGGAGACGAAATCAAAGACATTGCTATTAACCAGCGAACACCCACTAAAAAACCAAAAGAAGAATTTAACGAAGACTTAGTTAATAACTGCCACCAAGCACTTCCCGACCATATCCGCCAGTATTTAAACGATAGAGGTATCATCAATGAAATTATTGATGAATATAAAATTGGTTGGGGCAAATTCTATGGAAAATACTGGATAACGATTCCGATTAAAGATATTGATGGAACTTATAAGTTTTTTAAGTTAAGACAAGACCCAAATATCGGGAAAGATAAGATAACATTTCCTAAGGGTATTGAGGCAGAAATATATGGGTGGGAGACGCTACAAGACGCTACAGACAGCGTTATGGTTTGTGAGGGTGAATTGGATAGGTTGGCTTTGCTATCAATTGCTATGCCAGCAATTACCTCAACGCACGGAGCGATGACTTTCAAGCAAGAATGGTCTGAAAAGTTAGTAAATGTTAGTAAAATCTATATTTGTTATGACAATGACGAAGCTGGTAGAAAAGGAGCTGAACGAGTAGCAAAAATGGTGGAAAATGGTGGAAATGAGCTCTTTATAGTTACCTTGCCAGAAGAAGTTGGCGATGGTGGCGATATTACCGATTACTTAACCAAACTCAAGGCAAACCCCGATGACTTATTGGGTAAATACGCAAAGGCATACCCAGAAAAAATTGACACTTCCCAATTTCAACCAATTACGACAGAAGAGCTCGCTAATACGCTTGAACTCACTATTAAACAAGATACGGAAAATAAAATTGTAACTTTTCTGTGCGAACTCTCGGCTTATACCGAGAATGCTCAGTTCAATATTAGCTATAACGCACCATCCTCAACAGGTAAAAGTTTTATTCCTTTGGAAATATCTAATTTATTCCCGAAAGAAGATGTGATGAAGTTGGGTAACTGTTCGCCAACAGCGTTTTTTCACGAACAGGGTGAATATGATAAAGAAAAGAATGCTATCACTGTAGATTTATCAAGAAAGATAATCATATTTTTAGACCAACCACATAATGGCTTGCTCGAACGATTGCGTTCGTTATTCTCTCACGACGAGAAGGAAATGCAGTCAAAAATCACCGATAAGAACCAGAAGGGTGGCAACAGAACGAAAACAGTTGTCATTAAGGGATTCCCATCTGTAATTTTCTGTAGTGCTGGATTAAGAATTGACGAACAAGAAGCCACCCGATTTTTACTTTTGAGTCCAGAAGTTAATCAAGACAAACTAAGAGATGGCATTATGGCTTCAATAATGAAAGAAGCAGATAACGAAAGTTATAAATCTTGTCTTGAAGCAAAACCTGAACGAGTACTGCTTAAGAACAGAATATTGGCCATAAAGCAGGAAAAAATTGGCGAAATAAAGATTTCAAACTCTGAAAAAATTACAGAGCGGTTTTTAGGAAAAAACAAAATACTCAAACCCCGCCATCAAAGAGATATTAAACGACTCCTATCAATAATCAAATCTTTCGCATTGCTCAATGTATGGTGGCGAGAAAAAACAGGAAAAACAATAACTGCTAATGATAGTGATATTGAAGAGGCGTTTAAGGTTTGGGAGAAAATCTCGGCAAGCCAAGAGTTAAATCTTCCTCCATATATTTATGACCTATATCGTGAAGTCATTTTGAAGATTTGGGATGAAAAAAACGGCAATCGGTCAAAAAGTATTGAAGAAGTAACAGGTCAATTAGGTATAACTCGCCAAGAAATACTTAAAAAACATTATCAAGTATATGGTCGAATGCTTGATAATAACCAGTTACGACAGCAGATTTTGCCAATGCTCGAAACGGCTGGTTTAATCACTCAGGAAAAGGATATAAGCAATGCAACAAGAATGTTAGTATTCCCCGCTATGTATTTGCCGATAAACGAAGCGGATACAAATAGTGATGACGAGGGTGGGGTAAAAATAGAAGATATTGATTTTTAAGGAGAAAGATGACTGAATTATCACAAAAACAATTAGAAGCAAATCGAGAAAACGCTAAACTTGGCGGGGTTAAAACCGAAGAAGGTAAAGCTGTTAGCAAATACAATGCTATGAAGCACGGTATTTTGAGCAAAGAAGTCTTACTTGAAGGAGAAGATGAAAAAACTTTAATCGAAATTGGCCACAAACTTCGAACAGAATTAGAACCAAATTCAGAACTTGAATTAGTGTTGGTCGATAGGATAACCGCTAATGTTTGGCGGCTAAGACGAGTTATGCAAATTGAACGAGAAATGATGACTGATGATATGGACACTGATATTTCGTTCGGCTCAAGCAATAAAACACTCGGCAGAGCATTAAGCCAAGATTTCTCAAACTATGATACCTATGGCAAGCTAATCCGCTACGAAACCAGTATTGAACGAGGAATTTACAAAGCTTTGCACGAGTTACAGCGTATTCAATCAGTTCGCTTAGGTGAAAAAGTACCCGCTCCAATAGCGATTGATGTCGACATATCAAAAGAATAACAAATAATAACAAAAGGAAAAAATGAAAATTATTTTAGAAAAACAATTAAACAGAATGTTTATGAAAGAAACTTGCGGGATTTGCTTAGACCCCTTCAGTGCCGATGAAAATTACATTTACAGGATAACTTATAACGATGGATATGCCTGCTATAACTGTGCTGGTGAAACGAAAGAAGAAATAATTAAAAGAATTGATAGAAAGATAGACTTTCTTAAGGATTCGAAGGAAAAGTTAATCAAAAGCGACTTATAAATGGGTTCGTTTGGCAAAAAATGTAGTAAAATGTAAAGTTCATTACAGGTTAAGTTTAAACAATCTTTAATGATTTCGGCGGTATTTAGGAAATTTATTATGTCTAAGACAATAGCAGAACAATCTCACGCATTAAGTATATTCTGGCTTCAAAAAAATGGTTATTTAGACCAAAATTATTGCCACTATCAAGGTAGTATATGGTGGAATCGTGGCGAAACTAACCGTGAAAGCAGTATAGGGTTTGAGATTATGATAGATAATGCAGAGAAAGCAGACGAAAAAAACTATATAGGGTTGAATTACACTCATACAAGTCGAGAAAGTGGAGAAAAAGAAAATTTGGATTATAAAATTAAACTCGTAACAACACTTTGTAATTATGGTGGTAAAAGATACTGGTTTATTTGTCCCTTATCAAAAAACGGTCAATATTGCGGAAGGCGTGTCGGGGTACTTTTCCTCATAGGTAAATACTATGGTTGTCGGCACTGCGGAGAAATAGCTTATAATTCCCAAATGCAAACCGAAAGATATAAAGGTTTTGTATCTATCCCAGATATAGAGAAAGCTGAAAAAGAAGTTAAGCGATATTACTATAATGGGAAACCGACGAGAAAATATAAAAAAGTTATCGAATTAAATAATAAATTTGAAAATGGTTTTATCAAATCGATGGCGAAGTTAGATAAAAGGTTTTCAAAATTTACAAATAATGGTATTATATAAATGTTCACCCACCGTTTTTAAATCCGAAGAGATTTTTGTTTACCGACCTTAATGGGGCAGTCTGCCAGTAAACTACTCTTCGGAGCAAGCGAGTTGGGTGAACCAGACTGTCCCTTAAAGGTATATATGAAACAAGAAAATCAAAAATTAAGATACTTTCTTTACGCCAGAAAATCGTCGGAAAGCGAAGACCGACAGGTTCAATCTATTGATGACCAAATCAATCGCTTGAAAGAACTGGCGAAAGATTTGAATTTAGATATTAAAAAGATTTATACAGAGGCAAAATCGGCTAAGAAACCGAATAATCGTCCGTTATTTGATGAAATGATTGGCCGAATCGAAAAAAATGAAGCTGATGGTGTCTTATGCTGGCAAATAAACCGTTTATCTCGAAACCCGATAGATAGCGGTAGATTAAGCTGGCTACTACAACAAGGAACTCTTAAGTCAATTCAAACCATAGACAGGCAATATCTCCCTGATGATAATGTCATTCTTTTTAATGTTGAAAGCGGTACGGCTAATCAGTTCATTATCGACTTAAGAAAAAATGTTAAAAGAGGACAGCACTCTAAACTTGAAAAAGGTTGGCTTCCTTGTTTTTGTCCGCAAGGATATTTGAATAGCAAAATAAAAGATAAAGGTGAAAACGATATTACTTCAGACCCCGAAAGATTCCCATTGATAAGAAAAATGTGGGATTTAATGCTGACGGGTAACTATACACCTCCCCAGATTTTAAAAATCGCCAATAAAGACTGGGGTTACAGAACCAGAAAATTAAGAAGAAGTGGCGGCAATCCCTTATCGAGAAGCGGTATTTATAAACTATTTACCAATATTTTCTATACAGGCAATATCCTATACTCTGGAGTTCAATATGAGGGCAAACACGAAAAAATGGTCTCATTGGAAGAATACGACAGAGTTCAGTTTCTTCTTGGTAGAAAAGGAAAACCAAGACCAAAAACGCATAAATTTGCTTTTACTGGCTTTATCCGTTGTGGCGAGTGTGGTTGTCTTGTTACGGCCGAAACTAAATCAAAATTGATTCAATGCACTGGAGAACTTAAGGAATATACTTATTATCATTGCACACATAAGAAAACGGTTGCTAAATGCAAACAGAAATCTATGAAAGACGATAATTTGGAGCTTAAAGCAGAAAAGAGAATAGAAGAGCTTACGATATTGCCAGAATTTTTAGACTGGGCATTAGAAGATTTAAATCTGAAAAATGATACTGAAATTGAGGATAGAACAAAGATATATGAATCACAGCATAAAGCTATCGTTCAATCTCAAAAAGAATTGGATGAGCTTACTAAAATGAGATACCGACAACTAATTGATGACGAAACCTTTATAAAGGAACAAAACACTCTGAAATCACAAGTTAGCCAATTAAAAAGCAGATTAAGGGAAACTGAAGCAAGAGCTGAGAGATGGCTTGAACTTACTCAAAAAACTTTTAACTTCGCTACATACGCTCGCATAGCTTTTATAAACGGTGGGTTAGAAACGAAGAAAGAAATTCTAATGGGATTAGGTAAATTCCTTACAATTAAGGATGGAGAACTAAATGTTGAGACAAACAAATGGCTCGTTCCAATCAAAAATGGCTATCCCGCTTTAGAAGCAGAATACAGAAGGTTAGAACCGACTTTACAAAATGCTACAACAGGTATAAATAACGCAAAAAGCGAGGCATTAACCTCACTTCGTGCACATTGGCGGAGAGGGAGAGATTCGAACTCTCGGTAAGGGTTACCCCCTACAGCGGTTTAGCAAACCACCGCACTAGGCCACTATGCGACCTCTCCGAAGCATATTTTTTTTATTTCTTTTTTCCGCTCCAAACACTGGCGGCGAAAATAATAGCAATAGCCAAGCCAAGGATGGCAACAATGATATAAAAACCAGTTAAATCGTTCATTTTCTTTTCCTTTCACTAAAAGCATATTTTGAAAACCAAAGTGAGGTTATCCAAAAGAAAATCATTGCAATCACACCGTTCATAATCAGAATTAGGTTTTGTTTGTCAATTAAAAATGGAATAACTAATGTTGCAAAACAAACCTGTGCAATATCGGCGCATATGTCTGAAAGTTTAAGATAAAAATAATTTGGTGAATTGTCGTGTGACATATTCTATTATAACAAAATCATTTTCATTTTGGCGGAGGGTATAGGACTCGAACCTATAAGCCCCTTGCGGAGCCCCAGTTTTCAAGACTGGTGCCTTACCATTCGGCGCAACCCTCCGTATACAAACCCATCTATTTCTTGAATCATAATCTTATTTGCTTTGTTTGGATTGCTTGATCCAATTTCAATAGCAAATTTTTCGATTTGTAAACGGTTACTAATATAAATATTTTTGGTAGAATTTTTTGTTGGTTTATAATCAAGTAATTCTAATGATTTTTCAATAAAATTTAAAATGTTTTCGTTTTTATTTGTAAAGGTGACTTGCTTGTAAAAGTAATTTCCATTTTTTCCTTTAAAATATTTAATTCCAACGCTTCCTTCTGTATCAAAGATGCCTCTTAAAGTCGCTTTTGTAAATTCTTTATTATTTATTATCCATTTTGGGATGCTGCGAATTTTACGGTCAAAACCTATTTTTTTGAAGAAATTACAAACGTCTGTCGATGATATTTGTACAATATTGACACTATTATGGGGCACAGGAAAAGTTGTAACTGGCGATTCAGGAAATAATTTACGAGCTAATTGTAAAACATATGGGATATACATTTTATCACTAGTTATATTTAAGTAAACCTGAATATAATATTTTGTCAAAGTTCCATCGCCAAGTAAAATTCCGTATAATTCTGCCAGATCATTACTAAACTTTTTAGGTAATACAGCGATTTTCTTATTATTCAAATTTGACCGATTTGCACAAGTAAGGGAACAATAAATTCGTTTTCTATTACATTTGAAACTTTTTTGGCAAAATTTACAAATTATTTCTATAATCCCGCCTTTACATAACTTTCAAAAATGGTGCGCCCGACAGGACTTGAACCTGTGGCCTTCTGCTCCGCAAGCAGACGCTCTATCCACTGAGCTACGGGCGCAAACAATATTAAATAATAATCTAAATCATTAATATCTTACCTGATTTTTTAGAAAAATTCAAGCTGTGCTTGATGTCAGGTTGCAAAAGGCTTACGATTTGAATATCTTGCATCACAAAGGAGATAATGATGGCAAAGATTTTAGTTGTCGATGATACCGATATTGTATTATTCGCAACAGAACAAACGCTCATTCGATGTGGTCACGTTGTATCTATTGCTAGCAATGGTGTCGAGGCATTAGAATTATGGGATAGTACCTTTGATTTACTCTTGACTGATCGTGATATGCCACAAATGGGTGGTCGGGAATTGATTAGATGCTTGATCGGACATGGTGAAACCCGACCGATTATCCTAATGACCGGTGATCATCAACTATATGAACGAGAAGTTCTTTCCTGGGGAGCAGCAGCCTTGCTTTACAAACCTTTCGAATTAAATAAACTCATTTCAATTATCGATCGACTTCTATCTCCGACCTAACTTCTCAAGACGGCTTCGGTCGTCTTTTTTCTTGCCACAAAACCTGTTATGATTTAATTAATGTCACTTACACGCAAAGTTGCTTTTAATACAATAGTTCAGATTATTGGCAAGGTTGTCACCACCTTGATCTCTTTGGTTTTGGTTGCGGCTTTAACCCGTTATTTAGGTGTGTCCGGCTACGGTGAATTTACCACTATTTTTGCTTATTTAGCTTTTTTTGGAGTTTTGGCTGATTTCGGCTTTTTTTGGATTTTGGTGCGCGAAATTGCTAATCCAGAAGCGGATATGGATAAAGCGGTTTCTAATATTTTAACTTTACGGACAGTCGTCGGTGTGGCTGTTTTTGCTCTCGGCTACCTTATCAGTTTATTTATTCCCCAATATAGTGCCATTCGCACCGGTATTGGGATTGCCGGTTTTAGTATGTTGTTTCTGGCTCTTAACTCAACATATATCGGGGTTTTCCAAAATAAACTGCGAATGGATAAAGCGGCGATTACCGATGTGACCGGCCGAATTATTATTCTTGGTATCACTTTATATTTAATCAATCAAAATTATGGTTTAAACATGATTTTGTGGGCATATTCCGTTGGCAACATTATCAACTTGCTCTTTAGCGCCTGGTTAGGTCGGGTTTATGTTAATTTTCGACCGGCGTTTGATTGGACTTATTGGAAAAAAGTGACGATTCAGGCACTGCCGATGGCAATAGTTTTAGTTTTAAATTTGATTTATTTCCGGGTCGATACTTTAATGCTATCACTTTTGAAAAGCTCGACTGATGTTGGTATTTATGGGCCGCCGTACAAAGTTTTGGAAATGATTTTGCTCTTGCCGGCTATGTTTATGGGTAATGTTTTTCCGATTATCGCACGTTATGTTCACACCAAAGACGATCGACTTCATCTGGCGATTCAAAAATCATTTGATTTTTTACTGATGTTAGCAATGCCGATCGCGCTTCTGGTTATCTTTGCCGCTAACCCGATTATTCGGATTGTGGCTGGTCATGATTTTGTGGTGGCTCAAACCGTTCCCAATGTTTTTGGACTCGCCGCCACTTCGGTTTTGGCTTTGCAAATTTTGATTATTGCCGTCGCTTTCTCCTTTATATCGATTATTTTCAATTATTTGGTTATTGCTCTAGGTAAACAAGCAAAATTAATCTGGCCGAATATTTTATTTGTGATTTTTAATATTGGGATGAACTTGATCTTAATTCCGCGTTTTTCCTATATTGGCGCGGCAGTCGTGACTGTGATGACTGAATTTTTAGTTTTGGTCTTTACCTGGTGGATTGCCAAAAAAAGTATGGAACTTAAATTAAACTGGAAAATCGTTTGGCAGGTCGGTCTAGCCGGATTGGTTATGGCTTTAACCTTATTTTTACTCTCGCCATGGATCAACTGGATTATTATCTGCGTGATTGCTTCAGCTCTATATCTAGCCATTTTGTGGGTTTTGAAAGTCATAAATAAGGAAATGATTAATTCGATTTTTAGGAAGGGCCAGATATGAGAATCGGAATAGATGTTCAAACCACACTCGGACAGAAGTCTGGATTCGGTTTCTATGTAAAAAATTTAGTCGAGCATCTCGAGAAGATTGATACAAAGAATGAATATGTTTTGATTGCGCCTGAAGGCCAAAGAGATTTTAATACTTTTCAACGATTTTTTTGGGATCAATTTTCCTTTCCCAAAAAAGCTAAACAAGCGAAAGTGGATATTTTGCATCAGCCATGTTTTTCAGCACCGCTTTTTTATTCAGGTAAAATTGTTCTAACAATTCACGATCTTATCTCTCATTATTTTCCTCAAAATATGCCAACCGGTTCCAGACTTTATTTTTCCAAGTGGATGCCTTTAACTTATAATCGAGCCGAAAAAATTATTGCCATTTCGCATAATACTAAAAAAGATATTATGTCGCTTCTTAAAATTCCTGAAGAGAAAATTGTGGTGATTCATTCGGCAGTTGGTGATGAATTTCGACCGATTGAAAACAAAGAAAAAATTCAAGAGGTTAAGGCTAAATATAAAACTGGTGAAAAGTTTATTTTGGACGTAGGAACTTTGGAACCACGAAAAAACTTACCGTTTTTAGTTAGAGCTTATCATTTGGCTTTACAGGAAGGGAAAATCAACCATAATTTGGTTTTAACTGGCAAAAAAGGTTGGTATTATGAAAGTTTGTTTGATCTTATTAAAGAATTAAAATTGGAAGACCGAGTCATTTTACCGGGTTATGTTCCCGATGAAGATTTACCTGCTTTGTACAATGCCGCCGATTTATTTTGTTTCCCGAGTCTGTATGAAGGTTTTGGTTTTCCGCCGCTGGAAGCGCTTTCTTGTGGTACTCCGGTTATTGCCGCTGACAATTCCTCAATTCCAGAAGTTGTCGATAATGCTGGGATTTTATTGCCGATTGATGATGAAAAAGTCTGGGCCGAAAATATTATCAAAGTTCTAAATAATTCGGATTTACAAAAAGAACTAAGTTTAAAAGGCCTCGCACAAGCCAAAAAGTTTTCTTGGTCAAAAACCGCAGCCGAAACAATCGCGGTATATGAGAGTATTAAATGAAAATCGCCATTGATATAACTCGAGCAATCATTGAAAATGCCGGCATAGGTCGCTATGCTAGAGAAATTGCGCAAAATATTTTGGAAATTGATTCAGCCGATCAATTTACGCTTTTGGCGACTCATTTTAATAGTAATGACGAAAAAGTTAAACGCCTAAAGCAGTTTATCAAACCGAATGTAAAAATTAGTCGGATAAAATTACCAGGTAGTTTTAAGGAATTAGCCTGGGGTTGGCCTTGGGGTTGGTATGAAAAATCTTTAGGCCAATCAGAAGTTTTGTTTGCGCCAAGTTTTTTTGAAGTTAGCCTAGGCTTTTCCTTACCGCAAGTGGTAACGATTCACGATATGGCGACTTTTTTGTATCCTCTACAACGCGGCAAAAAGGTTTCGCGCCGCCATAATATTCGAGTCAGAAAGGTTTGCCAAAAAGTCAAAAAAATCATTGCTATGTCAGAATCGACAAAAAAAGATTTAATACGGTTATTAAAAGTCAAACCAGATAAAATTCAAGTCATTTATCCTGGAAAAACCGAATTTCCAGCTGGTGGCAGATTGCCAAAAGATATAATATCTCAAAAATACATTCTGTTTGTCGGAACTTTGGAACCAAGAAAAAATTTGAAAAATTTGCTCGAGGCTTATAAATTATTATCCGACGATATTAGAACAGAATATTCATTAGTCATTGTTGGCGCCAAGGGTTGGAATACGGCCGAAGAAATAAAAGATATCAAGGAAACTCAAGGAGTAAAGTGGCTGGGCTATGTTTCTGATAAAGATTTGGGCGAGCTTTACAAAAATGCCTATATCTTTGCTTATCCAAGTTTGTATGAAGGTTTTGGTTTGCCAATTTTGGAGGCACAACAGTTTGGTGTGCCGGTTTTAACCTCAAATGTATCCAGTTTACCCGAAGCCGTCGGCGACGGCGGTCTTCAAGTCGATCCACTGGATACGAATTTAATCGCCAAAGGTTTAGAACAATTGATTGAGGATAAAAATTTACATCAAGAATTAGCTCAAAAAGCCAAAGCCCACGCCGAAAAATTCACTTGGGTTAAAGCGGCGAGGGAAACGCTGGAAGTGATAAGATCGGTCAAATAAAAAATCTCCCGCAATTGAAGTATATAAACTTCGCGCCGGAGACTTTCTAATTATATTACAAGATATAAACAAATACAAATTGAATATTCTGTTACAATATAAATATGCTAAAGAAAGCGAATAACTACGCCTTTATCGATGGGCAAAATTTGAATTTAGGCGTCCAAAGTCAGAATTGGAAGCTTGATTTTGAAAAATTTCGAGTTTTGCTTAAAGAGAAATACGAAGTTGAAAAAGCATTCTTATTCATTGGTTATATGCCTGGCAATCAAAGTCTTTACTCGTCTCTTAAGAAAGATGG
Source organism: uncultured Candidatus Berkelbacteria bacterium (assembly GCA_903877885.1). Lineage (GTDB taxonomy): Bacteria > Patescibacteriota > UBA1384 > UBA12157 > UBA12157 > CAIRFN01. The sequence continues at coordinate 23,536 of CAIRFN010000001.1, forward strand.
TTACCATTTAGTTTTTAAACCTATATTAGAAACAAAATCAAAAGATAAAATAATTAAAATCAAAGGTAATGTTGACGCGGAACTTGTGTTACACACCATGATTGAATTAAATAATTTTGATAAAGCTATAATTGTTAGCGGCGATGGAGATTTCTATTGCTTAGTTGATTACTTATTCAAAAATAAAAAATTATTTAAAATAATTGTTCCAAATAAAAAATATTCCTCTTTATTGAGGAAATTTAGTCAGAACATTGTGCCAATCTTTTTATTCAAAGATAAATTAAAGAGATAAAAAAAGAGAGGCATTTCCGCGGGACGAAACCCTTTGGTAGTCCTCTCATCGTGATTCTGAATAAATAATATCATAAATTAACAAAAATGTCAAGTTCAAAAAAACCAATCCTAGCCATATTAACAGAAGCAATCCGGTTTGATAACCAGGATGCTTTGAAATATTTTTCCGAGATCCAGCCGGTTCATTTTTATGAATCCGCGCCTTATGGCGATTTGAAAGAAGAGGAACTTAAAAATGCGATTAAATATGAAGGTTTGACTGATTTAGAACAAAAATTATTGGAATTGAAACCCAATATGATTCAAGGAGCCGAACCATATGCTTCACGCAAAGCCTTAAAACTTTGTCTAGTCGCTAAGAAAATCTCGAAAAAACTAAATATTCCGTTGATTTTTCCGATGCTAGAAAATAAAACGGCCGAGGCTCGATTTGGAATTATTACCGCTTTTTTTATGAAAAAAATCTTGAAAAGCTATGCCCAGGCTTCGAGTTTAATTTTTGCTTTAAATAACGGCGCGATTCGAAATTTGCATCAGGTTGGCATATCAGATAGCAAAATCATCAAACTTTTGTACGGTATCTGGGGCGTGGAAACAGATATTTTTAAACCGCTATCTACTAACTACCATCTATCATCTACTATTCTTGTCTTGGGTCGTCTTGACGAAGCCAAAGGCTTGCCGTATGTGGTCGAAGCCTGGAAAAGTATTGAACAAGAATATCCAAATATTTCGATTCATTTTGCTGGCAAAGGGGAATTAGCACATCTAATTGATGGTCAGAGAATGACGCACGGTTTTGTTAAAAATAGCGATTTACCAAAATTAATAAATGAATCACTTTTTACAATCACCGCATCAATTACTCAACCACGCTGGGAAGAACAGGTTGGGATGACGAATTTACAAGCTTTAAGTTGCGGTGTGCCGGTTATCACTACCAAATCCGGGGCAATTCCGGAATATGTAACCTCGGAAGTGGGAATTTTGGTGCCAGAAAAAGATTCGAAAGCCATCGCCCAAGCAATGAGAAAATTATTAGACGATGAGACTTTACGAACAGAAATGGGTCAAAAAGCGCGTCAATATATTTTGGATCACTTTGATGCCCAAAAAACCGTGGAAAAAGTGGAAAAAATCTTATTAAATCTGTTATAATTAATCAATGAATAAACTGTCGTTGAAGGAAAAACTTATTTTTGGTAGCCTAGCCATTCTGGCCATTCTGGCTTCCGGTTTTGTAATTGCTAAAACAGGTACCGATAGTATTGGTTTAATTTTAGCCTTTTTCTTTCTGATTATCGCGATTTATAAAACCTTCAAAGATCCGTTTTGGGGTTTTTCGGCCATGGTTTTCTTTTTGCCGTTTGAACGGTTTCCAACCTATAATTTGGGCGGTATTGATATTAAAATTAACACCGTTTTAGGTTTTTTGGTTTTATTTGCCTGGATTTTATCCTTAATGTATAACGCTAAAAAGTGGAAAATCCAGCCAAATGTTTTATTGGCGCCAATCGGACTTTTTGTGATGGCTTTGCTTTTATCTTTAACTCAAGCGACTTTTCTCGATCGATCTTATCAGGTTTTAGTTTTTGTTCTTTTTACTATCGCTGTTGGTTTAATGAGCACTAGTATGATTCAAAGCCGCGATGATTTGATTAAGGTTTTGAAAGTTTTGCTGATTTCGGCAACGGTGGTGGCGATTTTTAGCTTTTTCCAGTTTGCCGGCGATATTATCGGTCTACCCAAAGACATTACTTTGCTAAAACAAGGTTATGGTTCGGAAGTGTTTGGCTTTCCGCGAATTCAAGCTTTTTCGATGGAGCCGCTTTATTTGGCTGATTATCTTTTTATTCCGATTATGCTTGGTTTAGCTTACTTTTTTGGCAAAAACCAAACCTTATCTAATCGCTGGTGGCTAGCCGGACTAACCACAGCTTTAATTACTATTTTGGTTTTGACTGTTTCACGCGGCGCCTATTTAGGTTTTGCAGTAGCACTTTTAGTGATGGCGATTTTTCAGTTTAGACAGATTTTTACTTGGAAACATATTTTAGTCGGTTTTTTGGCCGTTCTAATTATTGGCGGCGGTGTTTATTTTGCTCTTTCTAAGGGCAATCCGCAGGCTATCAACGAGTTTATCGGCCATGTTTCTCTAAATGATTATAGTAACGGCGAATCGATTCAAGGTAGACTTTCGGCTTTTGAACTGGCTTACCAGGCCTTTTTGCATCATCCAATTTTAGGCATCGGTTTAGGTAATTACGGCCCTTATGCCAATGGTTATATTGGTCAAACGCCGGCCGGTGGTTGGGATATTGTTAATAATGAATACTTGGAAATTCTGGCCGAAACGGGAATTGTCGGAATTTCCGCTTTTTTCTTGATTATTTTAACTCTAATTGGTCGGTCTTTTTGGGCGATTTACAAAGCTAAAGATGAGTTTCTAAAGTTGACACTAATTGGTCTTATCACCGCTATGATTGCTATTTTGGTTCAATATGTTTCTTTTTCAACCTTATACATTTTCCATATTTGGATTTTAATCGGGCTAATTGTAGCGACACAAAACCTAATTTTGAAGAAAGAATAAATTATGTCTTATCTTATCTTTTTGATTTGTCTATCTTTGCCCGCTTATCTGATTAGATTTAGTCTTTTTGGCATTCCCACGACTTTGCTCGAGATTATCATTTATATTTCATTTATAATTGGACTATTTAATTTTAAAAAAGCTCAAAGAATTAATTTCAAAATTTGGTTGCCGATTATGTTATTGTTGCTTGCGGCCACAATATCCACTTTAGTTTCGCCAGATAAATTAGTGGCTTTGGGCCAGCTCAAAGCATATTTTGTTGACCCAATACTGGTTGTCTGGCTGGTTTTATCGTTTCTTAAAAAAGAAGATTTTATCTGGATTTTATCAGGACTGGCTGGCTCAAGTCTGATTGTTTCCGGATTTAGTCTTTATCAAAAAATCATTGGTCAGGTGACTGATGATGAGCGAGTAGTGGGGATTTTTGGTTACAGTCCCAACTATGTCGCTTTATTTTTAGGTCCAATTATCGGCATGGTTTTGGCGCATAACCTGGAATTAATGACTAAAAATATTGCGGTTAAAGATAAAAATTTAAAAATTGTTCTCGGTTGGCTAGTGGTGGTTATCGACTTTATTGCCATCTATTTATCAGTATCTCGTGGCGCGTTTTTAGCCCTTTTGGCTGGTCTAATTTTCTATTTAATTATCCATTTTTGGAACAAAATTAAACAAAATTTTTGTCTAAAGATTAGCTTGTTAGTAATAATTGTCATCGCAATTATCGCTGCTTGGCTGGTATTTCGGCCAAACTTTTTGCTTTCACCTGAAGCTGGTAGTCGAGTGACTTCGAGTAATAATATCCGCTGGCAGATTTGGCAAACATCAATTGAGCTAATCGGTAATCATCCAATCCTGGGAATTGGCTTAGGAAATTATCAAAATGCTTTTGATTTATTAACTCACAACCGAGTCAATTTCAGCGCTTATATTACGCCGTTGGCATTATCGAGCCACAACATCTTTTTAATGTTTTGGCTTTCGACAGGTTTATTAGGTTTAATAGCGTTTATTTGGTTATTAATTATCTTTTTTCAAAAAGCTTTTCAAAATCTGGACAAGCCAATCGCCGTAGTTTTGGTAACTGCTATGGCAATTTTAATTTTTCAAGGTTTTGTGGATACACCTTATTTTAAAAATGATTTGAGCCTGTTATTTTGGCTCTTGTTCGCCTTTATGTTAATATTAAATTAATAAATAAAATTTAAATTTAAGCAGGAGTTTTAATGAATCAAAAAACGGATCAGCAAAAAAATCTTTGGCTAATGGTTGGCATTGGCGCGGTGATTGTTATTGGAGTTGTTTTTGGAATTTTAGCTGCGACTCATGGTTTAACTAAGAAAAATGCTTTTCTATGGGGCGTAATGACGCGCGAAGCCTCACTTCAAGACTATACCTTAGATTATTGGAACAAAGAGCTGGGCTACGATAAGCAACTTGGAGTTAACTCAATTAAAATTGATTACGATGCTCATGCTGGCTACAAACGATCAGTGGAAATGGTCCAATCAGCCAAGAGCAAAAATTTGGAAGTTTTGTTCACTTTTGCTCCAGCCGATATTTTAAAAGTTCAAAAACCATACGATGAAGGTTATAGTTTAGGTAAAAAATTAGGAACTAAATTGGCTGGCCAAGTGGCTTATTACCAATTGATGAGTGAACCGGCTTCAACCGCGCTTAAGGGTGGTCAATTTACTGGAACATTGCAATCCGATTATGATCAAGCTAAATATCAAATTGTTATGAACTGGTTAAAAGGAGCTTCCGATGGCGTCAGAGCTGGGGACCCAAAGGCAAAAATTGTGATAAACGATCAGTGGACTCATTTTGCGTTCTTTGACATGATTGCTCGCGATGGCGTCAAATTCGATTATCTTGGTTGGAACTGGTTTTCAGATATGGGTTTCTTAGGCGATAAAACTTTAGACAATGGCACGAAAGTTTTTGATAAACTAAAATCCTATAACAAACCGATTATTTTAACCGAAGTTAACGAGCGTCCAGATTCCGTTAAAGGTATGGATGAAAATGCGCAATCAGATTTTATTCAAAAAATGGCCGATTTTGCTTGGGCAAATAAAGACGCAATCAAAGGTTTCTTTGTTTTAGAATTAACCGATCAACCGGCCACTCAAATTCATGCGCCAAAATCTGAATATTATGGTTTGATTAAATTCTCTCAAAATGCCGATGGTACCTATACTTTTGGTCAACCAAAGAAGGCTTTTGCTACCTATCAGAATATTATCAAAACGCATAAATAATAACTTATGAAAATCGGAATTGATGCCAGATTATATCGGGCGAGTGCTGCCGGAATTGGCCGTTATAGTCAAAATTTAATCAAGAATCTGTTAATGATTGATATAGAAAATCAGTATGTATTGTTGATGACAAAAAAAGATAATGAAGAATTCAGAATTCAGAATTCAGAATTAAGGTCTAAAAACGTTAAAATTATTGAAACTAATATTGAACATTATAGTTTGGATGAGCAAATAAAACTGCCAGCAATCTTAGAAGATCAAAAATGTGATTTATGGCATTTTTTAAATTTTAATGTGCCAGTGCGTTTTAAAGGTAAATATGTGGTGACGATTCATGATTTGACCTTATTTTTTTATGAAGGCCGGACTAAAAAAAGCTTAATCCATAAAATTGGCTACAAGTATATTTTCAAAAAATCCTGTCAAAATGCAGCCGAAATCATCGCGGTTTCCGAATCGACTAAAAATGACATTGTTGATGTTTTTAAAACTGATCCAAAAAAAATCAAAGTGGTGTATGAAGCGGCTGATGATAAAACTTTTGGTGATGTTCCAGCTGACACTATCGACAACTTAAAATCTAAATATAATTTGAGCCATGAACCAATTATTCTCTATGTCGGTCAATGGCGGCCGCATAAGAATTTATTAGGTTTAATTGAGGCTTTTGATTTACTCCGCAAAGGGCAGAATGTCAAGTTGGTGATTGTCGGAAAAATTGATTCAGCCTTCCCTGAAATTCAAGAAGCCATTGACAAATCACCCCATATGCGTGATATTATTAAAACAGGATTTGTTAACGAACAAGAATTGGCCGCTTGGTACAAGTTAGCGACTGTTTTTGTTTTCCCTTCATATTATGAAGGTTTTGGTCTACCGGGATTGGAGGCGATGGCTGCTGGCTTGCCTGTGGTAGCCTCCGACCGAACCAGCTTACCGGAAATTTATCAAGACGGGGCGCTTTACTTTAACCCGTCTGATCCAGCGGATATCAAAAATAAAATTGCCGAAGTGATTAATAATCAGAAAGTCAAAGCTGATTTGATCGCGGCCGGCAAAATTATCAGTCAGCATTTTTCTTGGAACAAAGCCGCTCAAGAAACTCTAAAAATTTACGAAGAAATATTAAAATAAAAATTACAAATTAGTCATGGAGGTCTTATGTCCATCACCAATCTAACCTACATCTTGGCTTTCGGCGCCGGCGTTTTAGCCGTTGCTTATGGCTTATTCTTAATCTGGCGAATTATGAAAAGTTCTGCCGGAAATCCAAAAATGCAACAAATCGCTGCCGCCATTCAAGAAGGTGCGGCTGCTTATTTGTCGCGTCAATATAAAACCGTGGCTGTGATTGCTGTTCTACTGGCCGTTGTTTTGTATTTTCTCTTGGGTTGGCAAACAGTTTTGGGCTTTTTAATCGGCGCAATTTTGTCAGCGGCGGCCGGATTTATTGGTATGAACGTTTCGGTTCGGGCCAATGTCCGCACTGCCGAAGTGGCGCGTAAAGGTTTAGCTCCAGCTCTCTCAATGGCCTTTAACGGCGGCGCCGTGACCGGTCTTTTGGTGGTTGGTTTGGGCTTACTTGGCGTGACTGGTCTTTATTATTTGACTCATAATATTCAAGCCTTGGTTGGTTTGGGTTTTGGTGGGTCACTGATCTCTATTTTTGCTCGATTAGGTGGTGGAATTTATACAAAAGCGGCTGATGTGGGCGCTGACTTGGTTGGTAAAGTTGAAGCTGGTATTCCTGAAGATGATCCAAGAAATCCAGCTGTGATTGCTGACAATGTCGGTGATAACGTTGGTGATTGTGCCGGTATGGCTGCGGATTTATTTGAAACCTATGCTGTGACTGCGGTGGCCGCGATGCTTTTGGGCTCAATTATTTATCCACATAATGAATTAATTATCTTATTGCCATTGGCTTTAGGTGGAATTTCCGTTTTAGCTTCGATTTTGGGTACATTTTTTGTTAAACTGACTGGCGACAAAATTATGCATGCATTGTATAAAGGTTTGATTGCCGCGGCTGTTATTTCAGCTATCGGTTTTTACATTATTATTAACTGGATGTTTGCCGGTTCAACCGGTATTAACACTGTCAGCATTTTCTGCGCCAGTTTGGTTGGTATTGTTTTGACGATGGGTATGGTGGTGGTAACTGAATATTACACTTCAACCCGTTACAATCCGGTTCGTTCGATTGCTCAAGCTTCGGTTACAGGACATGGCACCAACGTAATTCAAGGTTTGGCTGTTTCCATGAAAGCCACCGCTTGGCCAATCGTTTTAATTTCTGCCGCAACTTTATTTTCTTATCATTTTGCCGGTTTATTCGGTATTGCGGTAGCGGCTTTTTCTATGCTTAGTATGACTGGAATTATTGTGGCCATCGATTCCTATGGTCCAATTACTGATAATGCTGGTGGCATTGCTGAAATGGCTGAATTACCAGAATCAGTTCGAAATATCACCGATCCACTTGATGCGGTCGGCAACACTACTAAAGCAGTAACTAAAGGTTATGCCATTGCTTCAGCCGGGTTGGCTGCCATGGTTTTGTTTGCGGCCTACGTTCAAGAATACACGGTTGCTCACGGCGCCATCAGTTTTGATTTATCTAATCCAAAAGTTTTAGTCGGTTTGTTTATTGGTGGTTTATTACCATATCTCTTTGGTGCTATGTGTATGGAAGCAGTGGGTAAAACTGCCGGCGCGGTGGTGACTGAAGTGCGTCGCCAATTCCGCGAGATTAAAGGAATTATGGAAGGTAAAGCCAAACCAGATTATTCCAAAACTGTGGATATTGTGACTCAAGCGGCGATCAAGCAAATGGTTATTCCGGCATTGTTGCCAATCGTGGCCGTGATTGCTGTTGGTTTTGGTTTGGGCGCTGTTGCGCTTGGTGGTTTACTAGTTGGTTCAATTGTGACCGGTTTGTTTGTGGCGATTTCCATGACCTCCGGGGGCGGAGCATGGGATAATGCTAAAAAGTATATTGAAGAAGGTAATCATGGTGGTAAAGGTTCTCCAGCTCATGCCGCGGCCGTTACTGGCGACACTGTCGGCGATCCATATAAAGATACTGCCGGTCCAGCTATTAACCCAATGATTAAGATTCTTAACATCGTGGCCTTGTTGATCGTAAAATTCCTGAAATAAAGTGACTATTCATCTTCCCTGTAAACTAATTTCCAAAAAGGGGAAAAAGACTGAAATCGAGATTGAAGGTCAGAAAATTGAGATATCTTCGGAGTATCTACCGAAAAATATTGAAGGCGACACTTTACAGATTTGTTTTTTGTTAGATGACGAAGCTAAGAACAAAGAAACAAATATTGCTAAACAAATTTTGGAAGAAATTTTAAACGGCAAATAGAAGAGGGAAATTGGCAAAAAAGCATAAAAATAGCCGAACTCTAATAAGCCCGATTATTGTAAAATCTGGGCTTGTTTTTGGTGGAATAATTGTTTTAATTTTTTTGTTTTGCCTAATTTTTAATTTAGCTTATGCTCACGTCATTTTCCCGAATACTTATATTGGAAATGTTAATTTAAGCAATAAATCCTATGACGAGGCGCGCGCTACTTTAACCAAACAAATTGATTCAGCGAACCAGAAAAGTTTAAATCTAAAATTTAATGATCAGACAAAAACGATCTCGCCGAAAGATATTGATTTAAAATATGATTTACAAAAAAACTTGGATTTAGCTTGGTCAGTTGGTCGGCAAGGAAATTTTGCCTGGATAGTAAAAGAACAAATTTATTCACTGGTTAGTTCAAATAAAAAAATGGCCGTTTATGATATCAATAATGATAAATTAAATAAACAGATTGCCGAATTGGCCGCTAAAGTTGATCAACCGGAGCAAGATGCCATAATTATGATCAAAGATTTGGTACCATCAGTGACTGATGAGAAAACCGGTTTCCGGGTTAATCAAGATCAGGCTAAAACATTAGCTCAAAATCTGATTAGTAATTTTTTAGAAAATGCTAATATTGAGTTAAAGACCCAAGAAACTTTGCCAAAAGTGGTGAAGACAAAAACCGATGCGGCTTTGAAACAAACTCAGACAATTATGGCTCATTCGGTTAAAATTAAAGCCAAAGAAAAAGATTTAACGCTTGATCCAAAAGATGAAGTTGGTTTATTGGAATTTAAGCCGGAACAAGAACTTTTAAGTCGCCAGTGGGTTTTGACTGTGACTTTAAAGAAAGATGCGACAAACAAACTAATTGATAATATTGCCACGTCAGTTGATCAGCCAGCTAAAGACGCAAAATTTGCAGTCGAAAATGGCCGCGTAACGACTTTTCAAATGGAACAACCGGGTTACGAATTAGAGAAAATCGACGCTTTAAATAAGATTACTGATGCGGTTTTAAATCAAAAAGATCAAATTGAATTATCGGTTAAAACCACCGAGCCAAAAGTTACCAGTGAATCGATCAAAACTAACGGTATTAAAGAGCTGGTGGCCGAAGGGGTGACTTCTTGGAAAGGCAGTCCAAAAAATCGGATTCATAATTTAACTTTGGGCGCCAATAATATTTCTGGGACGATTGTTCAACCAGGCGATGAGTTCTCCACTGTTAAAGCGCTCGGTCCAATCGATGAAGATCATGGTTTTCTAAAAGAATTAGTGATTAAAAATGGTAACCAGGTGGTGCCGGATGTCGGCGGTGGTTTGTGTCAGGTTTCCACGACTTTGTTTCGGGCGGCGATGAACGCAGGACTAAAAATTACTGCGCGAACTAATCATTCTTTCCGAGTTAGTTACTATGAACCGCCGGTTGGGATGGATGCGACAATTTACGATCCGAAACCGGATTTTAAGTTTATCAATAATATGAGTACGCCGATTTTGATTTGGGCTACCCCAACCGACACCGGTTTATCTTTTCAAATCTATGGGACTAAAGACGGTCGAAAATCAGATATTTCCGATCCGGTTTTAACTGATTATGTTAGCCCGCCAGACCCAATTTACACTGAAACCGATACGATGGCTACCGGTGATATTCGCCAGGTTGAGCGCGCCACCCGTGGCGTGACCGCCAGTTTTCATTATAAAGTTACAGCCAAAAATGGCGATATTTTGCAAGATCTGGATTTTGTCAGTAAATATATTCCGATTGCCAACACATTCTTGATGGGTCCAGGAACTCAAATTCCACAATAAATTTTTTCAATTTTTTTAGTACTAAAAAACCGCGTAAATTACGCGGTTGATGGTTAGAACTAACCTGTCAGAGCCCACCTACGCGGTGGGATTATATGGTTAGTCGTATTTTATTTTGATACGGGGACAGGCGCCTTTTTTTAGCGCCGCAATCATACGAAATGGCCAGGCGATGCCGTTGCCGGCGGCTTTTAAGGTAACAACCGTATAGTCTCTGGTTTTATCGATCCAGAGAGGCACGACGCGAACTTGACCACCAGCTAATTCCGGACCGTTTTTCGGTTTATCTTGTGCTTGAATATAATTAGTAATCGTGCCAAGCAGAATAAAACTAAATAAGAAAGTAACTAGTGTTGTTATAATTACCAATAAACTAGGTTGAGTATTATGTTGAGGTATTTGTTCCAATAATAAGTATGGCAACGAAATAAAACTAACCCAGAATATCGGAATAATCTTAAAGTTTTTAATACCAAAAACTTTAATACGGTCCCAGTTAAAGACATAGTCAGAAAAGCATTCGCCTATAAAACCAAATGGACTTCGGCCGGTAAAGAAGAAAACCGCTAAAGCAGCGATTAAAACGCAGACGAATTTGATTGGAACACAGATTAGATACCAAATCAGATTTAAGAAAATATTTCCACTAGTTGACCAGCTTAAATTGCAGATATTGCTTTGACTGGTGATATTGACATCCAGCTTATTCAGAATCAATTTGATAATGGGATTTTCACGGTCAATCTCTAAAACACCATTTTCACTTTGACAACCAGTTAGAATCAGGGTACCGCTGAACATAGCTAGAATCCAAAAAAATGCGCCAATCAAAAAGAATATCCAGAACGTAGCATTTAGAACTACAAGTCCGTTTGGATCGGCGATTGGAAAAATGATGGCTATATGGCCGTGGCAAAATCCAGCAACAGTTTCCCACCAATTGATGGCCGAATAGCCGAATAAAATCGGTCCAGCCAAATAGGCGCCGTAACGAATCGGGTGAGTCAGGCGGATTTTACTGACCGCGGCTAAAAAGATGGCCGCAAAGGTTTGTAAAGCCATGGCCCAGAAAATTGGGCAATCGATCACCAAGTGATCCAACCAAACCAAAAAGTTTTCTTTCACGGTACTTCTCCTTTGATTGTAAAGTTTCGAGTTTGACATTAGTCAACTCATGTATGGATTATATGGCAAAATAGCCCTTTTGTCAAGGGAAAAATAGAAAGTTGTCATTCCGGTCGGGTGAGCCACCCAGAACCGGAATCCAGAAATATAGTCCTAGATTCCAGATCCTGACGCCGTCCGGTCTGGAATGACATTGGTTATTTTAGAGAAGACTTAACAAATTCTAAAAACAACGGATGAGGAGAAAGCGGCCGAGATTTAAATTCCGGGTGAAATTGGACACCGACAAAGAACGGGTGATTTTTAATTTCGACAATTTCCACTAATTTACCGCTTGGGCTAGTCCCAGCAATCACCAAACCTTTTTCTTCTAAAATTTGGCGATAGTCATTATTAAATTCATAGCGATGACGATGACGCTCGGAAATAAGTGAATCATGGTAGGCTTTGAAAGAAATAGTATCCGGGGTAAGTTTACAATCATAGGCGCCCAAGCGCATCGTTCCGCCATAATTATCACCTTCAAGCAATTTTTCTTGTTCCGGCATAATATGAATGACTGGATATGGCGTTTTTTTATTAATTTCCGTTGTATTAGCATCTTTTAAGCCAGCGATGTTTCGCGCAAACTCAATCGTTGCTAGTTGCATGCCATAGCAAAGGCCGAGGAACGGAATTTTGTTCTCGCGCGCAAACTTGATCGCCAAAATCTTGCCTTCAATGCCGCGGCCGCCAAAGCCTCCAGGGACGACAATGCCATCGATATTTTTTAAAATTTCGGCAATATTTTCCGGATCTTTTTCAATTTCTTCAGCATCAATCCAATCAATGGCAATTTTAGTATTGTTGTAAACTCCGGCGATTTTTAAAGATTCGGTCACTGAAAAATAAGTATCTTTCAGTCCCAAATATTTAGCCACTAATCCGATATGAATTTCCTGATCTGATTTATCAATTTTTTCTAAACGTTTAACAAATTTAAGCCAGTTGTGACCATCTTTTTCCGGCATTTTTAGTTTTAATTTTTTGGCAATAATTTTTTCAATATTCCAATTTTGCAAAATGGCCGGAACTTTGTAAATCGAATCAACGGTTTCTAGCGGAATAACCGCTTCGCGCTCGACACCAGTGAACAAAGCAATTTTATCTAAATGGCTACCGGCGACTGGATAATCCGAACGGGCAATCACCACATCTGGCTGAATACCCATTTTTTGTAAGTCATGAACACTATTTTGCAATGGTTTGGTTTTAATTTCTTCAGACGCGCCTAAATAAGGCAAAAAACCAACGTGGACATACAAAGTATTTTCTAGGCCGACATCGTGGCGCATTTGGCGAATTGCCTCAACAAAATGAACGCCTTCATAATCGCCGATTGTGCCGCCAATTTCAATGATGGAAACTTCAGCTTTATTTTTTTCGGCCGCCTCTAAAATTCGCCGTTTAACTGCATCGGTAATATGTGGAATCATTTGAATAGTTTTGCCCAGGAATTTTCCGGCGCGTTCGTTTTCCAAAATTTCCTGGTAAAGTTGGCCGGTCATAACCGAAGAAGACCGATTTAAATTCGTATCAATGTAGCGTTCGTAATGGCCCAAATCTAAATCTGTTTCCGCACCGTCGTCGAGGACAAAAACTTCGCCGTGCTCGTTCGGATTCAAAGTGCCGGCATCGACGTTTAAATACTGATCAAACTTTTGCATCCAGACACGAAAACCGCGGCTGCGAAGGAGGTTGCCAATGCTAGCGGCAGTGACGCCTTTACCTAAACCTGATAGAACGCCACCAGTGACAAAAATAAATTTGGTCTTTGACATACATTCAACTTAACCGCGGCGCCAAAATTTGTCAAATCGACTGGGAAAGAATAAAATAAAAATAATTTTGAAATTCAAATTTTTGTCATTCCAGACCGGTTGTCAAACAGGATCTGGAATCTAGATTAATTATTCCTGGATTCTTGATGTCGGATTACCATCCGGCTCGAGAATGACAATTTAAAAAAGGAGTCTTATGTCTATGGATCAAACAATTTTTAAAGCATATGATATTCGGGGGATTTACCCGACGCAAATTAACGAAGATCTGGTTTACAAAATCGGTCAGGCCTATGCTGCGATCATTAAACCAAATGGCAAAGTGGCAGTCGGCATGGATGTTCGGCTATCATCGCCAGAACTAAAAAAAGCCTTAATCGAAGGTTTAACCGATGCTGGTATCAATGTATTGGACGTCGGTTTAATTTCGACGGAAATGATTTATTTTGCGACTGGTTTTTACAAACTGGCTGGCGGAATTCAAATTACCGCCTCGCATAACCCGGCTGAATATAACGGGATGAAAATGGTTCGCGAAGAGGCGATTCCGATTTCTTCGGATACCGGGATTTTTGCGATTCGCGATTGGGTGGCATCGAATCAGGAAAAAATATCAGTGACAGAAAAAGGCCAAGTCGAAACCAAAGATATTTTGGCGGATTTTGTCAAATTTGCGCTTGGTTTTATTGAAATTGATAAATTAAAATCAACTAAACTGGTTTATAATCCAAATTTTGGTTATGAAGGTGTTGTTTTAAAAAAGGCCGTGGAACTGGGAAATTTGCCTCTAGATTTGGTTGGGTTAAACGAAAATCCCGATGGAAACTTTCCTAAAGGCCGGCCCGATCCATTTGTACCGGAAAATCGTCCAGAGTTCGTCGAATTAGTTAAATCTTCGGGCGCAGATTTGGGTGTGGCTTGGGATGCTGACGCTGATCGCGTTTTCTTTTGTACTAAAAATGGCCAATTTGTTGAGCCGTATTATTTGAATGCGTTACTGATTAAAGGTGTCTTGAAAAAAAATCCTGGCGCAACGATTATTTATGATCCGCGTTACACCTGGGCTTTGATTGACGCGGCTAATGAAAATGGCGGCAAAGCCGATATTTGTCGAGTAGGGCATTCGTTTATCAAGGAAAAGATGCGCGAAGTCGATGCGGTTTTTTCGGGCGAAAGTTCGGGGCATACTTATTTCAAAGATTTTTACTATGCTGATTCCGGGCTGATTCCACTTCTTATAGTTTTGGAAATGATATCAACCGAAGGAAATCTGGACGAACTTTTGCAACCTTATTTTGCCAAATATTTTATTTCCGGCGAAATTAATACTAAGACTGACAAAGCTCAAGAAATTATGAAAGAACTGGAAGAAAAATATAGCGACGGTCAAATTTCTAAAATCGATGGACTTTCGATCGAATACTCTGATTGGCGCGCTTCGATTCGCACTTCCAACACCGAACCATTACTACGCTTAAACGTCGAAGCCAAATCCGAAGCCAAGATGGAAGAGATGAGAGATGAAGTATTAAATTTAGTTAATCAATAAAATAAGGAGCCAATATGCCAGAATTTAGTCCTAATCCAGACTTTTTAAAAGAAAAGTATCAGAGTGTTCAAAATCCAGACGGAACGCGCGGATTGCATAATGCGCCGGAAGTCCAACGATCGGCAAATTTTGTATC
>CAIRFN010000002.1 GCA_903877885.1 uncultured Candidatus Berkelbacteria bacterium
CAGCGAGATTTTATCTCGAGCCAACGAACTTGGTTTAGATTCTCTACCGCATGAAACCGCCGCGGATTTACTCTTAAGCGATGATGAAAAGAATAAGCCGAATTTAGGCGAATGGTTTAGAGTAGTCTCAAAAACTATTACGGACCGGGACGGCGACCCGAGCGTCTTCAGTCTGACGCGCTTTGGCGTTGGGCTGTGGCTCAGCAACTTTTGGGCGGATCCGGCGGATGAGTGGAGCCCTGACCGTGAGTTAATGTTTCGTCTTCGCCAAGTTTCTCAAGAATCTTAGATCCTTAGACCCTTTGACCCTTATATTTTTTGATCATTTTTGAAACTTTGATTCTTTGGTACTTTGAAACTTTGAAAAATTTTGAGACAATAGTATTAGATTGGTTGAGTCAATTAAAAATATAAACATATTAATGTTAGGTGGTAGTCAAAATTGTGAGATTAAGGAGGAGAAATGACTTTAGATAAAGAAGATCTACAAGAATTTAAAAAGATTGTTGACGATTCGGTTAAAAAGATCGTTGATGATTCAGTCAAAAAGATCGTTGATGATTCGGTTAACAAATCTGCAAAGTCTATCAAACAAGAATTACGGGCGGAAATCCAATCAGTCGAATCTAGGTTAAATGAAAAAATCGACAGCGTTAGAGAAGATTTATCCGCTGATATTAATTTAAGTACCCAAGTGACGGTTAAGGAATTCCAAAAAGTTCATGCTCGACTTGACCAACATGATACAGAATTTAAAAAAGTTCATCAAGAAATTTTAGCTCATGATTTTCAAATTTCCGAGCGGGTTCATAAATCGGAAGTTCATAAATTAATAAGGAAATAGTCTTATGAAAAAAATCCAAGATGCCCAAATTGCCGATAAAAAAATTTTAGTTCGCGTTGACTTTAATGTACCATTATTAAAAAATGGCGAAATTGAAGGCGATAAACGGATTCGCGAAGCCTTGCCAACGATTCAATATCTTTTAGATAATCATGTGGCTAAAATTACTCTTGTATCGCATTTAGGTAAACCCGATGGCAAACGCGATGAATCTTTAAGTTTGTATCCAATCGCTAATCGTTTGGCAAAATTATTAAAGAATGATGTCAAGTTTGATAATCCAGCTGACGAATATAAAATTTCCGATAAAATATCTTTGCTGGAAAACTTGCGGTTTAATCCTGGCGAAGAAGCAAATGACCCGAAATTTGCCGAGAGTTTGGCTCATGGCCAAGATGTTTTTGTAAACGACGCTTTTGGTACAGCTCATCGAGCGCATGCTTCAACCGAAGGTGTGACCAAATTTTTGCCGAGTTTCGCCGGTCTTTTGATTCAAAAGGAAGTCGAAAAATTATCCGCGTTGTTAAAAGATACTGAACATCCCTATACCGTGATTTTAGGCGGAGCCAAAATTGCCGATAAATTGCCGGTTATTAAAAATCTTTGTTCTCGGGCTGATAATTTTCTGATCGGCGGCGCCATTTCTAGTACTTTCTTGGCGGCGCGCCGCCATCATCTGGGAAAATCTTTGATTGATACCGAAGATTTGCGCGAAGCCAATGTTGTTTGGCAAAGTCTAATCGACACGCCGAATCGCAATTTATATTTACCTAAAGATATTGTCATGTCGATTTCGATTGAGAAACCCGACGATATTCAAGAAGTTGATGTTGAAGAATTACTGCAACCTGCTTTCGAGGATTATTCGGCAGTGGATATCGGTCCAAATACGATCGAGCAATATCAAAGTATTATTTCTGATAGTAAAACCGTTTTTTGGAATGGTAATATGGGAATTTCCGAAGTTCGCAGTTTTGCTAATGGCACGGTGGAAATTGCCCAAGCCTTGAAGGAATTATCACAAAATAACGAAGTTCAAATCGTGATTGGTGGTGGCGACACTGTGGCCGAAGTGGAAATTTTAGGTGTAGAATCTAATGACAATATTTTCTTATCTACTGGCGGCGGCGCCACTTTGGAATTCTTAGCCGGTAAAGTTTTGCCAGGTTTGAAGGCGTTGGAATAAAAGAGGATTAATGGAAAGATTAGATCGGAAAATTAAAAAAATCGCTATTTTTGAAGGCCAAAAAATCCGACGCCATTGGGATGGAGAACAAGAAAAATGGTATTTTTCAGTGGTGGATATAATTGCGGTATTAACAAATAGTGATAATCCGCAAGTTTATTGGCGCGTTCTTAAAAAAAGATTGATCGATGAGGGTTCAAATGAAACCGTTACAAAATGTAACGGTTTGAAAATGCTTGCGTCGGATGGAAAAATGCGCTTGACTGATACCGCTGATACCGAAGTTGTTCTTCGACTTATTCAATCGATTCCTTCGCCGAATGCCGAACCGTTTAAGCTTTGGTTGGCGCGCGTCGGTTATGAACGGATCGAAGAAACTCACGATCCGGAATTGGCGATTAATCGGGCGCTTAATACTTATCTTAAAAAAGGTTATACCCAAAACTGGATCAACCAACGGCTTAAAAGTATTGAAATTAGAAAAGCTTTGACTGACGAATGGGAGAAACGCGGGGTGAAAAAAGGTGATGAATTTGCTATTTTGACTGATGATATTACTTTGGCTTGGGCGGGAATGAATACGCGCGAATATAAAAATTATAAGAGCTTAAAAAAAGAAAATTTACGGGATAATATGACTAATCTTGAGCTAGTTTTAAATATGTTGGCCGAGACGGCAACCACGGAAATTTCTGGAAAACGTGAACCTAAAAATTTACCAGAGAATCGCCAAGTGGCCAAAGAAGGCGGAACGGTTGCATGTCATGCTCGTCAAGAAATCGAGTCAAAAACCGGTCGAAAAGTTGTAAGTCAGAAAAGGTTTAGAGTTGAAGAAGATAAAAAAGCGTTGGAATAAAATAATTTAATTTTAGAACTCAAAAAAACAGACTTGCCTCTTGATTTTTTGTTGTGTTTGGAATAAAATACAACCATCTTGTCGTACCTTAACGGAGGTGGAAAATGCATGGGTTTCTGAGCACGAAAAATCTTAGCTTTGCCGGATTTGGTCCGGAAAACAAAAAGATTCTCAAGGCTGTTTTGGCCATTGCCGGTCATCCGCAATTGGCGGGAATTTGGTCGCACGATGGGAGTGATCAGGCATTTACCAAAACTTTCGAGCGGGAATTTGGCATTCCTTTACCGCCGCTTTATAAAGGTATCCAAGAATATGACGATTTTATTAAAGAACTGGATTTTCTTTCGATTGCGGTACCACCGGCAAAAAATCTGAATTTAATGACTTTGGCATTAGTGAATAATCCAAAAGTTAATATTCTGGTTCAAAAACCAGTGGCTCATCAGCTTCATCATTTGGAAAGTTGTCATATCCCAGATGACGGTTTAAAACGAGTGGCAGTTGGCTGCCAATTAGGTTTTCATTATGGCTTTAGGATTTTTGCCGAAGCAGTACTTCAAACTGACCAAAAGATTGTCAAAGTCGAAATCAATATGCTTAAAAATGCTCTAACTCAACCTGGCATTACGCGATCAGATTACAAACTTTATGGTGGCGGCATCTGGATGGATTTAGGCCCGCATGTTCTGGACATGCTTGAGCGACTTGGTTTTTGGTCGATTGTCAAAGTCATTAGCGGTGGTACAGAAATTGAGCCACATCATCTTCATAAACCGGAAGTCGAGCAAAAAGCTGAAATGATATTGGAAACCAAAGATGGTGTGATAGTCGATATTTGTCTTTCTAATATTGAAGAATATCTGACCAAACCGCAGAATAATCTTTTAGTTTATGATCGAAATGGTTTTATTAATGACTATCGTCACGCAGTTCATTGGTTAGATTTTTCCGAAGCCAAATGGGTTGTTGATGGCCGCGAAGGTCCTCGCTCGGTGCCGCGCGAGTTAATGATGGTGGATTTCTTTAGCGGGGCCAAAAGATGTACCAAAATTTCTAGTGCCTATGCTCATCAACAGGTTATCGACGCTGGCTATCGTTCGGCCAAAAATTGCTGTCAAATCATTCTCTAAATATCAATCTTTTAAATCGAGCCTCCCTAAACGGAGGCTTTTTTAGACTTGATAAAAAACAATGAATCTGTTAAAATCTAAGAGAAATTAAAGTAATATTTAAAAAGGATCTAATGTTAGAAATCAAACGCGAAAATGTTAGCAAAATTAAAGTTAAATTGACGGTCAAAGTGCCAAGCAAATTAATGCAAGGTTTTTTTGACAAAGTCTATAATGAACTTGCTCCTAGCGTGGAGGTCAAAGGTTTTCGTAAAGGCCATGCGCCAAAAGCTTTAACTGTTTCGGCTATTGGTGAAGAACGAATTAATGAAAAAATTATTGATTTAGCTTTGAATCAAACCTATGTTGAAGCGCTTAAAAAAGAAAATATTATTCCGATTGCGCCGCCACGAATCAATATCCGCATGCTTAAAGATTTAACTGCCGAAACTGCCGAACTCGAATATGAAGCGGAAATTGATTTACTACCGGAAGTAGAAATTGGCGATTATACCAAAATTAAAATCAGCAAAGCTGGTGAAATTAAAGTTAGTAAAGAAGAAATCGATCAGGTTTTGAAACATTTGCAACAACAACATGCCACTTTTGAGGAAAAAGACGGTGCGGCCGTTGATGGCGATCGGATTGAAATGAATTTTGAAGGTACTGAACGCGGTGTGGTCTTAGATAATCTCACCAGTAAAAACTATCCGGTTATTTTAGGTAGCAAAGTTCTGATTCCGGAATTTGAAAAAGAAATTATCGGGCTTAAAAAAGGCGACAAAAAAGAATTTGACGCTAATATTGGTAAAGACAAGAATAAGAAAAAGGTTCATTTTGCAGTCGAGATTTTAAAAGTGGAAAAAGTTAATTTACCAGAACTAGATGAAAGTTTAGCTGGTAAATTCCAACAAAAAAGTTTGGCCAAATTAACCGAAGCGATTGAAAAAGATATTGTGGAACAAAAAACCATTGCTCTGCGTCGCGAACAAGAAGGCGAGATTGCCGAAGGTTTATTAAAAATTACCAAATTTGAAGTCCCAGAATCTTTAGTTGAACAAGAAACTCACCGCATGATTGATGATATGCGTCAAAGAACTGAAATGATGGGACTACCGTTTGAACAATATTTACTTCAAATTAAAAAAACCGAAGCAGATATTCATGAAGAATTTCACGATCAAGCCGAAAAAACGGTCAAAGTTGGTTTGATTTTAGGCGAAGTTGGTAAGCGCGAAAAAATCGATTTGAAAGCCGAAGATGCTGGCCGCCAAGTGATGGAAAAATTACTCGAATACGCTAAGAAATAGAATAAGATTGTCATTCTCGAGTCGGGTAGTAACCAGACATCGGGAATCTAGAAACAATTAATCTGGATTCCAGATCCCGAAGCCTTCGGGTCTGGAATGACAGAAGGAAAAACAATGGATAAACAAATTCGCAATAATTATCTCGTGCCAATGGTGGTGGAAAAATCCCCATATGGCGAACGAGCTTATGATATTTACTCAAGATTATTAAAAGACCGCATCATTTTTTTGGGCGGTCCAATTGATGACGAAACAGCCAATATTATTATGGCTCAATTGTTGTTTTTGGATTCTGAAGATCAGAAGAAAGACATCTCTTTGTATATCAACTCACCTGGTGGTGTGGTGACGGCTGGTATGGCGATTTACGACACGATGCAATATATTAAATCTGATGTTTCGACTATTTGTATTGGTCAAGCCGCCTCGGCCGCCGCGGTTTTGCTGGCTGCCGGTGCTAAGGGTAAACGCTTTGCTCTACCAAATTGTCGCGTGATGATTCATCAAGTCATGGGTGGTGCTGAAGGCCAAGCCACTGATATTGAAATTCAAGCCAAAGAAATTTTGCGGGTCAAAGAATCGTTAAATAAAGTTTTAGCCAGTCACACCGGGCAGGCAATTTCCAAGATCGAAAAAGACACTGATCGCGATTATTTTATGTCTGCAGATGAAGCTCTTAAATACGGCATTATTGATAAGGTGATAGAAAAATAAAATTAAACCAGAAGGTAACTTCCAGGGTTGTATCGGGAGGGAAAAATGAAAAAAAGAGTTTTGATTGTCTCATTTAAAATTGGGTTAGGTCATTATAAGGCGGCCGAAGCGATTGAAGAAAAATTGCGCCAAAATCACCCGGAATTGGATATTAAGCATGTCGATATGGTTGACTATATTAGTTTGTTGGGCGGCAGTATTTATCAAAAAGGCTATCTGGCAATTACTGACAAGGCGCCGGAACTATGGCGCATGCTTTATCATCAAACGCCAGCTTATTCCGCCAAATTACGTTTGATTTTTGATTTAGCCAACACCGCCAAATTTCGCAAATTAATTTTTGCCCATGAACCAGATTTAGTTATTTGTACTCATTTTATTCCCGCCAGTCTCTTGTCACACTGGCGCGAAACCTTAAATTTAGAAACCAAATTAGCTTTTATTCTGACTGATTTTGAAAGTCATCCGCATTTAATTATTCCTGGACTCGATTTATACTCGGTGGCGGCCGATTCGGTTAAACATGAATTAGTTAAAAATAAGATTGATTCAAGTAAAATCGCAGTTACTGGTATTCCAGTCAAAGCCAATTTTACTAAAACCTATGAAAAGTCCAAAATTCGCCAAAAATTGGGTTTAAAAGATAAATTTACTGTTCTTCTGATGAGCGGCGGTTTTGGTGTTGGTGAAATCGAAGATATTTTCTCGCGTCTACAAGAATCCACAGATGATTTACAGATTGTGGCTGTGGCTGGTTATAATAAGGAATTGGAAAAAGATTGGCAGAAAGTGGCTAAAAAATCACCAAAAGTTAATAAGATTTTTGGTTTTACCGATCAAGTGGCTGAACTAATGGCCTCTGCCGACGTTATTGTCTCTAAAGCCGGTGGTTTGACTGTTTCCGAGTCGCTTTGTATTGGGACGCCGCTTGTGATTTTTAAGCCGACTCCCGGCCAGGAGGAGGCTAATACTAGATATCTAGTCAGCCGCGCGGCTGCGTATCATGCCGAAACGGTCAAAGGAATTTTAAATATCATTAATCGAGTTTTTTTGGGTCAAGAAGATATTATGGCAATGAAGAAAAATATTGCTAAAATCGCTAAACCTCATGCGGCCGAAATCGTGGCTCTAAAAGTGGTTGATTTAATTAAATAATATAATTTTTAAGGACTAAAAAAGCGGTTGCTTTCGCAACCGCAGTTAGGTTTTCCGTTTGGTAATATCGATATTAACGAGATCATGACTAGCCTTGAGAACAAGGTGTATTTCTCGGACCGTTTCGTCGGCCATGAGATAACGAATCGAACCAACCAGTTGCTCAGCGCGGGTTGGTTGTCGCTTTCGAGCGGTTTTGGGAGCCGCTTTCGGTTTCTCAATTGGTTGTTGAATCACAACAGGAACCTCCTCGGGAATAGGAATAATCGGCGGTATGGGTAGCGATGTTTTTGGGGTAACTAATCCAGTTTGAGTTAAAACTTTTTGATGTTGTTTTAAAGTTTCTTCACGATTAATTATTTGTTCTAATATTTTGAATTTATCAAATGTAATAACTTTTGTTCCAGGCATCTCTTTATATCGCTCGTAGAGATTATTTTTAAAAGCATAAATTTCAACTTCTTGATTATTAATGGTAATTGCATCAAGTAGAACGTGCTGATACTCATGGTCACCACTGACAACAATAATCGTATCAACAACTTTATCAGCGGAAATTCTTTCAATATCTTTGCAAATAGCTGAATCTACATCCGTGTCGTTGGGTAAATTTTTATGCACGGAATAACCTATTGCTTCTAAAGATTGAAGAAATATTTTTCCATTTTTACCATAAATCGGATATTGATAATAATACCGTGCGTCAATAAGCTCTCGTTTTTGGCTGATAAAATGATATAATTTCTTCATGTCAAGTACAATTTTCTGATGTTCCTGACATTTTTTAGATTAGGTCCATCAATAAAAATTGCTATTTTCTGGCCAGAAATATCCATTGTTGAGTCAATGACATTATCTATTCCCATATCATCCCTCTTTCTCTCGATTGTTAAGCTGCGTCCGTTTTTAACGAACTTATTAACTTACCTTAAATTATTGAATTTGTCAAGGTTAAAATCGATGATTAGTTAAAACTGTGCTATAATTTAATAAAGAGAGGGGAGGTGATTTACATGCAAAAAGGGGCAATTTACATGATCGCAATGACTCTTTTGATCATTGGTGGTCTAAACTGGGGTTTAGTTGGCTTTTTTAACTTTGATTTAGTGGCTGCAATCTTTGGTTCTGGCTCAATGCTGACCAAAATTGTTTACGATATTGTCGGTATTTGTGCGATTTATGTCGCTATCGCCGCCATGGGTGGCAAAGACTAAAATCAGGTTTTTCTTCAGATCATATCTGGAAAAACGAGGGTTTAGCCCTCTTTTTCCTTTGAAAAAGATCAGTATTTTTCAAAACAGGTGTTGACAAAAAAACAATCATATTATATGATGTATTTACACCTGGAGGAGAGGAGAAATCTTCATCAAGTTTTATTTCTTAAAAAAACAATGATCGATGCTAAATAAAAAAATCTAATTTTTTTAGAGTTTTCTATTTCTCATTGATAACGAACTTTAACATCGCTCGAATCAGAATCGAGATATTGATTTGAGCACACAAAATATTAATAATACATTCCACCGAATAACATGTATTTAATTCAATACTTTTGTGGTTGCAAGAACTTCTTTTTAGCATTATTTAGAGGGAAAATAAAAATATGCATTAAGTCCACAATCCACGCGGGTTGTGGCACCAGACTTTTAATCGTCTAGAAGAACTCAATTTTCTACACGATTAACGGTCTCAATTTTTTGAGAGTTTGATCCTGGCTCAGGACGAACGCTGGCGGCGTGCCTAACACATGCAAGTCGTACGCTTGTAAAAGCGTGGCGAACGGGTGAGTATAAGCAAGGAACATGCCTTATTCCGGGAAATACCCAGCCGAAAGGTTGGCTAATGTCCCATAGTCTCGCAAGAGTAAAGCTCCGGCGGAATAAGATTGGCCTTGTCCCTATCAGCTAGTTGGTGAGGTAAAGGCTTACCAAGGCTTCGACGGGTAGCTGGTCTGAGAGGATGATCAGCCACAATGGGACTGAGACACGGCCCATACACCTACGGGTGGCAGCAGTTGGGAATATTGCGCAATGGACGACAGTCTGACGCAGCGACGCCGCGTGAAGGATGAAGGTTTTCGGATCGTAAACTTCTTTTATATGGGACGATTGTGACGGTACCATATGAATAAGGGCCTGCTAACTACGTGCCAGCAGCAGCGGTAATACGTAGGGCCCGAGCGTTGTCCGGATTTATTGGGCGTAAAGAGTTCGTAGGTGGTCATTTAAGTCGGATTTTAAATTCCCAGGCTCAACTTGGGTGCTGGATTCGAAACTATTTGACTTGAGGTTATCAGGGGCAAGTGGAATTAGCGGTGTAGCAGTGAAATGCGTTGATATCGCTAAGAACACCAATGGCGAAGGCAGCTTGCTATGATCTCTCTGACACTGAGGAACGAAAGCGTGGGGAGCGAACGGGATTAGATACCCCGGTAGTCCACGCCGTAAACGATGCACACTAGGTATCAGAAGTATCGACCCTTCTTGTACCGAAGCTAACGCGTTAAGTGTGCCGCCTGGGGAGTACGGCCGCAAGGCTAAAACTCAAAGGAATTGACGGGGACTCGCACAAGCGGTGGAACATGTGGTTTAATTCGATGATACACGAAGAACCTTACCAGGGTTTGACATCTAAGGAACCCGGCAGAAACGTTGGGGTGCCCGCAAGGGAGCCTTAAGACAGGTGTTGCACGGTTGTCGTCAGCTCGTGTCGTGAGATGTGGCCTTAAGTGGTCAAACGAGCGAAACCTATATCCTGTGTTGATTTTCACGGGAGACTGCCCCGGTTTACGGGGAGGAAGGCGTAGACGACGTCAAATCAGCGTGGCTCTTACACCCTGGGCTACACACATGTTACAATGGCAGAAACAAAGAGTTGCAAAGCCGCAAGGTTAAGCTAATCTCGTAAAATCTGCCTCAGTTCGGATTGAGGGCTGAAATTCGCCCTCATGAAGTTGGAATCGCTAGTAACCGTGGGTCAGCTATACCACGGTGAATACGTTCTCGAGTCTTGTACACACCGCCCGTCAAGCGAGCCGAGTCGGCGGGGCCCGAAGTTCACGGATGTGGGCGACGGCCAAGTCGGTAAGGAGCGCTAAGTCGTAACAAGGTATCCGTAGGGGAATCTGCGGATGGATCACCTCCTTTCTAGGGAGTAAACACCTAGGCTAGTTGTTTCAAGCAATTGCATTCAACTAGTTTAAGCGTCGATCTTACCAGACGGCCTGAATCTCAGGTTTGTCTGGCCAAGTCTTGCAACCACAAAAGTTTTGAAACTATAAAAAAGACCTTTAAAGGTCTTTTTTGTGTATTTTAACCTAAATCCCACCTGCGAGGTGGGATTATATGGTTTGAATAAGGTTGGAAATTATCGTCTCAATGGACGAGGCGTTTGCCTCTGGACTTTCCAAGGATTTTTTGATAAACTGAATCAGTTGGGCGGCAAAATAGCTCCGTTTCTTATCAAGGTGCCTCCTCAAGAGTCATACTTCCCGTAAAGTCGTGGTATGACTCGGATCAAGGATGGGATAACGGGCATATGCCAGGTGCACACGGCATATGATCGCTTTAGACCTATGTCAAAAAGCGCTAAAACCAATCTCTGCAGGGTTAAGAAGCAACCTATTTTTCTGCAGATTAAAGGGCAGTCCGTTTCAAAAGCGGCAACGAGTGATCTGGACCATTAAAGGTTCATACTCGACGGCTTAGAGGCTCCCTCCGCTCAATCTCATGATACAGCAGTATCTTCCTATTTCCATTTTCCCCGTACTATTGATTAGTCCGGGGTTTTTTGATAGAATTCAGATATATTATCGGGAGGTAATGAAGATGATTCGGTTACCGCGTAACAAAGTTCCTTGTTACAATCGGAGTTGTGGTACGAACTGCAACCATGCGTTTGATGACCATTGTGTTGTTCCTAATGTTGAGACAACCAGTCTGTTTTCTGTCGAATATCGCCAACAATGTCAACATACAGATAAAACTTACGAACAAGGTATGCAATGTCTGGAAAATATCGAAGGAAATCCGCTTTCCGCCGAAACTTTAATAAGGCATCGGTTTAATATTCCGAATGATCAACCGATTACCGATATTGATTTACGCAACTATGACACTATTTGTATGGCCGAAGCGCATGCTGTATTTAATATGCGCCCGCCGGCAGTACTTTTATAGACATCTCTCGTTTAAATTTTTAGATCGCCCCGTACTATTGATTAGTCCGGGGTTTTTTGATAAAATTCAGATATCCTATCTGGAGGTGAACCTTAATGACTAAGAATATCGATGGTATTGTTGGAGTTGAACACGCCGCGCGTTTTACCGATAATCATCGGATAATTAACGCGCCGATGGAT
The DNA here is from genome assembly GCA_903877885.1 of uncultured Candidatus Berkelbacteria bacterium. GTDB lineage: Bacteria > Patescibacteriota > UBA1384 > UBA12157 > UBA12157 > CAIRFN01. The sequence continues at coordinate 11,535 of CAIRFN010000002.1, forward strand.
TATCTTCTGTTTTATCCGGGTGGTGATTATCATCAAGCCTTGGATTTAAGATCGGTTTTAGGTGAAAATTTTGTGATCGATTTGCTTCAAGAATTGAAAAATACAGAGGCAGTTCTAGCCACGCTAAATATCGACGATGATAAGCTGGTTAAAGGTTGTTCAATTGAATTTCGCGGTCCGACAAGTAATATTGTCACAAACAAAAAACCGCAAATTTATGTGATTCATTATCTCGATGGTTCTGGTTTTTATCCATTTACGGCCCGATGCGAATTGTCGGCTTTACGCTGTTTTATGGGCTTGTTTACACATCGATCAGAACCGATTACAAAAGAATTAATTAATCACTTTGGCATTGATTCATTGCGACGATTCTATCCTGAATCAGGCGAATGGGTAACGATTTTTCCTTTGGACGATGATTGGAATAATCGTTGCCAAAAAATGTTTCTTGATTATCGGGAATTGATGGTAATTGGAGGTTAAATACATGGGACATCATGTTTATTGCATTAACCATTGCATATGCGGGAAAACCAAACATCATATTGGAGCGCGGTTAGAGATAGTACCAACATCTCATAATGATAATGAATCGGCAGCATCTTATCTTGCCCAAATAGAGGTGCGAACTAATCGTCTACACATTGGCGATTCAATCGAAGTTGGAACACAGATTTTCATTATCGACCAAGCTTTGTTGGACAAATGGAAATCTACTCCCTGATCCTTGACTGGTTCAGGGTTTTTTGATAATAAAAAACCGCCGGTTTGGCGGTTGATAGAAAATCATCAGTTATTTTTTGGATTTAAACGGATTCTTATTAAATGGCTTTTCCCAGTCATCTTCTGGTATGACGCTGGCGTGACGGATTTGCTGCGCCATTTTTCGGAATGATTTGAGATCGCGAAATTTAAAAACTTTAATCGAATCTTCATCAATATGCCAGGGAAAAATTGGAAATTCTGCGCGTTCACATTCTTGAACAGAAATATTATTGCTGTTTACCTCTAAATGGCTAATGAATAATCCGGAACGGAAGCGCCGGCCGTCTACTGGTTCAAGGCTGACGCGACTTTGGTCATTGATGGCGATTTTATAAATTCGGTTTTTGAATCTTAAAAACAATTTCAAATGCTTACCTTGATCAACTTTACCTTGATTTCGTAGTCGCTCAATAGCAATTCCAACTAATTCCTTAATTGCTTCGATCAAGTCAGGATTTACAATTTCAGTGGATTCAATATTCTCCATCACACTCTCCTTTAAGGTACAGACTGATATATGAATTATACGGGATTATCCAGATTAAATCAAGCCTGGTGATGACTCTTGGACTTTGAAAAGTATTTCTAGTATAATCAGGCCAGATTACCAAAGAAGGAGTACCTTAAATGAAACCAGGGTTTTGCGTTACAGTCGTCTTGGCGTCAATAACCAATATCGTTTGCACCTTAGTTTACTGTTTTGGTCATGGTTCATTACTATGGCTATCCGCCAGTTTAATGACTGATTTGGTTTTAATTATCGTCGGCACTGCTTGCTTAAAAACCCAAAAAATTATTCGGTATGAATATGTTTTAGATGAAATTGCTAAAAGAGTTAATGCGAATTGGCCAACCTGTTCGCAAATCAGTCAGACATTAATTAATCATATTACAGAGATTGGTTTGATGGATAATCAGGCTGAAATCGATTATGCTTTAGGTCAAATTGTGGCTCAAGCCGAACTTTTAGATCTGATTGGTTATGAGGACCATTCAGCGGAAACCATTGATCATTTTGTAAAAATGGCTCGTGATTATTAAATCTCACTCGGCCCTGCATTTGCGGGGTCTTTTTTAATTAAATTTATGATATGATAAATACAAAGGAGCGGAATGATTACATATTTTTCGTGGTGGTATGGCGAGGCTCTCACAAATTATTTGATTGCCATCAAAGTAATGGTTGGCAAAGTTTACTCATTTTTTTCGATTCGAGTCTTAATTAAAACCCTTTTTGATCCTTGGAAACGCGACGCTTATTCAGTCGAAAATGCTTCACTCCAAGCTCGAATGAAAATCTGGCTCGATAATATGATCTCTCGATTAGTCGGTTTTGCAGTCCGACTTTTTACGGTTTTATTAGGATTGGCCGCAATCTTATTATTTTTCGTACTTTTATTAGTCGGACTTCTGGTTTGGCTGGCTTTCCCAATTTTGGTTTTAGGATTAATTATTAATGGTGCGAGGATAATGATCAATGGCTAATTTTGATTTTGTTAATTCTACAAGTTACAAAGCTTGGCGCACAAAAAAAGATTTTGCCCAGACTTTTATAATCATGACCATTATTATGGTTGCTCTTTTGGTTGTCAGTTTTGTCTTAATGTTTCAAGGCACGACCATGTTTTTGGGTCTTGGCCAAGTTGTTTTAGGTTTAGTGATTTTGGTTGAAAGTTATTTGGTTGCGGCGCGCTATGCTACCACGCCAGTTAAAAATAGTCAGAATTTGGCTGATCGCTTTTCGCCAAGTTTAATCGAATCAATGGATCAAATCTATGCCAGCGCTCAACAAGAAGGCTTGATCGAAATTACTCCAGCCTATTTTTTTGAAAAAGCGACCTTGTTTATCGAAGGTCTAATTATATTTAACCGGCTAGGATTGCCGTTTTCCAAAATTAATGCGGTTAAACAAAAAGTCATGACGCCTAAATTTTCCGCGGATTTTGTCAATATCATTTCGACAATAAATACGCCTGGCTTAATTGAATCTGAAGATTTGTTGGAAAAAGTAATTGAAAGCTCGCCGCAAATTCAATCGTATTTAGCTGACGCCAAAATTAATCAAAAAGATTTTCAAACAGTTTTGAATTGGGTTCGCCGAATGAAAAAAGAATCAATTACACCGAAATTTTACCAGCAAGCTAATGTGATTGCCGGCATTGGTGAAGACTGGTCTTATGGTTACACACCGATTTTATCGCAATATTTGACTGATCTGTCATGCTATTTTCAAGATCCGAACTACACGATTGATGTTTTTAGTCACTCTAACAAGCTCGATGATATTCAAAATATTTTAGCTAAGCCTTCAAAAAACAACTGTTTATTAGTAGGCGATCCAGGTGTGGGCAAGAAAACGATTGTAAATGCTTTGGCGGCCAAAATTGCTCACGGTGATTGTTTGAAACCCTTGAAATATAAACGAATTCGCCAAGTTGATGTCGGCCGTCTTTTGGGCGGTGATTTGGGCGAACTAACCACCAGAATCAATAATGTGATGGTCGAAGCGATTAATGCCGGCAATATTATTTTGTTTTTTGATAATTTCCAGAGTTTGATTGGCGGTAGTGGTGCCGAAGTCGGCGGCGCCGATGCTTCGCAACTTTTGTTGCCATTTTTGGAAAATTCGCGAGTTCGAATTATTGCTTCGGTTACACCAGATGATTATTTTTCGCGGATTCGAAATAACCAGGCCATTGCCGAATCATTTGAAAAAATTGATATTGAACCGGCTAATATTTCCGATACTGAAGGAATTTTACTCGATTATATTGGCAATGTTGAACATCAATATAATATTTATTTTGATTTTCAGGCTTTGAAAACCGTTGTTAGCTTAGCCGATCGTTATGTTCACGATGTGCCTTTTCCGGAAAAAGCTTTGCGTTTAGTCGAAGAAATCTCGACTTCTTTGGGGAATACAGGCAAGTTAGCTTTTATTTCGCCTGAAGATGTCGAAAAGTTTATGTCTAAAAAAGTGAATGTGCCGATTGGCCAAGCTCAAGAAGGGGAGAAGACTAAATTATTAAACTTAGAAAATATTTTACACGCCCGAGTGGTTGGTCAAGAAGAAGCGATTAATGCCGTGTCCGACGCGCTTCGTCGCGTTCGAGCAGGCCTCACTGCTGGTAAACGACCGGTTGGTGTATTTATGTTTTTAGGTCCAACTGGTGTGGGTAAAACCGAAACCGCTAAAGCCTTGGCCGAGTCGTATTTTGGCAGCGAAAAAAATATGATCAGGTTAGATATGTCGGAATATCAACAGCCAAACTCAATCGATCGATTATTGGGTAGTGCCACCAATCCTTCAGGAATTTTAACCGATGCGATTTTAGCTAATCCATTTAGTTTAATTTTACTTGATGAAATTGAAAAAGCGGACAAAAATGTTTTGAATGTTTTCTTGCAAGTTTTTGAAGACGGCCGCCTCACTGACGTTCGCGGCCGAGTTTCGGATTTTACCAATGCGATTATTATTGCGACTTCTAACGCTGGGAGCGAATATATTCGCGAAAATGTTGGTCAAATTAATGCCAGTCAGCTCAAAGAAAATTTGATAAATAAATTACAACAAGATGGCGTTTACACTCCGGAATTTTTAAACCGTTTCGACAGCGTCATTGTTTACCGACCACTTTCGATTATCGAATTAACCAAGGTGGCTAGCTTAATGATCGCTGATATTAATCAAATGCTAGTCGAGAAAAAGGTGAGTGTCACGATTGAAAAAGACGCACTTCAAAAACTGGTAGAACTTGGTAATGATCCGCAATTTGGGGCGCGTCCAATGCGGCGGGTAATTCAAGAAAAAATCGAAAATTTGTTGGCTAAAAAAATGCTGGCAGGTGAAGTCGCCGAAGGCCAGACTTTAAATGTGACTTTGGCTGATTTGGGCTAATTTTCATCTACTATCTTTTAATTATATTTAGCTGTACAATTAAATTATATTAAATTAATATTGTTCGAACTCGCCAGCGAGAACAATCATCTACAGGAGGGGAAATGTCATTTCTAAAATCAACACGTCAAAAAGTTTTATTATCAATCATCATCGGCGTTTTAATTATCGCGCTGGGAATTTTTGGTTATCTTTGGCAAACCGGAAAATTAAAATTTTCTGCTAGTACTATAGCAACGCCGAAGGTTTTTAACTATGTTATGTCAACAACCGATACAAGTAAATACGATGCCGCAAGCACTCTTGTCACTGACAGTGGCTACATTAAACTTAATGTTACTGCTAGTCCTTCTAGCGTTAAAACCATCTCAACAACTGTTAGCGGAATACAAAATCAATCAGAGTTGAGTGAATGGATTCTAGTCACATCTGGTGCAACGACTCCGCTTAAAACCGCACCGGTGGCTAATGTAATTAGTACTTTGAATCGGACACCAAATAGTTTCGACAACAACAACAATATTACGGCTTCAAAATCTTTTACTCATCCGATCGTTCTAACTTTAACGCCACAAACCTTACCTGTTGGAGCAGTAATCAGTAATATTAACGTTTATGCATTGAAAAATAACAGCGGTCTTAGTGGAAATGATTTAAATATGATATTATCGAGCGATTACAATGTAGCCCGAAATTTTACTGTGTCTCCTCAAGGCTGCGCTGGTACAAATACTGTCTGTAATATCGACTTTAACAAAAACTACAAAGCTGGAGCACAATCTCCTTGGACAGCGGCCGATTTGAACACGCTTTATTTGTCAATCATACCGACAACCGTGTCTAGTTCTTCTATCAGTATGATTCAAGTAACTATCACTTATACCAATCCATTTAGTGCGGTTACTACCGGTCTTATTGCCCCGACTAATGCTAACTTTAGCGATTCTGGTAATACTTTAACTGCTTGGCAAACAGTTAAAGTCGATAAGCTTTTAATTCCGATGTTGCCTTCATCGGCATCAGCTTCTGCTCAAATCCAGTGGTTTGCTGGTACCCAAGCTAATATCGCGGCTGATCTGGCTTCGGTCAAATTGACGAATAGTTTATTAACTACCTGTAAGAGTAGTTGTTCATCAGCGATTACTATTGGCTCCACAGCCGCTCTGAATCTAACCAATAGTCCGGTGGGGCAGTATGGTGCCTATGCTATTAAATTCTATGTTTCCAGCTTATTGCCAACCTCTTTGCAAGTTGGTCAAAATCTAACTGTATCCGCCGCCGTTCCAGCGCCAGTAGCAATTTGTCCGGTAAATTTAACAGTTAATCCTACTAGTCTAGGGGTTAATGAGAGTATTACTATTACTGGTACTAATTTTAAAACCAGTGGTGTCGCTTATAGTGTTTATATGATGAAATCAGATGGATCGTCGACTACTAAAATTAACTTATCATCAGTTATAGTTTCCTCAACAATGAGTATGATCGCGGTTATACCACCTAATGTGAGTATCGGCAATTATTATATTTATGTTCAAGATCCAACTTGTTCTGCTACTAAATCAAGTAATGTCCTTAATATTCATGATAGTTGTAATCTTGATGCCACTTTCCAAAGTAGCCTGAATGCAGCGCTTCAACCAGTCATTGCTAGTGTTTTACCGGCTGGTATCAGTTTAGGTGATTTAAATCTTGGAACTGCTTTGAGAGATAGCCAGACTAAAATGTCAAATACGCCAGTTGTTTTAACTCCCGCCGAAATCGTAAAGCTTAAAAATAAAACTTTTACATCTGATGACGTTAAGAATGTTAGTCTTCGTTTTTTTAATACCGGCACTCAACCGATGCAAGTCTATTTTGCCGGACAAGTAGAGAAACAATTCCTTGATATTGGCCAAAATATGAATTCAAAACAATGGTATAAACTATACCAATATTATAATGATTATACGACTTACAAATCTTTTTATGATAGTGTTAATAAGCAAAGAATTCTTACCACACCAGCCTATACGGTTACGGCTAATCTTGGAGGTCTAAGCGGCGCCACTATTCAAGCAGTCAATAATTCCTATACACTTACTGTCAATCCGAATCTTTCCGCAACTTATGCTTGTCATGCTATTACAGGGTCGATCAATTGGTCAATTCGTGGTAATTTGAATACTAAAGCCCAGGCAGTTAATATTTCTTATGGTGGTGTTACTTATAAAGCCTTTAGTATTAGCTATGATGCGGGGGTTTCCAAATCAAATCCAACGATTAATTTGCAATATATTTCTCCGCTATAAAATCACAAGGAGAAAATAAAAGTGAAACCAAAATACACCTCCGAGGTGTATTTTGGTAATAATTTGATCGATAATGTAATTAGAGATCTATTTTTTAATTTCCACCTTATCACCAATCTTAAAATCGGAATTGGCGTTGAGTTCGAGAACTAAATTAGCTTTTTGTTTTGGTTGATATTGAGGAATATTATTGGCGGTTTGTGGTTGTAAGGTGGCGATATCAACAATTCTATTATCTTGAATCCAAATAATATCTAACGGAATTTTGGTATTTTTCATCCAAAAAATATAAAAATCTGGTTTATCAAAAACAAATAGCATGCCTTTATTATGGTCTAAATGATCGCGGTTCATTAAACCATAGGCGCGCTCGGCCTCTGTCTTGGCAATTTCTACCTCAAAAGTTTGGTTATTAATTACAACTTCGGTTTTTTTGGGCTTTAATAATATTACCAAACCGATAATAACAAGGACAATTAAAATTGCTGGTAAGACTTTTTTCATGATTTAATTATATCAAGATCTTGAAATTTAGCCAAAGATTTGTTAGAATAATAATATCAATTAATTTTTGTGGGCGATTAGCTCAGCTGGTTAGAGCGCGTTCCTGATAAGAACGAGGTCATTGGTTCGAGTCCAATATCGCCCACCACGAAACTTATTGAAAGTACTAGATACAATTTGTATGACTATAGGTCCACATGCTTTAGCGGGAGCAGCTGCCGCGACAATCACATCAAACTATTATCTGGCCTTTATTTTTGGTCTTATTTCGCATTTTATTTTGGATATGTTGCCGCATTTGGAGCCAAAATCGTTGATGACGAAAGAGAAAGATGGGACAAAAAAATGGTCCATTTGGCTTTATGTTTTTGTAATTGTGGAAATAAGTTTAACCGTTTTTGTTTTTTATTTTCTTCGGCATCGACCGGATTTCAATCTTTTGCTAGTTGGCGCTTTTGGTGGGCTAATGCCAGACATGATCGTTAACAATCCCTTTTTGCAGTTTTTGCGAAATAAACCAGTTATCAAGCATTTATTTTGGTTTCATGATAAAATACATATTGACCTACCAGATAAATATTGGCCAGTTAGTTTGATTGTCGAAACATTATTAATAGGAGGGTTATTATGGAACTTTTTTGGAAAATAATCGTTTTAATTGCCTCGATTTTTGCTTGTATCGGTGTGATTAAATATCGGTTACAAATGGTTAATATTTTCGGTAAAGCCTATTATGCCGAAAAATATTTAGGCCCTGGCGGTAGTTATACTATGTGGATTTTAATTGGCATTTTAATGGTTTTTATGGCCGCCACTTGGTTGTTTAAATAGGAAGAATATGGGCCCGTAGCTCAGTTGGTAGAGCAACTCCTTTGCAAGGAGAAGGTCGGAGGTTCGAATCCTCTCGGGTCCAAAGCTTTTAAATTTTTTTAAATATGAATCAAGATCCAGCTAATTTATTCAAAAATCCCCTAAAGTTTAATGCTAAAAACATTATCATTTTAGTTTTGCTTTTGGTCGGCTTATACTTTTTACTGCCAAAATTAGTTGGTCTAGAACAAGCACTCAAACTCTTGCGCCATATCAACAAATTTTATTTACTTCTGGGAATAGTTGCTGAGATCATGAGTTTTATCGGTGCGGCTTGGCTATTGGGAATTATCTTTACTCAACTTGGTCATAAACTACCGTTTTTTACTCGGTTTAAATTGGGTTCGATTGCCGCTTTCACTATTCATTTTGTGCCTTTGGGTGCTGCCGGCGAGGCCGCTTTTGATTATTATTTTTTGCGCAAACAAAGAGTTGATTCTGGTTCGATTATTCTGATGTGGATTTTGCGCTGGATTTTTACCTATGCCGGTTTTTTCCTGGTTTTCCTTTTTGGCCTCATGTTAGTGCCAACTTATCCAGATTTAACCTTTTCGCCAAAATTTATTTCGCCGATTTTGCTGATCGCTATTTTGGGCGCGGTTTTTTACTTGGTTTATATTTATCGGCATAAAGATAAATTCTGGCAAGTTTGGAGTAAGCTTTTTAGTTTTGCTAATCGAATTATCAAAAGGTTTAAAAAAGAACCATTTGCCGAAGACAAGAAAAGAGAAGTTTTTGATGATATCTATGAAGGTATTGGCTTATTTGGCCGCAAAAAGAGAAGTTCAATTTTGGCAATTTTGGCCGGTATGCTTTATTGGCTTGGTGATATTACTTGTTTCTATTTTGTCTTTTTGTCGTTTGGCTTCCATATTGGTTGGGGTATGTTGATTTTTAGTTATTGTATTTCCACAGTTTTGGGCATTATTTCGGCTGTACCCGGCGGTATGGGCGTAACCGAAGGCTCGATGGCTTTGATTTTAACCGGTATGGGCGTACCAGGCGCATTGGCTTTAACTGCCACTTTAGTTTTCCGTTTGTTCTCCTATTGGGTCTGGATTCCAGTCGGATTTTTTTCCTATTTATCACTTAGAAATCCTAAATTAGAAAAGAATCAATGAAAATATTGATTGCCACTGAAAGTTTTTACCCGAATATTTCTGGGGTGGCGGTTTTTAGTTATAATTTAGCCAAAATGTTGGCCCAAAATGGCCACGAACTTTATGTGATTGCGCCGAGTACAAATGGCGATTTTTATTTTGAGAAAATCGATCAAATTAAAATATATCGGTTAAAATCGCGTCAAAATCCTTGGCGCAAAGGCCATTTTATTTCCAAAGCGCCTTTCAAGAAAGTCGCTCAAATTATCAATGAAGTAAAACCGGATGTGATTCATCTTCAAGATCCAGCGGCGATTTCTTTAGCTACGTTACTGGTTGCCAGACGTCAGAAAATCCCCGTCGTGGTGACTAATCATTTTTCTTTGGATTATGTTGTCAGTTACCTAAAATGGCTTAAACCGATTCATTTTGTGATTAGATTTATTTTAAATACTTATTTGGGTTGGTTTTATAATCGGGCACAGGTTTTAACTTGTCCTTCCAAACAAATCGCTGATTATTTTACTGACCGTCATTTAAAATCTAAACCAATTGTGATTTCCAATGGCGTTGATTTAGGTCGTTTTATGCCAGAATATGGTGATCGGGAATCGGTTTTAAATCAATGGAAAATTCCTGCCAATAAATCAATTTTGCTTTATGTTGGCCGACTCGATGTAGATAAAAACATTGAGATTTTACTTCGAGCTTTGCCAAAAGTTTTAGCCAAAAAACAAATTCAATTATTATTAGTTGGAGAAGGTAAAATTATGAATCAAATGAAAGATCTGGTTAAAGAATTAAAAATCGAACCAAATGTAACTTTCACTGGTCAAATTGATAATCAAAATAATAATTTACCAAAAATTTATCAAGTTGCAGCAATTTTCATCAATCCTTGTCCGATTGAAACTCAAGGTATTGCGGTTTTGGAGGCGATGGCTTCGGGATTGCCAATTGTCGCCGCCAACGGCGGGGCTTTGCCGGAACTGATTAAAGATAGCGAAAATGGTTATCTTTTTAAATCTGATGATAGTGCCGATTTAGCGCAAAAAATTATCCAAATTTTATCTGACAGCAAATTAGCGCAAAAAATGGGTCAAAAAAGTTTGGAAATTGTGGAAGCTCACAAGGTTGAAAATACTTTTAAGGAATTTGAAAAAATATACGAAGGATTGAAAAAATGAAGAAAATAAAGAAAAGATATATTTTAACTATCGCTATTATTCTCGGTGTGATTGGATTTTTTTTCTATGGTTGGTATTATCAAAATCTGCCGGAATTTGCCATGCCGGCGATCAGCCAAATCTCATCACCTTCGGCCACGGATCGAATTTTGGTTTTAGCGCCACACCCTGACGATGAAACTTTAGGTGCCGGCGGTTATATTCACCAAGCAATTCAAAATCAGGCGACAGTCAAAGTGGTAATCGTGACTAACGGCGACGGCGAACGTTTTTCCGCCTCTAAAAGTTTTCGAAAAGTTATGGTTAAACCCAAAGATTATATTCAGACAGGGAATTCGCGTCAACAAGAATCAACTAATGCGCTAAAAACACTTGGATTAAATGAAGAAAATATTATTTTCTTGGGTTTTCCTGATGGCGGACTGAAATCCTTATTAACAAAAAACTGGACTAATCCCTATAAATCAAACTACACCAAAGTTTCGGTTTCACCCTATACCAATTCATATTTTCCAGACGTGAGTTACACCGGTCAAAATCTGACTGCCAATTTAACCAGTATTATCAACGATTTTAAACCGACTATAATTTTAACGACTTCTTCAATTGACCTTCATCCAGATCATGCCGCTCTAGCCCAATTTGCCAAAAATGCGACAGCTGGAAAAAATATTAAAATTAATTATTATTTAATCCATTATCGTCATTTTCCTTATCCAAAAGGTTTGGTTCTGGCTCGCAATTTGACGCCACCATTGCGATTGTTTTTACAAAATCAGACTTGGCAACAATTTGAGCTTGATAATCAAACAGAACAGTTAAAATTAGCCGCGATTAATCAATATCAAAGCCAACTTAAAGAGCCATTTTTAAAAAGTCTAATGCAAGGTTTTGTCAAAAAGAATGAATTATTTGTTAGTATTTAAATGTCATTCTCGAGCCGGTATGAGCTTGTCGAATACCGACATCGGGAATCCAGAATAATTTTCCTAGATTCCAGATCCTGTTGCCGACCGGTCTGGAATGACAATTTTTTTAGTATTATTATTTTATTCTTGCTATAATAGAAATATATTGAACTAGTTTTCTGGAGGGAAAAATGAATGATCAAGGCACTAATTATGTGAAGCAACAATTAAATTCTGGCGTCAGCCCTAAAGCGCTCCGTCAAGCGATGGTAAATGGCGGTTGGAAACCAACTGACGTTGATATTTTAATTAACAATGTTCTCCAAGAAAAAACTCGGAATTTGTCGCCAGCTGTGGCCGCGGATATGGCTCGCGATGACGAAATCGCGGCGGCAAGCGCCACAAAACCTGGTTCGAAAGTTGGTTTAATTATTTCGATTATAATTATATTTTTGGTTGTCGTTGGTACGGCTAGCTATTTCTATTTCAAACCAAATATAAATTGGTCAATTTACATGGGAATTTCCAGTCCAACACCAAGTCCTAGTTCTATTATCAACACTATTCAACCTACTCTAACCCAAACCGTGACCGATAGTGATAATGACGGTTTGTCGGATACTAATGAATTGATTTGGGGCACGAATCCAAATAATCCAGATACTGATGGTGACGGCCATCCAGACGGTTCAGAAGTCTGTGCTGGTTATAATCCGCTCGGAGCAGGGAAGTTTACCGCTGCCCAAATGACTTTAACCAAACCTTTGAACTGTCCGTAGTTTTTATCATCTCTTGACAAAAAATTGAAATTCAGACTATTTAAGTTTATGTTAAAGGTGCGGATTGATAAAACTTTGGTCGATTTGATTCGCAAAATAATTTTCATATATTTTATAAACTAAAAGGAGTTTCAATGATTTTTAAAGATTGGTTGAGTGTGACTGGCGATGCTTGGGTTTCCATCTGGGAACGTTTCATCGCTTTTGTGCCAAACTTGATTGGCGCAGTTGTAGTTATTGTAATTGGTTGGATTATCGGTATGCTTTTTGCGACCGTGATCGATCGACTTTTCAGGTTAGTTGGTCTCCAAGCTTTATTTGAAAAAGCTAAAGTTGAAGATGTTCTAAAAAAAGCTAACTCTGACAAAGATGCGACCGCCTTACTCGCTGGCGTGGCTAAATGGATTGTTTACTTGGTGGCTTTTATTGCGGCCGCTAATATTTTGAAACTAACTCCAGTTGCCGACTTTTTGAATAGCATTTTGGCTTATGTGCCTCAAGTCGTGATTGCAGTGGCGATTGTTTTAATTGGTTTAGTCATTGCTCATTTCTTGGCTGCGGTTATCAAAGGTAGTATTAAATCAGCTGATTTGGGTTTTGGTGATACCGCTTCGGTCATTGTCCGCTGGTCAATTATTATTTTTACCGTTTTAGCTGCTTTGGCGCAACTTGGTATTGCCGCTCAAATGATCAATACTTTGTTTGTCGGTTTAGTTGCCTTCTTGGCGATTGCCGGCGGTTTAGCTTTCGGTCTTGGTGGACAGCGTGCCGCTGCCGAATGGATCGAACAGATCAAAAAAGAATTGAAGTAACCACTTAACACCTACGAGGTGTTAAAAAGGTTAAAATAAAAAAAGTCTTTCAAGGTAAATTTTTGCCAAGAAAGGCTTTTTTATTGACAAAAAACACTTTCCTAGGTTATACTGCTGACAGAAAGAATCTCTGGGAGGTGTACTTTGAAAACTAAGCCTGATTCAATGAAGTTTAGTTATGTAGTCCTGCTTGACGAATTTTTCGCCAAGCTACTAAAGGGACACTTTGTTATTGGTTCTGCCGCCAATATCTGCGATGTGAGCATTCGCCAACTTAGTTATTGGACTGACAAGGGCCAGATTAAAGCAGAAGGCGATAATAATCGGGCATACGATTTTTATGAAATGTATAAAACTTGGCTGGTGAAAGTCGGACTGGATAATGGTCTTTCCTTAGACGAGTCATTAAAAACTACTCATAACTTTTTTGCTACTTTGGTAGCACCAAGTCTTGAGGGTTATGATACGTCTGTCACACCGCCAATTATTGATGATAATAACTATTTGGCTCAGATTGGGCATGAAACATTGATGGTCAACTATCGTGATCAATGGCAGAAAAAATTAAATTTATCGATCGGTTATTTTGAATCCTTGGAAATTATTTCTAGACGTCAAGCTAGCTATTGGACAGATAAAGCAATTCTAGAATCTCTGTCCAAAAATTCGGAAGTTGACGACGATAAAGAAGATGCCGCCAAGTGTCGCTGTTACGATTTTGCTAATATGTTTAAAGCCTTCGTTATCAGTAAATTTTTAGATAGTGGATACGGTTTAAATGGTGCAGTTAAGCAGACTGAATTATTGATCAAAAACTATATTTCATCTCCATCATTACCGGTCAGTACGAATATTGTTAGACAGAACACTTTTGAAGCAGCTCAAAGAGCGGTTGTAATTAATGATGTGATTGCTAATCAAAACACCAGTCTTAATAAGGCTATATTGGGTTATCTAGTAAGTCTTTTTGTAATGGCTAAGGATCCACTAGGCAAAGTTTATAATCGGGCTCAACTACAGGAAGTTATGGACAAGGGATTAAAAACATTACTTAGATATGGGATTTTAGAGGAAACTATGCCTGATGTATTCAGACTATCTCCAGCTTATCGACAGAAACTTTTTGGGTTATTAAATCTTTCAAAGTAATTCCAACCAGCTATTAATTGGCTGGTTTTCTTTGTTATCTTCTTGACAAGGTAGGCCAAAAGTTTTAAAATGCGCGTATGGCTCATTAACAATGTTCTTAAAGAAAGGAGGACGGTTACGTGACAGTTTGCACGGAACCAATTTCTTTAGGCCAACTTAGTTTTACCAGAATTATCAATCAAATCAAAAATCTTCCTTCAGTAAGAAAACGAAAGCTTTTGCGTTATTTTAGAACTAAACCTGTAGAAAAAATAGTTGATGATCTAGCTGATAAATATAGCCTTGAACTGAAAATCGCAGACCAGCTTCGTTTAAAGATAATTAAGGTTTTAGAACTAGCTATCGCTAAAGATGATTTAGATGAAGAATTACCATCATCTAAATCACAATCGCGCCCAATATCGCCGCCAATACCGCCACCGCCTAAGCCTCAATTGTTGGTCCAGACTCAAATACTGACCAATTCCTGGATCCCTATTGAATTACGCGTTCAATTTATTGAGGACGCGTTAGGGGAAGTCAACAATCTTGTAAGGAGGATTGTCAACATGTCTACTCAAGATTAAACATCTGTGCCAAACAGCGAAGGTGCTGCTCGACTAGCGTATCAGCAACTACAATTGGCTTGTCTGCTCTGGCCAGCCATGGAACAGCCTTTTCGTATTCGACATGAATGGTTACGCATGAGGATTAACGCGGAAGCCGTCATTGGTACGATCTATACCATGGTCAATAACCTTTTGACTCTGGGCGTTGTTAGTCGGTCAGATGATGGCTTGTATCATCGGGGTAATTCCAAAGTGTTTGCTATCCGCTTGCCGGCACCGGAGGAGTGTAAAAAAACGACAGGTATCGCGTTTGAGATTAATACGGTCTATGATCTAAATAGTCTCGAGCTACCAGTCTACCCTGAAGTGATTGCGATTGAAAAGAAGAAAACGGTTGAAACACCATCTGTGCCATTACCGCCATCTAAACCATCCGCGGATAATGAAACGCCGTCTTCACCACCAGTAGTCGAACCGCTCAGACCACCGATCGAAATTACCGCGCCGGAAACGCCGCATCTCGAAATTATTATGGAAACGTCTGTACCACCGCTTGAAGAAACATTAGTTAAGTCAGTAGTGGAAGAGGAAGTCGCGATTGTGCCGGATCCGGCCATCTTGACTTCAGCTAATACTACTGTCATCGGTCTTTATTACCGGATTGACGAATATGACCAGCGCGTCGCAGTGAAACTTGATCAGATTCGTCAACTTCATATAGAGATTGATGAGCTGGACGATGCCAAAGTCAAAATGCGCGCCGCGGCCAATGCAATCGAAAAACTCGGGTAAATCAACCCTCAACCAAACTTTTTAACTTAAAACTTACCGCATCGATCTGATGCGGTTTTTTGGTATTAAAAAACCCTGATGTAAATCAGGGAGTTGGTTTAAAGTTCGCCGGTGACGCGGCCGCGAATGGTTGTGGCTAATTCTTCTAGAGCGCCTAAGATGATTGAACCTTCCGGTTCTTCTTTAAGAAGTTTAAAAGCCTTAAGAATTTCCAACTGGTTTGAAGACAGTCCTGCCAGGCCAGTTTCATCTAATTCATTTTCAACAAGTTCCATTAATCGGTCAGTTGCATATTCGATTGAATCTTGGTCAATTTTTAATTCGTCATCTAAACGATTTGAAAAATCTTCAATTGATTCTTCTTTAGCTAGTTCGATTATTTTATTAACTGCATTGGCGTTTTCAGGTAGAGTAATCCTGCTATCGTTTAATATTGATCTTAGAGAATGACAGAAACAACAATGTTCGGTCATAAAACCATAGGTACAATTTTCGACCAAAGCCAACGGGCAATCCTGTTTTGGCGGCGGCGAAGGTACTGGTAAAGGTTTGATGCTAGTAAATGACCGGCTAGAGTTTTCAACGACTAGCGGTTCGATTTTCTCCTTAACTTTAGGAACTTGTTTTTTCTTAAGGCGCTTCTTTTTCGCGATTAGTCGTTCCAGCTCTTCAAATTCAATCGGCATGACTTTCTCCTTAATGGAAAAGATAAGCTAACCATATCATATTTTGGCTAAAAATCAAGTCTTTTTGGTATTAAAAAACCCTGATGATTTTGTTCGATCAGGGTTTTTCAATGATTTTAATCTAAGATTAAGCTTGAGGAGTAGGTGCAACTGGTGCTTGTGGTTTAGCTGGCGCATCTGACCAAGCCATAATTCCAAGCATTACTAGCCAGGCTGGAAAGAAAATGATTGAAATAAGACTCCACCAACCGTCGCGGTTTAACTTTTCGCAAATGATCCACCACCAGTAAACAGCAATCGCCGCCGCACCCAAAGCTAGAAGTCCACCAAGAAGTGGGATTGCGGCTAAAACAAAACCAGCAAAGTAACAAATAATTGTCCATTGGGGTGTACCAGAAATTTGCCAAAGAAGAACAACATTAGCAATCGGAATCCAAGCCATCCAGGGCGATTTGTGATTTAACTTCTTGGCGATAGCTTGTAGAACAAGAGCGGAATAAACATAGAGGATAATTCCAAAGACAAACATTATTCCCATGATTGGTAATAGTACCGGTAAAAGTTTACTCCAGTCGCCAGATTGTAAATTCGACATCATTGTCGAATAGTCAAAGTTTTCCAAGTTACCTCCTTGTTCTCTCGAAGAGAACTTAATTATTTTTTTACTTAACAATTAAATTATACATCATTTTTTAATAAAAAAATACAGAAAGGTGTTGACAAAATAATCGAACTTTGATACTATTTTATTAGACCAAAAAAGGAAAGGCTCAAGGATGGGTACTAACCTTAATTTAGAGGGGGTAGACGACTAAAATAAAGTAGCAATTTTGCTTGCGATTTTGTTTAGTCCGCTACAAAGGTTACAGCGGACTTTTAAAATTCTAGGTTGTAAGATTCTAAATAAACATTTGTTTAGAGAATATAACTTAGAAATTTAACCTTCTAAGATACTTTAACAACTCAAAGATTGATTTCTCTTCTTTTGAAAGTTAGGGAGAGTGGTTAAAAGATATGTGTCTTTTAGCTTGTCAATCGAGTTATTTTTATTATTTTAGTATCTTGGTTGTTGTCCAACTAAAATAAAATTCGTTAAGAGCATATGGAGGATGCCTTGGCATAGAAGACCGATGAAGGACGTAGTAGGCGTGCGATACGCCTCGGGGAGCTGCCAAACAAGCTTTGATCCGAGGATTTCCGAATGGGGAAACCCATCTAGCGAAGAGCTAGATATCCAACATCCATCCCTTCAGCACGAATGAGCCCACCTGATCCATTAAATTTATAGGGATCAAGACAATGGGTTTTTAATCATTTCGCGCTGGGGGACGGATGTTGGACGGGCACCTGGGGAACTGAAACATCTTAGTACCCAGAGGAAAAGAAAACAATACTCAACTCAATTGAGAGATTTAAATCAGCCTTCGGGTTGATTTAAATCTGTGATTCCCTTAGTAGCGGCGAGCGAAACGGGATCAGCCTGGTGATTTCAAGTAAATATTTATTAGCCAAATGAACCTGGAAAGGGCGACCAAAGAGGGTAATAGTCCCGTAGGCGAAAATTATATTTGAACTGTTATCACTTCTCACTTTCCTTCGGGATTGTGGGAAAGTACCACTAGACACGTGAAAACTAGTGGGAAGACGGGGGGATCGTCCCCCAAGGCTAAATATCTTCTATGACCGATAGTGAACTAGTACCGTGAGGGAAAGGTGAAAAGTACCCCTAATTGGGGAGTGAAATAGTACCTGAAACCATATGCTTACAAGAAGTCGGAGCCCGCAAGGGTGACGGCGTGCCTTTTGTAGAATGAACCTACGAGTTAGCTGGCAGTGGCTTGGTTAAGTTCCGATAGGGACGGAGCCGTAGCGAAAGCGAGTGTTAATAGCGCGAATTTGTCATTGTCACTAAACCCGAAACCGGGTGATCTATCCATGAGCAGGTTGAGTCTCTGTGAAAACAGAGAGGAGGACCGAACACTATAGCGTTGCAAAACTATGTGATGACTTGTGGATAGCGCTAAAATAGCAATCGAACCCGGAAATAGCTGGTTCTCCCCGAAATATATTTAGGTATAGCGGTTTATTACATCTGAAGCGGTAGAGCTCTGGATGGTCTTGGCGGCGCAAGCCGTCGGACCAATCAAACTCCAAATTCTTCAGGTCAAAGGATAAATCAGTCAGACTGTAGGGGCTAAGCTCTATGGTCGAGAGGAAAACAGTCCAGACCGCCATCTAAGGTCCCAAAGTGAAACTTAAGTGGAAAAGGATGTGATCATCCTTAGACAACTAGGAGGTTGGCTTAGAAGCAGCCATCCTTTAAAGAAAGCGTAACAGCTCACTAGTCAAGGATAATTGCGCCGAAAATTTAACGGGGCTCAAAGTTTCCACCGAAGATGCGGATTCAAAATTTATTTTGAGTGGTAGGGGAGCGTTCTTATTGGAGTGAAGGTGAACCGTGAGGTTTGCTGGACCGATAAGAAGTGCGAATGTAGGTATGAGTAACGAATTAGGCAGGCGAGAAACCTGCCCACCAAATGTCTGAGGTTTCCCCCGCAACGATAATCGACGGGGGGTTAGTCGGGCCTAAGCTTTATGCGATGGACAGCCGGTTGATATTCCGGCACTGTTATAAGATTATATAGCGATGACGCCGAACGAATGTTTCTGTGAGCGCATGGTTGCGAGCAGAAGTTGAAGTTTGGACAAGAAAAGTCGCTATCCACTACTTATAGCACCCGTACCGCAAACCGACTCAGGTAGACGGGTGGAGAACACCAAGGTGATCGAGCTAACTTTCCCAAAGGAACTCGGCAAAAAAACGGGCGTAACTTAGGGATATGCCCTGCCTACTCGAAAGAGAGGCTGCAACCAACGAATTTCAGGCGACTGTTTACCAAAAACTTAGGTCTCTGCGAACCCATTTTGGGGATGTATAGGGGCTGATGCCTGCCCAGTGCTAGTAGGTTACGGGGAGAGGTGATTCCGCTAACGCGGATGAGCTTTGAACTTAAGCCCTAGTGAACGGCAGCGGTAACTATAACCGTTCTATGGTAGGAAAGCTGCCATTGTGAGGTATTCAAACCTCTGTTCGAACTTCTTTTGCCGGAAGATGTAGAACAAAAATCTGACTATATGCTGGAAAATCTGTGAATCTGACGCTACTATGGTATAATGTATCCATAGATAATATCTAAGGATTAAAATGCCAAGTAAAAATGCGCTCAGTGCAGACAATCAGCAGGAAAGATTAAAGCTAGCTTACTGGATTGTGGGTTTTACTGATGGAGAGGGAACCTTTTCAGTTAGTAAAATTAAAAACACCACGACCAAATGTGGTTATCAAATTTTCCCCGAGTATGTAATTACTCAGGGAGCGAAAAGTCTTAAAGCGTTAGAGAAAATTCAAAAATTCTTCAATTGCGGTAAGATTTATATCAATAAAAGATACGATAATCACAGAGAGGATGTTTACCGCTATTGCGTTAGATCAAGAAATGATTTACATGAAAAGATTATTCCTTTCTTTAAAGAGTTTCAGTTGCAAACTGCAAAAATCAATGATTTTAAACGGTTTTGTATAATAATTGATCAGATGAATCGCGGTGAACATTTAAAAGCGGATTATAAGCTTTGAAATCCTCAACGACTATACGTCAGAATCCAAGATTTATCGCAAGGTAAATCAAGGGTAAGATATAGTCTGAACTGCATAGCGATATGCAGAATGTGATCTGGAAAATCACGTCGATTTAAAAAATCGTAACACTGTTAAGCGAAATTCCTTGTCGGGTAAGTTCCGACCCGCACGAATGGCATAACGGTCTGAAAACTGTCTCTGGGAAGGGCTCGGTGAAATTACAATGCCGGTAAAGATGCCGGTTACGCGCAGCAAGACGGAAAGACCCCGTGAAGCTTTACTATAGCTTGATATTGGGTCAAAATTTTAATTGTATAGTGTAGGTGGAAGCCTTCGGGCGACAATGTAACACCACCCTGTTGAAATTTTGATTCTAACCCTCGAAAGAAGGGACAGTGTCAGGTGGGTAGTTTAACTGGGGCGGTTGACTCCTAAATTGTAACGGAGTCGTTCAAAGGTTGGCTTGTCCCGGATGGAAATCGGGATGAAAGTGCAAACGCATAAGCCAGCTTAACTGCAAGGGATACACCCCGCGCAGATGCGAAAGCAGGAGTTAGTGATCCTCTGGCACAGTATGATGTGGCCAGAGCTCAACGGATAAAAGCTACTCCGGGGATAACAGGCTGATCGCGCCCAATAGTCCACATAGACGGCGCGGTTTGGCACCTTAACACATTGGGGTGCTGTGGGAGTAATCCCATACCAAAAAATCGGCTTATAACGGTGAACCCCTATTGTTTGTTCGGGTTTTATTCATTAGAATAGAATAAAATAAACAAGGGCGATACCGTGGGAAGTCTAACGTCAATTCAGAAAGAAGTTTTGATTGGAAGTTTGTTGGGTGACGGCGCATTGCGCAAGCAAGGCACTAGAACTAACGCGCTTCTTGAAGTTAATCATTCTTTTCAATATAAAGAATATGTTGATTGGAAATGGCAACATTTCAAGGAGTATATAAAAACTCCACCAAAGCCTCGACATGGTAATGGCAATCGTATTGCTTATCGCTTTACGACTCAAAGTTTACCGTTTTTTACAGAATATTATGATAAATATTATTCAAATGGTAAAAAATTTATTGCGCCAGATATTACATTGACCCCTCTGATTTTGTCAGTTTGGTTTATGGATGATGGTTCAAAGAGTCGTAACACTTATTATCTGAATACCCAACAATTTTCGATCGAAGATCAGAATTGTTTAATGAGTATTCTTGATAGAGACTTGAAAATTAAATCAAGTTTGAACCGCGATAAAATATACTGGAGAATTAGAATAAGAACGGAAAGTGCCGACAGATTTAAAAAAATTGTTGCACCTTACCTGTTACCATGTTTCCGTTATAAAATTGACAATGACCCCGTAACGACTGATTCGAAAGATGAGATTTAGCTACTTGTAATTTAGCTAGATAACACGCCGCACCCTACATAAAAAAGTAAAGGATATGGCTCACGCCTAAAGTCCAACTGTAGGGAAAAGATATAGTCTACGCCATTAGTAATAATGGATAAAAGTACGATGTCGGCTCACCCTATCCTGGGGGTGTAGTAGCTCCCAAGGGTTTGGCTGTTCGCCAATTAAAAGGGTACGCGAGCTGGGTTCAGAACGTCGTAAGACAGTTCGGTCCTAATCTGCTGTGCGCGTTGAAACTTGAGAGGACTTCGATTTAGTACGAGAGGACCAATCGGAACGAATCTCTGGTGTACCAGTTGTTCTACCAAGAGCATTGCTGGGTAGCTATATTCGGCCGTGATAACCGCTGAAAGCATATAAGCGGGAAGCACACCTCAAGATCAGGTTTCGTTTAGATCCCCAGTAGACCACTGGGTTGATAGGCTCTAGGTGTAAGATGGGTAACCATTTCAGCCAAGGAGTACTAATTGATCAAGAATTTTATTCAGTTGGGCAACTACCAAGATATCTAAAATAATAATAATTCAATAATTCATAATTCAGAATGAAATAATTAATTTTTTTATAAATCTAAATTTTATAATTCTGAATTCTGCATTAAATAATTAGTAATAAATTGTGAATTTTGTCCTGGTGTCAGTAGCGATCGGGCCACACCTCTTCCCATTCCGAACAGAGTAGTTAAGCCGATCAGCCCCGATGATACTCGGTCCGCAAGGGTCCTGGAAAGTAGGACGACGCTGGGACAAAATTCAGAATAAGAAAAACGCCTGAAAGGGTGTTTTTTTGTTGCTGAAAATATGCTTTAATAAAGGAGTAAAGTTAAATAGGAAAGGACTAAAATGCCAAATACAAATGAACAGCCAAATTTTGGGAGCATCGAAGATGAACTAAACGAGACTGATGTTCAAAATATAGTTCAAAATGCGAAGAATAATTCCAAACAGAAAGGAATTCCGCCGATTATTTTTAACAACAAGGAATTTTCGATTTACACTCGGGCTGCAGCCGATCGAGGAGAAAAGCTAGAAGAAATGCCGCAAGTTAATCCTGAAAGTGGAATTTCCAAGGATTATATTAATGAAATAGCCTCACTAGTAACGATTTGCGATTATTATGGCCCATCAGAAATTACAAAAATGTATCCAGATTACAGAGTAAAAAAATATGAAGAAAGGTTTCCGCTGGACAAATATAAAGATGTTATCACGGATAAAAATCGTCAGCTTGTCGAAGCAATTAATGCCCAAGCAGATTTAATTAACGCTGATTTGGCAAATATTGATAACATCTCCAAAGAGGATATGCTCAAACATCTTTATGCCATGGTTAGCATGATTAGACCTGGGCAGATAGGCTAATGCGCATTATCGCCGATTTACATATTCATTCAAAATATTCTCGAGCGGTTAGCAAGCAAATGGATATTGACCATTTGTCAGAGTGGGCAAAAATCAAAGGCATCGATTTGATCGGTACCGGCGATTTTACGCATTTTAAATGGCTCGCTGAAATCAAAGAAAAACTAGTTGAAGATGGTTCGGGACTTTTAGTAAGCAAAGACAAATATAAGCAACGGTTCATGCTGACTTCGGAAATTTCCTGTATCTACAAACAAGGTCCGGTCGGGTCAAAGTGTCGAAAAATCCATTTGATTGTGTTTGCGCCTTCGATTGTGATCGTCGAAAAAATTAATATTGAGCTAAATAAGATTGGCAATATTCATTCAGATGGCCGGCCGATTTTGGGAATTTCAGCCTATAATCTAGCAAAACTAATTTTTGATATTGACGATCGCTGCATGGTTATCCCGGCACACGTCTGGACTCCGTGGTTTAGCATTTTTGGTTCAAAGTCAGGGTTTAGTTCGATTAAAGAGTGTTTTGGTGATTTAACCGACAAAATCTATGCCATTGAAACAGGACTATCATCAGACCCAGAAATGAACTGGCGGCTTTCGGCGCTCGATAATATCACTTTAATTTCCAATTCCGATGCGCACAGTCCGGCTAACCTTGGTCGCGAAGCTAATGTTTTTGCTCTCGATGAAAATAATTTTACGTATGATGAAATCTGCGACATCATTAAAACTAAAGACAAAGAACGCTTTCCAACGACACTGGAATTTTATCCTGAAGAAGGAAAGTATCATTTTGATGGTCATGCTAATTGTAAAATTTGCGTCGATCCTTTTAAGGCTGTCATTCCGAGTGGTAGTGAGGAATCTGTCATTAATGACGAAACGCCGCGTTGTCCGATTTGTCGTCGGCCGATGACGATTGGCGTGGCAAGCCAGGTGGCAAAATTGGCAGATAGAAAAGAAAGCAAACAACTCAAAAACTTTCCCGATTCAATCCACTTGGTGCCACTTCGCGAAATTATTGCCAATGCCTTTGGTGTAGGAGTTCAGAGTAAACGTGTAAACGCCGAATATGATCGGTTAATTAAAGAATTTGGTAGCGAATTTCATATTCTTTTAGATTTAGAACAAAAATATATCAATGATAATTTTCCACCACGAATCGCTCAAGGTATTTTGAATGTCAAAAATGGCGATCTTAAAATAGACCCTGGCTACGACGGCATTTTCGGCAAGGTTCACATTTTTAAAGATTAAAAAACCTCAAGTTAACTTGAGGTGTGTAAGGTTTTGGTTTTGTCAAACTCAATAGAATCGATTGGTGGCAGTCCGGCAAAATCATCGGGCTCATCTGGTCCGCTAAGTGGCGGGTTAATCAAATCGTCTTTGGAATGAAAATGATTTTCTGGGCCATCATCGGGGTGGCAGTACTCGAATTTATACTTGATTTGACTCAGACGGAAATTGATGCCTAATTCCGGTGAATTGTAATCTTTAAGTCTTTCGCCGATAAGATTGGGCGGAAGTTTTAAATAAATCATTTCAGTAATCTGATCATTCAGATTAGCATAGGATTTACTGATCAAACAACGAAACTCACGGTAACTAATTGGCCAAAAAATTTCGACCGTGTTTATCATTGAAATAGTAATAGTGTCATCTTCAAAATTAAAAGCAATTTTTCCAGATTTCTCACAATCTGTACTAAGAAAATAACTGATCCGAAAGCTTATTGACTCATCCTTGCTTATATATAGTTCGTTATCTTTCCAAAAGACCCAACCGGGTCCTTTTTTGCGAATAATTATCGGAAAATGGTTGAAATACTGCGAAGTTAAAAAGATAAGCAAACAGATAATAAAATTAAATATTGATGGTTCTTTTATGCCAGAAAAAAGATGAAAAACGAAAATCACAATATTGCAAACATATAATCCTGCGCGTAAATGCATTTTTGGGTCGATTTCAAGGTTAGTTTCGAGCGGTAATTTTGCTTTGAGAAAAAGCGAAATTATTTCAATTACCACTGGTGACAATATTGTAATGACTATAAACAAAATCGCCTCGAACATTTTCTTTCCTCCGATCGATTTTCAAGGTTCGATATTTCATATGATAGCATATTTTTGAGTTTTTGTAAAGCCAAGGCTTGACAAACTTTTGCAATATTTGCATTTAAATTATCAATGTGTAATACTTTAGTAAAGTGAAATAAAGTGTCATCCTCGAGCCGGAGGGTACTCCGACCTGCCTGACGGCAGGCAGGCATCAAGGATCCAGATATAAGTCCTGGATTCCAGATCCTGCTTTTAGCCGGTCTGGAATGACAAACAATAAAAGGAGATAAATGGGAAAAAGTGTTAAGGATCTCAAAGTCGTCATTATCGGCGGGGGATCGGGACTCTCAAATTTACTCAGGGGACTCAAAAAACAAACAGAACATATTACGGCCATCGTGACTATGGCTGATGACGGTGCTTCTTCAGGACGGTTGCGCGAGGATTTTAATATCTTGCCGCCAGGCGATATCCGAAGTTGTATTTTAGCTTTGTCTGACGAAGAGCAAATGTATCACAAAATTTTTACTTATCGTTTTCCTCATGGCCGTGGACTTAAAGGTCATAATTTGGGAAATCTTTTGGCAGTGGCCTTAGCTGACATAACTGGTAGTTTTAAAAAAGCGATTCAAGAAATGAGCCGGATTTTAAATATCAAAGGCCAGGTTTTACCTTCGACTTACGACGACGTGATTTTGTCAGCCAAATTGGCTAATGGTCGGGTGGTTTGGGGTGAGTCGAGTATCGCGACCGCGGGTCACAGATCGCCGATTCGTGATATGAAACTTCATCCGGAAAGCGCCAATGCTAATCCCGAGGCAGTCACCGCGATTGAAAAAGCCGATATTATCATCATCGGTCCGGGCAGTCTTTACACCAGTATTGTGCCAAACTTTTTACTGAAATCGATTACTTGCGCGGTGGCATCCTCACGTGCTAAAAAGTTTTTTATTTGTAATGTTAGCACCGAACGCGGTGAAACCGAAGATTATTCGGTCGAAGATCATATCAATGCTTTGGTTAAATATTCTGATCCGCAAATTTTCGATACGATTTTGGTTAATAATAAAATCATATTGAAAAGCGATGGAAAACGCCTTGGCGAAGTTAAAAATATCACTACCGACAAAGCCAAAATCGGCCGGTTTGAAGTTGTTTCTGCCGATTTAATCGACCCAAAAAATCCACTTTATCACGACAAAGACAAAGTTTTAAAAGAGATATTGAACAATATTTAGTTAGGAGTCGCATGTGTGGAATTATTGGAATCTTATCCCAAAAAACTGATGCGCCAGACCAGGTCGTGGAGGCTTTAAAAAAGCTGGAATATCGCGGCTATGATTCTTGGGGCGTGGCAATTGGTGGCAAATATATAAAATTGCAAAAAAATATTGGTAAAATTAGCCAAGCGGTTTTAGTTAATGACACGACTGGTAATTTGGCTATCGGTCATACTCGTTGGGCTACTCACGGTGGCGTGACCCAAATTAACGCTCATCCACACACCGATTGTTTGGAAAAAATTGCCGTGGTCCACAATGGCATTATTGAAAATTTTCAGGAGCTAAAAAAGGATTTGGAAAATTTCGGTCATAAATTTTTATCGCAAACCGATACCGAAGTTATTCCGCATTTAATTGAAGAAGAATTAAGAACCGAAGAGGATTTTAAAACTGCGCTTGTAAAATCCGTTGCCAAATTGAAAGGCAGTTACGCTTTCGTTCTAATCCGCGCTAATTCCAATGAACTTTGGGCCGTGGCCAATGGTTGCCCATTGGTCGTTGGTCAATCAGAAAATCAGCTGATAATTTCCAGCGATATTTTGGCATGCAAAACCAAAAAAGTTATCTATATTCCTGAAGAAACTTTGATTCATATCGCTGACGAAATTGAATTTTCAAATTTGGAAACTGGCAAACCCAAAAACTTAAAATGGGAAGAAAATAAGGTTGAAAATCACGAAATTACGCCAGGCAAATTCAAACATTTTTTAGAAAAAGAAATTTACGAGCAACCGGAAATTATTAAAAAAATCAGCCAGATGGATGTGCGCGAAGTGGAAACCAATGCCGCGCTGATTCGACATTCCTTTGGTACTTTTTTTGTGGCATGTGGCACTTCCTATCATGCCGCTTTAGCGGGCGAATATTTATTTTCTCAAATCGCTAAAATGCATATTAATTTAATTTCGGCTGGAGAATTTGCTAACTTTCGCCATTTTATTACCGATAAGACTTTGCTTTTTCCGCTATCGCAATCCGGCGAAACCGCTGATGTTTTGGAAGCGGCTAAAGTAGCGGTTAAATGTCGTGCCAAAATTTTATCATTAGTTAATAATCCCAATTCCACTTTGGCGAGATTATCGGACGTCGTAATGGTGACGCCCGCCGGCCCAGAAATCGCTGTTTTGTCGACCAAAGCATATACATCACAAATTGCTATTTTGTATTTGCTAGCAAACGCGGTGGCCGGCGATTTTGCTAAAGCCCAGTGTGATTTGGAAAATTTAAGTGAAATGCTAAAAACGATTTTTGAAAATGAATCGGTTGAAAAGCTTAAAAAATTAGCTAAAAAAATTAAAAATGCGACCAGTTTATTTACGATTGGTCGCGGTTTAAATTATGCAGTTGCGCTGGAAGCCGCCTTAAAAATCAAAGAAGTCTCCTATATTCATGCCGAAGGTTTTGCTGGTGCGGATTTAAAACATGGGCCAATTGCGCTAATCGAAAAAGACGTGCCGTGTATTGTTTTAGTTTCCAACGATGAAAATAAAGAAGAAATTTTATCAAACGCGATGGAAGTTCGCGCCCGCGGTGGTTTCATTATCGGTGTCGCGCCCGAAAACAACGAGATTTTTGATTATCATATTAAAGTGCCGGACTTTGCTGAACTATCGTCCATCATCAATATTGTGCCGATGCAACTACTAAGTTATTATTTGGCCATTGCGCGCGAGTGTGATCCGGATAAACCGCGAAACCTCGCCAAAAGTGTAACAGTGAAGTAAAATAAAAGTAATAGATGTCATTGCGAGCGCGGCAATCCATCATTTTGTCATTGCGAGCGTCGGCGAAGCAATCTATCAACAAATTAAATTGTCATCCTGGAGTTGGATGGTAATCCAACATTCAGGATCAAGAATAAATTGGATTCCAGATCCTGCCGCCGGCCGGTCCGGAATGACAAAATAAAAAGGAGTCATATGTCAGACGAACAATTATCACAAAAAGCCAGTCCAGAAGAAATGATGAGTGATGAACAACGAGCTGCAGCCGCACAAGAATCGGCTGAATTTGAGTTAACTCCCGAAATCGAAGCTATAGTTATGGATAAAGTTCAGGATATAAATGCTGACGGAGTTGCCTATTCAGCAGTAACGAGTTTTTTTCGACAATATGGTGATAGAGAAGAATATGGCAATTTTCAAATTATTAAAAATATATTATCAGAGGGTCTTCTGGGCTCTAATCTAAAGCATCATTTCAAAAATAATTTTTTGAGACGATGGCAATGGGCGAGGACGGCAAAAAATCGAGAACCAGAAAAAAATTTAGTTTGGTTTTCTATAAATGGTAGGATTGGCGATCGGGGTTATGAAAATAAGATTGAAAATGGTGCCAGAATGATGACTCATGGAGTTGCTATTATTTTTGATACCAGTGAGTTCAAGGAATTGCCTCCAGGCGCACTTAACCAATGGGAGGAGTATACTGATAATCGTCGGAAAATATATGGAAATGAGTCGAATATTCGGCCTGAAACAAGAACCTTTTCAGCAGGAAGAGATGAACATACATTATCTGATGTTGAAAACTTTTATAAGCAGCAATCAGATCCTACGAATCCACATGGTTTTGTCACTCCTTTTAGAGTTAGCCCCGGATTATTTAGTGGACTAGTAATTGGTTGAGATATATATGATTCCAATGAACAAGAAATTACTAAAATTATGGTTGAAAACGCGAAGGCTAATCAAAGAATGTTATTACCAGTATACAGAAGTAATGGTAATCTTCTTTGGCCAAAACAAATGACTTATAAAGAAGTCAAAGCTTTTGTGGCTGAAAGAGATGCCAAGAAAGCGTGGGAAAATAATGAAGTGGATTCCGGATCAAGTCCGGAATGACAAAAGGAAAATTATGCCAGAGCTACCAGAAGTAGAAACAATCAAAAGGGGATTAAGCGATAAAATTGTGGGTCAAAAAATTACCGATATTGAGATTTTGTGGCATAAAAGTTTTATTGGAAAAAAAGAAGATGTGATTGGCGCTGATGTTGCTGATATTGTTCGTCGGGCAAAAGTGATTCAAATCAAATTATCCAACAATTTAAATCTTTTGTTTCACTTAAAAATGACTGGGCAAATTATCCACGAACATAAAGTCAAAAATGATGGTGAAATAATTGACTTTGCTGGTGGCCATCCCTCGCACGATTGGCATGCCAAATTGCCGAACTCCAATACTCGGATTATTTTTACTTTTGATGATGGCTCAAAACTTTTTTTCAATGACATGCGTAAATTTGGTTGGTGTAAAGTTTTGACAAATGAAGAAATCAACGCCATTTATAAAAAAGACTACGGCCTTGAGCCGCTCGATGAAAATTTCACTGTTGAATATTTGCTGGAAAAAGCTAAACGCATTCCTAACCGCAACATCAAACAGTTTTTGATGGATCAAACGATTGCCGCCGGCATGGGCAATATTTATACTGATGAAACTTTGTTTGATGCGAAAATTTCGCCGCTTAGAAAAATCAAAGATATTAAAATATCTGAATGGAAAAATTTAATTTCCAGTATGCAAAAAGTTCTCACTTTGGGGATTAAATATGGCGGCACGACCGATTCTGATTATGTTAATATCGATGGCAAAAAGGGCGGGATGCAAGATTACTTGAAAGTTTATCATCGCCATAATCAATTTTGTCCTAATTCTTGCGGTGGAAAAATTACTCAAATTCGCATTGGTGGCCGCGGCACTCATTGGTGCCCAAATTGCCAAAAATAAGCAAAGCTTGTTTTTTTACATTCCAAAAATAATTAGTTAAGGACTGTCCTTAACCTGGTGGTATTAAACCTGGGAGGACAGTCCTTTTGAGCATTTCTCGTTGACAATTCTGTAAATAACAGGTATAATTTTAATGTTCTTTAAAAATCGAAATCATTTCCAAACAAACCTCTAAATCGTCAGAGGAATCTTACAACTACCAAGAAGGGGAGGAAGTCAGATGATCGTAACTTGCAGTAGCTGCACTCGTCCGGAAGGTTTTTGTCTGCGTTTTTCGGAAAACGAAAAGCGGTCAGATAACATCGGTTGCCATTTAGGTGTTATTGCTAGTGATATTGAATTTGCTATTAGCCAAGAAGTTTGCGCCTGGTGTGGCGGTGCTTGTTGTGGCGGTAATATGGTTGAATCGTTGCCTAAAAAATATTTAGAAAAATATGATTTGCCCAATGAGAAAGATCATTGTCCGGCTTACGACAAAGAAACTGGCTGCGTCTTGCCACGCACTGGTCGGCCAATTGCATGTTTGATGTTTGAATGTCCATTGCTTGAACAATTGAAAGTTGATATTCAAATGTGGCAATTTTGCAAGCAATTTGGTGTTGATATTACTTCTGTCGATGCCATTGTTCATTGCAATAAATGTCCGCATTGGAACAGTTGCCAATACACAAATCGTGCATTAATAATTTCCACTCATTAATTTGAGCGGTTTTTTTGTTCTTCAGATTGACATCAGAGTAAAATAAGATTAGAATGCAAATAGCGATTCAGACCAATTTTGAAAGGATGGGCAATATGGAACTATCGCTATCGCGAATACAGATAGCTGTCATCTATGCGGTTAAAGGAACGCCGCCGCCTTCGATTCCCGCTTCGGTGAGAAAAGTGGTAACGATCGAAGTTGATAATTCGCCGGGGTTAACCGATGAAGAAATCGCTTTTTTCGAAGATCTGCCGATTAAGGAATGGGAGCGATGGATTGTCAAAGGAGCGACAGTTGGTTTCACTTCAAAAGGTGAAGTTCGGATTAATTGTGACCGTTTAGGGGTAATTACTATCTGGCTGAAAAATACCAAAAAGATTTATGGTATTAAAGATTATGGCCCAATTCGGGGTAATTATCGCTTGTGTCACAATTGCGGTAAAATTGCTGGTCAATCAAATACTGGCGCTCATGTTGCCGAAGAAGAATACGATCGCGACAAAGGCACCTCGATTTTACCATTTTATTGCGCCAGTTGTCTTTACGAATGGACAATTGAAAAAACCAATGGTCGGCCGCGACCGTTAAAACAAAACGGGCGTAATGGTAATGGCCATGGCCAAAAACCAAAATGTGTTAAAAATCAACGTATTTTCCCTAATTGGAACCGAGCTACAACTTAATATCATTCTAACTTCCGCGAGTAATCGCGGTTTTTTTAAACTTAAAAATTCTTGCAAAAATATTTTTAGTTTGATATGATAATTTTAATGAGAAACATTCAATTAAATAACTGGTTTAATTTTGCTTATTTTACCACCCGACCCAAAGCCGGTTAGTTTCTTAAATTAATAAAAAATATTGATATTTAACCGGCTCATGGCCGGCTTTTGTTTTTCTGCGACCCTAGATGTTTCGATATCTGGGGCGGCATCTAGAACGAAAGGGGAATAAAACAGTGACGATGAACTTGAGTTTAGAGGAATCAAGAAAGATTATTGGTGACCCGATGGTTAACCAATTGGCAACACTGCTTCAATCGGACAACGATCCGATTGTCAAAGCGCGACTAATTCATAACTTGCTTGGCAAGGAAGATACAAAATTCCAACTGGCAGCCAATGTTGTGTGGAACCATCTGGTTCAGAGTAGACTGACTTGACAACAAAAAATGCCAGCGGTACAATTAAAAAAATGCCTGAAAAGGCACGGGAGGTGTACCTTGTCCCAACCTGTCGTTTCTGCTTTAGCATTAACGCCACGCTCAATGGCAGTTGGACTTTATATCAACCATGTGGTTGATCTCGAATCAGAAAATGTTGTCACGGCCATGGTCGAAATGTTGGAACTTTGTAAAAAATACAAGATTCCGCTTCAAGACATTGAATATGGTTTAAGTCCATATTCGCTGGTGCGTCATCTGATTGAATGGTGTAACAAGCATCAAGACTATCGCTATTTGGAGATTGCCCAAGAAGTTTCCACCCTTGGCAAAAGCGAGATTACACTCGACATTGTCAATACGATGATCAGCGCAATCACTAGTCTCGAAGTTCAAATTGCCATTTCAACCTAACGATCTGATCAAACTTTCCTCGCCCTATTGCGATAGGGCTTTTTCTTTCCTTGCAAATCAAATTATTTTTAATTATAATTAAACTAATGAAAAATATTTCTACTAACTTACTAGCTCTCCTTTTACTCACCACTTGAAAGAGGCGGCTAGTTTAGATTGGAATAAATATTTTTCTACCCTATACCGCCTCGAGGCGGATTTTTGTTTTTTAAGGAGGGAATTTTATGCCCAAGAAGAAATTGGTTGTAAAGCCAGAAGTACAGGTTGTGGCAGAATCAACTTCTGCGCCATCGACACCGCCAGCCAAAAAACCGCCAACTCGTCAGGATCTAACCGCTGGCATAACATCTACAATCCCATACTGAATCGACTCTCTCATTTCTCAATCTCCCCGCGCTTTGCGCGGGGTTTTCATTTTAATATCAATCGGTTAGAATGAAGATATATTAAAAGCAAAAGGAGAAAAATGGACAAATTTGCAGCGATAGTTTTAGCGGCCGGTAAAGGCACGCGGATGAATGAAGGTTTGGCTAGCCCAATTCCAAAGGTAATGTTTCCTTTAAACGGCGAGCACATTATTGATTGGTCGGTTAAATCAATTAAAGCGGTCGGAATCGACAGAGTGGCTTTGGTGGTTGGTTATAAAAAAGAATTAGTAATGGAACATTTTGGCGATAAGGTTGAATATGCGGTTCAGGAAGAGCAACTTGGCACTGGTCATGCGGTCGCTCAAGCCAAACTTTTACTTGGCAATCAGTCAGAATCGGTTATTGTTTTTTACGGCGATAATCCTTTGTATAAACCAGAAACAATCAAAAAATTAATCAGTATGTATGAAGAAGACCGTCCAACTGTGGCTATGCTTTCAGTGGTTTTCGCTGACCCCGAATTTTGGGCTTTTGGTCGGATTATTCGCGATGAAAATAACGAAGTCCAAGGCATTGTCGAACAAAAAGATTGCACTCCAGAACAATTGAAAATTAAAGAATCAAATCCGGGTTTCTATATTTTTGACGCGGCTTGGCTTTGGGCTAATATTGATAAATTAGAATCAAATAATGCTCAAAAGGAATATTATTTGACTGATTTAATCAAAATGGCCAAAGAACAAGGCAAACGCATTATGGCTATTCCAGTTTCTGAAGAAGCTGAAGCTTTGGGTGTAAATAATCCTGATCAGTTAAAACAAGCCGAAGAGGTTTTGAAGTCGCGCGATGCAATACAAAACTAGAGGAATAATTTTAAAACGAACAAATTTGGGCGAGGCTGACCGAATTATTACTATTTTTACCGAAAAGTTTGGCAAAATTCGGATTGTCGCTCGCGGGGTTCGAAAAACTTTGTCTAAAATGGCTGGTCATTTGGAGCCGTTTTGTTTAACAAATTTACAAATCGTTGAAGGCAAAAATTTAGATGTGGTAACCGGCGCTCAAGTTGAAGAATGTTTCATGGGTATTCGGTCGGATTTAGCTAAAACCCAAAATTGTTTTTATATTGCCGAAATTGTCGATAAAATGACCGAAGACGGCGATATTCATGTGGAAATTTTTGAACTTCTGGCCGCAACGTTTTGTCATGCTGACGAATTAATTGCCCCACTTTTGATTTCTTTTTTCGAAATTAATTTTTTGGCTCAAATGGGTTTTCGGCCAGAGTTACATCAATGTGTCAAATGCCAAAATAAAATCACGGCCGGCGATAATAGTTTTGATTTTACCCGCGGTGGTTTAATTTGTGCTGACTGTGGTTTGGGTCGAGCGATTTCTGACGAGGCAATTAAAATTATTCGTTTATCACTTGACCATGATTTTAGCAAAATAAAAAGAATAAAAATTAACAAAAAAATTGAACAAGAAATCCGCCAACTGACAAATTATTATTTAAAACACATTCATCAAAAAGATTTTAAATCAGAAAAATATTTAACAAAATAAAAATTAATGTCATTCTCGAGCCGAGTGGTAACTCGACATCAAGAATCCAGAAAATAGATTCCAGATCCTGAATCCTTCCGGTCTGGAATGACAAGAAAGTAGAGAACAATGAACACATTTTTAGAAATTAATTTAGAAAAATTGCAAAAAAATATTCGCAATTTAAAATCTTTGCTAAAACCGGAAACAAAATTTCTAGCGGTCATCAAATCCAATGCCTACGGTCATGGACTAGTCGAATGCGCGCGCGCCGCCAATATTGCCGGCGCTAACTGGTTTGGCGTGGTCTATTTGGAAGAGGCGATGGAGTTAAGATGTGCCGGAATTTTAAAACCAATTTTGATTTTGAAAATGGTGGCTTCGGCCGATGCGCGTCAAGCTGCCAATCAGGAAATTAGTATTCCGATTGTGTCTTTGGCTCACGCTCACGAAATTTCGGAAACCAATTTTGATAAAGTTTTGAAAGTCCATTTGAAAGTGGAAACCGGTTTGAATCGCTTTGGTTTACAGATTTGTGAAATTTCCGAAGCAGCTAAATTATTAAAAACCAATCGCAATATTAAAATCGAAGGCTTATATTCGCATTTTGCTTCAGTCGAAGAAAATGATTTAGCGCATGCCAAGATACAAATAACCAATTTCAAAAAAGCAATCAAAGTTTTGGAAAGTACTGGTACTAAGAATTTTTTGAAACACATGGCTGCGACTTCGGCGACTTTGTTGCTACCAGAATCGCATTTTAATATGGTTCGTTGCGGCATTGGCATCTATGGTCTTTGGCCGAGTGTAGAAAACAAAGAAAAATATTGCTCGAGCCCGCGCGGCGAGAACTTTCTGCAACCAGTCTTAAAATATCAAACTTATTTATCTCAAATAAAAACTGTCGAAGTTGGTGAAAAAATTGGTTATGGTTGTACTTACGAAGCCAAATCCAAAATGACTATTGGTATAATTCCAGTTGGATATTATGAAGGACTCGATAGAGGACTGTCTAACTGCGGCGAAGTTCTGATATCTGGCACAAAATGTCCGATTATCGGCCGGGTGTGTATGAATTTAAGTATAATTGATCTATCTAGTCTTGAAGGACAGTCCTTTTGTTCGTTTAAGGACTGTCCTTCACCGGAAGTGATGATTATTGGTAAATCTGGTGACCAAGAAATC
The DNA here is from genome assembly GCA_903877885.1 of uncultured Candidatus Berkelbacteria bacterium. GTDB lineage: Bacteria > Patescibacteriota > UBA1384 > UBA12157 > UBA12157 > CAIRFN01. Next base: position 46,686 of record CAIRFN010000002.1, read on the forward strand.
ACCGCCGACGATATTGCTCAAAAAATCGGTTCAATTAATTACGAAGTCGTCACTCGCATCCCGGCTTGTATCGAGAGGAAATATATTTAACCTGTTACTAACTTCCAAGGTTAGTATAGGTTTGGACTAAAAAACCCGCAAAATTTGCGGGCGATAGTAGTGTTGAATTAAAGTAAAGATCCGAGTTTAGAAGAAAAATATTCTTTGTCTTGATTATCCATTTTATGGGTCATCTTTTCTTGTATTTGTAAACAATCGTCAACTGTCTGGGCTAGTTTGATTGCTTTGGTGATGATTTGCTTAAGATCATAACCATTATTACCCCATTTGACATGTTCAAATAGATAAAGACAATCTTGACTTGTCTTGGCTAATTCAAAAAGTTTTTTATTCAAATTTTCTAAATAATATGAATTTATATAAGGTTTAATTTTGTAGCATGATGCAAATGTTTTTGAAATTTCAATTGCTTTCTCTAAAATCATATTATCGATATCATCGATACTATATTTTTGGCCAGTGACAAAAAGTTGCAAACAATCTTGGGTAGTTTCGGCCGCTATCAACGATAATTTAAGAAGATTAATGAAATTTTCCATCACTTTTTTTCTAAAAAGATTTTCTTTATCATGATAGTCTATTAGTTGAAGTTTGATTTCCCAGATTTCTTTAAGCTTGCGTGTGTTTGCAAGTCTATTTTTTAATATCATATTAATTTTATCAACGAGTTGGACGAAAAAAGCTTCTTTATCTTCATCAAGCAAATCAAAATGTTCGCCAGGCGGGTTCCAACTTTGATCGATTTCATGATAAAGCTGGTGGCATTTTTCGACTGTTCCGGCGGAGTTAAGTTCGATTTGAAAAAGTGTTTCGATTCTAGCTTTGGCAATATTATGAATCTCGACATTTGAACTTCGCGACCACCAGTAGATTCGTATGTAATCCCAAAAACTTTGCGAAAATTCCAAGGCTTTGGTCATAATTTTTGCTCTCAATTCCTGATTCTCGCGTGAAATTTTAAACCATGCATCCCAACATTGGCCGATGTTTGTGTAAGTTTCTAACTCGCGAGCAAAATGCTCGTCAATTTTGTCCTGGTGTTGCGACAAAATATTAGTCATGTTGTTAATTCTCCTCTTCCGATCAGGTTCATCTGATCAAACGAATAGCTACAGTATATCATTTATTAGATTACTGGTCAATGGATTTGGTAGGCTTTTTTAATTCTTGCTCAACAGGTAAAAAAAGTATACAATGGAATTAATAAATAATATTGCGAGGAGCAAATATGGCTGAAGCTAAAGACAACAAATTAGAAAAAATTACCAGTTGGTCGAAACGTCGTGGCTTTATTTTTCCCGGTTCGGAAATTTACGGCGGTTTAGGCGGTGTCTATGATTTTGGCCCATATGGTACGGCGCTCAAAAATAATATCAAAAAACTTTGGTGGAAAACATTTGTTGAAGATCGCGAAGATGTGGTGGGAATTGATTCATCGATTTTAATGAACCGTGCAGTCTGGCAAGCTTCTGGTCATGAGGGTGGTTTTACCGATGAATTAGTCGAATGCAAAAAATGTCACAAACGGTTTAAAGCTGATGATATGCCTGAAGAAAAATGTCCTCAAGGCGGCGAGCATGAACTGACTGAGCCGAAAGCCTTCAATGGTATGTTTAAAACTTTTGTTGGTGTGACTCAAAATGATGACGCTCAAACCTATTTGCGTCCCGAAACGGCTCAAGGTATGTTTGTCGATTTTAAATCAGTTTTAGAAACTTCGCGCAAAAAGTTACCTTTTGGCATTGCCCAAATGGGAAAATGTTTCAGAAACGAAATCAATACTAAAGATTTTTTATTTCGGGTGCGCGAATTTGAAATCGCGGAAATCGAATATTTTATTAAACCAGGTGAAGATGAAAAAGCTTTTGATATGTGGTTGGAAAATTGGGAAAAGTTTGTCACATCTTTAGGAATCAAACCAGAAAACTTAAAACATTACGAACATCCGAAAGAAGGCTTGTCGCATTATTCCAAACGTACTGTCGATATTCAATATAATTACCCATTTGGTTGGAAGGAATTAACTGGACTAGCAAATCGCACAGATTTTGATTTGAAGGCACATGCCCAAGCTAGCGGTAAAGACTTACAGTATTTTGATACTGAATCGAATGAAAAATATTTTCCTTATGTTGTTGAACCAACTTTAGGAATTGAACGCTTGATGTTAGCTATCATTTGCGATGCGTTTGAAGAGCTGGAACCGCGCACTGAAACGACCGAAGCGGTGACGGAAAAGGAAATTGTTTTGCATTTTGATCCGCGTCTTGCGCCGGTTAAAATTGCGGTTTTGCCACTTATGAAAAAATTATCGGAAGATGCGCGCAAGATTTACGACGATCTAAAATCTTGTTTTGGTGGTATTGAGTACGATGAATCCGGCTCAATCGGCAAACGTTACAGACGTCAAGATGAAATCGGCACACCATTTTGTGTTACCGTTGATTTTGATACCATTGAAAAAGATCAATGCGTCACCGTTCGCGACCGTGATACGATGAAGCAGGAACGCATCGCCATCAAAGATCTTAAAAATTTCTTTTTTGAAAAGTTAGTCTAAATTTTTTTAGTGGTTTATTTCAGTTTTACATTGTTGACAATATGGTCAAATCTAATTTTTTCTCACAATTTGAAATTTGGAAATGTGCACCAGCAGGTTATCTTTAAAAAAAATAAATAAGAGGAGGCAAAATGTTCAACGCAAAAAAACTTTTACTTTACCCCGCGGTGGTGTGGGTGGTGATCTATCTTTTCATCTGTATCTTGATTGGGTTCAAGATTAACACGAGCGCTGATTGGGTGATGATGGCGACAACCTTGATTAGTATCGTCGGGCTTTTTTACGCGGCTAAAATCGCCGGCATCAAAGATTTCAAAAAAGCGTTACTTCTTGGATTAGTCTGGGTTTTAGTCATGGTAGTTTTAGATTTAATTTTAACTATGCCATTCGTTCCTGGTTATTTTTCTAACTGGAAAACCTATTTTAGCTATGGTATTACCTTTTTAATGCCAATTATCGTATCTTTTATTAAATAAATAACCAAAGTACACCCCCGGGGTGTACTTTGACGGAGGTAACATGGAAAAAGAACAAAACGAAATGAACTGTTGCGGCAAGGATTATCACTATCACAAAAAATGGCATGGTAGTCGTGGCGGCGGAGGTGGCGGTGCAATTTATTGTCTAGGTGTAATCGGCGCGGCTGTATTTTTCATCGGCAAAGCCACAACTTTTTGGCTTGGTGCTTTAGGACTACTTAAAGCTTTTTTTTGGCCAGCAATTTTCGTCTATGAAGTCTGCAAACTTTTGATAAAATAACCAACGTACACTTCCAGGGTGTACGTTAAGGTTGAGTAAAGGAGTAAAATGTCAGACGAAAAAATTAAAGTCACTAAAGACGGGCCGTATGTGGTTTCGGCAAATGTGCCGCTTCGGGCTGAAACAAGCGTGCCAAATAAAGATGGAATTCCGGAAAAATGGGAAGACCATGGCGAAATCAAATCCGAAGGAGAATGTCGACTTTGCCGTTGTGGCAAATCCAAAAATAAACCGTTTTGTGACGGCTCGCATATGGCTGGTTTTAATGGCACCGAAACTGCCCAAAAGATTAAATTTGATGACGAAGCCGAAACATATGAGGGCTATGGCGTTGATTTAAAAGACTGTGAAATATATTGTTCTAGTGGTCGTTTTTGCGATAAAGGAATTGGTGTTTGGCAAGCGGCCGAAAATTCCAGTGATCCGGAAAATAAAAAATTGGCAATCGAGGAAGCCTGCAACTGTCCGTCTGGCCGATTGGTCGTGATTGATAAAAAAACTGGTAAAGAAATCGAGCCAAAATTTGCACCACAAATTAGTGTGACTCAAGATGAAGCGGCAGATGTCAGTGGTCCGCTTTGGGTTAAAGGTGGAATTGAAATCGAGTCAGCCGATGGCGAAAAATACGAAAAACGTAACCGCTGCACCATTTGTCGTTGTGGCAAATCCAGCAACAAACCATTCTGCGACGGCTCCCATATCTCAACCAGGTTTAATGATAAGGAATAAAATGATCGTTTTTATTTCCGGCCAAGGCGGATCTGGCAAAACAACTTTAGTTAAATATTTCGAAAATAATCCTGTGGATAACTGGCTATTTTTCGATTTTGATGAAGGCGCAGTTGAAAAACCAGACACAACTGATATGGAAAAATTAGCGGTTTGGGTTAAAGCTCAACGTGAAAATTGGCTCAAAGAAGTCAGAAGTGAAAAATATGCTGGTAAAAATATTTGTTTGTTTGGTGTTGGACTTTTTCCATGGAAGGTTGGATTTCCCGATGATGTAAAATATGCCTATTTATCAGTCGATCAAAATTTGCGAAAAGACCGACTAATTGATCGTGGTGATCCGCATTTATATGAAGCGTATCAAAAAGATATTAATGATATTGTGAAACGACTTGATGAAGCTGGCGCCAAAAAATTCGATAATTCCAATCGCCCAATCGACCAAACCGCAGAGGAAATTAAAGACTGGCTAAATAAATTAATTAAGGAAAACTAGGGATGATAAAGGAAAATCCTTTGTTAAATCCTTAGTTATCCATTGGAGGTCCTTTGAGAAATCCTTTGGGCTACAAAGTTTTAAGGACTTATCAACAAGGTGAGGAAATTTACGAACTCGTCAAAAAGTTTACCGGTTTATATTTACATCGAATCGAGGACTCAAGATTAATCGGTCATATGAACGATTCGGCTCGAAGTGTACCCAGAAACATCGCCGAAGGTTATGGCCGCAATAATACAAAACAGTACTACGAATTTTTAGGTTTTTCCTTTGGCTCATTATTAGAACTATTAGAAGATTCTATGGAATTGGAAAAGGATATCAAAGGAGGACAAAGGATTACCAAGGATAATAATGGAGCGCTAGGGGATTTATCCAAAATTATCAAACTATGTATGGGCGAAAAAACTATGCTTAAAAATCAGGTGGATAAAATCGAGCAAATGGTTGGCGAACAAGGTTTGATGAGTCAAAATCAAATCATCGCTAAACAAATGGCTGAAAACCGTCGTAAAGAAAAAGCCTTTGATGATTGGTTAAAAAGCCTAAAAAATAACTAAATTTAAAAGCTGTTCTAAAAGTTATCCACAATTGACAAAAATATGACTAGTGAGAAGATGAGTTTGATATTAATAAAGGAGATATTATGATTTTAAAGAAACTTAAACTCGCTAATCGAAAATTAATGGTAATTTTAGCAATTGCCAGTTTAATTTTGCAATTTAGTATCATGCCAATAGTTAAGGCTGATGATGAAATTGCAATTTCCGAACCAGTCGCATCTGTCGAAACAAAAGATGTGGTCAAATCAGAGATTGCCCCCATTGTCGCAAAATCAGAACCAACTCCAGAAATGACACCGACAGATGAACCAGCTATCGAGCCGGAAGCGACACCAACAATCGAACCAACGCCGACAGCAATTTCAACTCCAATTGTTGAAGTTTTGACAACACCGGCACCAACTCCGACAAGCGAGAATATTGCGCCAGAAAATATTGAAACTCCGGAATCTATCTGGCAAGTTGATGGCGCTAAAGCCACCACAACTCATCATGTCGAACTAAATACTCTTTACACTGCGCCGCAAAACGATCAAGTCACGGTCGAATTTACCAAATTGCCGGAAAAGCCGGGGCATTTGTCGATTGAGGAAATTAAACTTTCCGACAGTCAAATGGCGACTTTAAATACTTCTTACAACAAGGCTTACGATATCACTTCCGATATGACTGACGGCAGTTTTGAATATACTTTAACGCTACCAAAAACCAATCAAGCCGCTGGCATTTCCTATTTGGAAAAATCAGTTTCCGAATTTAATCATAATATCGACAAAGAAGATATTAAACCAATCGATTCCGATAATATCAAATTGAAATCCAATACCATCGAAGCTAAAGATATTAATCATTTTACGATTTTTGTGACTATCGCAGATTGGAATTTTGATGATTCGACAGCATTGGCAGATAGTAATAGTTTAAATCAAAATCTTGCGAAAAATGTATCAGTTGTTGGCTCAAGCTTTAGTAACTATATTACTGGCGTCTCTGGAAAAGCAATTAATGCAAATTCTTGGAATAGTGGTGGAGACAAATATTGGCAAGCAGAAGTTAATACTACTGGATATGAAAATTTAAAATTAAGTTCTTTTCAAAAAAGTTCACCGACTGGGCCTAAAGATTTTAAAGTGCAGTATAAAATTGGATCTGATTCTTGGATTGATATTCCTGGTGGAGTCATAACCGTTTCTCCAAGTAATTTTACTTCTGGAACGATCAACGAACTTGTATTACCGATTGCTTGTAACAATCAATCAAATTTATTTATTCGTTGGCTTAAAAATTCAGAGGTTTCGGCTAACGATTTGACTATTGGAAGTACTGGCACAAATGCAATCGATAATATTAATATTCAAGGGTCAACAATAGTTCTTCCGACTCTGACCTCCTCCAACATTACGGCTGATGGAAATGTTATTGGTAATTTGGCAGATGGCGCGGTTTTAACCACCAGAAACGGTTCAAGTTTTCATCCTTTGGATGTTGCCAATGTGATAACCGCGGACGGTGATTTACCGGCGCAAAATTATGCTTTTAATTTGCAAGCCGATGAAGCGCAAAAGACTGAACTAAAAAATTACTTTGCGGCGAAAGATGGTTGGAATTCAGATATGATTAATCAAATCAATGCTGAAATCGAGGGCACCGCTCCATTCTTTTATTTAAAATCCGCTGGCGCCGCTGGTTATTCTTTGATTGATGGCTTTAAAAAAGCGATGGGTCTGGGCGATAATCCTTTAGTGATTGACGATAATTACCCGACGGGAACTTATATTTACACTGGCGAAATTTCCGGTCAAACTAAGACAATTTCTTTGACTGTTAATCGAGCTGACATAACGCCGCCAGTCATCACTATTGATCCTTATGATACAAATCCGACTAATCAAGATATCATTGTTACAGCTTCGACTAATGAAGGGACTTTAAATGCTATTTCTTACACTTTTACCGAAAACGGTAGTTTTGATTTTGTTGCCACTGACGCCGCTGGCAATGTTTCAACTCAAACCGTGACAATTACTAATATCGACAAAACCGCGCCAGTGATCGATTCAGTTACTTCTGCGCCAGATACAACTGGGGATGCTTCGACAATTACAGTTAATGCTCATGATAATATTGCAATTTTTTCGGTCAAAATTAATATTAACGGTACAGGCTATGTTTCCATGACTGGCACTGGTCCTTATACTTATGAATATTTGCTTCCTAATAACGATATATCAAAAATAAATTACAGTGTGAGCCTAACTGATACGGTTGGAAACATCACAACTAACAGCTATGGAATTAATCCGATTGACGATGAATCGCCAGTGATTACTTTAATTGGCGACAATGAAGTGACGGTTGAACGCACAAATTCTTATATTGACGCTGGTGCGACCGCACTAGATAATATCGATGGCGATATTACAACGGCAATCATTCCGACTAATAATGTTAATACTGATCTTATTGGTGATTATACTGTGACTTATAATGTTTCTGATAATAATTTAAATCCAGCTTTATATATTAGTCGTACAGTTCATGTTATTGATACGGTCGCACCAGTCATTACCATCGACCAATATAATACCAACCTTACCAATCAAGATATCATTGTCACGGCTTCGACTAATGAAGGAACGTTAAACCAGAATTTATATACATTTACCGAAAACGGTAGTTTTGATTTTGTTGCCACTGACGCCGCTGGCAATGTTTCAACTCAAACCGTGACAATTACTAATATCGACAAAACCGCGCCAGTTATAACTCTAAATGGCGATTCCAATATCGATATTATGCGAAATTCAACTTACACTGATGCTGGCGCAACGGCCTTAGATAATACGGATGGCAATATCACCGGCAGTATACAAATTGTTGGCCAAGTTGATACTTCGATTCCTGGAACATATTTGATTACTTACAATGTTTCAGATTCGGCTGGTAATGCAGCGACTGAAGTAACTCGAACAGTTAATGTGATTTTGGAAAATAATCAGGTTGCGCCGGATTTGACTGGCAATGCCACTTTGAACGCAACTCAAAATCAACTGGTCGTGACCGATTCAGAAACGGCCGTTAATGTTCAAATTGATGACAAAGTAACAAATCCATCAATTGATTACAGTGAATTTTTGGAAGGCAGTAGTGTTCGAGTACCACAAACAAATATCAATTCCTCGATTTTGACGGTCCAAATTCCTTGGGGTACGACGATCACGAGTGATAATCAAACTTGGGATGGAATTTTGGCGGCGCCAACACTGACGACAGTGGATTTGCCAACCGTTGAAGGCAAAACCGAAACTTTAAGTTCGGCTTTGGAATTGGGTTTTGCGGGCGGGAAACTGACTTTCGATCAAGCCGTCCGGTTGGTTTTACCAGGCGCGGCGGGTCAAAAAGTCGGTTACACTAGAGAAGGCGAGCCGTTTACCGAAATAACCAATATTTGCGCGGTTGATGATCAGGCTACCGGTGACGGCCTGGCGGCTGGCGGTGATTGTAAAATTGATGTTGGCCAGGATTTGGTTATCTGGACAAAACATTTTACCAAATTTGCCGCCTATACTGAAGATGAAATTAAAGATGGTGATTTAGATGATAATGCTGACAACAGCCATCATCACAAGAAAAAAACTGTTGTTAACCCAATTGTGACAGTTAATTTGCCAGGACAAACTTTGGTTGGTGGTTTGGGTCAATCAAATCCGCTTGAGAGTACCGATACTTTGGATCAGAAAAAACCGGATTCAACCATTACCTCGCCTGAACCAGTTAAAGATGTTTTAGGCGCGGCCAACGATAATCCACAATTACATAAAAAGAATTTCTTGATTTGGTATATTCTTGGCGGTGTGGTTTTAGCTTTTGGATTCTGGTTTTTCTTTATCAAACGTGATAAAAATGATAAGAAGAAAAAGAAAAGAACGAGAAGATAATCCGCCAGCTGGCAAAAAAATATGAAAAAAAGACTGTCGAAAGACAGTCTTTTTGGAAAAATATTTCAAGAGTTATCCACAGGTTATAAGTTCATTTTTATTTAACAGGTTGAATAGTAGACTCTTGACAAGGTGTTGACAGGTAAAATCAATCTAGCATATAATGAACCTAAGTGTTGATAGGTGGTAAAAAGTGGGGAAAACCTGTGGATATCTCATATGTTTATCGGAGAATACTCGCACACAATCGATCAAAAGGGGCGAATGGCAGTGCCGAGCAAAATGCGCGTTAAACTTGGTAGTGGCGCGGTCGTAACTCGAGGTTTAGATAAATGTTTATGGGTCTTTCCAAAAAAAGAATGGGAAAGTTTAGCTCAAAAATTAGCACAATTACCGATCACCGACGCTAATTCTCGCGCCTTTTCCCGGTTAATGCTTGCTGGTGCCATGGAAGTAGAATTTGACGCTCAAGGAAGGGTATTGCTTCCAGGCTATCTGCGAGATTATGCGGGACTAAATAAAAACACAATTGTCGCCGGCCTTTTCAACCGTTTAGAAATTTGGGACGCCAAAATCTGGGCCACATACAAAGCCAAAACCGAAAAAGATACAGATAAGATTACCCAGGCCATGTCAGATTTAGGCATTTAAATTATCGACTAGCAGCCAGCAAAAACAAAATAAAATACGGCTGCATCATATATTCAATCCTGCTGATCACAATAAGTGCCTGGCGGGACAAAACAAAATTGGTTGCTCTGTTAGCCAAAAGGCGAAACAGAATTTAAGGAGGGGCACTGGCTGCTAGTCCTCTAGCGCCTCTCAAGGAAATCATGCAAAAACACATTCCGGTTTTACCCAAAGAAACAATTGAATATCTAGATCCAAAACCAGGTGAAAATTTTATCGATTGCACCTTAGGTTATGGTGGCCACAGCCGTCTGATTTTAGAAAAAACCGGTCCGACTGGCAGACTTTTAGCGATTGATCAAGACGATGCGGCCTTGGAAGCGGCTGAAGAAAATCTAGCTGAATTTGGCGATCGCGTTCAATTCGAGAAAGCTAATTTTACCGAGCTGGGCTTGGTTGTCAGACGTTGGCCGGTTGATAAAATCGATGGTATTTTAATCGATTTAGGCGTTTCCACACCGCAATTAACTGGTGAGCGGGGATTTAGTTTTAATGTTGACGCGCCGCTTGATATGCGGATGAATCCGACTGTGCAACGCAAAACCGCGGCTGACATTGTTAATAAATATTCGGAACGAGAATTGGCTCAAATTTTAACAACTTTGGGTGAAGAACGATTTTCCAGGCAAATCGCTAAAAAAATCGTTGAAGCTCGTTATAAAAAACCGATTGCCACTACTTTTGAACTAGTGGATATTGTCAAAATGGCCACGCCGCCGGCGTATCGAATTGGAAAACGGCTGCATTTTGCCACCAATACTTTTCGGGCTTTACGAATGACGGTTAATGATGAGCTGGGAAATATTGAAAAGGTTTTGCCTCAAGCTGTTCAAGTTTTATCTCCAGGTGGTCGTTTAGTGATCATTAGCTTTCAATCACTTGAAGATAGAATTATTAAAAATTTCTTTCGCGATAATGAAAATTTAGAAGTTGTAACAACAAAACCAATTATCGCCACAGAAGAAGAAATTGCTCAAAATGCGCCATCGCGTTCAGCCAAGTTGAGGGTGGCAAGGAAAAAATAAGGAGAGGATATGCTAATTACTAATAATCGTTCTTGGCAAAACGGCGCCAGAAAACGAACGATTAAAAAAGATTTTAAGATCGGTCCAATGTCGATGAAATTTGTGACCATTACTCTTTTAGCATTAGCCGCCCTTTTTTATTTAGCTCAATCAGCGCAAGGTTCGTCGCAAAAATATCAAGTGATGCAATATTCGGCTGAAACTCAAGAATTACAAGCTCAAAGTAAAGATTTGGAGGTCCAAGCTGCTCGGCTTAAATCGCTGGACGAAATTAAAAAAAGCACTCAAAATAGTGATTTTCAACCAATTGATAGTAATTCTTTTACTGGCAATAGTCAAAAGTGATAATTTAAAATAAGTCATATGAATGATTTTGGTCTGAAACGAATTAGGATTTTACTCGGATTTTTCGTTGTTTGCACTGCCGTCCTTGGCTGGCGCTTATTTGATAAACAAGTGACAATGCATGTGGCTTATGCCGCTCAAGCTCAAAATCAGTACTCAATTAAAAAAAGCGTTCCCGCTGAACGCGGAAAAATTTACTCATCAGACAGTATGCTTTTGGCAGCCAATAGTCGGCTTTACGATTTGATGGTAATTCCTAATTACATCAAAAGTACCGATCAGATGAATGTGGCCCAAACCTTGGCACCGTATGTTGGCCAGTCAGCTTCGGATATTTTTAATCTTATCAATAATGATAAATACTATATTCCGCCGTTGAAACGAAAAATGACCGAGCAAGAAGGTCATAAAATTGCTGATTTGAAACTCAAAGGTGTTAGTGTAATTGCTGAAAGCGTTCGAAGTTATCCACAGGGCCAATTGGCTTCTCAAGTTTTGGGTTTTGTCGATACATCTGGCAATGGCAAATATGGTTTGGAAGGTTATTTTAATGATGATTTGAAAGGTGTTGGTGGCCAAATTTTTGGTTCCGGTGATACTCAAGGCCGGATGTTTGATGTCAATTCCCAGGTTGAAGCGCAAAATGGCGCTGATTTATATCTGACCATCGACAGTAATATTCAATATCAAGCTGAACAGGTTTTATATGAAGCAGTTCAAAAATATCAATCTGATAATGGTTCGATTATTATTTGCGATCCCAACACTGGCGCAATTTTAGCTATGGCCAATTTTCCGACTTATGATCCTAATGATTATAATAAAGTTGATGATCAATCGGTTTTTAATAATATTGCTGTCAATAATGCCTGGGAACCAGGTTCGGTTTTCAAGCCATTAATTATGGCGGCGGCGATCGATCAAGGTAAGGTTCAACCAGATACCAAAAATACTTTTGCTGAATCCGTTAAAGTTGATCGCTATACGATTGAAACTTCAACCAAAAAGGCCTATGGCGAAGAAACAATGACGCAAGTGTTGGAAAACTCCGATAACGTGGCTATGGTTTGGATCTCTGGATTATTGGGACGGGATAGTATGTATCAATATATTAAAAATTTTGGTTTTGGTCGAAAAGCCGGAATTGAATTGGATACCGAAGCGGCGGGAAATGTGGCCAATGTTAAAAATTGGTCAAATTCTCAAACTGCGACCATGGCTTTTGGTCAAGGTGTAACAGCGACACCACTTCAAGTCTTGATGGCAACGGTAGCGATGGCTAATGGCGGAAAATTGCTTCAACCATATATTGTCAGCAAAATTGTGCGTCCTGATGGCAAAATTGATCAGACTCAACCAAAGGTGATTACTCAAGTTGTACGACAAGACACAGCCCAAAAAGTCGATCAAATGATGGTGGCAGTAGTGGACAATGGTCATGGTCGGCCAGCTCGAGTGACTGGTTATTCGATTGCCGGAAAAACCGGCACAGCTCAAGTGCCGAAACCGGGTAGTGGTTATTATGAAGATCGGTTTAACGGTTCGTTTGTTGGTTTTGCGCCGGCACAAAACCCCAAATTCGCCATGATTATTAGAATGGACAATCCAAAAGCGGTGGCTTGGGCAGAGGACTCGGCGGCGCCGGCTTTTGGCGAAATGTCTAAATGGTTATTTAATTACATGGGAATCGCGCCAGATCGAAAACAACCTTGAGTCATATCTTAAAATATGATAGAGTTAACACATATGATAGCTAATATTTTTAAACATTATTTACGATTTTGGGCTAAATGTTATTTAAAACGAACAAACCCAAAAATTGTGGCCGTGACTGGTTCGGTCGGTAAAACTTCGGCTAAAGAAGCGATTTTTGCTGTTATTTGGGAGCATTACGGCAAAAATGTGGCTAAAGCCGAAGGTAATTTAAATACTGAAACAGGTGTGCCTTTAGCTATTTTAGGTTTTACCAAATCGCCAACTAAATTTTACGACTGGTTGCCGATTTTTGTTTGCGCGCCATTTATAAGTTTCATGCGTCCCAAAAAAGAAATTTTAGTTTTGGAATTTGCCGCTGATAAACCAGGGGATATTAAATATCTAACCTCGATTGCCAAGCCAGATATTGCGGTTGTCACCTCGATCGGCCCATCTCATTTGGCCGCTTTTGGCCAAATGTCTAAAATTGTTGAAGAAAAAATTTCGTTACTTTGGTCGTTGCCAAAAGACGGTTGGGCGGTTTTAAATATTGATGATGAAAATATTCGCAAAGCTTCATATGGTGGTCGTTGGCAAAAAATGACTTATGGCATTTCTCAACCAGCGGATTTAATTGCCACGAATATCAAAACGGAAATTAAAAATTATCAAGCCCAAACGATCTATAATATCAACGGCAAAATCAATGCCGAAATTAATTCCAAAACTTTGGGTGGCCAAGCTAATGTCTACGCCGGATTAGCTGCTGCCGCGGTTGGTCATATTCTAAATATTTCTGATCAAAAAATTGCTCAAGGTTTGTCTAAAGTTATGTCGCATGATCATCGAATGCAAGTTTTTGAAGGAATAAAAAATTCTACAATTATTGACGATAGCTACAATGCCAATCCAGCATCGATGAAAAATGCTTTAACGGTTTTAAAAAATTTGAAAGCTGGGCGGAAAATTGCGGTTCTGGGCGATATGCGCGAAATTGGATTAATGACTGATGAAGCCCATGTGGAAATCGGTAAAATTGCCAAGGAAACAGCAGATTTAGTTGTTGCTGTCGGCGATTTAGCTAAAAAATATGAAGCCATAAAACATTTCAAAAGTCGAGATAAAGCAATCGATTATCTTTTGAAAGAAGTGCACGAAGGTGATATGATATTAATTAAGGCTTCTCGTGCGATCGGACTAGATAAAATCGTTGAACAATTAAGGAAATAAAATGGAACAAATTCAAATTTATATCCCCAACTTAGCTAAGATCTTTTGGTTAACCGCGCTTTCATTTGTGATTGCCTTGATTTGGACACCAATTTTTACCGATTTTCTATATCGAAATAAGTTAGGCAAGCGAATTCGAAAAACCGGCATTAATGAAGAGAAAGCGCCGATTTTTTATGCGCTACACAAAGGTAAAGAAAATACACCAACCATGGGTGGCTTGTTGATTTGGGTGACGACGGCAGTGATTACGGTTTTGTTTAATTTATCCCGCGCCGGAACCTGGTTACCGGTTTTTGCCCTTGTGACTTCTGGAATTATTGGCGCGATTGATGATATTTTAAATATTCGTGGCATTGGCCCAAATAACGGGGGATTAGCTTTTCGTTTCAAATTTTTTCTCTATTTAATTATTGCTGGCCTTGGTGCCTGGTGGTTTTACTTTAAGCTTGGTTGGGACATTTTCCATTTTCCTGGTGTTGGCGACTTTTTTCTTGGCTGGTGGTATATTCCTTTTTTCATTGCCATTATTGTCTTTATTTCCTTTGCTGTTAACCAAACCGATGGTCTCGACGGCCTGGCTGGTGGCACTCTGGCGATTAGTTTTGCCGCTTATGGTGCAATTGCATTAGTCGAAGGACTTGTGCCTTTGGCCGCATTTTGTGGCACAGTAGCTGGTGCCTTGTTAGCTTTTTTGTGGTTTAATATTTATCCGGCTCGGTTTTTTATGGGCGATACCGGTTCAATGGCGCTAGGCACGACTTTAGGTGTAGTGGCATTTTTAACTAATTCGGTGGCGGTTTTGCCAATTATCGGTTTCATTTTTTTCTTGGAAGCGGCCAGCACCATTATTCAAATTATTTCTAAAAAATTTTGGCACAAAAAAGTCTTTTTGTCAGCGCCAATTCATCATCATTTTGAAGCTCTCGGTTGGCCAGAAACCAAAGTGACCATGCGTTTTTGGGTTATCTCCGCCGTCATGGCAGTAATAGGGGTAATGATTGCGCTCATTGGACGCGGAATATGAACGACCAAGAGAGCAATCACCTGTAGCTGATTGCGCTCATTGGCAGAGGAATATAAAAATAGGGGACGGTTCTCTTTTTAAGGTAAGTTTGATAATTTCTCTTTTTATGTTATGATTATTTTAGACTATAAAGAGGAGGGAAGGAATATGACTTCACTAGAAGGACTACCGCTGAATATTGATCATCAAGAACAAGAGCCGTTTTCTGATTTTTTTAACAAAATTGCGGCTGAACTAGGTTTTGTTAAAAACGAAAGAATCCAGCATCTTGAACAAGAAATTATCAGTTTTCAGCATCGTAGCACAGACATTGAAGAACTACGAGAGTTGGTTAGCCAATTTCAAAGCGTAGCTGAGGAAACCTGTCAAAGTCAGCAATCCTGCGTTGGGATTATGTTTGCTCAGATGGCTTTATATGAAATGCGTGGCGACTATGAATTACTTGGCGATGAATTGGAAACATTGTTTTTGGACGAAGGTAACTTTGAAGGATTATCAGAGGAGACAATTGATAAACTCTGGCAAACTCGCGAAACTATCGATCGCTTAATTCAAGAACGTGCTGTTGATAATGAATTGACTGGAGCGGATATTTCTAATGCCTGTCAAGAAATATTGTCTCCAGAAGATTGCGACGAGTTAGCCCAAATG
This sequence comes from uncultured Candidatus Berkelbacteria bacterium, assembly GCA_903877885.1. Classification (GTDB taxonomy): domain Bacteria; phylum Patescibacteriota; class UBA1384; order UBA12157; family UBA12157; genus CAIRFN01. The sequence continues at coordinate 62,457 of CAIRFN010000002.1, forward strand.
TCGTTTGAAGAAGCTCTGGATTTTGCTACCAGTTTATTCATCGAAAACGGGGTAGATGAAGATATTAAAGAACTACTTAAAAGGAAAAATATTATCCGATGATTTTTATTTGCTATGCCACCGCCTAACCGGCGGTTTTTTATACCCTTGATTTTCTTTCCAAAATCAGGGGTTTTTGGTAAGATAGATTTAGATATACAAACGAAAAAATAGAACAGGAATCTTACAAATGGAAGTCGACTTCATCAAGTTTTCAAATTTAAATGAATTTCCCGAAATTGTCCAAGGAGTTTCTACTCGCGGTTTCGGTAATATGAAAATGTTAGTATCCGATTCAAAGGTGATCAAAAACCGCGAAAATTTTACCAAAGCTTTAGGTATTGATCTTGGTTCTGTGGTGGTAACGGAAAATGTTCATGGTAATAAGGTGGCGGTGGTTACAAAGGCTGACGCCGGTCGCGGCGCTTTTAATCACCTAGAATCAATTCAAGGTGTGGACGCTTTAATTACTAGAGATTCGAATGTGAATCTAATGGTTACCGTGGCTGATTGCTTGCCGGTTGTGGCTTATGATCCGATTACCCGAACTATTGGTATCGCCCACGCTGGTTGGAAGGGGATTCTGGCTGGTGTCGGAACTGCCTTGGTTAATGAATTTAAAGCCATGGGATCGCGCCCAGATAATCTGGTGGTTGGTATCGGTCCGGGAATTTGCCAAAAACATTTTATTGTTAAAAACGATGTTTTAAGTAAGTTTAAAGATATTTATCCAAAGGCGACTTTTATTCGCAATAAAGACGGTTACGTTGATTTAAAAATTTGTTTAGCAGAACAATTGATGAAAGCCGGCGTGACTAAAAATAATTTAGAAGTAGCGGCTGAGTGTACGGTTTGTAATAATTATTATTTTGGTAGTTATCGAGTGGAAGGTGAGCACACGGTTTACCAGGCGGTGATTATCGGACTAAAAGAAAAATAGAGGAAAACCATGGATATGATTAACAAAAAAATTGCCATTCTGGGTTTAGGTCAGGAAAATATTGCTCTAGTTCGATATTTAATAAAGATTGGCGCTAACAATATTTGTATATGTGACAAAAAAGCCAAAGATGAATTTACTAATATCGATGATATTAAAAATGCGGTTTCTAAATGGCAATCTGGTTCAGATTATTTAAGCAATCTTCAAGATTTTGATTTGATTTTCCGTACCCCTGGCCTTCATTATTTAAGTCCGGAAATTCAATCCGCCAAAAACGCCGGAGCGGAAATTAGTTCTCAAACAAAATTATTTTTTGATTTATGTCCAGCTAAAATTATTGGTGTGACCGGCACAAAAGGTAAAGGTACGACATCAACATTAATTTATGATATCTTAAATCACGACCCCGTAAAATCTGACGATCACGGGGCAAGCAACGGACAACAAATCTATCTTGCTGGCAATATTGGTAAAGCGCCAATTGAATTTATCAATGAACTAAAATCTGAAGATATCGTAGTTCTGGAGTTATCTAGTTTTCAATTGCAAGATATGGAAAAGTCGCCGCAGATTAGTGTGGTTCTAAATGTGACTGAAGATCATCTGGATGTGCACCATAATCGCGCTGAATATATTGAAGCTAAAAAGAATATTGTTAGACATCAAACAAAGAGTGATTTTTCTGTGATTAATGCCGATTATATGACTAGTATCGAATTTGCCTTAGAAACAAAAGCTCAAGTTTTTTGGTTTTCGCGCCAGAAAAGTATTGATCAAGGTGTTTGGGTTAAAAATAAATCAGAGATTGTCTTGCAAACAAATAGTGTTGAACAAAAAATTATCGATGTTAAAGATATTGTTTTACGCGGCGAGCATAACTGGGAAAATATTTGCGCCGCGGCACTTGCTTCTTATCTAGCTGGCGCTCAAATCAATGTAATCGCTCAAACGATAAAAGAATTTAAAGGATTAGAACATCGTTTGGAATTAGTTCGTGAATTAAATGGTGTTAAATTTTATAATGATTCATTTTCGACTAATCCAGACACAACGATCGCGGCAATTAAATCTTTTACAGAACCAATTATCTTAATTGTCGGTGGTTCGGAAAAAAATGCTGACTACCAAGCCGTCGGACGTGAGCTAAGTAAATCTTCGGTTAAAACTGTGATAGCCATCGGTGTGACTGGGCCAAGAATTGTGACGCAAATAACAAGTCCTGATATCGAAATAATATCAGACTGCAAAAATATTGAAGAAGTTGTTAAAACTGCCTTTGAAAAAGCCAAACCAGGTGATATAGTTTTACTTTCACCAGCTTCCGCCAGCTTCGGTTGGTTTGCTAATTACAAAGAACGTGGTCAGAAATTTAAGGAACAAGTCAACTCGCTTAAATGAAAAGATTCATTGAGAAAAAAAAGCCGGATTACCTTTTTGCAATTGTAATTTTTCTATTGATTCTTTTTGGTATTATTATGATTTCATCAAGTTCGATTGTAATTTCCATGGAGCACACGGGCAAAAATTATACCTATGTCTTAAGACAAATCGAATCGTTGTTTTTTGGGCTTATAGCTATGTTTGCTGCTTATAGTATCGACTACCGGTTTTGGAAAAAAAATTCTTTATGGATGTTGATTGTGACTTTACTATTATTAATTTTAGTTTTTATTCCTGGTATTGGTAAATCAGCCGGCGGCGCTCATCGTTGGATTGGTATCGGTAACCAATGGTTTCAACCTTCGGAATTAATTAAATTAACTTTTATTATTTATCTAGCTGCTTGGCTCGACAATATGGGCGAGAAAGTTAAGAGTTTTTGGCAAGGCTTTATTCCTTTTGCTGTCTTAATTGGCATTATCGGTGCTCTAATAATGTTACAGCCAGATTTGGGGACTTTCACTGTTATTCTGCTTAGCGCTATTACAGTTTTCTTTGTATCTGGCGCCGATTTAACGCATATGGCAATTGGTGCTGGTGGTATGGCGGCGTTACTTTTTCTTTTGATTAAAATTTCGCCTTATCGTCAGCAACGACTTTTGGTTTTTTTAAATCCTTCGGTTGATGCGCAAGGTGCGGCTTACCATATTAATCAAGCTCTTTTGGCTATTGGCGCCGGTGGTTGGTGGGGTTTGGGTTTTGGTCAATCGCGTCAAAAATATTTATATTTACCAGAAGCACATACCGATTCAATTTTTGCGATTATTGCCGAGGAACTTGGCTTTGTCCGTTCGGGAATCGTCGTTATTGCATATTTATTTATTGCTTATTTAGGTCTGCGAATTGCTAGAAACGCGCCAGATAATTTTTCCAGACTTTTATCTATTGGTATAACTTCTTGGATTTTTTTCCAAGCTTTTATTAATATCGGCGCAATGATTAATGTGCTACCTTTTACCGGTGTGCCTTTGCCTTTTGTCAGTTACGGTGGCTCGTCATTAATCGTTCTTTTGGCCGGTGTTGGGCTAATGCTTAATATCTCTAAATCCAATTTGGATCGAGCGTAAAGGTAAATTATGAAAAACCAAACCCGAATTTTACTAACTGGTGGTGGCACGGCTGGTCATGTCTGGCCAATTGTTTCAGTGATTGAAAAATTGCAGCAAAATGGTATCCGTAGCATATATGTCGGTAGTGCCAATGGCATTGAAAAAGAAATTATAAAAACACAAGCAATAAATTTTCGAGGAATTTTGGTTGGAAAAATCAGAAATTATTTTTCTTTTTATAATTTTATCGATCCGTTTAAAATATTAATTGGAATTATCCAAACCTTTTTCATTGTTTGTTTTTACCGGCCCAATGCTATTTTTTCCAAAGGTGGATATGTTGCTTTCCCAATTTTATTTTGGGCTAAACTTTTTAATATTCCGACAGTTGCTCATGAATCTGATTCAGTTTTGGGCCGGGCAAACGTTTGGGCGGCAAAATTTGCGCAAAAAGTTTGTCTCGGTTTCCCAATTGAATATTATGATTTTTCTAAACTTGATCAAAAATTGATAAATAAAATGGTTTATACCGGCGTGCCGATCCGTTCGATTTTTTTCAATTTAGAAAAAGAGAAATTCGATCGCCCTGTAATTTTAATTACTGGTGGAAGCCAAGGCTCAACCGCAATCAATCTTGTAGTTGATAAAATTATCGACGAATTACTTTCAAAATATGAAGTTTTTCATTTAACTGGCAAACTTGACTTTGTTAAAATGAAGAAAATTGCCAATGAACATTATCATGTTTTTACTTTTACCGATCGATTGCCACAAATGATGGCTAATGCGGATTTGATTGTGACTCGTGCCGGTTCGACTTTAGCGGAGATTTCGGCACTCGGCAAAGCCTCGATTGTTATTCCGCTACCATGGGCTTCGCTTGATCATCAAGCAAATAATGCCAAAATTTATCAAGAAAATCGAGCCACCGAAGTTATTCCAGAAAAGAACTTGACCCCAGAGATTTTATTAAGTATTATAAATCGACTGATGAATGATGGCTATTATCGTCATTCATTGGGTGAGCATGCTAAGATTTTTACTAATCCCAGTAGTGCTGATGAAATTGCTAATCTGCTTAATGAGGTAAAAAAATAATGAAAACAGCGTATTTAATTGGAATTAAGGGTGTAGGCATGACAGCTTTGGCTAAATATTTAAGCGAAGCTGGTTTTTCAGTTGAAGGATCTGATAATGCTGATACTTACGTCACGGACAACGTCTTACTAGAAAATAAAATTAAAGTTTATTCGCCTTTTAGCGAAGAAAATTTAAAACAAAAAAATCCCGATTTAGTTGTTGTTTCGGCTGCCTACGACAAAAATAATATCGAAGTCAAAACCGCTTACGACCAAAAACTAAATATTAAATATTATTCCGATGTTTTGGCCGATATTACGGCCGAAAAGAAATTAATTGCGGTAGCCGGTATTCACGGCAAAACCACCACTTCATCGCTTTTAGCTTTGCTTTTGGAAAACGCCAAACTTGACCCTAGTTACATCATTGGCGCGGCCAATGTGCCAGTTTTGAATCAAAATGCTCATGCGGGAACTGGTGACTATTTTGTCTTGGAAGCCGATGAATATCGTCGCAGTCCGCAAGATAATCAGTCAAAATTTTTGTCACTAAATCCACAAATTGCAATAATTTCCAGTATTGAATTAGATCATCCTGATATTTTTAATTCAATCGAAGAAATTTATCAGGCTTTTTATAGTTTTGCTTGTCGAGTCGATCGTGCTGGTAAAATAATTTTAAATATTGATTATCCTAAAGCTCAAAAATTGGCTCACTCTTTGGCAGATCGAAGTTTTGAAACCTATGGTTTCGATTCAACTGCTTCTTGGCAAATTGTCAATACTAAAGAGGGCGATCAGACTTTATTTTCAATTAAACATGATGGAAATCTCTTTGGTCCCTATGAATTAGCAATTCCTGGTAAACATAATATTTCAAATGCTGCTACAGCGGTGATTTTAGCCAATCTTCTAGATATTGATGACCAAATTTTAAAGACTACTTTAAAAGAATTTCGCGGTGTTGAACGGCGATTTCAAATTACGGCTCAAGTCGGTGATATTACGATTATTGATGACTATGCGCATCATCCGACCGCGATTATGAAAACTTTGGAAGCGGCCAAAGCAAAATATCCAAAGGCAAAAATCGTCTGTATTTTTCAACCGCATACCTACTCTCGAACCCAGGCACTGCTCAAAGAATTTGGTACAGCTTTTTCTTTGGCTGACAAAGTGATTGTTACCGATATTTATACATCGGCCCGGGAAGCTGAAGGAAAAATTACGTCGCAAGACTTAGTTAATGAAATCAAAAAAAATCACAACAATGTTCAGTATATGAATTCATGGGATAAAATTAAAAAATATTTAGTCATTTTCGGGGCACAACCAACAGTAATTTTAACGGTTGGCGCTGGTGATATTTATAAATTAGGACGAGAACTTCCCGAAGTATTTAAAAAATGAGGTATTATGGATAAAAGTTCATTTTTAAAAAGTCAGTTAGAAGAAGGTTTGCGTGAGCATGAAGTAATGCGTGATCACACCACTATGCATGTTGGCGGTGTGGCAGATTTTTATTTTGAAGCTAAAACTACCGACGATATTATTAAAGCGGTTGATGCGGCTTTAGAAATTCAAATTCCTTATGTTATTCTTGGCATTGGCTCAAATGTTATTTTTTCTGATTTTGGTTTCCCAGGCTTAGTGATTCGAAATTTAACCAGCAACACCGCTTTTATGATGGAAAAAAGTCAGGTGATTGTTGATTCTGGCGTGATTTTACAAAAACTAATTTTAGATTGTGTTTCGCATAGTTTAGCCGGTCTAGAATTTATGTTTGGAATTCCTGGTACGGTTGGTGGCGCTATTTATGGTGATGCTGGTGCTAATGGTCAAGCTATTGGTGATTATGTTAAATCGGTCACATTACTAGTCCCAGGCGAAGATGGTGAAAAATCCAAAGTGGAACAATATCCAGCCGAATGGTTTGAATTTTCTTATCGAAAAACTAAACTCAAAGCTATGGCTGGCTACAATAAACCAGTTATTTTGTCAGTTAAAATTCAATTAGCTCAAAGTCGTCAAGAAGAAATTATGCGTCGACTTAATGTCTGGAAAAATAAACGAATGAATAATTATCCGACGGGATTTTCTGCTGGCAGTTTCTTTAAAAATCCGGTTCCGGCCGGTTTTGAATCGATGCCGACTGGACGCAAAAATATGCCGCAATTACCAAAAGAAAGAACGGCCGGGTATATGCTGGAAAAATCTGGCGCTAAAAAACTTCATCAAGGCGGAGCCAGAGTTTCAGCCAAACACGCTAATTTTATTATCAATACCGAAGATGCTAAAGCTGATGATATTCGCAAACTTGCCGAACAAATGCGCGATTCAGTGAGAAATAAATTTGATATTACACTTGAGGAGGAAGTGGAATATGTTGGACAATGGTAATCACAAGAAATTTATTAATACCTTACGACAGCCAAAGATTTTTCAGGCACCAAAAGATCCAAGAAAAAATATTTGGCCGAGTATAATTAAATATGCGATTTTAATATTCTTGACGCTATCGATAATTATTTATTTAATTTTCTTTTGCGGTTTTTTTAAAATCAAAAATATTGAATTTGTTGGCAGTCCGTCTGATGAAGTTAAAACCGAATTAAATCAACTTATCGGTCATAATATTTTTTCTTTTAGTGCTAAAAGTTTGGAACAAAAGTTAGTTGTTGAAAATAAAAATTTAGCCGGAGTGAAAATTTATCGTGGCATTCCTGACACAATTCGGATTGTTATGGACGACCGAGTGCCAAAAATAATTTGGCAGTCAGGATCCCACCAATATTTGGTTGACAATAATGCTACAATTTACAAAGAAATTACTGTAAATTCGATGCCAAGTTTGCCGGTTGTGATTGATTTAAATAACTTGGTTGTTCAGAATCTGTCGACTGTAGCTACGCCGGATTTTGTGGCTTTTATTCAATCAGCAAACGATGCTTTGACTAAAGCTAATATCAAGATTACTAATTTTGAAGTGAGCGAAACCACTTTTCAAGTTACGGTCGTGACCGATAAAAATATTCGAATTATTTTAAATACCATGCGACCACTATCCGAACAAATCGATGCTTTTAATCAAGTTTTTACGGCACATCAAAATGAAATTAAAGAATATATTGATTTGCGAGTCGAAGGAAGAGTTTACTTTAAATGAATAAAAAATGGATTTTTACATCTCAAAATAGTGATGATGTGGTTGAACAGATTTTGACTAGTCGCGGGATTGCACGAAGCGATTGGCCAAATTTTTTAAATCCAGATTTTAGCCAAGGCTTACACGATCCTTTTTTACTAGACGGAATGGATCTTGCGGTCAGTCGAATCATCCAAGCGATTGATAATAATGAGATTGTCGGAATTTTTGCTGACTATGATGCCGACGGTATTCCGGCCAGCGCACTGCTGGCACAGACTTTACAAAAAATCGGTCTAAAAACTTTTGTTTATATTCCGTCGCGCGATGAAGGTTATGGCTTAAATCAAAACGGTATCGATGAGCTGAAGAAAAATGGCGCCAAGGTTTTAATTACTGTCGATTTGGGCATCAGGGAAATCAAAAATACCGAATATGCCAAAAGCCTTGGGCTAGATGTGATTATTACTGATCATCATGAGCCAGGCGAAGATATTCCCAAAGCCCTAGCGGTGATTAATCCAAAACTTAAAAATTCTAAATATCCATTTCGGGAACTTTCTGGCGGGGGAGTGGCTTTTAAATTAATCCAAGCATTAGCCACAAAAATTACTAAAATTTCCAACAATGATTTAAAGTGGATGTTGGATTTAGTTGGTATTACCACAATTTGTGATGTGGTACCATTGGTTGATGAAAACAGAATTTTTGCCAAATTTGGTTTAATGGTTTTACAAAAAACCAAAAGATTGGGACTTAAAAAATTATACGAAGTATCGGGAATTGATTCGACTAAAATTAGTACTTATACGGTTGGTTTTCAAATTGGGCCACGGTTAAATGCGCCCGGTCGGTTAAATCAAAAGCAAGAAAGTTTTGAATTATTAATGACTACCAATGAAGAGCGTGCTGGAAGGTTGGCGGTTGAACTTGATGCGATAAATAAAAAACGTCAAGATGAATTAGAAAGAATTCTAGTTGAAGCGCGGAATTTAGTTTTGGCTAATAAACTAAATCAGAAAAAAGTGATTTGTTTGTCGCAAAAAGATTGGCCGAGCGGTTTAATTGGACTGGTCGCCGGTAAACTTGTTGAGGAATTTTCTCGGCCAACAATTATTTTAGAAAAAGGCGAATTATTATCCAAAGGCTCGGCGCGATCGATTGATAATTATAATATTGTCGAAGTTTTTGAAAGCGTTAAAACTTTATTAAAAAGTTTTGGTGGCCATGCTAAAGCGGCTGGGTTGACGATTAAAAATGATCAGTTGGAAAATTTTTACGATCAACTTTTGGAAATTGCCGATACTAAGCTCACGGACAACGACTTAGTACCAAAAATTAATATTGATATGAAACTCAAAGTTGAACAATTAGATTTAAATCTTTTTGATGAAATTCAAAAACTTGAACCGTTTGGACTGGGAAATCCGCGACCAGTTTTTGCGCTAACCGATATTGCGGCAAACAATATTCGAACCATTGGTCTAAAAAATAATCATCTTAAATTCAAAGTTGATGACATTGATGTAATCGCTTTTGGCATGGGAAAATTATCATCAAAAATCATTGATCAAAAGTTTGATTTGGCTTTTACGATTGATGAAAATATTTGGAATGGTTCTCGTAAATTACAATTGAAAGTCATCGACATTAAATTAAGCGAATAATTATTTTTTGATTTTATTTTAGTTTTAAAGTAATATAAATTTAGTTAATAAAATAAGGAGCCAATATGCCAGAATTTAGTCCTAATCCAGACTTTTTAAAAGAAAAGTATCAGAGTGTTCAAAATCCAGACGGAACGCGCGGATTGCATAATGCGCCGGAAGTCCAACGATCGGCAAATTTTGTATC
>CAIRFN010000003.1 GCA_903877885.1 uncultured Candidatus Berkelbacteria bacterium
ATATATTCCTGTTCCTGTTGTATAATAGTTCTAACATCGTTCACGATGTTCCGCCAAATGAGATAGGACTTGCTTGCAAGTCCAAAATTGCTCTGTAAAATGGGCTAATTTGGGTGTTCGAATAGCCGTTTTTACCATATGGCATTCCGGAGGGGAATATCGAACACAAGAGTGTTTGAACCTGTTTAAGCTTTACATCTGGCTCACTTTTCAACGAATCTTCAAACATTTTAGGTAGGTCTGTAAGCTTTGTTTCTACGAATTTATTGATCAATTCCAAATTATATTTCTCAAGAAGTTCGTCGTTCTTGCTAAACTGTATACTCTTTATCTTTTCTTCCAACATACTATTTTGTTCTTTAAAGATCTCATCGGAGTAAATACCCGATAAATTCTTCTCTATAAGCGCCTGACGCAACTCGTACTGCTTTTTTAAGTCGGTATCGGCTAGTTCCCGCCTTTCCTGCAAGTCGGCGGCTCTTTTAAAGTATGTCCGACGCAGAAAGGCGTTAAACAATTTGGCGGCATTATCCTTTACGGAAAAGTCATGCAGCCATTTAACGGTATCGCCAATCAGTTTACTGGTGGTAACATTCGAGCCGTTACATCGATGTCGACAAAAATAATAGCCGAAGTACTCACGTTTTCCTTTGCTTTTGCCGCCGGTGAAAGAAGTCCCGCATATTTTGCATTTAACAAGTCGACGTAGCGGAAAATCAGGATTGTCTCGATGTCTGATAGCCAGCGGCCCCGATACGCTGTGGTTTCGACCGTCCAGAACAGCCTGAACCTGATAAAAAAGTTCCTCAGTCACCATTGGCGGATGCTGGCCTCGAACTTCACGACCGTATTTTTTAGAAACGACATAACCGGCATAGAATTTATTGCGAAACATTCTGTTGACCTGTTGCGGCAACATTCGTCCGCCTTTATGCCTTTGAGCCACACCCTGTTCGGTCAGGACATCAGCAATGTTTCTCAAGGTTTTAGTACCGGTCGCCATTAAATGCCATGAATCCTCTAGTTTATCAAAGGTTGCCGGATCTTTTGTCGTATAGCCGCTCTGATTGATATAACCCATAGTGACATAACTTGTCAGTCCGTTTAGGAATCTTGCTTTCAGGCCGTTTTTAGCGCGTTCACTGCGTATATCGTTATCCATCTGTGCAAATCCCGCCAGCATGGTTTCGACGAATTTTTCGGTCGGACTGTTGCCGGTCGGCTCGGTCGCTGAGATCAATTTGATATCGCATTCGGTCAATTTCCTTCTTATGATCAAATAATCGGAGGTTTGACGTGAAACGCGATCCAGTCGGTAGACGATGACTGAACCAATCTCCCGCTTGTGTTTTCGGCAATATTCCAGCATTTCAACCAATATCGGTCGCCCCGTGATCGTTTTGGCCGATCGCCCTTCCTCGCGGAAAACCTGTGTTACGGTCATTCCTCGACGCTCCGCTTCTTTGCGGCAGATGTCCTCTTGAGTCCCGAGCGAATAATTTTCAACCTGTTCTTCGGTCGAGACGCGAATATAGACAATCGCTTTATCCGACCGCTGCTCGATTTTGCCCGTTGGTGTAAGTTCCATTTAGCCCTCCTTTAATATTTCTTTTAATGTTTTGTTATCAAAAACCTGTTTCTCGTACTCGTCCAGCCATGAGTCGATCAGATATTGAAAGTTGGTTAAATAAACGTCCAAATCTTCGTCCGATAAATCTTTAACATCGTCACCCATAATAAGCCGCGCTTTTTGAATCCGAGTTTCCTCCTGCTTGGCCGGAAAGATATGTTGCAAGGCGGTTTCAAATGTTTTTCCGTACTGCATTATCGGATTGATCGGTTTTTCTCTTTCGACAGAAAAATCGATAGAAGGCTTTGCTATTTGTGCCTTCGCAACAAACATGTCTTGCTGATCGATTAGCTGTAATTGAGCCGTCGTCGTATACCCTCCTTACTGTGGTTATAATCATAGTTTACTATGGATATAACCATATTGTCAAGAGGCATTTTTTATCCATAAATCGTGTTGACAAGCTAAGAATTCGGGTGTTTAATTGTATCAGTGATCAGATACCAAAATATATCTCATTCAATCTTAAAATGTAAATGTTTGTGTTACCTACCTTTACAAATAAAGGTTTGGTCGGTATAGGTAATAAAGGTAAATCGCAAATAAAATAAACTACTAACTTCAAAAAACTATGACAAACAAAATAACTCCAAAACAAAAACAAATACTCCAATATCTCTATAAATACAAATTCCTAGACAGAAAACAGATCCAACAATTCCTAGATCACAAATACCACAAGAGAATCAACGACTGGCTCAAAGACCTAAATCAAAAAGAATATATCAATCGGATATACTCAAACAAATTCGGAGAAAATACCAAACCAGCAATATACTATCTAGCCTTAAATGGTATCAGGCATTTAAAAGAGCAAAATGAATATCCAATCGAAATACTCCGAAAATTTTACCGGCTCAAAGACCGCTCAAATGATTTTATCGAGAAGTGTATATTAATTGCTCAGATGGTCCTTGATCTGAAAACAGCCGCAGACAAGAGTCATGACAAGAAAGAGGAAAGTGAACTCTCGTACCTGATTGCTACCCCTGTGGACTTAGCTAATCCGGATTATCGTTTTAATTTTCTTACCGAGTACAAAGTCGATCTGGTTGTCAAAAGACTCAAAACAAAGAAAAGTGGCAAACGAACAAACTCAACCTATTTTCTTTTAACGATTATTGCTCCAACTTTGCCGCGCTATTCGATCAGGCATCAAGTCAAAAAATTCATCGAACTCTATAATGGCTACGAGTGGGACGATATCAATGAAACCTTCCCTACGATCATGGTTATCTGTCCGACCATCGCTACCATGATTTATACCAAACGGATGACGCGGAAACTTCTAGAGGACGAGGATAATCCGAAGGATCTTCATATCCAATTCGCCATGGTTGAGAAAGTCAAAGAATTTGGTGTTACCGGGGATATCTGGGAAAAATAAACATTTAAATATGTATAGTTAAATCGCGAGTTATCAGTGCGAATCATAGTCAAGGAGTGGAATATCACAAACCCCTTGATTTATTCTTCTGTTTGTGCTATAATCATTAGGTTTAGAACCTTAAATTTTATCTGGAGCAAGCGCCTTGTTAGCCATATAATATGGTAGATAGTGCGCTTGTTCCAAGCAAGGGACGGCCTGCTACGGCAGATCTTATATGAAGGAGGATGATGACGATGTCAGGAACATTGATCACGTCCAGAGACCCCAAGGGCCTTCAGGCAACCTCTATCTTTGAGGCCGCCTATAATCAGGCTGAACTTGACGGAGATCGTGCACAACGTCTCAATGAGCATGGTGGTGAACTCAAAACCGGCATTCTGCAACTTATCCAAAAGCTGTCGATGTCGAACCAGTTCGCCAACGAGGAGACCAGCTCCAACTACACCTACCCGAAGGAGTATCACGGCCCGAAACCGATCGAGGAGCAGATCAAAGCAATTGCCGAGATCTTCGACCTCGATCCGGCCCAGGCGTTTGAATACGCCAAGACCCTGGCCAAACTCCCCGAAGGAGCCGAAGGATGGTTTGCCATTCCGTCAGTCAACTCCCTGGCAGCCAAGCATTTCCCTGAAGTAACCGATCCGGCTGAAAAGTATTGCCGGGCAGCCCAACTCGTCATAGAGAAGCTCGCGGCCTCACGGAAGTTCTACAACTACCGTGAGGGCCAGATCGACCCGCAACATCTGCGGGTTCATTCCCGTACGGCTTATGCGCTCGATCTGATCGCCCAGGAACAAACGGGCGGCATCCTGATTATCGCAGGCCAACTGGGTATGCGCCATCGCGGCAAGTCCGTTCGTCGGTCACGCGAAGTCTTCGTGTCGAAGGAATTCGGTCTCGAGGCCGTTGCCGGCGGATCCATCGCCCTAACTCACCCCGAACGCTTCACGCGTTCCGAAGAGCTGGACATGGATTTGGCGGGTAATGAATGGAGCTGGCGCGCCGATGGCGTCTTCGGCGGCGCCCTGAGCCTCTACTTCAGCGGCGGCGGGGTCGAGCTGGGCACGAGCTACCTTGAGGACGTGATTCAGTGCTTCGGTTCTGCTTCCGGCTTCCTCTCGCAGTAAGCCGTGTCCCTTGTGTTTTAAATCCTTGAAACTTTTAGCAACTTACTACTTGTTACTTGGATTCCGCCGTAAGGCGGTCGACTTATATCCTGGGTTACCATATGGTAACCCAGGTATCTTTACCCCTTACCCTGATTTTTTTCTTCATAATAAATAATTAAACCGAAAAACTTTCTCTCCAGTTCTTAATTGTTTACCTTATAGGCAGACAGCTAAGACCTAGGGGATTAAACCCTGATGGTACTTTTACAACAAAGGAGATGGTTCCGATGTCGAAAACATTGGCCCCGTCAGTCACCACCCGAGACAAAAAAGGTCTCAAATTCATGTCCGTTGTGGACGCCGCCTATAATAAGGCCGGTCTCTCTGAGGACGAAGCTCAACGTGTCAACGACACGCCTGGGCTTGGCAATTTGGTTTCTAAGTTCATTGCCGACAGTCGGTTTTCCGACAAGTACAAGAACGAAGAGACCGAGTCGTCCTGCGTCTATCCCTCCACATACAAAGGCCCCAAGCCGATCGAACAGCAGATCGCGGCAATTGCCGAAATCTACGGTCTCGACCCGACCCAGGCGCTGGAATATGTGAAGAACCTGCCGGCATTGCCGGAAGGCGCCGAGGGTTGGTTCGCCGTTCCGTCCGACGAAGCGATCGCCAAGCTCTTCCCCGACATCGCCGACAAGGCCGAACTGTACTGCGCAATGCTGCGCCTGATTATCAGCAAGATTGCTGCTTCGCGGAAGTTCTACAACTACCGCGAAGGCGAGATTGACACCAGGCATCTACGGCAGATCCAACGCACCGCCGAGATGCTGGCCAAAGCGGCCGAAACCCAGCCGGGCGATATCCTGATCATCGCCGCCCAATTGGGGCTCCGCCATCGCGGTCGTTCGGTTCGCCGCGCCCGCGAGTGCTTCGTCGCCAACGAGTTCGGGCTTTGCCCCGTGATCGTCGGCACCATTGCACTGACCCACCCCGAGCGGTTTACAAATTCCAGTGAGCTGGATGTAGACTGCGCTGGCGGAGAGTGGAGCTGGAGCGCCGATGGCGTCTTCGACTACGCCCTGCTCCTCTTCTTCTACGACGGCGAGGTCAGGCTGGGCACGCGCGGCCTTGAGAGCGTGGATCAGGACTTCGGTTCTGCTTCCGGCTTCCTCTCGCAGTAAGCCGTGTCCCTTGTTCTTTAATCCCTTGAAACTTTTGAATTCTTTTCTCTTGTTTCTTGGGTTCCCGCCTTGGCGGGTCGACATACCCGGGCTATCCTTCAGTGGGTGGCCCGGCTTTTTTATTGCTTTTAAATTCCCGAGTTGATATATTGCAGATGAAAGTAAGCTCATGAACAGACGTCTACGGATTTCTGTCGCTGAAATCTCGAATCAAAACCAAGCCGGAATTCCAAAGGTTACGGCTGATGGAAGAGTGCTTATTTGAGGAGATACTGCTTGCTCTTATCTGGTGCGGGTGTCCGAATAATATCGGGCTGCTGCCAAATAAAATACAGGGATGGGAGTACATAATCCCTTTTGGGAAGTAAAACTCGATTTCCGGTGCCAAAAGATGGATAAGAGCATTTACTGGAACGCCGATAGCGTCTTCGACAACGCCCTGAACCTCTACTTCAACGACGACAAGGTCAAGCTAGACACGAACAACCTTGAGAACGTAAATCAGAACTTCGGTTCTGCTTCCGGCTTCCTCTCGAAGTCTCTCCTTTTAAAAAGACGTTTTACCAAACGTAAGGCGTCTTTTTACTCTTTAGAAGCTTTAATCCAACCGCCCAACATGCGGCCGATTTCATCGATGTTGGATTCGAATATAGTATAGATTTTGAGATCGATTGCTTTAATATCTTTCATTAAGCGAACAAAAACTCGAAGCAAACTAATTTTCGAAGCGGTATCTTTTAGGACGGGTAATTTTTCTTCTTTTGACATCTGACTAGCCCTTAAGATACCTTCGATAACCTCTAAAAGAGCATTTTCACTCTTTTGAAATAAAGTGTAGCGTTCCTGCTTAGGTATCTTGTTTCTGATCTCATGAAATTGTCGATACAGGTCGTAAGCCTTTTTAAAGATGGGAATGTCTAATTCTTGCATGGGAAACCTTTCGTATGAAAAATTATGATAATATATTTAGAAAAATTATTCATCCGGTAAATCTGTTCAGAGCATGGGATGAGTTCGTAATAGGCAAAAAGAAAAAAATCGATGTCATGGCATTTGCCGTGCATCTCGAAGAAAATATCTTTGGTCTCTGTCATAACTTAAAGTATCACAACTACAAGCACGATGTCTATCACTCGTTTTTTATTACAGATCCCAAACTCCGAGAAATTCACAAGGCAACGGTCAGAGACAGAGTTTTGCACCATGCTATTTTTAGGATTCTAAACCCTATTTTTGAACCTACATTTATCAACGATTCGTTCTCTTGCCGAATCAACAAAGGAAATCATAAGGGAGTTGATCGACTAGCCAAGATGATCGGAAAAGTAAGCAAAAATCATACCCGACAATGCTTCGTTTTGAAATGCGATATCAAGAAATTTTTCGACTCAATAGACCATCAAATTTTGTCGGGGATAATCCAAAAAAGAATTATCGATCCGGACGCAATCTGGTTGCTCAAAGAAATTATAGGCAGCTTCAGGAAAGCCGAAAATTACCAGTTAAACCTGTCCGATTTGCGGAAGCAAATCGAGAGAGAGAGAGAGAGAGAGAGAGAGAGAGAGCTGTCGGCTTCCAACCGACAGCCTTAGCAGGGGCATCCCGATTGGTAATTTAACCAGTCAACTCTTCGCTAATATTTATATGAATGAGTTCGACCAGTTTGTTAAACAAAAGCTCGAAGTTAAATTTTATGCCAGATATACCGACGATTTTGTGATTGTGTCGGACAATCAAAATTACCTCGAAAATCTCCTGCCAATAATCGAAACTTTTCTTTCCAGGCGACTCAGACTAAGCCTTCACCCCGATAAAATCTCGATCAGAACGGTTCAAAAGGGTATCGATTTTCTCGGCTATAATGTATTCCCGCATCATCAACTCGTCAGAACCAAAACCAAAAAAAGAATTTTTAAGAAGCTCAAGGCAAGAGTTAAAGAATGTAAATCAGGAACAATCAGCGAGGAAACACTAAAACAGTCGCTTAATTCGTTTCTCGGTGTATTAACGCACGCGAATACTTTTGAGCTATCCGAAAAAATTAAAAATCAATTTTGGTTTTGGCTTAAAGAATAATCAACCACAAAAAAAGCCCGAGAGTCCAAAAACTCCCAGGCCTTTTAATTAGTACTCACTTACAAACATCACTGTTAGCGATCCGAATCTATGAATATTTTGATATTTATGCTACAATCGGCTCATGATTATCAAGAAAAATGAAAAAGTGAGAGTTGAGCTGGGCGACAAACTCCGCAAAGCCAGAGAGAAAGCCGGAATGACTCAGGCGGAAGTTGCTGATCAGGCGGAAATCAATGTCAGCTACTACGCCCAGATCGAACGGGGCGAGGTTAATGTTTCTTTTGATAAACTTCAGAGCATTATAAAAGTGCTAAAGATCAAATCTTTAGATATTGTTTAGCTCAATCAGGAGCTGTCACTCCCGTCGAATACTTGCCTTAACCGGTCAAGCCAGGCTAAAAGGTGTTCGAAACAAAGTGCATCCAGCCCGCCAAAAAAAATCGCCTTCGGGCGTTTTTTTGTTACTTTCTATTACTTCTCAAAATATGTTAATATAGTATTAATTGATAATATTAGTATATTTGTAATGGAGCAAAGCGACTCATGAAATTAGCTATTTTAATCCCGGCCTATAATGAAGAGGCTTCTCTTGGGAAAGTGATAGAAACTCTACCTAAAGAACTCCCAGGTATTTCTAAAATTGAAGTGGTAGTTGTTAACGACGGTTCGGCTGACAAAACCCGTGAAGTGGCTCTAAACGCTGGCGCAACTGTCGTATCTCATTGGTTTAATCGTGGCTTAGGTGGTGCCCTTGGGACTGGTTTTGAGTATATTAAACGCCATGATTTTGATTTGTTAATCACTTTTGATGCCGACGGCCAACACAATCCTGATGATATTGCTCCGGTCATTAAACCGATTGTCGATGGTCGAGCCGATGTTTGTATTGGTTCGCGTTTTATCGGTCATCTCGGTTCAATGCCATGGTATCGTCGCATTGGCATTTTCGGTCTTAATATTATCACCTTTCTGCTTTTTTGGACTTGGACCACTGATTCCCAATCGGGTCTGCGCGCTTTTGGCCGCAATGCTATCAATAAAATCGAAATTAAAACCAATAAAATGGAGGTTTCTTCCGAGTTTTTCTATGAAATTCAAGCCAAAGGTTTAAAACTAACCGAAGTCCCAATCCAATCAATCTATACCGCCTATTCTATCAGTAAGGGCCAAAAAAACATTAACGCCTTTAATATTTTAGCTAAATTAATTTATCGACGATTTTTCGCTAAATAGATCGGTGACCCGATCGCAGAATTTCAATATTCCGAAATATAATATAATTGTCATTGCGAGCTCCGCAGAGCGCGGCAATCTATCATAAGGAGAAAACATGTCATTATTCGATCGAATTTTAACTTTAATCACCCCAATTCGGATTATTTTACTTTTATTCGCCATCTTTGCTTGGACGCGCGTAGTATTACGTTTTCGCGATAAAGTAGTTAACTTTAAAGAACTTGCCTTCTGGACTTTGGTTTGGTTTGGTATGGTTATTGTTATTTTCCTACCTTATAAAACCACTTATTTAGCCAAAGCTCTCGGCATGGAACGTGGCATTGATGCCATGTTTTTACTTGGCATTGTCGCTCTTTTTTACGCTGTCTATCGGCTTTACATTAAACTTAATGAAACCGAACGTGAAATGACCAAATTAGTTCGTCAAATCGCTTTAAAATTAGGCGAAGAAAAACCAGAATAACAGACTATAATGAAGATTTTACTTATCACTCAATATTATAATCCGGTTAAGGGAGCTGCGGCCAAACGAACTGGAAAAATGGCTCAATTTTTGAATACAGCCGGCCACGATGTCACTGTTTTGACTGGTTTTCCCTCTTATCCGACTGGAATTTTAGCCAAAAAATATCAAAGCAAACTTTGGTTTCACGAAGTTATTAATGAAATCAAAATTACTCGAGTTTGGGAATTACCGGTTTCCACGTCTGATAGCACCATTAAGCGTTTATTAAATCTAGTTAGTTTTGCCAAAACCAGCGCTTGGTATGGTTTGTTCCACCATAAATTTGATATGGTGATTGTTAGTTCACCAAATTTTTTAAGCGGCTATGCCGGGCTTTACAGCGCCGGAAAAAATGCCAAATTCTATTTTGATATTCGTGATCTTTGGCCTGATTCGGCCGTTCAATTAGGAGTACTGCCAGAGGAAGGTTTTTTAACTAATTGGCTCAAAAAATTGGAAAAAAAGTATTATGATCGCGCTACCAAAATTTTTACCGCCACTCCGGGAATTAAAGATCATTTACTTACTGAAGAAATTCCGGCTGATAAGATTGAAGTTTTATTAAACAGTGTCGATACTAACCTATTTTCACCCAAGAAAGTTAATAAAACCAAGTTCGAACTCGATGAAACCGATTTCGTCTGCGGTTATATTGGTAATATGAGTCGAGTTTATGATTTGGAAACAGTCATTAAAACCGCGCAGAAATTGAAGGATTACCCAGAGATTAAATTTGTCCTGGTTGGGGAAGGCGAAAGTAAATCGAAAGTCCAAGTTATGGCTAAAAATATGGGGCTTAATAATGTGATTTTTATTCCAGAAACACCACTTCAAGAGTTACCAGAAATTATCAACAGTTTTGATTTGGGCTTGGCGCCGATTGCCAAAATTGGCGTTTCTCAAGAATCTTTTCCTTCTAAGGTCAGCGAATATTTAGCTTGTTCTGTGCCCGTACTTGCCTCTCTGGCCGGAGATATGGCCAAGACCATCAAAGAGCACGAGGTTGGTCTAATTTACGAACCAGGCGATGCTGAAGCCTTGGCTAATTATATTTTAAAACTTTCCAGAGATAATCTTTCCATGCAAATAATGAGCCTTAACGCTCGTCAATTAGCCCTCAAAATGTTTTCCGATGAAATTTTTAGTGAGAAATTAATTTCAGCTCTCGGCTAGGTCAAAAATTAATTTTTAGATCTTGGATACATTGATACAACCTGATTAATAGTTTTAACTTGAATCTGACCTTGTTTTTGTTTCTCACTAATATAGGCTAAAATTTGATCTAAATACTTTGGTTGAATTTCGAATCGTGAAGATGGACTATTGTCAACCGTATGCATATAGATAATTAACCAACCTTTTTGATTAATCGCTTGGTCAATTCGGTCCTTTACCACACTAATCGATGTCGAAGAGCCAACCTCAAACGAGGACAAACCATAAGGGTTTAATTTATCCAAATGATTAATGCCAGGATTACCGCGGATATTATTTTTACGATTCGACTGATAAAACTCTTCGATCCAAGCTAAGCCATTACTATTATATTGGCCATAAGGCGCGGCAAAAGAAGTCACTTTATAACCATGTTGCGCAAAGATAGTCTTAGCACCATCGAGTTCATAAATCATTTGATCTTTGGTTTTAATTAAATTTAGATGAGGATGAGTCACTGTATGACTAGCAATCTCCCAACCACTTTGAGATAAAGTTTGAACATTATCCCAACTAACAAAACCGTCTTCACTAATTGAACCAGCAATCAGATAAAAAGTCGCCGGAATATGATATTGCTGAAAAATTGGAAAGGCATTATCATAAATGGTTTTTGAGCCATCATCAAAGGTAATCGTCACAATCGCTTGATTTTTAAGTTGATTCGAATTTTGACGATGGTATCGCCAAACCAAAACTAAGCCAGTAAGAAGGATAATCAATCCTAAAGATATCAAAAGATACTTTCTAATATTTAATCTTAAATTTTTCTTAGTTTGCATTGGTAACATTTGCTAGCTTATCGACTTCAACTTTTAAAGCTGGTAAAACTTGATAAATTACCGAATCACTTTTAAAGATTTTTTTAAAATATTCTGGATGAGCGTCAAAGAAAGCTTCATCTTGGTTAACTGGTGCATAAAGCGTAATATATTGGGCCTTCGATTGATAAATTAAGATTAAACACTCGTTCAAAGTCCATTTTCCTTCATAAACTCGATTATAGCGATTTAAGGCACCAGTTCGCGGATAAGCAGTCATGAACTGATCTAAGATAACTGGAAAAGTGTAAACTGTTGATCCAGGCGTTAAGAAAATTGATTTAGCGGGAATATTTTTTTGAATAAAATCAACCATATCCGCTCCGCCAATCGCTCTCGTGGTATTCTGACGGAAACTGGCTATATTAGTTTGAGTTATTAAAATCTTATCTTCAAAAGCAGAACTAAAACTTGTTTTAACATATGTCCAAGTTGGTGAAAAAAAGATTGCTAATAATATCACTATTGCAAAACTAGCAAATATGCCATTTTTGGGCTCTGTTAAAGTAAAAAAATCTCGAGTTTTCGGTTTCCAAAACTGCAAGAAAATCAGAATAAAAGCAATTGAAAGTGATGGAATAAAAAACCACCAAAAATGTTCTCCAAACCAAGTACTAAAGTTATCTGAAAAAATTGCATTATAAATCGTAGCTGTCGACGTTAAAATAAGTTTTGTTGGTGTGTGTTTATCTGGCAATAATGCTAATTGAAATTGAGTTTTTACAAACAAGGCTGCCAAAAAGACTAAAATTATATTAAAAAAATACTGACCAAATCTAGAAACCTTAACTTTACTAATTAATTTATCAATAATAAATACAACAAAACCAAAAATTAAAGCCAAAACAAGATAGTGCCAAGTAAGACTACCAATTAAACGGTTAACAAAAATATAGCCTAAAACCTTTAGCAAAAATATTACCACTGGTTTAAAATAAGCAATTGGCGCTACTAACATTAAAGCAAAAATAAAAAGCAAATGTCGATTTTTAATTGATAAAGCTAAAACTATTGGAGTAAAAACATAGGCATATTTAGAATAAATATCATAATCGCTAAAAACCCCGAAATGTAAAACTTGTGTTGCAACCACAGCCGCATTTTGAACATTTTCAGCCAGAACTTTAGTTACAATATGACTTCTTATTTCCAGAAATATCAGAAAAGGCACAAAGATAAGAAAACTACCTAATAAAATCCAACCAACACGAATTAATATTTTTTTATAATCTTGATTCTGCCACTGTGAAATTATCCAAACTAAACCGAACATTCCAATTAGAACCAAAAAATAAAGATATTGGGTGATATGAATAGTCGCCATCAAAACAACTGAAATTGAAGTTAAAACTAACAGCTTTTGATTAATTTTATCCTCAAAAATATATTTTAAAGCCAAAGCCGTAACTAAAGGAAAAAGAAACATATTGTTTAGAGTGTCTGGCAAGGGCAAACAAGTGAAAAGATAACTTTGAGACCAATTATAAATATAAATTGCAACATATGCTAAACCTAGCCAGATAAAAAAGCGTTTTTGAAAAACTATTTGGAAAAGCCAGGCCCAGGCCAAAAACGCCAAAACAGAAAGTGGAACAGAAATAACTTTCCACATCGCCAAAGGATCACTTTTAGTTAGGTTTGACAGAAAACCTACAAAAACGTGCCAAATTGGTACACCATAGGCGATATGAATCGTATCACCTTTGATAAAACTTAAGTTAGCCAACGCCAGCGGTTGGCCAGCCGAAGCTTTTTCCACAATAGCCATATGAAAGTCGGTATCACCACCTCTTAAGAGCGTTCCAGCGTTTGCTACTGACGCAATCACAGCCAAAATTGCTACCAGGACTAAAGTATAACCAATATTTTCTGCTCGCAGAAAATTTTTCCAATTCCAAATCATTTTTTCTGGTTCGGCCTTGTAACGTAAATCTAAAATTAAACTAGTAATCAATAAACCGATAATTAAAATTAAGCAAAGATTGGCTAAAACTCCGACTGTTAGACTAATTAACATTGTTGTTAGACAAACTAATAAAACAAAAGTTAGCCCTAATGTTAACCAAAGAATTAACTGACCTAGTTTATCATTTGTAAATTTAAATTTTAATAATCTTGCCAAAGAGAAACCAGGAACAATCAGAATGCCAGTAAAAATAATAGTGATTGTTAACGGTGATAAAATATTACTTTTAGCTAAAGTTAAACTGGTAATCAGCCAAACAACCATCAAACCATATTGAGCCATCAATATTTTTTTGTTTTTGAATATTTTCATTTTTTAATCCTTGTTTAATTATTGCCATTTTGGCGCACGGCAATTTAACGGAACGAGTGACTTATTATCATTAGTAGCCTGATTAACTTTATCTTTATTGACTAAATATAAATCTACAGCGGTGTTTTGGTAGACTCTAGTCAAGTATTCGGAAAGATTGTCCAGATTAATATAATTTTTACCGGCTTTCTTAGAAACAACTAAAAGATAGTCAACCTTGTAAACAGATAAACATCTAACTTTTAGCATTGGATCAGCCACACTTTCGTAAATCTGGCTCAATTCCCTTTCTGGTTGAGTCCTTTCTGGCCAAGCAGCCATATAGACATCTGCTAAAATTTCTAAATTGCGATAAGCTGTATTACTTTCGACTACCGAACCAGCTGGAACATTTTTTTGGATATAAGCTAAAGTGTCATAGCCACCAAAAGCTTGTGGTTTAATCACTTTTTTGGTGTAATCTCGAGTTTGCGTAAACCAATAATTATTTTTTGAATCGTTCTTGGCACTTTTAATTAAATTTTTTTCGCCGTCAGCCAATAAAATACCAACCAAAGCAAAACTTAAAAATAATACTATTAGTAAATTCTTTGGTTCCGAAGTTTCCGGAAATTGTTTGATTTTTTTAGAAAGCTGCAACCAGAATATAATAATAGCAATAATTAAAATCGGGCCGACAAAAAGCCAAAAGTGAGTTGCTAGCCAGGCATCCATCTGACGTGAAAAAATAAATCGGCTAATATTCAACCGCGAAATCCAGATAATAATCGATAATATAATCAGAATAAAAGTAAAAATATATCTAGTAACTAATTTAAATCGACTAATAATTTGATCGATTATGACAAAAATAGAGCCAAAAATTAAAGCCCAAATAGCAAAAGACCAGGTCACATTAGAAAAAAGTCGTTTCATAAAAACATAACTTAAAACGCTATTTAGAAAATCGCGCAAAAAAACAATATTATAAACGACTGGTACAATCAACATCACTGCCAGGAGCGCGATCAAATTGCGATTTTTCCGTAAAAACAAAAGGGTCGAAGGCAATAGAATATAAGCGTATAAAGAAAAAATATCGATCGAAGAAAGAGCCATTGTTTTAGACAAATCAGCTTTTATGTCCGACAAGGTCTCGAAACTATTATTAATAATATTCGTTTTTAATTGTAAATAACCAAATAACGGTATCATTAAAATGAGATTTGCAAAAGTTATAGTTAACATTCTTTTAATGATTATTTTATAATCCGGATCTTTAAACCGAAAAACCGAATAACCAATCATAAAAGCAATCATAATAAAATAGAAATAGAAAAACTGGGTTAAATGGATTCCTGCTGTTAAAACTAAAATAACTGAAGCAAGCGATAGAACTTTAAAATTCGGTTTTTCTTCAAAAATATATTTAAAAGCTAGCCACAAAGCGGCTGGCAAAAAAATTAGCTTGCAAAGACCATCAGGCACAGGCAAAGCCGTTAAAAGATAACCGTCAGCTCCAAAAGTGAAAACCGCGAAAATAACGATTGCCAAGGCAGCTAAATATTTTGTCGGGAAAATTTTGCGGAAAAACCCAAACCAAGTTAGAAAAACTAAAGTTGTTAAAATCGCGGAAATTTCGCCCCAAAGATTATAAGTCGTCAAATGAGTAATTTTGGCCAGTTCGGCCAAAAAAACCGGCCAAATCATAAAAGCATAAGCCGGATGAGGTTGATTTTTGATAAACGCTAAAGCGTTGACACTCAATGGTTGACCAGAAAAAGCTTTTTCCACAATTGCCAAATGATAAGTTGGATCGCCGGTAAAACTCGAACCTTGTTGATTGATCGAAAGAATAATTAAAATTAAAGGTAAGGTTGCCAATAGCCAAACCAGATTATCTAATTTAAAAAGCCCTTTCCAATCAATTGATTCATTTGCTACGACTGGCCGAATTAAATCAATGACCAATGAAACAATAAACAATAAAACTATACTGGCTAAATATCCAGTCAATAAAACTGTAAGATTAATTTGGACTAATACTGCTACTAGACATAAAAATAGTGCCCAAGAAAAACCTAAAAACAACCAAAGTAATTTCTGATCATAACAGTCTTTATCATGGAATTTAAACAGTCTTGCCAGCGAAAACCCTGGAATTGCCAATAACCCAAAAAAAGTTAAAAAAATCGTTGTCGATGTTATTGGAAAAAATTTTAACAACGCCCAAATAATTATTGCTAGAACAAAAAAACCGCCATAAGTTAACAAAAGCCGTTTTTTATTTCGAAAGTCCATTTTATCCTTTTATATTTAATTTAAGTATATCAATTTCCTAAATCATGAGCAATTTTTACACGATTAACCTTATAAATAATCGCATCAGCTCGATAAATTTTTTGAAAATATTCCGGGTTTTGATCTAATACATTTTCCGTTTCAACTAAGTTTTTCGGTTTTCCAGTTACCATCAGGTATTCAATTTGGTCTTTTTCAATCACTCCGATTTTAGTATTAATACTCCATTTTTTCGGATCGTAAAGCCGATCATAAGCAACATCAGCACTAGCACAATAATTCGACATTTGCACATCAACTAATTGCGGCAAATAGAAAAAACCACCACTAACATCAAAAACCGCTTTTGACGGAATATTTTTTTTAATAAAATCAACTGTTTCATAACCACCAACCGCACCCAAAGCGTTTTTTTCAGATGAAATAGTTGTTGGTTCAATAACTTTATAAACTTTATCAAAGTCAAAAGATCGAATAAATCGCGCTTGAGCTGGTGAGGAAAAAATCAAAAAAACCAACACAAACAAACAAAAAACTAAACCTTGATTTTTCGTTTCTTCAAATGTTAAAAATTTTTCTGTACTTTTTGAGTGCCAAAAATAAAGGAAAATAACCATCAAAGAAAATGGAACGAGAAACCATAAATAATAATGTACAAGCCAAACTTCTAGATGATTTGAAGTAATCGAAGTATAAATTGTACTAGCCGTTTCCCGATATACTTTCGGCACTAATTTATCAAAATATTCATGCCAAAAAAATAAAATGGCTAAACCATAAAAACTATAATTAATAATCGTACGTAATTTTCCATGAATAAGGTTTAAAACTCGATCGGCCAGCAAAAACAAAAAACCGAAAAACATAGCCCAAACCGGAAAATACCAGACTACTGTGCCGTAAAATCTTTTTACAAAAATCATGCCCAAGTTTTTAGTTAAAATCGCACTAATGAAATGATTAGAAACTAACGGTAAAGCCAAAAACAGAGCTAAAATTAAAACTAATTTGCGATATTTCCGACTAAAAATAAAAACTATCGGCAAGAATAAATAAGCATATTTAACTAAAATATCCCAAGATTTAAAGGTATTATAATATGATCCAGTCGGATAGTCTTGAGTATGAAAAGACAACCAAAAATTGGAAATAACATGCCCTTTAAGTTGAAGAATAAAAGCTAGTGGTAAAATCGAGATAAGACTGGCAAAAATGATGGCTAATAATTTGAATCTAATAATCGGAAAATCCGATTCGCGAAACTTTAAAATCGAATAGACCATGGCAAATACTACCATTATAATCAAAAAATAAAAATATCCAGTTAGATGAACGACGCCAACCAGGATCGTTAATAAAGTTAAAAATATTAAAAATAGCCAATTATTTTTAAGTTTAAAAATGTAATGTAATACCAAGGCTACCAGTAATGGCAAGAGTAAAAACTGCATTAATGAATGTGGAATTGGCAAAGTAGACAGTTCATAGCCATAT
This sequence comes from uncultured Candidatus Berkelbacteria bacterium, assembly GCA_903877885.1. Taxonomy (GTDB): domain Bacteria; phylum Patescibacteriota; class UBA1384; order UBA12157; family UBA12157; genus CAIRFN01. Next base: position 17,222 of record CAIRFN010000003.1, read on the forward strand.
TTCCAATTATAATTAAATGCGGCATAGAAAAATGTGGCCAAATAAGCCAGATTGCGAGTTGGTAGAATTTGGCGAAAAAGCCAATACCAAGTTAAAAAAGCCATCGCTACCAATGGCACACACATCTCTCGCCAAATCATAAAGATATTGCCATTAGCCAAATGAGTCATAATCCCCATTAAGACATGCCAAATCGGAAAAGCGTAAGCAATTTCAATTTGATTTTTGACATATGATAGGTTTGCCACAGTCAGTGGTTGGCCTTCAACGACTTTGCGTAAAGTTGATATATGATAGCCAGCATCACCACCGCTATAGAGCGAACCGTTAGCGACCAAGTCAATCAAAATAAAACCTAAATAAACTAAAACTAGCAATAATGGAAGATTATTAAAATTAAATACTGCTTGCCAGTGGATTGGCTTTACGTCTTGATGCGTTCGCCGTAAATCGAAAATTAAAGCTAAAATTAGCAGAATACCAGTTACGATCATAAAAACAGTTGTGGCAGCACTAATCGTCAGCCCAGCAATAATACTTAGAAAACTAAAACCAAGACCATACGTCCAACCAAGTCCGAGCCACAAAACCAGTCTGCCTGCCAGGCCATCAATTTGAAACTTAAAAATTCGAGCTAAACTAAAACCTGGTACAAAAATAACAAAAGAGATCAAAATCCAAGACAATAATGGCGACATTAAAAAATGTTGACTAAATATCGAAATTAAAAATAACAAAAAACAGACAAAGTAAGCTACTGCAAAACGTTTTTGTTTAAAAAATGTTGGCATATTTATACAATAACAAATCTTTGTGATTCTTACTATTTAAATCTTAAGATAATCCTTAAGAATCTGCGAAATCTTTAAATAAGCTTCGCCGTCACCCAAAAAATCTGGGTGATTTTTTGGCGTCGGATAATTTTTGACTAATTCTACAATTTTTTGAGTCTCTGCTCCGGCCAGTTGGTTCCAACCGGAATCTACCGTTTCTGTCCACTCGGTTTCGTTCCTTAAAGTAATACAAGGCACTTCGGCTAAATAAGCTTCTTTTTGCACGCCGCCGGAATCAGTCAAAATCAATTTAGCATTTGCTTCTAAAATAATCATTTCTTTATAGCCAAGAGGCTCAATCACTTTAATTTTGTCTGACAATTTAAGATTATATTCCTCAAGATATTTTTTTGTTCGCGGATGAAGCGGAAAAATAATAGTTTCATCAATCTGGTTAAAAGCGTTGATAATATTGGATAAATTAGTTTCATCATCAGTATTGGCTTGGCGATGAACTGTGGCTAAAATGTATTCTTTCGACTTCAAAGATAGTTCTTCTAAAATTGATAGCTGATCATGATCACCAGATACTTTCTTTTGGATATCAGCCATCACATCACCAGTTAAAAAAACTCCTTTGGTCATCCCCTCTTTAGTCAAATTTTCCATGGCCGAACGAGTCGAACAAAAAAGCAAAGCAGAAACCTTATCTGATTCAACTCGATTTTGCTCTTCAGACATTTCCTGATTGTAGCTTCTCATGCCAGCTTCAATATGAGCAATGGGAATATTTAATTGGTTCGCAGCCTGTGCGCCGGCCAGAGTTGAATTAGTATCGCCATAAATCACCACCAAATTCGGTTTTTCTTTAACAAGGACTTCTTTAATTTTTTCTCGCATCAATTTGATTTGTTCTCCACGTTCCATTGAACCAATACCTAAATTATAATCCGGTCTTGGTATACCTAACTCTTCAAAAAAAATATCCGACATATTCGCATCGTAATGCTGACCAGTATGGACAACTACTTCTTTTGCAAACTTTCTGATTTCTTGGGAAATTAGTGGTATTTTAATAAATTGCGGTCTGGCACCAACAATTGTGATAATTTTTTTCAATTTAATCCTTTAAATTCGTTTATTATTCTTTAATAAAATGTAACTAAAAATTGGCGCCAAAACAAGGAGCCAAAACAAATACGAAACTCGCACAATTTCCGCCACCAATAAACCTTGACTAACATTAAAATTAAATAATCTCGAAGTGTAGATCACTGCCCCCTCGTAAAAACCAATCGAAGCTGGTAAAAGTCTAATGATTAAAGTGTAATTTGACAAACAAGTTGGAATAAAAGTCGATAGATAATTAATTGCAAAACCAAAGGTTTGAAAGGCAAAAAGAAAAATTAAAGCGCTAACCAGAAAATAGCCAATCATCAATAAAATTATTTTAACTAAAATTTGCTTTTGATTCTTAAGCCACTGCCAGCTTTGCGAAATTTGAGCTAATCGATTAAGAAAAGAATTTTGGCTTGGCTTAAATTTAAAAGTTATTAAGATAAAAATTAGACAGATAAAAGTGACTATACTAAAAATTAAAAGTAATGTTTGAGCAATTAAATCTGCGGATCCTAAATAAATCAATCCGACTAAACCGCCTAAAGAAAAAATAATCAATTCGAAAATTGTTACCACAGTCAAAACACTTAAGAAATTGGCCGAGCTAAAATTATATTTCTTTTTAAGATAAAGCCCGCGTACGCCCCAACCACCAAAAGGTAAAACCATATTACCAAGCGAACTTAAAACATTTAAACCGAACCATTCTTTTGACAATAATTTGATATTAAATGGTTCTAAAATAATTTTTAAAATCAAACCTTCAAAAACTAAAGCTGTAAGATTCAAAAAAAGCAAAATAGCAATAGTCGATAAAGATATTAACCGAACCACTGCAAAATCCGCTAAATGATTTTTAATAAAAAAACCGAACCAGAAAATTATGGCAATAAAAATGAGATAAATAATAATCTTCTGAAATATTTTATTAGACAATATTTTCATGGTTTTTTTTGGTAATTTTTAGCTAAATCCTTGGGCCGAAGATTTAAAAATGATTGTTTGGAAATAAAATTAATTAGCGATTGATAAAACTCTTTATGGTCAATAATGATTTCCGGATGAAAATTTAGACAGGCTACGCCATGTAGATTCTGAATTAAAAGAATTTTTTCTCGATAAAAATCATATGCTTCTTGATCAGGTAGATCTAAATTTCTAAAAATTTCCGTATCCATCGGCCAAACAACCGGAATTTCAACTAAATCTTGATTCTCGTAACTAAATGGCCAACAAAAAAAAGTATTAAAACTGTTAAGATTTTTAATCGGATAAATATTACTTTCATATTCAAAACCCGCCGCTTTTACCGCGTAAAGCATATTTAAACTATTTCTTAATGAGTGATTGCGAAAACCAGAGATTGGCTGACCGGCCAAAGATTCTAATTTTTGTTTGGCTGATTTTAATTGTTTAACAATTGTTGACTTACTCCGATAAGCTAAACGTAAATCATAAGTTAACCCATGAACGCCGACTTCGTGCCCCATCTCTAACAATTTTTTAAGCAAGTCGCCTGAAATCTGATAGCCAGCTTGAACTAAAAAATAATAACTAGCACGAAGTCCTAAATCAGCTTCCATTTGGGCAATTTCTAAAACGCTGTCGTAACCCTTGCGATAGTCAACATCGTGAGTTAACAAAACCACACTAGCCATACCTTGGTATTTCAAATCTTTAAAATTTTCTGCAAGATCATCAATTGTTTTGCTCGGCAGACTTTTTAGATTTGTTTTTACTTCATATTTAGTTCCTTTTTTAACTGCCGATGATATTTTTTCTCGCATTTTTTCACTTAAAAAACTATAAAACCAAGCGGAACATTTTTCAATCTGTTTGAGTAATGGATTTGGGGTATAAAAATTCAGCAGACTATCAATCTGTTTTTCTTCATCTGAAGTAAAATTTGGATTTTCACCCAAATCTTTTTTGCCAAAAGCAAAAAATGATTGTTTATCAATTCCCCAGGTTTGATCTTTCATATTTATTTTACAAATAAATCTTTGTTTGATTCCATATCTAACCAAATTGCAAAACCGAATGAAAAAAATCCCATCATCAAAGAAAATGACAAAATAATTAAAGTTGTACCTGGCGCTTGACCGGTTTGAAAATAAAGTACAAAAAATCGAATAATCAGCGGAATTGAAATCAAAATTAAACTGACAAAGCTAAAGAAATAAAATAAAATCAACGGATGGAAATCGCGGAAAAAATATTTTTCCATAAGACGACGCCAAAACATTTTGGTTAAAAACCAACAAACATCAATAGTATAGCGGAATAACTTGATACCGCTTTTTTCTCGACCATAAACTGGTTTAACTTCAACATCGGTAATTTTAAAATTGTAAAAATTTAAGCGATACAAAATATCAGCATTATAACCATAACCTTTTTTCAAAGTAGCAATATCAATCTTATCGAGGGCTTTTTTACTAATCGCCGTATAGCCGCACTGGGGGTCGATTAATTGCCAATAGCCAGTGGCAAACTTGGTTAAAAAAGTGGCCACAATATTGCCAAAAAATCGGTATTTTGGCATAATCTTAGAAGCGCCTTTATAGAGTAAACGATTTCCCTTGGTATAATCGACTGTTTCATCAATAATTGGCATCACAATATTTTCTAAATCCGCCGGGTCCATCTGATTATCACCAGCCATCACCGCAATACAATCTAAATCTAATTCCAAAGCTTTAACATAACCGTCAGCCAAAGTGGCGCCCAAACCTTTATTTTTTTCGTGATCAATGAAAACGATTCGGCTTTGTTTGGCTTGTTCTGCCAATATTTTCTCTTTAGTATTGTCTTTGCTAGCGTCATTAACCACAATGATTTTATCAACAAAATCCGGAATTCCTTGGAGAGTTTCGGTGATTAATAGTTCTTCGTTATGCGCTGGCATAACCACGCCAATAGTTTTGTTTTTGATCATGTTTTTACCTCAGAAAATTTCCGCAATTAGTTAGTTGTCTTTATTTTATCGCGTTTAGATTTTATTTACTAGATTTGTTAGATATTCACTTTACTTTAAGGTCTTTGTTGTAATCCATATCAAACCACATCGCAAAAAACAAAAACTGCGGGGCCATAATTAAACAAAAGAATAAAGCTAAAGCGTTCATTGGTGGGATATGTCCAGTTAGATGTAAAATATAAAATAATCTAATTAAAAGATATAAACCGATAAAATTCAGAATAAAAGAAAATAAATAGAAAAAAACCAACGGATGGAAATCTTCAATAATATATTTTTTCTTCAGCCGCCAAAAAAATCGCCGAATTAGTAACCATGAAATCGTCGGAATAACTTTCCAAATTCTAATCCCCGATTTACCATTTTGATAATAAACTGGTTTGATCGGAATTTCTTTGATTCTAGCTCGGATCAAATTTAAATGAACCAACATATCGTTGGGAAAGCCATAAGATTTATAAAGATTACCTAAATCCATCTCTTTCAAAGCCTTAAGCGATATTGCCGCATAACCGGTTTGAGAGTCGGCCACTTGCCAATAACCAGAAGAGATTTTGGTTAGTAGTGATAAAACTGAATTTCCTAAATAGCGGACTTTGGGAATCATTTGCCAAGCTTTACCATGAATTAAACGGTTGCCCTTAACATATTCAGCCTCATTGTTAATGATTGGTAAAACTATGTCTTTAAGTTCCGCCGGATCCATTTGGGCATCTCCAGCCATCACCGCTGTGCAATCCATTTTTTTAGCTATGGCCATATAATAACCAATCACAATCGCCCCACCAACACCTTTATTTTTCTTATTAACAACAATTTCGGTTTTTTTCTTAAATTTTTTCGCCGCATCACTTGCCTTTTTCACCGTTTTATCGGTACTGGCATCATCGATGACAATAATTAAATCAACAAAATTAGGCATTGTTTCAATCACTTTGCCAATCATTTTTTCTTCATTGTGCGCGGGGATCACCACCGCAATTTTTTTATTCTTAATCATTTTCGTTATTACGTAAATCCTGGTTTTCTTTTGATAACTTGGAAGGAATCTTCATATGATCAAGAGCAACAATGAGCGGTGGTGTTGTTGGCTCTAAAACACGATAAACAATTTTAATTAGTGATCTGAATAAACGCATTAAAGAAAAATACGATGGATAATCCAAAAATGTTTTTGGTTTAGAAATCATAATTTTATCAAATTCTTTTTCTGTTAAATTTAACTTTTTTAAAATATACTTTTGATCACTTTGTGCTTGTTCGACAGTGATTGGCTCTTGATTAATCTTTTTAAAAGCAGAAAATCGGCTTAAATGACCTGAACGAACTTCAGCAGAAATGTGAATCTTTCTCTTATCAATATTGAATTTTTTAATCAAAATATAATTTTGCAGGAATCTGGTGAAAATTGATTCTGAATGTTTTCCGCCGTAATCTTTCCAATCCAATTCTTTGATTAACAGCTTTTTTACTTGATCTTTACGATAATCCATATATTGAAGGATTCTAACAGTTTTAATTCTTTTAATAAAACCATAATAAAAATATTCTTTAATTGTAAATTTGGGATAATTATTTAACTTTTTATTTTTCCCAAATTTTTTGTAAATATAATTAATATAGCGATTATCAGCATAAGCCCAAGTTAAAGGAATTTTTCCTTCCGTACGAAAGTTCTGACCGTTAATAATATAAGAAATACCTTCTTTAGCCGCCACCTGACAAAGTATTGGTCGGATCGCTAAGTCTGTTGGCGTTTCTATTTCCGGAATTGAAGCTTTAAGAAAAGCCAATTGAAGTTCTTTAAAGACTTCCCAATCCAAAACCTTTGTTTCCAAATCAACTCCAAGCTTACGACAAGTTTTCTCGATATTACTTACAGCTAATTCAGAATCCCAGCCATTATCCATATGGACTGCCAATGGGCGTAATCCCAACTTTTTAGCCAAATACAAACAATAAGTACTATCTACCCCACCGCTAACTCCAATAATACAATTGTATTTTTTACCTTTGCCTTTAGCTTTTATCTCTTTAATAATTTTATGAAGTTCTTTTTTTCCTTGTTTATTAAGAGGATGTTGCGCATCCATTTCGTCATGAATTTCGCAATAATTACAAATACCTTCATTGTTAAAAGATATACTCGGAATGTTCGAATCAAGAATACATCGACGACAAACTTGTTTTTTTACAATATTTTTATTTTTTTTCATGATTTCATTGCCTCTTTTACTTCTTTATCATCCGGATAACTGATTAAGACGGCTCTTTTTGCGCCATAAAACACAAAATAACTACCTGCTGCAACTGCCGAACAATGACCTTTTTTGATCGCAGTATTAAAATCTTTGATTTTCCCAGCTCCACCACTAGCAATAACTGGCACTTTAACTTTATCTGATATTTTTTTAATTAATGGAATGTCATAGCCTTTCATCGAGCCATCTAGATCGATAGAACAAAGTAGAATCTCGCCGGCCCCCAGTAATTCTGCTTGGCAAGCCCAATCGAGTGGATCAAGACCGGTCGGTTTAGTCCCAGAATGAGTATAAACCTCATACTTTCCATTTTTATTTTTTTTAACATCAATCGAAACAATGACACTTTGATTACCAAAAGTTTGAGAAATTTCTTTGATTAATAATGGATTTTCAACCGCTTGGCTATTAATTACAATTTTTTCGGCACCGGCGTTTAAAATCTCTTTAACATCATCGATGGTTTTAATCCCGCCACCAACCGCAAAAGGCATATCACATTCTTCAGCAATTTTTGTAATAAAATTAAGATCTGGGATTCGATTTTCCGCTGTCGCATCTATATCTAAAAAACATAACTCGCTGGCTTGTTTTTCACTAAAAATTCTAACGGCATTTATTGGATCGCCAATATATTTATAATTCTTGAATTGTTCTCCTTTAACCAAGACTTTATCTTTTAAAAGGAGGCAAGGAATAATTCTTGTTTTTAACATTAATAATAATCGATAAAATTTTTTATAAGTTTTAATCCATGACGATGGCTTTTTTCTGGATGAAACTGCACGCCAATAATATTATCTTTTTTTATAATTGAAGCAAATTTACTGCCATAATCAGTTTCAGCCAGAATATTATTCTTCGCTGAATTTACAAAATAAGAATGAGTAAAATAGAAATAGCTATCTTTAGGAACTTCTTTAAACAATAAATCGTTTTTTAAAATCTTGATTGAATCCCAACCAACATGAGGAATTCGTAAATCAGCTTTGGGAAAATTGAATCTTTTAGTTTCACCATCAATCCATCCCAAACCGGGAACATTACCTTCTTCACTGAAATTTGTCAGAAGTTGCATTCCCAAACAAATACCTAAAATTGGTGTTTTTTGGTTTAAAACTTTTTCTTCAAGAACAGGAATTAAGCCCGATTTTTTTAGGTTTTCCATACCTTGCGCAAAATTTCCTACTCCTGGCAAAATTAATTTAGAAGCGGCCAAAATCTCTTTTGGTTTTGACGAGATAATTGCTTCAACCTCGAAACGTTTAAGTTTACTAAGTATTGTCCCTAAATTACCCAAACCATAGTCAATAATAACTACCATATTTCTCCATAATAAAAATAACTTAAATAAACTATTGATGCAAGTTTTTATAACATCCAATAATTCTTTTGGTTACGGCTTTTTTAGAAAAATTATTTAAAAAGATTTGTCTAATTTTTTTTGGTTCAAATCGATGCAAATTATTCGCCATGTCGAGAATGGCCTGACTAATTTGTCTAATATTGCCAACTTCAACCAATATCCCTGTTTCACTAGTCACAATAGATTCCGGACCGCCGCAGCGGGTTGCAATCACTGGTTTACCACAAGCCATTGCTTCTATGTAAACCACGCCGAATGATTCATAATGCGAAGGTAAAATGAAAGCATCGCAATCGCGAAATTCGTCTCTGACTTGTTTTCTATTTAATGGTCCTAGCCAGATAATAAAATTCTCTATTCCCAACTTTTTTGCAAATTTTTTATAGGATGAGTAATTTCCTGTTCCGGCAATTTTAAAAATAAGATTTGGATTTTTCTTAACCGCAATAGAAATTGCTTTAACTAAATCTTGAGTTCCTTTTGGTAAACCATCATTTCCAAGATTAAAAAAAGTAAAAACCGAATTATTCTTGGATTTAACAGGATAAAAATAATCTTCATCGACTAGGTTCGGTATGACTTTTATTTCATTTTTGATACCATATTTTTTTATTTGGTGAGATAAACTTTCGCTTACAGCAATTATCTGATCTGCTTTTTCCAATGACTCTCTGATGATTTGAGGTAAATCCCCATTTTCCAGATAAAAAGCATACGGAAAATTTCCCATATGTTCCGTAATAATATATGGCACTTTAAATTTTTGAGCCAATTTCATAGCAATGTAGCCAGCTGGATAGCTAAGATGAGCATGAATTAAATCAATTGAGCCAAATTTGGACTGAGCTTTTAAGAAATTATCCTCGTTGGCTTTTATGACCTTGGCTATATTTCCACCGAAAATTTTATGAAACCAACTAAATGTCGGATTAAAAATTTCATAATTATTCGTAGATATTTTTTTAAGGTAATTCTTTTTTTTAAAAAAATTAATCAAATTATAAAGAGCCAAAAATGGTTTATTTATTGCTAAAGCACAGTCATTTTGTCCCCATAAGCTATTGATAATAATTTGATCTTTTTGCTCACCAAGCGCTTGAGCTTGTTCATAAAAAAATATACCAGCTAAAGGTTCTTGCTTCGAAGGATATTTTGAAGGAATAAAAAAAATATTCATGAAATTCGACTCTACCCTTGATTAATATTTTCTAATTGGAGCTCAGTTATTTTCTTTTTAACCGTCTGACGATCTGAATAAGACAATTCATGCAATAAGATGCACTTTTGGACCATAAATTATAAAGAAAAGCCATCCAAAGCCATGAAAAATAATTGTCTTTTTTTATATAATTTTTACTAGAGTTGTAAGCATAATCAGCGGTTTTCAGTAACCCGATAATTTTGTTAGCTAAAGCAATATTAATATAGTCAAGACTAATATTTTTTGATTTAGTAAAAAGTCGATCAGCGGAAAAATGCTTTAAAACATTGAGATACAAAACATCTTCTTCAACCATTTGGCGATCACTTGTCGTGACCGAATCTTGCTGGTTATGTTTCCGACTTCTAACCAAATATCCTGGGCAAAGTCTAAAATCATATCCAATATCCATTAGACGAAACCATAAATCAAAATCTTGCGTATTTAATAATTTTGGATCAAATAATCCAGCATCAGCAAAAGCTGATTTAGGAATTAGAAGAGCACAACCATGAATAAAACGATCTTCCATTAATGCGCGAATTAAATTACTTTTACGAATCGGTTTCAGTTGCGAATAACCCAAATGTTGTCTAAATCGATCCACCACTTCGTAATTGCAATAAACCAATGTCTTTAGTGGACATTTTAGTATAAACTTAATCTGTTTAGCGATTTTATCTGGCGTATAAAGATCGTCATGGCTAAGCCAAGAAAAATAATCGCCAGTCATTTCCTTAATTCCTAAATTCAAAGCAGTAGAAACTTTACCATTTTTTTTCTTAAAATAACGAATTTTATCACCAAAACTTTTAGCAATTTTTTCGGTTGACCCGTGATCTTTTGATCCATCATTCACAACAATAATTTCGAGATTTTTATAGGTTTGAGCCAAGGAACTTTCGATAGCTTCCCTTAAAAAATTCGAACCATTATAAACCGGAATAATAATTGAAACTTTAGGATTTTCTTTCAATTTCCGCGATCGACTTTGTCGATCCATAATTGAAACTTTTGGGTTTTGAGTCTTGTTCGTTTTTATTTCCATATATTTACACATATCGCAGTTTTAAAATTTATGCAAGTCAGACTGCATTGCAATTACAAATAAGTAAACAAAAAACGATAACCTATAAGGATTATCTCCCGGCGACCAATCTGTTAGAGTATTGGCCAAATGGATTTCTAGCATCGTCTTCCCCCTTTTATATCAAAAAGATCTCGCCTGATGATTCAGACGCTATGTGAATATTAGATCAAGAATTAAGTTTAGTCAAGAGATATGATTTACTTCAGCTTATACCAAACCGTTCGATTAATGTAATCAGTGTAACTTAAAATAATTCGCAAAACTTTTTTACTAACATTTTCCACTTCGTAATCCGCTACCGGTTTAAAAGCTCGCGGTTCTTTTTGATATTGGCTGGTAGTCACCTCAATCGCCTCTAAAACTTTTTTGGGTTCCAATCCAGACATAATGATCGTGCCTTCATCCATGCCTTCTGGACGCTCGTGAGCCTGTCGAATCATAATCGCCGGAAAGTTTAATATCGATGATTCTTCGGTAATTGTACCGCTATCTGAAACTACACAAAAACTTGCTAGCTGCAATTTAATATATTCGAAGAAACCCATTGGTTTTAAAAATTGAATTCTTTTATCTAATTCAATTATTTTCATTTCTTCAAGTTTTTTTCTGGTTCTCGGATGAGTCGAAACAATCACCGGCATTTTGTATTTTTTGGCAATTGCTTTCAAAGATTTAAGAAAATTAGTAAAGTTTTCGTCACTATCAATGTTTTCTTCGCGATGAGCACTAACAATAAAAAACTTGTTTTCCTTCAATTTCAAATCAGTTAGCGGATCTGATGCTTCAATTTTGTCTGCATAATAAGCTAAAACTTCTTTCATCGATGAACCGGTTTTGACAATCGTTTCTGCCTTAATTCCTTCAGCAATCAGATAACGACGCGCGTGCTCGGTTAACGGCATATTAATATCGCTCAAATGATCAACAATTTTACGATTAATATCTTCCGGTACCCGTTGATCAAAACTGCGGTTGCCAGCTTCCATATGAAAAACTGGGATATGACGCCGTTTGGCAGTAATAATCGAAAGGCAACTATTAGTGTCGCCGTAAAGTAAAACCGCATCTGGTTTTTCTTTCTCGATTATTTCATCAGCTTTGGCAATAATATTGCCAATAGTTTCGGCCGTAGTTTTTCCTGCCGCCTCCAAAAAATAGTCTGGTTTTCTTACTTCTAATTGTTCAAAAAAGATTTGATTTAATTCATAATCATAATTTTGGCCAGTATGAACAATGATATGTTTGGTAAACTTATCAAGTTCGGCCATAACTCGGCTTAATTTAATTATTTCTGGACGAGTACCCACGATTGTCATTACTTTCATATAGATCCTTTCATCTTAATAATTCTCCTTCGCCAATTTCATCGCCATATAATAAATGATATTTTTTAAGCATTTCTTTGGTTTCCGCTAAATCCATCGGATTAGATGAGGAACTATATTCGCCGGTTTTTTCAATGAAATTTTCGTAAGAATTCTTAATAAGTTCTGGCAAAATCGGTTTAATTACATAGTAATCGCCACGTTCAACCGTATGCCAAGCTTCTTCTTCGGAAATTAGAATTTCGTGAATTTTTTCGCCAGGACGAATCCCTGTAATTTTAATTTCTAAATTTCGATTTTCAATCAGAGCCTTGGCTACATTAACCATAGAAGAAGATTTTACCTTGGGGATATAGGTTTCCCCTTGATTACCGCCGGCAATCGCTGAAAAAACCGTATCGACCGCATGGTTAAGCGGCAGCAAAAATCGGGTCATATCTTCGGTTGTAACAGTTAGTGGCAAATTATTTTTGATTTGCTCGTGAAACATAGGGATAACTGAACCGCGGGAGGCTAAAACATTGCCATAACGAACCAAAATAAACCGGACTTTTGGCACAGAAATATTGGCCGAAACAAAAATTCTTTCCTGTAAAGATTTGGTCATACCCATCACATTAACTGGTTTGCAAGCTTTATCGGTCGAAACGCCAACCACAGTTTCCACTGGGCAATCAATTTCAGCCAAGGCCTGAACAATATTTTGCGCTCCGATAATATTAGTTTGGACCGCTTCATAAGGGAAATATTCACACGAAGGAACTTGCTTTAAAGCTGCCGCGTTAATCACGATATCGGAATTTTTCAAAACTCGGCGAATTGAATCATAGTTTCGAACATCGCCAATATGAAATTCAACCAGTTGTTGAAAATTATTATAAGTAACTTCATCTGTTGCATTTTTCCGATGCTGATATTCCAAACGCATATTATGCTGTTTGGCTTCATCTCGAGAAAAAATCATAATTTTTGATGGCACACCCTGCTCGCCGCTTAATAAACGCTTAACTAAAATTTTTCCCAAACTTCCAGTTCCACCAGTAATTAAAATTCTTTTTTGACCAAATAATGACATTTTCCTCCTCAAGTTTAAAACTGAATAAAGTTTTTATTTTTCAAATAATATTGATGCATTTTTTTAATTAAAATCGGCCAAGTTGGCGGTAAATAACCGGTCGCTTTTCTAAACCGACTGGAATCAAGTGAGCGGTCATTAACTGTTTCAATATCTTCCTTAATCTCAACTTTTTTACCATACACCTTGGCAATTAATTTAAGCAAATCAAATTTTGAAATTGGTTCAGCCGAGACCTGGTACAAACCCTTTAACTTTTTATTAGGAATAACATATTCAGCGATAATGCGAGCCATTTCGACAGTTGGTACACCAGAATAAATGACTTTTCTAAACCCTTTAATTTTACCTTCTTGAGCCAAAAACCAATCAGTAAGTTGTAAATCATTTTCGAAACTATGACCAATAATAGAAGTTCGAATGGTTAAAGCCTGATCAGAATGAATTTCACCTAAGGCTTTGGTCTTGCCATAAATATCATCAGCATCCGACAAATCTTTCTCGGTATAAAAACCTTTATTGCCACTAAAAACGCAATCAGTACTAAAGTGGATTAACCTAGAACCAGAAAGTTGGCAAAGTTCAGCTAATCGATGCGGTAAAAGCGCGTTCAAACTAATCGCTTTTTGAATATTATTCTCGTTAATTAAATGTTTAACCAAACCAATGCAATTTATAACCACATCTGGTTTAAGCTGATTAAAAATTCTAGCTAAACTATCCGTATTTTCCACATCAACATAATTGACGATTTTTTCTAGACTTTTAATCTCAAAATATTTTTTGGCATCTTCTCCTTTGGCTGTACCATGAACATCAAAATCTTTGTATTTTGATAGGTCGGTAAATAAACCATTGCCAAATATACCAGTCGAACCTAAAATTAAAATTTTTATTTTGCTCATAGCTCTCCTTTAAAATTTAAATAAAAAATGATATTCCATAATTTATTGGAATAATTATTATATAACTAGTTTAGTTACCGATTACAACCCCTTAGAACTTAAACACTATCGCAACAAAAAAATAACACCTGTTAGACACAGGATTAAACCAAAAACTTTATTAAAGTTTACTGATTCATGATAAAAAACAACCGAAACTATAAAAACTAAAATTGTTGCCGCAATAATTGTAACCGGAAAAGCCCGATTTAACTCAACTTTTGAAAGCACGATCGCATAAGTCATAAAACTAATAGCATAACAAACTAAGGCCAACCATAAATATGGACTACCAGCCATTTGCTTTAATTTATCCAAAAAACTCACATTTAATTGGACTAAACCGATTCTTTTCATAGCTGCTTTAACAAAAAATTGGGCTCCAACCGAGAACAACATGCCACCAAATAGAATAATTTTATAAATCATTTAACCTCTTTTCTTTTAGAATTAGACTTTGGATCTTTCCGATAACCTTTAATCACTTGATTAAAAACCTTTATCATATCTTTACCAACTTTGGGCCAATTCATATATTTGACTACTAGTTTTTTCCCATTTTGACCAATTCTTCTCCGAAGTTTATGACTTGAAAGAATTAACTTCATTTTATCTAAAATTTGGCCGGTTGAACAGCTGTCTGTAAAAATGTAATTTTCCATATCTATTAATTCAGCTTGACCAAGTAAATCTGATGGAATATTAGAAATTACTGGCACACCCATCATCATCGCTTCTAGATTGGAAGTGCCAAGCCCAACATATTCTCCAGTTAACGTTCCCCAGCCACAAACTGATTTTTGAAGCTCTTTTAAAACTTTTTCGTGCGGCAATTCACCTGTTAATATAACTTTTTTTTCCAACTTAAGACTTTTAATTAAGAAAACTGTTTTTTGATAATAAATATGTCCGATAATTTTTAACTTTAGTTTCGGGTATGATTTTAGAAGCTCGTGAAATATTCTGATAATAAAGTGAAAATTTCTCTGTTCAATGATTGCTCCAACCCCAACGATTTGCTGAACATTTCGGTAATCATGTTTATGATTTAAATAGGTTCCCAAATCACCATTCACCCCAAAATTAACAATAGTGTTTTTCTCTAGAATTTTTTCACCATGAATATCTTTTAAGTATCGTTCGATTTCTTTGTCCCAAGAAATAATTTTCTGAGTCTTTGAGAAAATATAACCACATATTAGCTTATCAAAAAAATTAAGAACTTTTGACCGAAAAAAGTTGAGTGATTGCAATTGCGTCCCAACCGAAACTACTAGAGGAATTTTGTTTTTGCGGGCCGCATAAATTGTTGGGAAAGCAATATCTAGATAATGATTAACTAGTAAGATTATATCGGGTTTATCTTCTTTGACAATTTCATCCATTTTAGAAAAATTAGTTAAATATAAAGAGCAAACTCGTAGATGTTTAAAATAATTTTTAAGCGGAAAATGAAACGCTTTTAGTCGATGAATTTTGTAAGAAGACGACTGTTTTTGTTGATTAGAATTTTCCAAAGTAACCAGAGTCACTTTGTGGCCAAGTTTTAATAGTGAATCAGCTAAATTTTTGGTATAAAAAGAAGTCCCTGTTCGAATTGGCGGAAACATCCCGGTCACAATTAGTATCTTCATATTTGATTAATTTTCTTCGCGCATTCTTAGTTTTTGAGCTGGCACTCCAGCAACAACCGAAAAAGGTTCAACATTCTTTGTGACTACCGCCCCTGCACCAACTTGGGCTCCTTGACCGATAGTAACGCCTGGTAAAATAATAGCACCAACGCCAATATCAGCATCATCCTCAATCGCTACTGGCGTAAATTTTATCTTACTATGTAAAATTGGTACATTACGGCCATCTTCCTCGTGAAACGAAGTAATAATTTTAACAGCCGGACCGATACCAACATTTTTACCAATCGTCAAACCACCAGCACTATGAAAAAAACATTGCTGACCTACCCATGTTCCAGTGCCAATTATCAGCTTATTTTTATGGTAACCTTTCAAAATTGCGTTGTGACCGATATAAACATTATCACCAAGTTCTATATTTTCAGGATGAAAAACTAAAATGCCAGACTCAAAAATAACATCTTGGCCAAGTTTAGCAAATTGTTCTAATTTGAATTTCCCATCACCATGAGTTTTATTCATCTAAAGCCTTTACTAGTTCATCAGCAATCAACAAGATTTCTGCTGATTTTAGCTTGCCATAAAGAGGTAAAACCAATCCCTTGTTAAATAACCTAGTTGCTACTGGAAAATCTTCATTTTTATAACCATATTTTTTTTGAAAATAAGTTAAACAGTTTAAGGCTTGAGCCCCAATGCTTGTTTGAACACCAGCTTTATCCATCTGATTAATAATCTGATGTCGATCGATTGATTTATCTAAAACAATCATATAACTTTGCCATGAATTGCCAGTTTCATCTAATGGAAGTTGTAAATTTTTTTTATTTTTTAAAACCTGGTAATAAATCTCGACTAATTTTTTCCTTTTAGTCAATTCTTTACTGAATCTTTTTATTTGTCCTAAACCAAGAACAGCTTGAAATTCAGTTAAACGGTAATTCAACCCTGCAAGAGTAAAATCGATTTTATCTGGAGTTTTTTCCATACCGTGATTACGCAATTTTTTTAATTTAAGATCCAACTCTTTAGACCGAGTCATAATTGCCCCACCTTCACCAGTAGTTATGGCTTTTCGAGGATGAAAAGAAAAACAAGCCATATCGCCATAATAACCAGGGTGGTGACCATCAGCCATTGTTCCGAGCGCACAAGCAGCGTCTTCAATTAGCTTAAGATTATATTTCTTGGCAATTTTAGAAATTTCTTTGATCTTTACTGGTTGACCAAATTCATGAACAATCATAATTGCTTTGATATTCTTTTTTGTGTTGGCTAAAATAGTTTTTTCGATCATCTCTGGTGTAACCACGTATGTTTCTGGATCAACATCACAAAGAATTGTTTCGCAACAAATATTCTCAACAACATTAGCTGAAGCAGGAAAGGTAAAAGCCGGCACAATCACACTACTTCCTTTTGGTAATTCCAGAGCCATCATCGCTAAATGCAAGGCTGCTGTTCCTGAAGTTACCATAGTACAATATGGTAAATTGGAAAAATTTTCCAATTCTTTTTCCAATAAAACAACATTTTCACCCTGAACCAAATTGCCGCTTTTCAAAACATTGATAACTTTTTTAATATCTTCGGCTAGAATATCAGGAGAAGCTAATTTAATCATTACTAAATCCTTTCTTACAAAATATGCTTTTTATACCAGTCGGCAGTCCGTCTAATACCATCTTCTAAATCAACTTTAGCCTTAAAATCTAAGATTTCTTCGGCTTTATTGGTATCAGGAATACGTAACTCAATATCAGCCGAAAGAGCTTTCTTGAAAACAATTTTGGATTTGGATTCTAATACTCGACAAACGATTTGAGCTAGACCATAAATAGTGGTGATAGTTCGCGCATTACCGATATTAAATGACTCGCCAACCGCCTTTTTTTCTTCAAGAGCCAACATTAAACCTCTAACCATATCATCAACATAACACCAGGCTCTAATTTGAGTGCCATCGCCATAAATATAGATATCCTCGTTTTTCAATGCTTTTCGTATAAAAATTTGAATGGCGCCTTCGCCAGTTTGACCCGGACCATAAATATTAAAAGGTCGAATTGTAACCGTTGGCAAACCATATTGCGCAAAATAAGCATGAGTCAAATGTTCGCCAGCTAATTTACTAACTGCATAAACCCAACGAGCTTCACCGACCGAGCCAGAGATAGCTTGGCAACTTTCGTTAACCCGATAAGCCATCGATCCAAAAATTTCCGAAGTCGAAAATTCCAAAACTCGACTTTTAACCTTATTTTCTAGTGCGGCCTTTAAAACATTGGCGGTTCCAATCATATTAACTTCCATCGTTTTTACTGGATTTTTAATCACTGTATCGATTCCGGCAATAGCCGCAGCATGAACAACAATATCTGCACCTTTCATTGCCTGAGTCAAAGCTTCTAAATTCAAAATATCACCGTTAATCAAACTAATATTTTTATTTTGTAACAAACCAGTATGCTTTAAAGTATCCCGAGTCAGATTATCATACAAAACAATCTCATTATTCTTAGCTAATTTATTTGCTAAAGTTGAGCCAATAAAACCAGCACCACCAGTAATAAATATTTTTTTATCTTTAATCACGATAACCTTCCTGTTTTAATTTTTTTTATTAATTGAAAATATAGTCGTGCGAAAATCGTCATAAATCATTTTTGTTTCCAACCAATCTGGCGGAGGATTATTTTCTAAATCTTTAAGTACAAACAGACTGGAATCTTTTTGAATCACAATTTTATTATATCCTTTATTATAAAGATATTCCCATGTGACAGTTAAGCCATCGGGCGGTTTTATGTTAACCAAGATTTCTGGCCTAAGAAAATAACGATAGGCACCAGCAATAAATATTTGATCGCTGGGAGAATAACTTTTATTAATAAAATCAAGTGCCGGGAAGTATGCCCCAGTGTTTAGTGATCTTATATCTATTCGACCAAAAATTAAGCGGACAAATAGTTTGGACAAACGCCATTGCCCCGCAATACTTACTAATAGTATCACTAACATCATGCTAATTCCAATGAATTTCAAAATATAATATTTCTGTTGATTGAGTAGATTTTCAAACCCAGACGCCATAACTACTCCAAAAAGTAATAGAGTGGCTAAGATATACCGAGGCGAAAGAACCGAAGGACGCATTATCATCCAAATCGCCAAACCGATCAATGCCACTGTCAGGATTTGTTTTTTGATTATTGAATTGTTTTGTTTTAGAAAGATTAAAGGTAAAAAGGCAAAAATTAAAACCGATAAATTACCGTCTTGCATTGGATATTGACCAAAAGTCAAGGCAAAAGGATATGTTAATAAAATAAATTTAGTCGTCTGAGCCGAATACCAGACCTGCTCGATCCAACTTGATCCTTGAGGTTTAAAAAAGAAAAATGGTGCTAACGGTTCACCGTAAATAATCGCGTTTTTAGTCAGATGAGGGATAGCTGATATAAAAATAAAAAGACCGATAATTCCCAAAGAAATTATTGCCGAAATAACAAACCTCTTGAATGATTCTTTTATTTTTCGACTGTCTGAATAAATATTCCAACTAAGAATAGTTAAAATACCAGGTGAAATTACCAGAATATTAGAAAACTTGGCAATAAAAGCCAAGCCAGCAAATAAACCTGTTAAGGCAAGTGGTGTCCAACCATTTTCTCTTTTTGTTTGCAAAACCCAATAATAAGCCGCTAGACCAAAAGCTGCACCAAAAACATCAACTTTTCCATCCATAATATAATTAGTAAAAGCAGTAGAAGTAAAAAGCAAAATCAAAACTATAATTTGGCCCTTAGCTTTAAGACCGGCTAACCGACCAATTATCAAAAGCATAACCGCGGCGGCTAAAGCCGTAAACCAAACAAAGAATTTGCTAGCAACCGGACCAGCTATAACCATTAAAGCGGCAAAATGCATTTCACCAGATAAACCAATTTGGGAAAATGAAATATAGTTAGCTGGTGGTTGCAAAGTTCCGGTATAAGCCATAATTTTAGGTAAAACCATATAAAAGGCTTCGGCATCTCCTGTGGGAGATTTAATAATTGAACCAATAGCAAAACACAAAACTAATATTATTAGTAAGCTAAAAAAAATTTTCCAAATTAAAGTTAATTTTTTTATCGCCTCGATAATTTTCCTGAATTCAGGTTTGATCGTTTGAAAAAAAGGCCGTAATGTCAACGTACCAATAATGGCGATTAGAATTATAATTACCAATATAACTGGTTTTTTAAACCAAGATAATAAGCCTAATAATAACCATAAATTAGCCAAAACTCCCTGCCCGAGTAGAAAACCAGAGCAAAATTGGACAAGAACCGGCCATTGGTGAATTTTTTGTGCTGAAATTACTTTCAACAAAATTAAACCTAAAAAGAGATTAACCAAAACATAAAAAATTGTATAAAAAATTATAATATAAATCATTCTGTTGTAAAAATATATTGGCGCCAGACATAAGGATAAATTAAAGCTTCGGCTTGCCTAGTTATTTGACGTATTTTAGGCGGCACTAAATTACCACTCGGTGGCTCAACTAGACCACTTAAAACCCACCAAACCAAAAAACTAGCTATCATCCATAAAAATATCAGCAATCCAATTGTAAATTCTTTAAATTTAATCATTTTTCCTTCATTTTTTCTCTACCGAATAAATGTCAGCATAAGGATCCGAGTAAACTTTTTCAACTTTTATCCTATCCGGTTTTAGACTATTTTCCAAAACTTTGCCAATCGACATAGGATTTATTTTTTGAAACACAACATACTTATAATTATATTGAGCAACAAATGACCAACCTTCTCCATATTGTATGGCTCCGTACAAATTAGTCCAATCAACTGTATATGTTGTCAAAATAAATTCTGGTTTTAGATAATAAGGAAAAACGCCCATAATTAAAACTTGGGTATCAACCGGTACATTTTTGTTAATATAGTTTAAGGAATCATAATTATTACCCGCTAAATCTGTCATTTTTATCCGATGAGCCGTCAACTGAAAAAAATCTTTAGGGAGATAGCTCAACGTGACTATAAAACAGCCCAAAACGGTTAAAATCGCTCCAATAATCGCAAATTGTAAAACTAAAGATTTTTTTTCTACAAATACCTTTTCTATACCATAAGCAATGATTGGCAGAAAAAGCAATAGAGTTGCCAAAATATAACGCGGATGGATAACGTCGGACCGGATCAAAAGCCAAAGAATTACTCCTGTTAATGCCATTATTAGAATCTGTCTATAAACCAAATTAACTTGGCCGCGCCAAAAGAAAAACGGTAGAAATATCAATACTAAAATAGATAAAGTTCCATCTTGACCAGGTCGATTCCAAAGTGTAAAAGCCAAAGGACTGGTATAAAATATAAAAAAAGTATTTTTAACAATAAGCCAAGGTAAGGCCAATTTAGTTTTAGCATAATCTATAACCAGCGTAAAATGCATCTTTGTTTTGACAAAATTTGAAAACTTAGACGAAATACGACCATCCGGCGGCAAATATCCTTCAATTCCCTTGTCAGTGTAAACCTTAAAATAAAGGTCTGTGTCTAAATCTCTATCCCACATTCCATTAGTAAATACAGCTTTAAAACCTTTTGTATAAGTTGACGAATTACCATCAGTACCCAATATATAACCAGTATCTTCTCCGCTTTTAGTCCCTTCAGCAACGATCCAATAAAGCGTATCTGAATATAATATTAATGGTGGATCAAAATTTACTGTTTCCCATTGATAAGTATTATTATAACTTCTGATTGATTTTATTGCATTTAGATCGACCAAGTTGCCTGATGGTTCATCTTTTCCATTGTCACTTTCAATTTTAACTGTCAACTGGCCTGAATTATCGATAGCTGAATTATTTTTTAAATATAAAGAAACCGCCGAAACATAATCAGGTTTATCCAATCGGAACGATTGAGCAATAATCAAGTTTGTATCTTTTCCAACTACAGCGCCATCGATTTCATTTTCTTGAGTTGATTCAGCGGTTACCGGCATATTAGGTAAATCTTTTTTATCTTTTTGCCAAACCGGATTCGACCATGATCCAGATTGGTTTAAAGAATAAGATGAAGAAAAAGGATCATTAAACAAAATTTTATTTTTAACCATATTAGATGAAAAAGCCAAGCCAAAAGATAGAATAATAGTTAAACCAGACAAAAAGACGCTTTGAATAATACTTTTTATATTCTTACGGTTATTTTTAAATTCATCCCAATAAATCCAACAAAACATGATAAAAATTCCCGGCACAATTACTAATATATTTGACAATTTAGCTACAACAGCAAAACCAGTGAAAAGTCCCGTCAAAATTTGAGCCAACCGATTCCCCTTCATTTTTAAAGTCCAGTAATAAGCGGCTAAACCAAAAACCGCGCCGTAAATATCTGGTTTGCCATTATAGATATAATTAACAAAGGTTCTGGAAGTAAAAAGTAGTGCTAAAATAATGACTTTTCCTCTAGCTTTAAGTCCGATTTGCGTTCCAAGTGAAATTAATAAGCCGGCTGTCGCTAAAGCATCAAACCAAACAAAAAACTTGGCAGCGCTTAAATCAGAAATAATCATCAAAACTGCCGAATGCATTTCACCTAGTAGCCCAACGGAAAAATCTGGACAAGAGCTTTGACAAAACAGTTTTCCGGTATATGCCAAAACTTTAGGAAGAACCATGTAAAAACCTTCAGCATCAGGATGAAGTGGTAAAATCAGGCTACCAATAGCAAAATACAAAATAAGAACCATTATCAAAAACAAGATAAACTTCCAAATCCAAGTTAGTTCTTTAAGTTGCTTGGTTAAACTAACCAATATTATTTTTACAAACTCGACTAATTCACTCCAAATAAACAATCCAGTAATTAAAATTAAAACCGAAATTATCATCACTAGTTTAAATTTGAGCATACCAGCAATTACTAGAATCAACCACAAACTAGCTAAAACTCCTTGACCAAGCAAAAAACCAGTAATAATCATAATCGAAGCAGGTTGCTTTAAATAATTCTTACGAAAACAAAATTTTAATAAAACTAAGCCCAATAAAAGATTAATCAAGGCATAACCGGTAGTATAAATTACAGAAATTATAATCATTTTTCCTCGATAATATTACTAATTAAACGCTTTATAAATATATAGATTGGTTATTTTATTTGTCTTCAAAAACTGGTCAGTCTGAACAATAAATTTTTGTATTTTTGATGGATACACGACGCCCGAATCTTTAACTGAATTAATCAAGCCAATCATCAACCATGCCACCAGCCAAAAAATAATCCAGAAAAATAAAAAATGTTCAACTAAATTTCGGTAATTGCTTTTAGATAAATTGATCTCTGATTTTGCGATTTGCTTTTTTCTCAAATCTTTTTGAATCTTTTTATAAATTTCGAGTGTTTTAGTTTTAATTAATTGATAGTCTAATCTTTTCTCGGCTGTCTGCCAGTTAATTTTGGCGGCTTCTTCCAAAAGTTTGTCATTATGAATCACTTTTTTTATCGCTTCAGCAACTACTTTAGAATCCTCTGACGGCACTAAAATTCCGGTTTTTCCATTTTTAACCCATTCATCAGCGCACGCAGTATTTGATTGGATTGGGAACGAGCCCATCACCATTGATTCTAAAAACGAATTGCTTAGACCGTCACTAATACTTAGACTAATAGAAATGCGAGCCTGACCGTGCAATTTCAAGATTTGCTCATGTGAAACATTATGAGAAATAATTTTGACTTTGAGACCAGTTTGTTTTTTAAATTCAGATAATATTTCAATAATCGATGGTTGCGGCAAAATAGAATAAACAACAATGGTGTAATTTTTAAGTTGGTCGGCACAAAGTTTAAGTGCGTCTAATCCTACTAAAACTCGCCCCCATATCCCGTGATAGCCTTTGAGCATGATTATTTTCCTTTGAGCTAAAGGTTTTCGCCAGGATTTAATTTTTTTTAAATCAAGCCCACCGGGCCCCGGCAGAATTGGCAAAATTTCACCTTTAAGCCCATGATGCTCAGCTAATTCAACATCTCTTTTACATTCGCAAGAGTAATAATCACATTTTTTTAAAGTTTCCTCAATTTTTATTCTCTCAATTGGAAAATGTCTAAACCAATAAATATCACTCCCCCAATTTGTCGCAATCCAGATTGGAAATTTACCTTGAAATAAACTCTTTGCTTTTAACACTAAATAACCTGCCGATTGGAATTCCAAAGAATGAACTATATCTGGTTTGATCTTTTTTATTAAATTATTTAATTGTCTTGATCTAGCATTTTTATCTATTTTATCTCTATAAAATTTGAGCCCAGTTATAAACCTGTTAAGCCAAAGATGAGGTCCTTTTATATGATAAACTGCGGTTTTTTCAGCCTTCTTTGAAAAATTTGAGTAATGAATTGTAGTATTCTTAATTTGGCGGTAAATCGAACTTGAATAAGTGCTAGGACATATATGAATTTCCCAACCTTGATCATTAATCTGTGAAATCCAACGTGTTGTGTGCACGCTTTCAGCCATGGCTACGAACAAAATTTTCATTTTTGACTTTCTGCTTTGTTTGTCTGATATACTGTTTTGTAAAAATTTATTGTTTTTTGTTTGATTTTCTGCTCATCCAATTTTTGACGAATAATCTGACGATTAATTTTGGCGGCTTGATCCACGAGAAAATCATTATTTAAAGCTTTTTTAATCGCTACGGCAATTTTTTCCGAATCTTCGGCTGGCACTAAAATACCTGTCTTGTCATTTTCAAACCATTCACCGGCGCAGGAAGAATCTGACTGAATTGGAAACGAGCCTAAAGCCATAGCTTCCAAAACCGCTGTACTAATCGCGTCGCTCACGTTTAAACCAAGTGAAAAACGCGCTTGTCCATGAAGTTTCAAAATCTTTGTGCGCGATACTCCGGAAGGAATAAAACTGACCGAAATGCCAGTTTTTTGGGAAAAAATTTTAGCTGCTTCGACTACATCCTCTGTTGGTGAAAAAATTATAATTTTATAACCCTGAAGTTCCTTCGCGCATTTTTCCAACGCTTGGATCCCAACCAAAGCTCGGCCAAAAATACTCTGTGCCCCTTTAAAAACGATTATCTTCCTTTCTGAAGTTTTACCTTTTCTTCTAAAATTGTCAAATTTTTTCAAATCAATTCCGCCAGAATTAGGAAAAACCGGTAAAACTCGAGCTTTTAAACCATAATATTGAGCCAAACAAACATCCCGATTACATTCACAGGAATAAAAATCACATTCTTTTAAAATTTGTTTGATTTTAGCTTGATCTTCGGCAATTTTACCAAAAAAATAAATATCACTACCCCAATTTGTCACGATCCATTTGGGGAAGGGAAAATTTGGACCTAAAATCTTTTTAGCTTCATAAGTTAAATACCCAGCATGTTGAAATTCCATTGAATGGATAATATCTGGTTTAATAATTTTGATTAACTTAGCCAATCTTTTAGCGCGGTAACGCGGAAACAAATATTCAAATAATCTTAGACAGTTTCGCACCAGTATCTTACTATAAAGATTGATTCCGATAATTTCAATTTTCCCAGGATTGTCTTCCAAACAATAAAAAAAGTGGTGGAGTTTAAGCTTCTTTAAATCAGAATGAGAAAAATCAATATTTTTGCTCGGAAAAAGATTGATTCCCCAGTTTTGATCGGTAATTTGATTGATCCAACGCGCCGTATGAATGCTTTCAGCCATAGCCACAAATAATATCTTCACCTTTCCCGCCTTAGCCAAAAAACAATTTTTTCTAATCTTCGTTTGGCTAAAATACAATAAGAAATAATCTGTCTAACGAAGTTTTTAGGATGATAATAAAATAAATTTTTGATTCTTTTTCCTATTGGATATTGGACTAATTGATTAAATTTTTTATAACAGTTTCGGTCATTAAAAAAATCCCTGGCCAGAATATCTTTTTTACCCTTTGGGACTTCAAGAAAACCTAAAATATAGCTCTCATTTTTTTTAAAATTGAGTTTGGCAGTTTGATGACCAATAAGAATTATTTTGAAATTTGGATGAATTTTTTTGATAACATTTATGAAACGATTAATTTTTTGTTGTGTATCCTTCTTTTTAGATTCTTCAGAGATATATCTGATAAACAGAATTGAATCCTGACTATTCAAGAGACCAAGTAGTCTCTTTATCCTTCGTGTATATTTTATCTTAACTAATTTGAGTTGGCTTTTTATATCCAATCTTTGTTTAAAATCATGATAAAACAAAATATTAAACTTATAATTTCCAACAATATTAAACGGAGGAACCTCGTTGCTAAACAACTGACGGTAAGCAAATAAATTTTCGAACTTTACTGCAATTAAATCTGTCACAGTATCAAGATCGGTGATTGTCCAGTCAAAAGGAAACGAAGCCTCTCTAAACCCTTTTCTTTCAAGTTCAATCGCCACCGAACAAAAATAACCAATTGAAATAATATGCTCAAAACGCATCTTCAGTTTTCTTTCTTTTATGAATTATTCTAAACGAAATATTTTATGACTTACTGACACGCTTTAGCCAAAAACTACCTGATGTCAACTTATGAATTTTCGAATCGTATTTCGGAAAAGCCAGTTGAAATTCTTTTGTATAGTTTGTCATAATATTAGCCATCGCCAAGATAATTTCAAAATCGTGATTACAAATTAAAAAGCTTTGTAAAAGATATTGTTCGGTCCAAAATTGGCGGAAAGTTTCACTAGTGGCATAGCTTTTTGGATATTCGTAAGGTAAACCAATATCGTGGATATGAACAATCACTCCAGGTTTAAGCCGCGGTAATATATCCAGATAAAGGAAATTAACATCATTACCAATTTTAACCATATGACTAGAATCAATGAAAAGAATATCGTTTTCGCCCAATCGATCAAAATACCGAGGATCAACAGTTTCAACGCATTTAGAAATTAATCTGTTATACTTCAATAATTTTTTGCTAATATATTTAGCCGGATAAGGATCAATTATAGTGTAATGGGTTTTTATGCCAATTATATTATTGATTTTAATCGCTTTAGCAATGATCTTAGATGAACTGCCTGAGCCAATTTCAATAATGTTTTTAGGTTTGTGTTCACGAATCATAGAATGCAAAATGGCGGCACAACCGTAGCTAAAACTGTCGTTATCAACATAAAAATCGGCTTTATCTTCGGTTGGTGAAAGCGGCCAGTCGCATTCTTTAGCAAAACCTTTTCCTAATTTTTTTAAATTAACTAGTTGTTTCTTCTCGTTAAAATTAATACCATGAAGTTCGCTTTTTTTATCCCAAACTTTCCTCTGCTCCAAAAATTTTAAATCCGGAATTGGCGAATAAAAATGAACTGGAGTGATTAAAAAACCTTTCTTTATACATTTATTGCTGCCATAGCCCAAGTCAGCAATTAATTTCAAAATCCATAGATTTAATGGATTCAAATAGAAAAAATTAAAAAAAGAAAAAAATCCTTTTAATAAGCTTCTATAAATTCTAATGGCATCTTTTCGTTTAAGTTTCATTGGTTATTTCTCTATAATAGTCATTAACTTTTTGACCAATTTTTTTCTTATCTGCTACCTTCTTAACTAAACTTAAATTATTTATCACAACCTTGTCAACTAACACATCATCTGTCATTACTTTTTCCAATACTGAAGCAATTTCATTTGGGTAAAGATTGCGGGCAAATAAAACATTTTCTTTAGTAACGACTGTCTGAATAGTTTCTAGTGGTGAAACAATTGGAAAAGTTTTGCAAGCCATGGCTTCATATAAACTATTTGGAATACCATCAATCAAACTTGGCAGGAGCACCACTCTGGCTTTAGCCATAAGTTTTAGTAGATTTGCTCTGGGAATACGATCATAAATTTTGATATTTTTTCTAATTTCTAGTGGTAGTGCCGCCAGCCATAATTGAAAATCCGGCGTCACTGCGGTCATAATAATCTGGCAGGGTTTAATTTTAGTCCAAACCATTTTGATCGCTTCAAGAACCGGCAAACCTTTAGAGTAAATCCCTTCGCAGGCTTTCGGCCAGAGAATTATCCGCAATTTTGAAGTTTTTATTTTTCTTAATTTCGACAGCTTTTCAATATCCATTCCGCCAGTGCCTGGTGTAAATTCCAATGGCGGTTTCTTATTTTTATCCAGTCCCAACTCATAAGCATAAGAATAGGTAATTTTATTATCAGCGAAAACTGAATCGCAATTAGTAAAAATCTGACGGAATATTGGCTGTTTTTGGAGATCAAATCTTTCCAACTCCAAATCAGAACCACCGCGAATAGTCACGATCCATTTATATTTACAAGAATTTTTTATTTTTTTGTGTATGATTAAAAAATTTATAGTCGCAGGTTCAAGTCCTAAAGTATGGACAATATTTGGTTGCCATTTTTTAATAATCCGCTTCAGCCACCAATTTTCTAATCGACAACCATAAAATTCATCAACTCGATAGATTAGCCTCTTAATTATTCTTAACCAAAGAAAATTTTGCGAAATCGATGAATTACTAATTCCGAAAAGTTTCACTTCAAACTGATTTTCATCAATCAATTCCAGCCATGACTGGGTATGACTACTTTGGGCTAAAGCAATAATTAGAATTTTTTTCTTTTTCATCGATCCAATACCTCTCGAGCCCAGAGTTCGGCCATCATCAATAGCCAAACTCTAGTCCAATGGACTTCGCCTGCAAGAAACTTCAGATATAATTTTCCAACCTCTTCAGGATTAAAAAAACCGCGTATTGCAACAGTTTTATTCGAAAGACAATCGACTAGAATTTCTCTTAACTCTTCTCTTAGCCAACGATCAAACGGCATTGCAAAACCTTTTTTAACCTGTGAATCCATATCTTTGGGAAGTAATTCTTTACCAATGTCAATCAGGATTCGTTTAGCACCAAGTTTTTGATATGTTTGAGTCTCGGTCTGACCAGAAACTTGATCGCTTAATTTTACTGACATTGGCAAAGAAAGCGCCAGATCAGATAAAACCGGATCTAAAAACGGCACTCTAACCTCAAGTGATTGAAACATAGAAGTTGCATCAATATCTCTTAATAATTGATTTAAAGTATAGCCACGAAGACAAAGCGCTGAAACTCGATTAACTGATTCGGCTCCAGGAAGTTCATCAGTTAAAGCCATGTCAATAGCCTGTTCCCGACCAAGATGTGTCTCGTTTCTTCTATTAGTAGCTAAAATTTTAGCGGTTAGATAGGGACTAAAAATCCCGTATTGACGACTAAAATGACTTAAAAAATTTTGATCTCTGATTTTTTCCAAACCAGGTCGAAAAATAGCATCACTATAGGCCACAAAATCGAAAAACTCTTGGCCAAAAAAATGTGATAATTTATCATTGTGTTTTTGACTAGAAAATTTAACCATGTTGGCAAACCAAGGATAACCGGCGAATAATTCATCACCGCCCGTGCCAGAAATCGCCACAGTCACCATTTTTTTAGCAGCCATAGAAACAAAAAAAGCATTTGCCCCGTCAACAGAAGGTTGATCCAAACCCCTAGCAATATTCTTAATTTGATTTTTAGCATCATGACCAGTAATTAAAATACGGTGATGATCTGTCCCTAGATAATCGGCAATTTTTTGCGCATCTTCGGTTTCATCAATTTCAGTATCCGTTTCAAAACCAATTGAAAAAGTTTTAATCTTCTTTCGACTATTTTTAGCCATCAAAGCTACCAGAAGCGAAGAGTCCACCCCACCACTTAAAAAAGCGCCCAAAGGAGCATCGCTGACCATTTGCATTTTGACCGATTCTTCCAATGTTTGTCGAGTTAATTCAACCTGTTGAGCATAAGACAAAGTTCTGATGTTATTCAAACGATTTTCGCCTAATTGCCAGTATTTTTCAATTTTAACTTTACCGTTATTCCAAATCAAACAGTGAGCCGGCAAAAGCATCTTAACATTTTCAATAATAGTCGCTGGTTGCAAAACCGAACCATAAGTTAAAAGCAGACGCAGAGATTCTGAATCAACTTTTTTTTCGATTAAATCGCTTTTTAGAATCGATTTTATTTCTGAAGCAAAAACAATCACTCCATCTCTTTGAGTATAAACTAAAGGTTTTACCCCAAATTGATCGCGAGCCAAAATAATTTTTTCGCCGTTTCTTTGATCAAGAATAGCCAAGGCAAAAATCCCTCGCATTCTTCGTAAAAAATCATCACCATACTCCTGATACATATAAAGAATTACTTCCGTATCGGTTTCGGAACAGAATTTATAACCTTTTTTAATTAAAGTTTGCTTTTCTGTTAAAAAGTTATAGAGTTCGCCATTATAAACGATATGAATATTGGATTCCGAATTAGACATTGGCTGATGACCTTTTGGCGACAAATCTAGGATAGCTAAACGTCTCATGCCAAAAGCGAGATTTTCAAAACTAGCCGTGCCAGCGTCGTCAGGCCCACGGTGGCTTAAAGCCTCAGTCATTTTCGCAACTTGTTTTTCTCGATTATCGGTTTTTCCGATAATCCCACAAATTCCACACATTATTTCTTTCCTTCAGGTTTTTCCATTACCACATATAAAGCTTGGCTTTTAAATAAAGGCCAAGTTTTTTTGCCGATTAGCTTAAACAAACCGAAAACTAGATTAAAGAAAATTGATAAAATAAGATGACTCGAACGATTCAAAAATCGTCCCCAGGCAGAATCTCGTTTGAATTTATAGTTGACCCAGTGAACAAAGTAATAATAACTGTCGCGGTCAATTAACGGTTCATAGACAATTCTCTTAATTCTTAAACCCATTTTTTCGGCCAAAACTTCGAAAGTTTTTTTTCGCCAGTGAGTCGCATGATGAGGTGGCATATTACTGACACAAGGGTTAATAAAATGAATTGGTCCGTCTTGATTTGGAACGGAAATACAAATTTTACCTCCAGGTTTAACCAAAGAAATAGCTAGCTTTAAAAATGCCGCTGGATTATCAACATGCTCAAGAACATGAAAAGAGAAAACTGAATTAAATTCATTCTTAAAAGATTTCAATTCTCGATCATTGATAATTTTGATCCCTTTTTTAGTCGCGTCTCTAGCCGCTTCCTGGTTACACTCTGTTCCAAATAAATTGGATGTCAAAGGCTTTAAACTGGTTAAAAAACCACCCGGACCACAGCCAAGATCCATAACTTGATCGCCAGATGTCACATCATTTACAGCTTCGTGAAAATCCCACTTATCATCCTCGTAATAAAAGGCTTTTTCATTCTGTTGAAGTTCTTCGTAAAAACTACCAGTTCCAATAATTTGGGGTAAAAATATTTCTAATTCACAATTCGGACAAATAAATAACTGTGTTTTTAAACTTTTTTTCTTATGCACATTAATGATTTTTTGAGAAAATTTAACTGGTTTCCAAAGTTTAAAAAGTTCTTCGGTCGAATAAGAACGATTTTTTTTAACCAAGGTTTTTTGACAAATTGGGCAGACATTTTTTAACATATTTTAAACCTTTTAAATAGCTTTAGCCTAACAATATCGATTGCTGTTGAGTAGACATAAATAATAATCACAGAAAAAATCAAATGTAAGAAAAATAAAGGACTAAACCAATAACGATCAGCGCGTAATATCTTTAAGTAAATAAATTGACCAATAAACGGATTAGTATGAATCAGATAAACGCCGAATACAAAACCAGCCAAATAGTTAATAATTTTTGATTGAAATTGCAATTTGGAGAAAAATAAGAACAGGCAGACCGACGCCATCATCGTAAAAATAAAGTTATAACTCCAAACATTAGCCGCACCGATAAAACTGGGATTAAGAGAAAAAGCAAAAATAATTAAACAAAATATAAAATAACCTGATAGATAAAATTTAGCCGTGTATTCAGCCTGATAATATTTTTTGATATAAGCACCGATAGAGTAAAGCATGACAAAAGTGATAATGCCATAACCCTTATCAGTATTGGCAGCGTAAGGCAAAAAAGATGGCCAAACTGAAAAAAGCAATATCATAATTAGAAATAAAATTCGATAACTTTTCTCATCTAGTCCATTTAAACCAACATTAATAAAAGGTGATAAAAGATACAAAATCAAATAAATCTTTACAAACCAATACTGATCAAATAAAAATGGCAATACAGCCTTAGCTGTTCCAGATAAATTG
>CAIRFN010000004.1 GCA_903877885.1 uncultured Candidatus Berkelbacteria bacterium
GAGAAACTTGGTGCGTTTTGCTGGCGGATTTTAGATCCCAAATAAGATACAGTCTAATGTCTTCCGCCTAGGGCGGACTACATGGGCAGTGGCAAAGATGGCAAGTCGCATACTAACAGACCGGAACGGCAACCCGAACGTCTTCAATCTGGAACGCAATGACGATGGGCTGTGGCTCAACAACAATTGGGCGAATCCGACGAATAAGTGGAACCCTGACAATGAGTTAATGTTTCGTCTTCGAAAGTATTTCTTTACCGTCCGCCTAGCTTTGGGCGAGACGGTTTTTCTTTTCAATTTTTTCTAATTTTTCTTTCCAACCACCGAGCATTCGACCAATTTCAGCAAGCTTTAATGTCAATTCCTCAAATTTATGGTTGGGAATAATTTTGGCTTCCCAGGAAATAGAAATTAAAAATTTAATTATATCTAAAATAAAAATACATTCTGAAATTTTGTCGATTTTCTGCTGATCTAATTTAGCAAAATAAGTTGTGTAAGCAAGTTCTAAGAGATCAAGAAATTTATTTTCAATTCTCTGGCCAATGGTAAATCGTGAGGTTTTTACAATATGCGGAACAAAATCGATCCAAACCAAATATCCCTCTTTGATTCGAGCCAAAATGGAGGTGGAACTCGAGAGAGAGAGAGAGAGACGAAGGCTTTGCCGAAGATGTGTTTTTCATATTTTTAATCATATCATATCATTCGATAATTTACTTATTTCTTGGAAAGAATTCTTAAATGGTAAACGAAAACGTAAAGATGTGGCTGAATTCGCGCTAAATTTTTCAGATAATATTTTAGCGCTACAACAAGATTTAGCGAATAAAACTTATCATCACGGTGGTTATCAAGCTTTTAAGGTGACTGATCCGAAAGTGCGTGATATTCACAAAGCAAGTGTTAGAGATCGGCTCGTTCATCACGCAATTTACAGAATTTTGTATCCGTTTTTCGATCAAAAATTTATATATGATTCGTATTCTTGTCGGGTAGACAAAGGCACACACAAAGCGATGAATCGTTTCCGAGATTTTTCATACAAAGTTTCGCAAAACAATACTCGAACGGTTTGGGTCTTAAAGTGTGATATCAGAAAATTCTTTGCCAATATTGATCATCAAGTACTAAAAGATATTTTAGCCAAGTTTATCGGTGATACTAGTGTTTTGTGGTTATTGGGGCAAATTATTGATAGCTTTGAACAAGGTTTGCCACTTGGTAATTTAACCAGTCAACTCTTAGTTAATATTTATATGAATAAATTTGACCATTTCATAAAACGAGAATTAAAAGCCAAATATTATATTCGTTATGCCGATGATTTTGTTGTACTTTCAAAAGACAAAATTTATCTCGAAAAACTGTTAGTTAAAATTTCATGTTTCTTAAAAAACAAGCTAAAGCTTGAACTACATCCGGACAAAGTTTATATCAAATCTCTAGCTTCCGGTATTGATTTTTTGGGCTGGGTTCACTTTTGTGATCACCGAGTTTTAAGAAAATCTACCAAGCAGAGAATATTGAAACGAATTACCGAAAATCCTCAAAACGAAACATATCAATCATATTTGGGGATTTTAGAGCATGGTAATGCTATTAAAATTGAAAATCAACTAGACAAGTTATATAGTAATAATAGAATTTAAAGTAAAAAGGAGCAATATGTCTTTAGATGAAAATGATCTCGAACAAATTGAAAAAATAGTCGGTGGGATTGAGAGTCGATTGAGTAAAAAGATTGATGGAGTTGAAGTCAGTTTTAACAACAAGATTGATAGTGTTGAAACCCGTTTAAGCAAAAATATTGAACAATCAGAGAAAAGAGTCATCTCAATTATCGGTCGAGAAATTACTGATTTAGCCGAAATTAATCATCAAGTACTTCAAGAGTTAGACTCTTTTAAAGGTTTAGAAAAAAGAGTTGTTCGTCTGGAACAAAAAGTCGGGATATCAAGTTAATCTAAATCAAAAATCAAAAAAGACCCTTCTGCCAGTTGGCGGAGGGTCTTTTTTTGAATAAAATCATTTTTTAATTGCAGCTGGTTTTGGATGCGACTTTACTAACTTCAGAGGTAAAACCTTTGCTATCCATACAGAAAGTTAGTTTGGAGTTTGGCATTTTGGCGTAAATCACATAACTGGTAGCGGTTAAATTGGATTTAACTTCAGATCCAGCCGCTTTAACTTTAGTGGCCACCGCTGCTGGTACGGTCCAACCGACATAAGTTTTGTTAGTTTCGAAATAGCGAACAATATCGCCGCGTTGACTAGAAAGAGTTTGTTTGATATTAATTTCTTCCTTGGTATCGACTTTGACCGGTGGTTTTTTGCTCGCGGTTTTGTTAGCATTTACCAAGAAAAATACACCGCCAAAGGCGATCACTGCAACCAGTAAGAGCCACCAGCTCAATTGGATCCCTTTTTTGTTAACCTTGACCGCTGATTTCACAGCTTCTTCGATTTCGCTCATTTTTACCCTCCAATTTAATTTATTAATTATAAATTTATTCTATCACAAATCCCATTTTTTGTTTAATATCGATCATATTTTTAGCGGCAATTCCTTGAAGTCTAATAGCGCCATCAGCTAAAATTTCTTTCACATCATCATCAGAAATTTCCGCTCTCTTTTTTTGAATCGGTTCTAATTCTTTAATAATTGCTTCGGCTAGTTCCGGTTTAAATTCCGAATATTTAATCGTGCCAGCTTCGCGCTCCTTAATATAATAATCGGCGCGATCTTTGCCGGCAAAGACTTCCAAGAGGCCAATTAAATTTTTAGTCGCTTGAGAAATTTCGGTTGCTTTGCCATCATCAGTGGTGGCGGAAGAGATTTTTTTGCGGATTATTTCCGGTGTATCAGAAAGGGCGATATAGGTTGACGGTGAATTTGATTTACTCATTTTGCCGGTTCCATCTAAACCCATCACTCGTTTTGTTTCAGTGAGCAAGGCCTTGGGAATCGGGAAAGTCTCACCAAATTTTTGATTAAATCGCCCAGCTAAGTCGCGCGCTAATTCGACGTGTTGAGTTTGATCTTCGCCGACCGGCACGCCTTCGGCGTGGTAAATTAATATATCGGCAGCCATCAAAACTGGGTAATCGAACAAGCCAACTCTCTGCTCATGTTTTTCCGATTTTTCCTTATATTGCGTCATCCGATTTAATTCGCCGATGGTAGTAATAGTGTTTAAGAGCCAGGCTAGTTCGGCATGTTCTTTAATATCGGATTGGCGAAATAAGATTGATTTTTTTGGATCAATGCCAACAGCCAAAGCGTCTTTGGTGGCATTGATAATTCTTTGCGGATAAGTTGCTGGATCGTAATCAACGGTAATGGCATGCAAATCCACAATACAAAAAATACAATCGTGTTCCTCTTGAAGTTTAACCCAATTTTTCATCGCGCCGAGGTAATTGCCAAGATGAAATTCACCTGACGGCTGAATGCCGGAAAAAATTTTCATTTAGAATCCTTTCGTTAGTTAGAAGCTTTGCAAGCCGTTTGCTTGTCGGTAATTTGATTGACTTCATCAATAAATTGATGGGTGTCGATGCAGAAATATTTGCCATCGGCCGGAATAAAAGCATACATAATGTAATTTTGATAATCTGGTTTGCGAATGGTGATAGTCGAACCGATGGACATAGCTTGACCCAAAACCGCGCTATCTGGTTGCCAATTTTTATAAGAAAAATTAGCGTTGTAAAATTTGGTGGCATCGGTTCGCAGTCCAATCATTAAATCTTGGGTAATTTTACCATTTTGAACGATTTGTTCTTGCTGTTTGGTCTGTAAATATTGCCAAATTAAAATGCCGCTTAAAATTATAATCACCGAAATAATTACGGTTATAATAATTTTTTTTACTTTGCCCGGATTTTTAATAACTACTGGCTCGGGTTTAATTTCTGGTGTCGATGTAACAGGTGGAGTTTGGTTCATAATCCTCCTTAAATAATATCTTTCTTAATATTACCAAGTTATATGATATACTACAAGATGTGAAAATGAATCAAGAAAACCAAAATAGATTATCAAAGAAACCGAAAAAAATAAATTTGTCATCGCGAGGTCAGCAGACCGTGGCGATCTATCAGACTAAAGATTGCTTCGCCGCCGCTCGCAATGACAATAAAAATATTTTTTCAATGGCCTCTCTAAAACTATTAAACCGGGCCATGTTGGCGGTAAAGATTTTGAGTTTAGCGCCATTTATTCGAATGGTTGGGCTAACTGGGTCGCTAGCGCGCGGCGAGGCGAATCATAATTCTGATATTGATTTTATTATAATTGCCAAAACAGATCGAATCTGGACAACGCGGATCTTTGCCATCGGTTTAATGATGTTAACTGGTTTAAAACGAACCAACCAAAAAATCGCTGGCCAAGTTTGTCTGAATTTGTTTCATACGACCGAACATTTAACTATTTCTTATCAAGACCATTTGGCGGACAAATATTGGTTAGCCAAGGATCATACTCATCTTATGCCATTATTGAATTCGAATCATATTTTTCAAGATTTTGTTAAGGCTAATAGTTGGGTTAATAAATATGGTCAAAAGTTTTGCTATCAGAACTTTCAAAATTCTTTAATCGATAAAATCAGTTTGATATTTTTAGGCGCAGTCAGATTAATTCTGGAATTTTTGTATGATTTAATTTTGAATGATTGGGGCGAAAATTGGTTTCGTCAAATTCAAACCGATCGAATTAATCGTGATCCTCGAACCAAAAATTCGCCTAAAGGTGCGATTTTCATCTCGGATTTTGAACTGCGATTTCATCCGCCAAAGGACAATCAAGGTTAAATTATTGCAAAGTTTTTTCAATTGTTTTACACTTAATATATATTAAAAAACTATTTAAAAAGGAGAGGGACTTATGAACAGAAAACTTTTGATCGGTTTGATCATTGTCGCGGTTTTGGCCATTGGTGGTTCGATTGGTTATTATTATTGGTCACAAGCTTCGGCCGACACATTTAGCCAAAGTTATTGTGCAGGACTAACGGGCAATGAGTGGAAAAATTGCACTCAAAATATGGACACTTGGAAAAAGTTTCTCAAAGGTCATTCTTCATCACAATTTAACAGAGTGATTAACTACATGGATAAGCAGGCGAATCCAAACGGGACAACTCCGGTAGTGACACCAAAGCCAACCGTTTCCGCTTCAGTTATGCCAAGCGTTTCGCCATCAGTTTCACCGAGTGTTTCGGCTAGTCCAAGCCCAACACCATCACCGACTGTAATTGGCGGTTTGGTCACTGGTTGCGCCGGCGCTATTGTTTATACAGATGCTAATTATGGTGGCAATAGTCACTGTTTAGTTGCTGGCGTTTACGCAAGCGCTGCAGCAATGTCATCGCAAGTTGTTAATATCCCTGACAATTCCATTTCTTCAATTAAAGTTGAACCAGGCTATACAGCTGTTGTTTATACGGATACTAATTTTTCCGGTACTCACACACTAACCACGACTAGTAGTATACCTTATTTACAAAATATAAAATTAGAAGCAACAATACCAACAATGGTTATAACAACGCCTTCAAAAGGCACTTGGGATAACCAAATTTCCTCAATTAAGGTAACTAAAAACTAATTATCATCAATATTAAAAGATATTCCAAAAAGACCCAATTGGGTCTTTTTAGGTATGAAAATCTTGACAAGGTAGCGGTTTTTGATAAAATAAAAATGCCAAGAGAAAGCTTATCCCCCTTAGCTTTTCTCTTGGCATTTTAGTCAATATACGCAAAGAAAGGAAGTCATGAAATTAAAACCACTTTCCGATCATGTCATTGTACTCCCACTCGAACAGGAATCATGCACTAAAGCTGGAATTTTTATTCCGGAAACAGCCAAAGAAAAGTCCCACCGCGGCAAAGTTTTGGCTGTAGGTGAGGGTTGTTACGAAGATGGAAAACTCGTGCCAATGGCAGTTAAAATTGATGATGAAGTACTCTACAAAGAATATGCTGGCGATGAATTTAAACTCGATGGCGAAAAAGTAATGATTTTGAAACAAGCAGATATTATTGCAATAGTAGAATAGGAGAATTATGTCTAAGCAAATTAAATTCGGTGATAGCGCGCGCGATGCGATTAAACGTGGTATTAATATTTTGGCTGATTCGGTTAAGATTACGCTTGGGCCAAAAGGCCGCAATGTTTTGCTTGATAAAGGTTTCGGATCGCCAATTATTACTAATGATGGCGTTTCGATTGCTAAGGAAATTGATCTCGAAGATAAATTTGAAAATATGGGCGCGCAACTAATAAAAGAAGTGGCCACCAAAACTAATGATGCCGCCGGCGATGGTACAACTACCGCGACAATTTTAGCCCAAATTATGGTTAATGAAGGACTTCGCAATGTGACCGCCGGCGCTGATCCTTTGCAAATCCGTCGCGGTATGGAAAAGGGTATGGAAGCGGTGGTGAAAAACTTGAAAAGCCAAGCTAAAGATGTTCAAGGTAAAGATGAAATCGCTCAAGTCGCCAGTATTTCGGCGGGCGACGCTGAAGTTGGAAAATTGATTGCTGAAGTAATGGATATGGTTGGTCGCGATGGTGTGATTACGGTTGAAGAAAGTCAAACCATGGGACTAGATAAAGAAGTGGTTGAAGGTTTGCAATTTAATCAAGGTTATTTGTCGCATTATATGATGACTGACACGACCAGAATGGAAGCGGTTTTGACCGATCCAGCTATTTTGTTAGCTGACAAAAAGATTTCATCGATCAGCCAAATTATGCCAGTTCTGGAAGCCCTGGCTGGCTCTGGCAAGAAAGATATTGTGATCATTGCCGAAGATGTCGACGGCGAAGCTTTGGCCACTCTAGTCCTTAACAAGCTCCGCGGGGTTTTAAATGTTTTGGCGATTAAAGCGCCTGGTTATGGCGAAACACGAAAAGCTTATTTGGAAGACATTGCCGTTTTAACTGGTGGTCAAGTTATTTCCGAGGAGCGCGGGATGAAGTTGGAAGAGGCGACTTTGGATCTGCTCGGTTCGGCTCGAAAAATCGTGGCCGACAAAGACAAAACTACGATTATTGATGGCAAGGCCACGGCTGCCAAACTCAAAGAAAGAGTTAAACAAATCAAGGCAGAAATTGTTAATAATAAATCTAAATATGATATTGAAAAATTAGAAGAACGCCTGGCAAAATTAACTGGTGGCGTCGGTGTGATTAAAGTTGGCGCGGCCACAGAAGTGGAATTAAAAGAGAAAAAAGATAAAATCGATGATGCGGTTCATGCGACGAAAGCGGCGGTGGAAGAAGGAATTGTCGCCGGCGGCGGCGTGGCTCTGGTTGATTCGATTAAAAGTTTGGATAATGTTGAGGTCGAAGGCGATGAAAAAATTGGTTTGATGATTTTGCGCCGCGCGCTTGAAGAACCGATGCGCCAAATTGCTGCTAATGCCGGAAAAGATGGCTCGGTGGTGATCGAAGAAATCAAACGCCAAGAAAAAGGCATCGGTTATGATGCGGCGGCTGATAAATATGTCGATATGATTGCGTCTGGTATTATTGATCCAGCCAAAGTGACGAGAACAGCGTTACAAAACGCGGTGTCGGTGGCTGGTTCAGTTTTAACGACCGAAGTGGCGATTACCGACTTGCCGGCTAAAAACCAACCAACGCCAATGCAAGATATGAATGGATATTAATCCACCAGTTTCGGCATTTTGATTCGGCCGTTTTCGACGACGTGGCCTTCGGCCATTAAAATCCGAGCCTTATTCATACCACCTTTGGCATAGCCGCCAATATAGCCATCGGATCGAATGACTCGATGACAAGGAATCGGTTCAATATTTTCAATTGGCAATTGCCACTCTCTTTTTCGATAATTACGATTCAAAATTGAACCAACAGCGCGGTAGGCTTTGGGCGAATCGGCCAATTTGGCAACTTGTTGGTAAGTCATTAAATATCCGTGGGGAATTTTGATGACAACTTCTAAAACTTTTTTAGTAAAATCAGATTTCATTAGGCTATTTGAATCTCCGGAATAATATTTCCCAACTTTTCTTTATCATCAACAAAAATAATCTCTTTGTCAATTTTGACCACTTTATCGGCCGCAATTATGCGAGTGCGATTTAAAATATCGCGAAGATAATATTTGGTTATGCTCGCTGTTTCAGTATCGATTAAAAAATCTTCCACAATGCCGAGTGATTTTCCAGTTTCAGTTTTTGCCGGCATGTTTATGAGATTGATTTTTCGATCAACCACTTTTTGTATTCGAATAATTTCAGTGACGGGTACTAAATTTTCCTCTTTCTTGGTCACAATGCCGTCTTTGTCCCAAAAATGAATATCAATAATCGAAAGGGCCATTGGCGGGCCAAAAAATCCGGTTTTAACTAAAAAACCCAAAATGCGACCATTTTCTGGATCAATCACAATTTGGGTAATTATACCGATTTTAGCCATCGCGTCTTCAGCTGCAATCGGTAAGTGAATTAATTTAGAAGCCTCAATTGTCATAATTCGATTATATCATATCAACTAGGCGCGTTCGACGTATTCGCCGGTTCGGGTGTCAACAATAACTTCATCACCTTCTTTAACAAAAATCGGAACTTTAATTTCAGCGCCGGTTTCAATGGTCGCCGGTTTTAAAACATTGGTAGCGGTGTTGCCTTTAAAACCTGGTTCAGTATAGGTAATTTTGAATTTCATTTTAATTGGCAATTGAATGTTAATTGGAGTACCATCAAAATACAAAAGATCGACTTCTTCGCCGTCTTTCAAAAAGTCAGCTAAATGTCCGATTTGGGCTTTTGGCAGTTCAAATTGCTCAAAAGAAATGGAATCCATGAAAAAGAATTGGTTGCCATCGCGATAGAGGAATTGGGCTTTTTTGGTTTCCAAATTAGCTTCTTCAACCTTTTCTGCGCCAGCAAAAGTATGCTCAACAGTGGCGCCGTTCAATAGGTTTTTAAGTTTGCAACGCAAAACTGCGCCAGCTCGGCCCTGTTTTGAGTGTTCAGAAGCAATGATAACGCAAGGATTGTCATTAAAAATAAATTTTGTGCCAACTTTAAGATCGCTAATAGTTAACATATAAACTCCAAATCATAATCATAGTGCTAATTTTAGCGTTTGACGTATGGCAAAAGGGCCAAGAATCGAGCGCGTTTGATGGCTTCGGCCAATCTGCGTTGATGTTTTGAGCAGTTACCAGTATCGTGAGCGGATTTCAATTTGGCCCATGGGGTCAAAAATCGGTTCAAGCTACTGGCGTCTTTGTAATCAATCACGTCAATTTTCTTTTTGCAAAAAATGCATTGTCTTTTGGTATAAGTTTGTTTACGCATAATATTTCCTTAATGAATTAATGTAGAATGCAGAATTAAATAATTAATTATCTCATTCTAAATTCTGAATTATCTAATTAAAATGGTATTTCGTCTAAATTTATTTCATCTTCGTCAGCTGGTTTAGTTGCTGGCGTTTCTTTAATTGATTTTTTATCTTCTGATTTAATCGGGAATTCTTCAACACCTTCGCCAAGGTTGGTATTATCAGAATGGGAAACCGCTTCACCTTTTGGCGAAAGAAAGACAAAGTCTTCGATCACGACTTCGGTTTTGTTGCGTTTTGAACCATCTTGCGCTTCCCATTGACGGGTTTGCAGGCGACCCTCGACATAAATCTTATTGCCTTTGTGGCTATATTGACTAATGACTTCAGCTAATTTTCCCCAGGCGACAACATCATGAAATTCGGTTTGTTCCTGGTTATTTCCATCTTTATCTTTCCAACGTCGATTAGTGGCAATGGCGAAACTAGCAACGGCTTGGCCGTTTGGTGTGTAACGCATTTCCGGATCGCGAGTTAAATTGCCGATGATTTGGGCACGATTAAGTGAAAACATGTAACCTCCTGGCTTAAGTTGTTAGTCTTTAAGAAGTTCTTCGAGCTTTTTGTCCAAAGCCTCTAGTCGTTCTTCTTCGTCTTCAACTGGAACATTAGTTTTGGTTTCGCTAACAGTCTTTTTAGCTTTTGGCTTAGCTTCAGTTTTTTCTTCTTTAACTTCTACTTTTACAGCTTTGGCTTTAGCTGGCTTTTGTTCTTTAACCTCTTCAACTTTTTCTTTTTTGACTGATTTTTTAGCAGCTTTAACTTCTTTGACTGGAGCTTCTTCGGCTACAATTTCTTTGACTGGTTCAACCTCGATTGCCATTTCTGGTGCAACTTCGATTTCTTGAGTTGGAGCAACTTCTAAAGCCATTTCCGGCTTGTCATCTAGGGCCATCACTTCTTTGGTACCGAGTTTGATGTCCATTTCTGATGGACGAATGGCAATAATCAAATGGCGAAGAATTTCTTCTTCCAAAGCCAATTTTCGGTTAAAGTCCTGCATCTTTTCGCCATCCAATTCGAAAATATAGGTGGTGTAAAAACCAGCCTTGTTTTTTTCGATCGGATAAACAAAAGTTTTTTGACCCAAAATAGAAACGCTCATAATGCGTCCACCCAGGGCTTCAATGTCTTTGCGAACTGAAGATGTCTTTCCATCAGCTGATGGATCTTCACGAGTAATAAAAGTAATTTCGTATGTTTTCATTCGAATTTCCTTTGTTTGCTTTGAACTGGCTAGCACAGATAGCCAATGGATCCGCGTTTAGCGGAGTTAAAAGCTTGATTTATGACGCGTAAGCGTCTTTATTTTCTTGTGCGAATCTATTGTATCAGATATAAAGTTTTTTTGCAATACCACGTTACCACCTCCAAGGTGGTAACATATGGTTAGAAATTTTTTAGGATTTAAAAAACCGCCAGGGCGGAACGCTTAGGCGGATTGAGGAGTTTTAAATTGACAATAGACTGCTTCATCTAAAATTTCTTTTTCTGACAAATTCCAAAACTCTTTAATTCTCGAGTCATTAGGCTTATCTAAGCCGGCTAACTCGATCAAAATGCTTTCAGAGCTATCACTCGGCTCAGGGAAAGCCAAAATATCAGTAATATCAATAAAATTAGTAACAAAGATAAAAGTATCAATTTCATCATTATATCTTTCAATACTTTCTAAAACAACCTGTTCCAAAATCTTTTTGATTGGGGTATAACGTTTATGTATTAAAACCGTTATACCTTGATTTCGAAGCATATTAACAAAACCACTTTTTTCTGTGCCATCAACCTCGATTAAGGCAATGGTTTCAACTAATTCATCATCGCCAGCAAGATAGTTTGCTAATTTTTGAAAATCAAATTTGATACCCAAACGACATCCAATTCGACTTAATTGACGAGCGTCAATTACAACTACAATATTGGCTGGCAATTCTTCTTCGACTTGTGTTGCTACAATGTTTACTGTTGGTTTTTCTTGTATTCCCAACATTACATTTCCTCCTTTATAAAATGAGCGATTAACTAATGACTAGCTTACGCTATCTTGGAGGAAATGTCAAGAGGTCTAGAGAAGTTAGACATTAAAACGAAAGAGAATAACATCGCCGTCAGCAACAATATATTCCTTGCCTTGGGTTTTGATGAGACCTTTTTCACGGCATTTGGTCCAACCGTCGTTAGCGACAAAATCATCATATTTTATGACTTCGGCGGCAATAAAACCACGCTCAAAATCACCATGAATCACACCGGCGGCTTGCGGCGCTGTCCAACCTTTTTTAATTGTCCAAGCCCGCGTTTCTTGCTCGCCAGAGGTTAAGTAAGAGATTAGCCCTAAAATTTCATAGGCTTTTTTAATTAGTTTATCGAGTCCGGAACTTTCAATCCCAAGCTCGTGCAAATATTCTTTTTTCTCGGTATCATCTAATTCGTTCAATTCCGATTCGATCTTGGCTGAAATCGGAATAAAATCAATTCCTTTTGTCATCGCGAGGCTGGCGGCCGTGGCGATCTTAGATTGCTTCATCTGCGGATTCGCAATGACATCAGATAATTGGTCTTCACTGCAATTGGCAATATAGAGCATTGGTTTTAAAGTCATCAACCCTAATTCTTTGATTAGCTTTGCATCATCATCTGACAAATTAGCCACTCGAGCATTTTCGCCAGCGTCTAACAAACCTT
Organism: uncultured Candidatus Berkelbacteria bacterium; assembly: GCA_903877885.1. Classification (GTDB taxonomy): domain Bacteria; phylum Patescibacteriota; class UBA1384; order UBA12157; family UBA12157; genus CAIRFN01. Next base: position 12,082 of record CAIRFN010000004.1, read on the forward strand.
TAATTTTAGTTAAAATTTCTTTGATTTTTGGTGCAGCTTTGTCACCAACACGAATATCTTTTTCGATTGTTTCCAAGCGTTTTTCGACAGTAGCTAAATCGGCGAGTTGCAATTCGGTTTCAATGGTTTTAATATCGCTTTCCGGATTAACTTCGGCGGCTACGTGAGTGATATTTGAGTCTTCAAAAAATCGCACGACTTGGGCGATGGCGTCGCATTCGCGAATAGCGGCCAGGAATTTATTACCCAAACCTTCACCTTTGCTGGCGCCGGCAACCAAACCGGCAATATCGACAAATTCCACCACGGCCGGAACGGTTTTTTTGGATTTGGAAATTTCGGTTAATTTTGCGAGTCTCTCGTCGGGAACTTCCACAATGCCGATATTAGGTTCAATGGTACAAAAAGGGTAGTTCGCGGCGGCTGCCTGCGAACCTTTGACTAAAGCGTTAAAAAGTGTGCTTTTACCTACATTTGGTAGTCCAACGATGCCGATTTTTAAACTCATATGATTTCCTTTTTTATTTATCCTAATTATACCTGAAAAATTGTTAAAATGAAAGACTGATGCTATTTTTATCCTTGACTAAACTCAAATTTTAAGGTATACTAACCATGTCGTTTTTAAGGAGGAAGTTATGGTCACGAGTACATTAGATAAACCTAAAGCTGTTTCCCTTGAAGATTTGCATGAGAGCCGAGTTTTGACTTTGGAATATCCAAAGTTAATCAGGTTAATCCTCAAAAATTTGATTGATTTTAATTCTCACTCGGTGGCGATTAACCAAGGGTCAAGTCAATTCACAGAACTATGTTTCTACGATCAGACTGGCGCCAAGCTACGTCAACGATATCTGATTAATTTTGATCACGGGATCCTTCTGACTCATTTGGCCAATTTTCTGTCTTTGCCTGACAATCTTAATTCTAAAGGTGTCAAAGGTATCGTAGAGATTGGTGGAAAATATCGAATTTTGACTGTCATGATCAGTGACCGCAGTTGTTGCATGATGATTTTCGCGGAACGCTGCCGCTTTGTTAAAAGACTTTAATTTTATCAACTTAAATTTTTCCGGCCCCCGCCGGATTTTTTAATATAAATCATATGGTTTAGTTTGAATGATGATCATAATATCGATATAATGGATTTAAAGGAAAATATGAACAAAACATTTCTAACTATTATTTTAGTTGTCTTAGGTTTGGCTTTTGTCGGCGGCTGCGTTTTTGCTGGAAATCGTTTTTTTATGACTAAAGCGGTTAAAGGTACAAATGATGTTGCGGCTCAATCGGTAGATTCTCCAATAGCCGATATTTCGCCAACCAGTGTGGCAACGCCATCAATTTCATCAAGCACTAGTCCCAAACCAACAGTTTCAGTTAGTGCCAGTCCAAAACCGAGCCCAACTTCAACTCCGGTTCAAGCGGCGGTGGCCAGTGGTCCAAGTTTCAGCCCAGCCTTTCAATGGGGTGTAACTATGCGTCCAAATGTTTTAGGTAAATATAGCGGCAAAACCTGGCAACAACAAATCGATCAAGCTAATAATTTAGGTGTCGGTTGGGCTCGAATTAACTGGGATTATGACAATTCTGATCCGGCTGGCCGCAATAGCCAAATCATCGGCGCCTTAAAATCAAACGGTCTAAAAACCTTGTTAGTGATCGAGCATAATCCAAATAAAGGCAATTCTAATCTTTACCAGCAAGGTTTAGACGATGCCAAATTGATTACCGGCGCGGTTGGTGGCAATGTCGATTATTATCAGTTAGCTAACGAGGGCGGCGCCCAATCTTTGATTAGCGGTAAATCCGGAGTTAGTCCATCGGATTTTGATAATACCAAATATACCCAAGTGCGCGATTATATTAAAGGTTTGTCTGATGGGATTAGCAAAGGCGACTCGAGTGCGAAGAAAATAGTCACAATTAGTTGGATTCACACCGGCTTTTTAGATCGGTTGGTCGCTGACGGCGTTAATTTCGATATGATTGGAATTGATTGGTATAGTTGGATGGGCAGTTTTTCGGCTAAGAAAATTAATGGTACCGAAACGGTTTATCATAAATTGCAAACTTTTGGTAAACCTTTAACCTTTATGGAAGTTAGTACGATGCCGACGGCTGGATCTGATGACAAGCATAAAACTAATGTGGACGAAGCGGCTCAAGCCAGTTTCTTAACTAATACGGCCAACTGGGCCTGGGCAAATCGCAATTGGGTTAAAGGTTTTTATCATTTTGAATTAGTCGACAACACTTTTAGCGCCGGCTATGTTGATTATTACGGTTTGATTAAAGCGAATAATAGCGGCAGCTCGGCGACTTTAGGTGGCGTTCGTCAAGCCTTTAATGCTTACAAAGATTTGATTAAGGGAAAATAAGTTCTCGGCTTAACCGAAATTACTAACCTACGAGGTTAGTAAAATGGTTTATCAACATCAATTTGACATTGGTGAGCACTTTAAATATGATTAAAAATATCGCGAAGATACAGAAAAAGGGGGAAGCGATGGCAACTATAGCTTTTGACTTGGATGATGTTATTTATCCATTTGCGTCAAATATTTTGAAGTTTTACAATCTGATTCATCGGACAAAGTTTACTCTGAAAGATTACACTGATTACCATTTGGAAAAGGTTTTGGGTTGTAGTCTGGAAGAAGCGCTGGCCTTGGTTGTACGCTATACTCAATCAGATTTTGCCCGAAATTTACCGCCAATTCACAGTGTTTTTGATGTTCTAACTCGGTTTAAAGAGCGCCATCACAAATTGATTGTAATTACAGCGCGGTGGACACCAGATCGTCGAGAGTGGGCCGAAGATTGGAACGAAAAATTTTTGCCCGGAATTTTTGCGCCGGAAGATCTGCATTTTATAGTGGATCATGAAATTGACGGTCGGCGAATCTGTAAAAGCGAACTTTGTAAAGAGCTAAAAGTTGATTGTCTGGTTGACGATCGTTATTTGTATGTCGAGCGCACGGCGCAAATTGGCATCAATGCGATTTTGTTTCAACCTGACGACTATCTTTGGAACACTGTTCCAAGATGGATTCATCCCAGAATTTACATTACTAAAAACTGGTCAGAGATTGAACGAACAATTAACCAACTTTTTCCTATTTACCATCGACCAAAATAATCGGAGTTTTCCTCCGATTTTTTAGACCCAACTTTTAAACCACAATAAATGGTTAAAATAATTTTGGGAAATTGGTAGGGCAATAAGAACAGGTAAGTAAAGAATAAAACAGGCGGCGACAACCAGGAAATAGAACCAAAATATATATTGATTTTGTTTGTAAAGTTTATCTAAAAAGTAAGCTAAAATCATAAAATAAAATGGCAAAACTGGGAAAATATAATACTGAAATTCTAGTCGAGAAGCAAAGCACCAGGTAAAATAATAGCCAATAAAAACTACAATCGGCAAAGCGAAAGTTTGCATTTTGTTTTTAATGCTAAAATAAATCGAATAAAGAAAAATCGGTAAAGCTGTCCACCATATAATTGGATTGCCAATCGCGTCGATACCATAAATTTTGGCTTTGGCCGGACTAAAATCAAAATAAAACCAAACTGGTCGTCCAAGATACAACCAGCTCCACCAGCGCGAGGCATAGGGGTGCGTGGCCTTTAAATTTAGATGAAAGCACATGGTTTGTTTATGCCACCAGACAATATATTGCCAGTAAGTTTCATAACCTTGAGCGTAACGGTTAAAGAGAAAACTAGCCAAATAAATTCCGACGATAATTAAAACTGAACTAATTGCCAACCAGATTGGTAGTTTTTTCTTCTTGAACACAAAAACAGCCACAATCGCTAAAATCGGAGCAACCAGCCACATGGTGCCGGCGGCTAAGCCAAAGAAAATGCTGGCTAGAATCAATTTGATTGGTACAGGTTTTTGCATAAAATCAACCGCAAAAATTGTGGCAATCAGGGTAAAAAATAGCAAGATATTCATAAGAAGCGCGGTTCGCGCCTCAACCAAAAAAAGGCCGTCAAGTAAAATTAAAAGACAAGTAATCAGAGCAACATTTTTATTCTTAAAGATTTTTTGGGTCAGAATATAGGTTAAAGGTAAAATGGCGCTACCAAGTAGCGCGGGTAAAATTCGCCAACCAAAAGAGTTAAAACCAAAAATCTTGATACTAATAGCAATCACAATTTTCCCCAACGATGGATGAACATCAAAACCAGGCTGGTTTAAAAGATAACGATGGGCTTCGTTGGCATAATAAGTTTCGTCAAAAACGACGGTTTTAGGAAATTTCAAATCCCAAAGTCGTAAAATTAAACCAGCTAAGGTAATTAAAATAATTGCCCAATTGTTTTTAAGAAAATGAAAAAATTTAGTGGTTAAGTGATTCATGGTGATTTATGGTGATTGTTTGAAAATACAAAAATCACTACAAATCACAATTAACCACTATTAATTACTTTTTTATTTTACCACATTTTTAAAAACCCAGAGTTTGTTGCCAAAAAAGTTCCAAAACATGACTATACCGATAGCCAAAATCAAGCCTAAAATATCTGATAATTTTAGAATTCCAGTCAAAATAAAGAAAAATAGATTATTTAATGCTAAACCGACAGAACTGACAATTAAAAATTTGGTCGCTTGACTTAAAATCGCTTTTTCTTGTGAAGCAAAAGTCCAAGTTCGATTTAAATAATAAGAAGCGCTAGCCGAAACCAAAAAAGAAATGGCTTTACTGATTTGTTTTAAACTTTGGCTGTCGGCATGCAAAGCAAGTTTGGCCAGATAAAAAACGCCAATATCAATAAGAGCGCAAAATAAACCGACTAAACAGAATTTCAAAAATTGTTTTGGCCAGGTTTGGCGTAAAAATAATTGCCAGACGATTTTGGCAGATTTAACTAGTTCGCCAGAAATTTTTGATTCACCAACCAGGCGATCGTGAAAAGTGATTGGAAATTCAGTGACACTAAAATTATTTTGTTTGGCCAGACATAACATTTCCACTTGAAAAGCATAGCCGTGAGCTAACATCGAATTAAAATCGAGCGACTGAATGAAAATTCGCGGATAACACTTAAAACCGGCAGTAGCGTCGTGAGCAGGTAGTCCTAGCATTAATCGAGTGACAAAATTAGCCAGATAGCTATTTAGATAACGATTAAATTTCCAACCGATAATTTTTCCGCCTGGGATATAGCGTGAACCAAGAATAATATTATTTTTATTTTTATCACTTAAATTTAGCATTTGGCAAAGTGCTGTTGGCGGGTGCGAAAAATCCGCGTCCATAGAGATCGAATAATCATAATTTTTTTCTAAACTCCAGCCAAAACCAGCCAAATAAGCAGTACCAAGACCAAGTTTTTCTTTTCTTTTTAATAAAAAAATCCGCTCATTAAATCGTGGCAATTTTTCCACCAAAACCGCGGTTTGATCGGGCGAATTATCATCGACAACCAAAATATCGATTTTATCGCTTTGCTCTAAAATCGCTTCAATCAGGTCGGAAATATTGTCTTTTTCATTGTAGGTTGGGACAATGACCAAATATTTATCGTTCATATACAGAAATTATCGCATTCTTAATCTTGGCTGTAAAGACGAAAAATTGTTTTAAAAAACCCGCCGGTAGGCGGGAGAATGTTAAGATCTTTTCTTTGCGAAGAAATATAATCCGGTGGCGACTGCCGTGATTACAAGGATTACTAAACCAATAATTATGATCGTGATATTATTAATCATCGATTAGCTCCTTTTTTAAGGCTATTATCCTTTCGGAAAATCCAGGCCATAAAAAGTGCCAAAGCGATAGCAGCGATAACTGCCACCACAGCAAACAAAATTTGGTAAATAATCGGAATTGTGCCCATCGCAACCCTCCTTTTTTAAGTTGCAAGATTTGGTTCAATTCTAGGCCGAATCAAACCAAAAGTCAAGGTGCTTGAGTAATATTAACATTATTATAACTTTTATGTTCAAAAATATGAGACAAAACATCGATTAAAATTTTGATTCCGACTAATAAACAAACAGCAAAAATTGACGAATCTATTCGGTTGCCAATTGCGAACCAGGTGAAAATAATTACCACTTGGAAAATCATAACTCTAGAATAAGGTTTAAATAGTTGATTATAGGGAGCGACTTGAGTGTATTCTTTTTTGCCAATAAAATTTGCGAAATACGAATAGCCATGGCTGATAATCAAGGAAATAGCTGGAAACAAAATCATAGCCAAATTAAATTTAGGAATATTAATGATTCCAGCAAAAATCATTACGGCTAAGAATATTCCATGGAGCAAGCAAAATAAAATATAGTTAGAAATAAAAAATTTGATAAGGACTACCTTAGATTGATTGGGTTCAATAGTTTTGCCGTTTATGGTAATTTCTTCGGTATTAGCTTCAGCCCAATTAATCGGACCAGAGGCTTTATTCATTTTTAAAATATTAAAGAAACCGATGATTAGATTTTCGAACCAATAAACCAAGATAATTAGTCCGGCAGTCCAATGTAAGAATATTACACCAAAAAGCGGGACAAGATTGCTAATAACCAGAAGAATGATTGGTGGCCAACTAACTTTTTTAAAAATAAGATTAGTCGATATTTTGCCCTGGTTTGTTGGGTCTATCGTAACATTCATTGTTTGATTCCTCCTCTAAAATTTCTTCTTGTTGATGTTGATTATTCAGGCCATGAAAAGCCTGGTGGACGTCTTGCAAATGTTGGTCGGTCACGTGCGTATAAATTTGGGTGGTGGTGATTGATGAGTGCCCCAGGAGCGCTTGAACGGCGCGCAAATCAGCACCGCCCATCAGCAAATCGGTGGCAAAGCTGTGCCTTAAAACATGAGGCGTCACTTCTTTGGTAATGCCAGCCTGATGCGCGTATTTTTGAATCATCCGTTGAACCGAGCGGGGAGAAATCGGTTGGTCTTGGTCTGCTGTTAGTTGACCTTGGTCGGAATTGGTATGGCCATAAGAAATAAATAAAAACTCACCTTTGTCGTGGCGGCGGTCCAGATAGTATTGGAGCGATTTTTTTGATTCTTGATCCAAAAAAACTACCCGAACTTTGCCACCTTTGCCTTTGACAGAAAATTCCGAGCGTTCGAGATTGATATCGGTTTTTTTTAAATTACAAAGTTCCGAAACGCGTAGTCCTGTCGAAAACAAAAGATCTAAAATGGCTTTATCGCGCCGGCCTTGCGGCGTGGAAAGATCGGGTTTGCTGATTAAATCTTCCAACTCATCGCTATCTAAAAAAGTAATTTGATGTTCGTCAGTTTTGGCTAATTCAATTTTTTCTGGCGCCAAGGTTACTACATCTTTTTTAGCTAAAAATTTAAAAAAACTGCGCAAGGCAATCAAATAATAGTTTTGGGTTTTCTTGCCCAAATCACTTTTTCTACTTGGCGCTCCGGGCTCGGATTGCCATTTATTCTCGGCCTCCCTAGCCAGCCTATTCGCTTCGCTCAACCGGTCTTCATAAACGGCAATACCGAGCCCTTTGCGGTTTAGAAATAATCGATATTGGCGAACTAATTCTAAATCGATTTTGTCCGGCGCTTCCACTTCTTTAGTTTTGGCAAAATAAGCAAATTCTTGCAAATAGCGATCGTAATTTCTAACCGTCAAAAGCGAGCGGCCGCGCTCGATTTCTAGGTATTCCAAGAATTGAGTAATATATTTGCTGATTGTCATAATCACTATTTATTATGCGACGCAAAAGCTATCTTGTCAAAAGATTTTTTTATTGTTACAGTTATATTAACTATGAATAATTTTGTTCAAGGCATTGACCTAAAAATTTTGCTGTGGCTAAATAATTTTGTCAGAAATTGGGGATTTTTAAATAAAATTTTTGCCGAATATTTGATTTATATTTTGCCAATCGCTTTAATTTGGCTCTGGCTTTATGATTTGAAAGCCAAAAAAACCGCGCTGCGTGCATTGATTTCGGCCGGAGTGGCTTTTTTTGCCATTGCTCATACGATTGGTAAATTTATTCACCGAGCCAGACCAACCGATACTGGCGGTATTAAAGAACTTTTGTTTCATCGACCGGATTATTCTTTTCCGTCGGATCATGCGACGGTCTTTTTTGCCATTGCCGCTTCGTTTTACTTTTCCGGTAACAAAAAACTCGGTATTATTTTCTTCATTTTAGCGATTATTAACTCGACTTTTAGAGTGGCCACTGGACTGCATTGGCCAACCGATGTAATTGCCGGCGCTGGCATTGGCATTTTGACATCCTATCTCGTTTATCTTTTCGACAAACCTTTAAATATTGTTTACGATTTTGTAATTAAGTTGGCGAAGAAAGTAAAATTGGCATGAAAACATCAGAACGAAGTTTGTTAAATTACATTGCCTTTGGTATTTCGGCGATTTTTAGTCCTTATGTGGCGGCGGCGATTTTTATTGTCTTGATCGTCTACAAATATTCGAATAATTTTGGTCAGTTTTTGCCTTGGATGATAACATTCTTCTTATTTGCCTTGGTTTTACCGGGACTTTATATTCTATGGCTATTGGAAGCGCGCAAAATTACTGATATTCATATGGCTGATCCTAATGAACGCAAAACGCCTTTGATGCTGACGGCCATTTCCTCGATTGTTGGCTCAGTGATTTTATTTTATCTTCATGCTGCCAGACCGATTTTTATGATTTCGATTATTTATGCCGTAAACAGTTTAATGATTGGAATTGTAACTCAATGGTGGAAAATTAGTGTTCACACAGCTATGTTTGCCTCGATTGCCACGATTGCGGTAGTGATTTTTGGCGCGCAATTTTGGTGGTTGTATTTGATTTTATTGCCACTAGCCTGGTCCAGAATTTATCGCAAGCGCCATACGGTTTGGCAAACAATTTTCGGCGCCTCCGGCGCAACTCTAATTACTTTGCTAGTTTTTACAATTTTCGGATATATCTAAATTTATGGCAACAATTATTTTATCGGCAATTGCTAACTGGATTATGTCGGTTATTACTTCGCTTGGTTATGGCGGAGTAGTTTTGCTAATGGCCATCGAGTCGATGAATATTCCACTGCCTTCAGAAGTGATTATGCCGTTTGCTGGTTTTCAAGCGGCATTGGGCACAATGAACATTTGGTGGGCTGGGCTTGCTGGCGCCATCGGTTGCGTTTTAGGTTCTAGTCTTTCTTATTGGATTGGAATGATTGGTGGTCGTCCGCTAATCGAAAAATACGGCAAATATATTTTAATTTCCCATCATGATTTAAATTTGGCCGAAAAATGGTTTGCCAAACACGGTGAGGTGACAGTCTTAGTTGGCCGACTTTTACCAGTTATTCGGACTTTTATTTCTTTTCCGGCTGGGATTACCAAAATGAATTTTCAACGATTTATTATATATTCTTTTATTGGTTCTTTTCCATGGTGCGTGGCTTTAGCTTATTTAGGTCTTAAGCTAGGCGAAAATTGGGAATCGCTTCGAACTTATTTTCATGGTTTTGACTGGGCAATTTTAGCTTTGCTTATTTTGGGAATTGTTTGGTATATCTGGCGACATATTAGAAATAGCCGAAAAAAATAATTTGTCATCAATTCTAAATATTTCAAAAAAGCGCCATCGGCGCTTTTTTGGTATCCATTTTTCATACTTCTTGATTCATACTTCTAATCTAATGCCATGTCATCTAAGTCGTCATTACCTCCCGCTGGAGTTGGATTTTTTTGACCGGAATTAAATTGAGTGTCTTCTGGAGTTTGGATCACATCAATTGAACTGCCAGAATTATTGTTGGGAATTGTTGGACTACTAGTTAAACCACTACCAGATATAATCGGCGCGGCTGGCATTGGTGTATTAGATTGGGTATTGGTTGGGTTGGAATCAATCGTAATTGGACTACTGACTGGTTGAGGTTGCGTTTGCCCCATCGGATTTGGAGTGGAAATATTAATCGAATTATCAGGAGTAACTGGAGTTGGCGCAACTGGTGCTGGCATCGGTGTTGGTGGAGTTGGCGGAATTGGGGTTGGTGCCGGATTTACTGGCGCTGGAGTCGGTTGCGATGTCGCTGGTGGTGCTGGGGCCCAAGCTGGTTTTTCAGTCGGTGTTGGTGTCGGTAGGGTTGGAGTTGAAACTGGTGAAGGCGTTGGTGCTGGAATGGCAACTGGAGTTGGAATTGGATTCGATGCCGGCGGTGTCCAAGGTTTGGATTGTGGCGCTGGTGTTGGTGTTGGCACTGAAATTGGATTTGGTATCGGAGTAGCTGGTGGGGTAGAACTACTAGAACTTGGTGACGGCGTTAAAGTGACTGGTTTGGGTGAAACTGGTTGAAAATTAATTTTTGGCGGAATATTAGTCGCTTGATTATTAGTGGAACTAGCTGAATTTTGATTACTTGGTGTAAAAACCGGTTTTGGAATACTGTTGAAAGTTGGTGGAATTGGCGGTGTCGGTTTGTTTTGATTAAAACTGGGCGCCGAAGGTTGATTTTGTTGGGAATTAGCGACCGGAATCATTGGTGTACGACCAACTCGGGATGGATCTTTGGAAATTTCTTTTTCAATATTAACCGAATTGATTGAACCGCCGGTTAAACTTTCTAGATATCGGACATCAATCACAGCCACAGCCGGTTTGCCACCTTTAGTTAAGATGTAAAGTTTGTCGCGCAAAACTTCGTTGACGATTTGCGAAAAATGATCGCGTGCTTCGGTCAGTGGAATAATGTTTTCCAACGAGACTTTTAGATTAGCCATAAGACTTCCTTCCTTTTTGATTAGTGCTTTTTACTGTCCATTTTAATCATATAACATATGCCTAACTATTGACAAGAGCTGAAATATTTGTTACAATACTATAATGCTTAAAAAATAACAAAGCGTTAAGGAGAGGAAAAAATGAACAAAGAATTTAATTGCCCAGTAGCCGAGCAACTTCCAGAAGAAGAGCTCGAAGCGATCGAAACTGAATATACGATTGCCCCTGATGGTTCAGTTGTCGAAGCCACTTGCTAAATAAGAACTCAAAATAGAAATTTTCAAAAAATCAGCTAACATCTCAACGAGCTGATTTTTTGTTGTCTTTTTCTCTCTTGAAAATATCCGGTAAGGCGAGTATATTAAGTTTAAATGTGATCAGATTAAAGATTGCCGCGCTTGAATTGCCATTCATGCGCGCAATGACAAAATAACAAATCAGAGGAAAAATATGTTAAATTACCAACTAACAACTTTAGATAATGGTTTAAGAGTAATTACGGCGCCGGTTACGAGTACAAAAGCGGTGACCGCCTTGGTTTTGTTTGGCGTTGGTAGTCGCTATGAAGACAAAACCGAAAACGGGATCTCGCACTTTTTGGAACATATGTTTTTTAAAGGCACCGAAAAACGACCAACCACTTTGGACATTTCTCGCGAACTTGACAGTGTTGGTGCTGGTTATAATGCCTATACCGGCGAAGAATATACCGGCTATTTTGTGCGCGTGCCTTCGGAACATTTTACTTTGGGCTTTGATGTTTTAACTGATATGCTTTTGAACTCCAAATTCGATGCCGAAGAACTGGCTAAGGAAAAAGGCGTTATTATTGAAGAAATTAATATGTATAATGATGATCCAAAAGCCAAAGTTGATTTGGTTGCCAGAGAATTAGTTTATCCAGATCAACCGCTGGGCCGAAATATTGCTGGTGAAAAAGATATTATCAAAAATATGACGAGCGAGAAAATGGTGGCCTACAAAAATAAATTTTACACGCCGGAAAACATTGTCGTCGCCATTGCTGGTGGTAAAGACTCGGTTGATTGGTTAAAAGCGGTTGAAGAAAAATTTGGCAAATTACCAAAAACCCAAAAAAACGAGTTTGCAAAAGTTACCGAAGCCCAAACCGAACCGGCTGTCAAAATTTTTGAAAAGACAACCGATCAAGCCAATTTTATTTTAGGTTTTCGTTCAATCGAACGAACCGATGACCGCCGTCCGATTCTGAAAGTTTTAACTAATTTAATGGGTCAAATGATGTCTAGCCGACTTTTTATTGAGGTTCGAGAAAAGCGGGGACTTTGCTATTACATCAATGCCGATCAATACGAATTTCAAGATGCCGGGTTTTGGGCAGTTTCGGCTGGCGTTGATTTAAATCGAATTAAAGAGGCGATTAAGGTCATTTTAGCCGAAGTTGAAAAATTAAAAACAGATTTGATTACCGACGAAGAATTAAGCCGCGCCCGCGAAAACTTAAAAGGTCATTTATATTTGAATTTGGAAGAATCAATGGCTGTCGCCGACTTTTTGGCTGAACAAGAATTATTATGGAATAAGATTGAAGATCCGGAAGTGGTGGCTGGTAGATACGAAAAAGTTACCCGTGAAGAAATTCGCCAAATGGCTCAAGAATTTTTTATTCCAGCCAATTTGAATTTGGCCATCGTCGGTCCATACAAAGACGATGAAAAGTTTAAAGAAATATTAAAAAATTTTAAATAAAGGAAAACATGTCAAACAAAAACACCGAACGCACCGTGGTTTTTATTAAACCAGAATCAATCCAACGCCATTTGATCGGCGATTTTATGAACCGCTTTGAACGTCGTGGCTTAAAATTAGTTGCTTGCAAATTAATTGCCCCAACCGCTGAACAGGTTGGTAAACATTATCCAGACGATGAGTCCTGGCTTATTCCGACTGGTGAAAAAGCTTTGAAAAGTTATCAAGAAAAAGGTATTGATACCGGAAAAACCGCGATTGAAACCGCTCAACTTATTCGCCAACGCTTGATTGAACATTTTGCTGATCGTCCGCTTTTAGTCACTGTTTGGGAAGGACCACACGCCGTGGCCATGGGTCGCAAAACCGCTGGCGCTACCAACTGTTTAGTCGCTGACGTTGGTTCAATTCGCGGTGATTACTCAATGGAAAGTTATGATTTGGCCGACGCACTCGAGCGACCAATTCATACTTTAGTTCATGCTTCCGGATCGGTTGAAGAAGCGCAACAAGAAATGAAAATTTGGTTGACTGAAGATGAGATTTTGGACTATGATTTACTTGACGAAACCGTTATCTACGAAAAAGGTTGGGGAAAAGTAAAGAGGTAGGAGGCCTTTTGTTTTACACGATTGAGGGAATCGATGGGGCAGGTTGCGGCGTGGTACGCCGCGCTTTAGAAAAACGTTTAACCGAAGAAAAAATTCCGTTTGAAAGTTTAAAATATCCAGTACCAAGTCTTCCTTTCGGTCGCGATATTTACGATTTTTTGGACTCTAAAATCGAAATGACTTCCGAAACGCAATTTATTGCCTTTATTGGTCAAATGGTGGCCGAAAAAGCCCGAATTCAAAAATTACGCCAAAAAGTGGTTATTGTTGACCGCTATTTACCTTGCACTTTGGTTTTTCAAGGCGCCAACGGTTTCCCTTTAAAAAAAGGTTTAGCCATGGCGAAATTGTTTGAACTGGAAAAGCCAGATCGAATTTTTTATTTACAACTTCCTTGGAAAGTCGCCTTTGAGCGTAAAAACAAAGAGGCGAGAGCCAGCGACCGTCACGAAAAAGATAAAAAATTATACCAAAAAACCAGCGAATTGTATGACGAGTTATCAAACAAAAAAGTTTTCGGCTCTTGGCAAATAATCGATGCGACCCAAACACCGGAACAAGAAGCTGAAGAAATTTTAAAAAGAATTAAAAAAGACATAAAAAAATAAAATGATTCAAACCTATATTGCTCCAATTATTATCGCGGCGCTAATGACTTGCGGTTTAACTTATTCAGTTAAATTAATCGCCGAACATTTGGGCATTTTTGATCAGCCTAATGAACGACGGGTTAATACTAAAGCGATTCCGCGTTTAGGTGGTGTGGCGATTGTGATTGCCTTTTTGCTCACAACTTTAGGTTATGTTTTGGCTAGCCATCGCTTGGAATTCGATCACACCAAATTTTATATTTTTGATTTGAAATTAGTTGGGGTAATTTTCGGCGCGCTCGTTCTGCTGATTGTCGGTATTTTTGATGATATTCGTGGCATTAAACCGATTTTTAAACTGCTTTGGCATATTGTCGCGGCGACGATTGTGGTAGTTTTTGGTTTGACCATAAATTATATTCGGCTGCCTGCTGGGCTCCATATCGAATTATCCAACTGGGTGATTCCGTTCCAACTTTTTCATCAGACTTTTAATTTTGTGGTTTGGGCGGATTTACTGACAGTTTTCTGGATTGTGTTGATGATTAATACTTTAAATTTTCTCGATGGACTTGACGGCCTGGCTAGTGGCGTTTCAGTTATCGCCGCCATTAGTATTTTCTTTTTGAGTTTATCTTTGGGACAAAACGCCGCCGCTTTATTAGCTTTGATTTTTGCCGGTTCCGTCTTGGGTTTTATTCCCTGGAATTTTAATCCGGCCAAGATTTTTATGGGCGATTCTGGCAGTATGTTTTTAGGTTATCTACTCGGTGTTTTAGCCGTTATCTCTGGTGGAAAAGTGGCAACCGCTTTCTTAGTTTTAGGCATTCCGGTTTTGGATGTTGGTTGGGTCGCTTTGCGCCGCATTTTTACCGGTCATTCACCATTTCAGGCTGATAAATTTCATTTGCATCATCGACTTTTAGCCGCGGGTTTGACCCAGCGTCAAGCGGTTTTAATGCTTTATTTAATTTCGGCCATTTTTGGCGGCATTGCCATCTTTAGCCAAACCGCTGGCAAAATCCAAGCGATTATCTGGTTACTTTTAGTCATGGGCGCTTTAGCAATTTTGTTAATTGTATTAGAATGGAAGAAGCGAGGTAAAAGTGTATAAGAAAAAAATCCAAAAAGCCGTTTTTGTACTAGTAATTGTGGTTTTAATCGTCGGCACCATCTTGCCATTTTTTACTAAATTATGGAAGTGAGCAAAATGAAAAAATCAGAAAAAGAACTCGAGGTTGACAATCAACGACCAGATGAAATCGTAGTACTGCAAATGCGGCGCCATCCGTGGGTTCTATTTAATCCGTTTTTAGTTTTGTACGCGGTTTTAATCGGGACTTGGATTTTGATTTTGATTTTCGGCTGGCCGATTTTTATCATCTATTTTTCGATTATTGCCGTGGCTTTTATAATTAGTTATGGCAGTATTGCCTGGTTTAGCTACACTCACGATTTATTTGTTTTGACCAATCAACGGATTATCAAAATCGACCAAAAAGGTTTGTTTAGTCGTAAAGTTTCCGAAACCGAATTAGATAATGCCATTAACGTTAATTATGAAATTCATGGCATGAGAAAAACCTTGATGAATTATGGCGATGTCAATGTTTCCACGGTCGGCGATGAGGTTTCGATGATTGCCATTCATGATATTAGTAATCCTCATTTTGTCCAAGAACGCATTATTGATCTACACAAAAAATACAAAGCTCACTTGAACTCTCAATAGACCAGATTACCACCTTGGAGGTGGTAACATATGGTTTAATTATTTTTTTTCGAGTATTTTTTCGATTCTGGCTTTGTCAAAGCCGACGATTATTTCGTCGTCGATTTTAATAACCGGTACGCCCATTTGACCGGAAAGATCAATCATTTCTTTGGCTTTGGCTTGATCGAGTCCAACATTAAAATCCTCAAACGGAATATTTTTGCCTTTGAAATAATTTTTGGCCAGCGTACACCACGGGCAACTTAAGGTTGAATAAATTGATATTTTCATAAAATCCTTTTTAAAATTTCTTAGCTAATTTTTGGGCATAATCGCCAATAATTGGCAGTTTAAAACTTTCGCCTTGATAGGCCTTGATCATTAAAATAATCCAAGTGGCAAAGATGGCCGCCCAGAGTAAATACAAAAATGGTCCAAGTAAAAACCATAAGATAAAACCAAGAATCATCACGGCAATGTAAATAGCGGCCATGGCGACATTAAACAGAATCGATTGCATGGCGTGAAACCGAACATAAGGATTTTTACTGGTGACAAAAAATACAATTCCGCCTACGAGCCAAAAAAAGTAACTCAAAGTGGCAGCTACTTTTAGATCAAGTGTATTCTTAATCGATGGTTTGTGTGGTTCGACATTCTCGCTCATTTTTCTCTCCTTATATATTTAGATTAAGGCAAATTCGGCTTTGTGTCAATTGATATTATAATTGGCTTGTGAGTCGAGGTTTTTAGGATTAGAATAAAAGTAATAGTTCATAAGCAAGCGTAAAACCTCGAGCGGTTTAGCTCATGGAGCTTCATAAAAGAAAAAATCAAGGAGAACTATGTCAGACGAAATTATTATTATTCAAAAAGAACTGGAAAAAATTAGACGGGTTGAGCAAGATATTGAATATTGGACGGCCAGAGATTTAATGCCGATGTTGGGCTATAAAAAGTGGTCAACTTTTTTAAAAGCTATCGATAGGGCAAAATCATCATGCGAAAATAGTAGCCAAAACGTATTAGACCATTTTGCCGGCGCCGGCAAAATGGTTGTTCTTGGATCAGGTAGTCAAAGAGAAATTGAAGATTTTTTACTCACTCGTTACGCTTGTTATTTAATAGCTCAAAACGGTGATCCCAGAAAACCGGAAATTGCTTTCGCGCAGACTTATTTCGCGATTCAGACTCGCAGACAGGAAATAAACGAACAACGAATTGAAGAAGATAAAAGACTCGAAGCTAGATATAAGCTAAAAGAAACCGAAGAAACAATCGAACAAACTGTGTACGAGCGCGGTATAAAATTACCAATAGAATTCGCAACTTTTAAAAATAAACATATCAAGGCGCTTTATGGCGGAATTGATGCTATCGATTTGAAGATAAAAAGAAATATTCCAAAACATCGAGCTCTGGCTGATTTTGATAGTCATGTCGAACTTCGTGCAAAAGATTTTGCTTTAGCAATGACAGATCACAATATCAGAGAAAAGAATTTGGTTGGTATTCCTAAACTCGAAAGTGAAGTTATGGCTAATAGCCATGCGACAAGAAAAACTTTAATTGAAAGAGGAATCAAACCAGAAAATTTGAGGCCTGAAGAAGATATAAAAAAGATCGAAAATAGACGAAAAAAGATTGAAAAATTGCAGAATAGTACAAATAAATATTTAACTGAAAAATTGTAAAATAAACTAAATCCTATTCGATATCCACACTTCCGTCTTCGACGACTTCTTGAAGTCGTTTAGTTAAGGCTGATTTAAGTTCCACTCGAGTTTTGGTTTTGATTTCTTCAAAACCAATATTTTTTGGCACTCGTAAATATACTGCCAACCCTTCATTTTCTTCGGCCAAATATTGTTTTAAAATATCTTTGATTTTTAACAAAACTTCTTTTGGGGCGCGATTGGCTAAAGTGATAATCAATTTTTCCGGCGCCGCTTTTTTAGGTTTCTCGTCATCGGCTGTCACCGCTTGCTCGGTTGGCTGCATGGCGAGTGCTTCTTCGAAAGTTTGGGCCGAAGCGGCAATGACTTTAGCCACATTTTCTTTGCGATCTAGCCGACCATCAATTAACAGAGGTTCATCTGAACTCCAAATGGCTGGATTTTGGGCCAATGTTCGCGGAAAAACAATCACTTCAATTTTGCCAGTCAAATCTTCGACCGTTAAAAACATCATTGGTTCTTTATTTTTGGTCATGATTTTTCGGGATTGGCTAATTACGCCGCCAAATTGAACCTTGTCATTTGAACTCATGGTTTCTAATTGGGCGATTGATTGACCAATCGTACCCAGTTTAGCGGCGATTTCTCGCAAAGGATGTTCCGACAAATAAATGCCCAACAGTTCTTTTTCCCAAGATAATCTTTGTTTTTGGGGTGCGGCTTCCACCGACTCTAACTTTAGCTCCGCTAAAGGCGCGGCGGAAGCATCGCCAAATAAATTCATCTGGTTTAAATTTTTAGATTTATTTAAACCTTGAATAAATTTTAAAATCATGTCAATTTGTAAGACAATCTGATTTCGTTCGGCAAATTGATCTAGAGCGCCGGCTTTAGCCAAAGCCTCGATTACTTTTTTATTCAAAACTTTGCTCGAAAGTCTGGTTATAAAATCACCAAAACTTAAATATGGACCGTTTTTTCGCTCTTCCACAATTTCGAGGGATACACCCATGCCAACGTTTTTAATGGCCGCCAGTCCAAAGCGAATATTGCCGGTACTTTTTACCACACCAAATTCAACAAAAGATTCGTTCACATCTGGCGGCAAAACTTGAATGCCCATCCGTTGGCATTCGCCAATGGCAAAGGCAATTTTGTCAATATTTTGTTGTTCGGCGGTTAGCCACGCGGCCATAAAAGCCGACGGATAGTGAGCTTTCAAATAGGCGGTTTGATAGGCAATCATGGCATAACAGGCGGCGTGGGCGCGGTTAAAACCATATTTGGCAAAAGGTTCGATAAAGTCCCAAACCGCTTGCGCTGTGTGATGATCCGAACCTTCTTTAATGGCGCCTTCAACAAATTTAACTTTTTGTTCGTCAAGCAATTTCTTGATTTTTTTACCCACTGCTTTACGAAGGATATCGGCTTGGCCATAAGTAAAACCGGCAAAATGGCGGGCGATTTGCAACACCTGATCCTGGGTAACAATGACACCGTAAGTACTGGAAAGAATTGGTTCGAGTTTGGGATCAAGATAAGTGATGGTTTTGCGGCCGTGTTTAGCATCAATAAAATCGGGAATCGAATCCATCGGACCCGGTCGGTAAAGGGCAACCATAGAAATAATATCTTCAAACCGTGTTGGTTTTAATTCTTTCAAATAACGTTTCATGCCGTCAGATTCCAGCTGAAATACGCCGGAAGAGTCCCCTCGCGCCAAAAGCTCATAACTTTCTTTGTCATCAATCGGAATCTTGCTTAAGTCGATATCCACTTCGGCAATTTTTTTAATAATTCGCAAAGCATTTTTGATAATCGTGAGGTTAGCCAGCCCCAAAATATCCACTTTCAAAAGGCCAACTTCGTCGATATATTTCATCGAATATTGAGTCACAATATTGGTGTCGCCTTTTGGCGGATATTGCAGCGGCACATAATCGGTTAAATTGTCTTGGGAAATTACTACCCCGGCAGCATGGGTGCCAGCATTTCGGGCGACGTTTTCCAAGCGTTTTGCCATATCAATCAAGCGGCGAAAGGGTGGTTCATTATCATAGATTTTTTTAAGTTCAGCGACCGAGGAAATTGATTCATCGAGCGTCATCCCTTGAGGAATAAGTTTGGCAATCCGGTCGCCGTCGTCGTAGGCCATACCAAGAGCGCGGGCGACATCGCGAATGGCCATGCGCGCTTTCATCAAACCAAAAGTAATAATTTGGGCGACGTGGTCTTTACCATATTTTTGACTAATGTATTGAATCACCTCACCCCGACGGTCGTCAGCAAAATCCAAATCAATATCAGGCGGGGAAATGCGTTCCGGGTTCAGAAATCGCTCAAACAGCAAATCATAGGCAATCGGGTCGAGGTCGGTAATTTCTAAAACATAGGCGATAATCGAACCGGCGGCCGAACCACGGCCCGGACCAACGACAATGCCGGCGTCTTTGGCAAATTTAACGTAATCGCGCACAATCAAGAAATAGTCTTCAAAATGACATTTAATGATAATCGAAAGTTCATAGTCCAAGCGTTCGCGAATCTGTGGTGTAATAGTTTCATAGCGATCTTTTGCGCCCTGTTCGCACAGCTCGCGCAAATATTCTTCACTCGACAAATTATCGGGCGTATCAAACTTGGGTAAAATTGTTAAGCCCAATTGCATTTCCAAATTACATTGTTCAGCAATTTTGACCGTATTGGCCAAAGCTTCAGGTACGTCTTTAAAATTCTCGGCCATTTGTTCTGGCGAAATCATCGAGAGATTAAATTCCTTGAGTGACAACCGGTTTTCGTCATCAAAATCTTTACCGGTTTGCACTGCCAACAAAACCTCATGGGCGTCGCGATCTTCTTCGCGGACATAATGAATATCGTTGGTGCAAACCAAACCAATATTTAATTCTTTTGATAGACGAATCAATTCTTTATTAACCAGTTTCTGTTCAGCCAGTTCCGGATGATATTGCAGTTCCAAATAAAAATTATCTTTCCCAAAAATATCCTGATATTCCTTGATAGCTTCATAAATTCGATCTTTTTGGTCTGAGGCAATTGCTCGCGGAATTTCACCAGCCAAACAAGCTGACAGAGCAATTAGGCCGGCACTATGTTTTTTTAAAAATTCCTTGTCCACTCGCGGTTTGTAATAATATCCTTCCAAATGCGCGACAGTCGTGATTTTTAAGATATTTTGATAACCTTCATGGTTTTTGGCCAACAAAACCAAATGATATGGTTTGCTGTCGATCTTGGAATCTTTATCTTGCATAGTCCGCGGCGCGACGTAAGTTTCGACGCCAATAATCGCTTTAATGCCTTCGTCATGGCATTTTTTGTAAAACTCCACCGCGCCATACATGACGCCGTGGTCAGTCAAAGCCAGCGTATCCATTCCTAATTCTTTGGCACGCGAAATCAGATCCGGGAGCTTGCCAAGACCGTCGAGCAGGGAATAATGCGAGTGAGTGTGTAAGTGAACAAATTTTTGACTCATATGTTGTTGTTATCGTAACAAAAATTAGAGGAAAATCAAAGTTTTAAAAAATCTATGTAATAAAAAACCGCCTTCGGTTTGCGCCTAGGGCGGGGTGGGGTAGAGTATAGTTTGGAATTGTTTGGCAAAGGAGTTAGTTTCGATTTCTTTGGCCAGGCTATTTTGAAGTAAAGGGAGAGTATCAATTATTTGGGTTATATGTAGTTTTTGCTTAATAGTCAGACTGTTTAACGTTTCTTGAAAGATGGTTTCGTGTTGAGGGTATCGTTCACTGATATAACAATTTTCTTTGACAATAATATTGAACGAACCGTGGGCATAACCAACTGATAATTTTTGTTTTCCGGATTCGTAAATGACAATTGAATTTTCTTCTGAATCAATATTGATATAAATTTTATTTCCATCGCAATCAATTTCAAAAAGGCATCCGTGCAGGCCTTGCGTGAATTGAAAATCGTTTTTATTGTGATTTATCGCTGAAAGATCGGCTTCTCCTCTTGTGATTACGGCGAATAATTGTTCATTATTGGCAATCCGATTCATTTTCCGCGTTGATAAAGCGAGGAAACCACAATATTTGAGCATGGCGTTTGTGTCGCGTGCATTTTGCTGATTTTGCTGGGTGATATAATCAAATCGATCTTTTCTCATAATGCCCTCCTTATGAGCATTTTAATTGTTAAGTATCTGATTAGTCAGTTTTAATCAGACAATCAATTATACCTGTGTAAACCCTGTGAGTCAATAGGTATGTCAATATAAAAAGAGAACCGTCCCTTTTGTTTGGAATTTTCCAATCAAAATATTGACAATCCTTGGTTTTTGTGGTTAAATGAGGTATATTCAATATATCAAATAAAACATTAATTTCCAATTTTCAGTTTACTTTACCTAAAGGCAGTTTTCATTTAAATTTGAAAATTGAGAACTGATAATTGAGAATTCTTCGGAGAAGTTATGGCTCATACAAAAGCAAAAGGTACAAGTAGATTAGGTCGCGACAGTCGCGCCAAACGTTTAGGTGTCAAAAAATTTGGTGAACAAGTGATTGAAGCTGGCCAAATTATTATTCGCCAACGCGGTTCAAAATTTTATGCTGGTGAAGGTACTGCCATGGGCGCAGATGATACTTTGTATGCCAAAGTTGCTGGAAAAGTACATTTCAAAAAAACCCAAATCATGAAGTTTACTGGTTCCAAAGTCAACAAAACCATCGTTTCAGTTAATTAAGATCTAACTAAATCAACCAATTTTTTTGGTTAGATTTAATTAATTGTAACTTAACTTAATATTTGCCAAGGAATTTATTCTTTGGAAAATCCCCAGAAAGCCCCATCTTTTTCGAAAGGAGAATGCTTATGCATTCGCTATCTCCGTAAGAAGATTTCTCCGCGTCAATCCACAAATAGAATATGGTTTTGCAACATTCTGACAAGGGAGTTTAACTATGGCTACTCTAAGTTTTGGCGGAGTGATTCCGGCCAGTTTTCAACGAAGCACCGGCGATTTGGCAGAGCAAGGGACAGACACCTATGACAAAACCGTTGCTCTGTCGATGAAAAAGTCGCAGCCACTGCCGGTCGATACCAATTCTTTGGCTATCGATATGGCCCAACTTGAGCTGTTGGCTTGCCATCAGACGGAATTTTCCGATCTGGATTCACTGATCGTAGCGATCGGACATGGTTCGGACTTGAGCCATGAAAACAAGCCGAAGTTGACGACTCAGGAAAAGCGTGATCTCGCCCTTTTCCATGAGTATAAGGAAGTGTTGCCGAAATTCGGCTGGAAGCCACCGCAACTCCGTCGTTAAGGGATACCACAAGGACAGTTTTGTCCGGCATTCGATTGCCGGACATTTTTTTGCCTTTACAAAAAAATATTTATATGGTAAAATTAATTAGTAAAAAATAATTCTTCAAAATACAAAAGGATAAAATGGAAATTCAAGATTTAACCAAAACCTATCAAAAGAAAAATGTTCCAGAAATTCGCGTCGGTGACACCGTGCGGATTCATTTTAAGATTACTGAAGGTGCAAAAACCCGTATTCAAGCTTTTGAAGGCTTGGTTATTGCCACTAAACACGGTCAAGGTCTTGATGGTTCAATCAAAGTTCGCAAAGTTACCGACGGTGTCGGCATTGAACGAACTTTTCCAATTCACTCACCTTTGATTGTTAAATTTGAAAAAGTTAAATCCTATAATCCGGGACGGGCTAAACTTTATTTTGTGCGCGATTTAGTCGGCAAGAAAAAGAAAAAAGTAGTGGAAACTAAATCTGGTCAAACTTGGGAAGAACCAACTGGCGAAAGCGAAATTGAAAAAATTGAAGCTGCCAAAGTTGCTGAAGCCGAAGCCAGATTAGCCGAAAAAGAAGCGAAAGAAAAAGAACTCGAAGAAAAATTTGAAGAAGCTGTGGCCAGCCATTTGGAAGCTAAAGCGGAATAAGCGGGTTCTATTAAAATTGATTAAAACTAAGAAAATCCCGCGAAAGTGGGATTTTCTGTTGTTAGGATGAGATATGTCATTTGCGCGTAAAAAGTTGGGAGCCGAAGGCGAAGATCTCGCTTTTGAATATCTGACAAAAAAAGGTTATGAACTCATCGGTCGCAATGTTAGGCTTTTTTGCGGTGAAATCGATTTGCTAATGCAAGACAAAAAGACTTTAGTGTTAGTGGAAGTTAAAACTAAATCTAATCGAGAATATGGTTTGGCTGAAGAAAAAGTTAATTATCAAAAACAGCGGAAATTATTGACATTAGCCCGCGCCTTGACTAGTAAATACCCGAACGACTCTGTTAGAATAGATGTAGTGGCTATCAACGGTCAGGAAATAAACCATATTATAAATGCAGTGGAAGGATAATTGATGTTGGAAAAATCAAAAAAATTAACGATTTTTGAAAAGGAAAAAATCCGTCGATTTTGGGATGAGGCTAAGGAATTATGGTATTTTTCAATAATCGATATTATCGGTGTTTTAATCGAACAACCAGACTTTAAAAAGGCCAAAAGTTACTGGTCTACTCTTAAGAATCGTCTCAAAAATGAAGGTAGTGAGCTGGTCACAAAATGTGACCAACTGAAAATGCCATCCGCAGACGGCAAATTTTACAACACTGATGTGGCTGACGTGGAAACAATTTTGCGCTTAGTCCAATCGGTGCCCAGCCCAAAAGCCGAGCCGATTAAATTATGGTTAGCAAAAGTCGGCTATGAGAGAATGCAAGAAATAATTGATCCGGAAAAATCCATTAATCGTGGTCGGCTGAATTGGCAAAGAATGGGGCGAAGCGAGAAATGGATTCAACAGCGGATGATGGGCCAAGAAATCAGAAATAAATTGACAGATTATTGGGCGGATCATGAAGTTAAAGAAAAAGGTGAATATGCGATTCTTACAAATATTATTCATCAAGAATGGAGCGATTTAACAGTTAAAGAACATAAAAATCTTAAGAAACTTAAAACTGAAAATCTTCGCGATCATATGACCGATGCAGAATTGGTTTTTACGGCTCTAGCTGAGCTTTCGACGCGTCAAATTGCCGAAACTGTAGGAGCAAACGGTTTAGTGGAAAACAAAATTCCAGCTGAAAAAGGTGGTCAAATTGCAAAAAATGCGCGTTTGGAGCTAGAACAAAAAACTGGTCAAAAAGTGGTGAGCGGGAGTAATTTTAAAGCTTTATCGGGACAAAAAAGTAAAATAAAATAAAGGACCAAATGAAAAAAGAAATTTTTTCTCAAGACTTAAATTCACTTCTGAAAAACATTTGTGTTAATGAAAATGATTTTTATGAAACCGCTAACTCTAACACTAAGTTTTTAAAAAATATTTTTAGTAGTTTGGATAAGGATTACATTTTTCTATTAGTCGATTATCAAAAAGATGAAAAGTTAGTTGATAAAGGTTTGGTTATTGGCGATTTAGTCAAAAATCCAGATTATAATTATTCTTTTGTGCCACTTGGTATTATTATTGAAGGTGAAGTGATTGTAAATAAAGGCGGGAAAGCCACCAAACGCTTAACAGAAGGTGATTTTATTGGTTTGTTTGAGACAAGTGATTGGTTAGAAACTGGAAAAAGAAGAGAAATTGGCGACTGGACTCTTATCGCTGGTCAAAATACTCAAATTGTTTTTTTCCCTTCTAAATTTTTTACAACTGATAATAAGATTAGCCAAACCTTTAATAACTATTTGACTGAATTAGCGCGAAATGATCGGGTGCCGCAACCAATCACCGATTTGCCTCTTCTAGATTGGGCCGCAAGTCATACAACTAAATCAAGACTTTCCGACTATGTGATTGTGGTACATACTCATTTATTGCCAAATTCTTTTCCGTTTTTTCGCCAATTAGCTCATTTGGGAAATTTTGGCAAAATATTTATTATGGAAAAGCCATATTCAACAGTTCGCCAAACTTTTAACAATCTAATTCAAGCTGGTTGCGAGGTCGTCCAGGTCCAAATGGAACCAGGCCTCCCTTATGAATTTTCGGTTAAAAAGAGTCTCGATCTTTTGTGGGCAAAAGTTATTGACGAGCAAAAGAAAACTTCTTTTAAAAAATTGTTGATAGTAGATGATGGGGCCGAACTTTGGCTTTCAATTCCATGGAATGATTTAAAAGATGTTTTAATCGCTGGCGTTGAACAAACTCAAAGAGGGATTACTCGAATCAAAAATAGCAATCATCATATTCCTCCGATTGTTAGTGTTGCTTCTAGTGGTGTCAAAAAGATTGTTGAATCGATTTTTATCGGACAGTCAGTGGTTAATAAATTTAATGAGCTAGGTATTTTTTCACAAAACAAGAAAATCGGCATTATCGGTATGGGCAGTATCGGGTCAGCTGTGGCTGATTATTTAAGCGAAAATAATCAGGAATCTTATTTTTACGACCCGCTTGGTCGCGAAAAAGTAGACACAAAAGCAATTAGTTATCCTTCACTTGATTCATTACTTAATAATTGCGATATAATTATTGGTACGACTGGTACAGACGCACTTAAAGGTATCGCATTCGATAGAGTCCATGGGCAAAAAATTCTAGCAAGCGCGTCTTCGACTGATGTAGAATTTGCGACACTTTTAAAACTTGCAGAACCAACTACCGAGCCATTTGGTGTTCGTAAAGTAAAAGTAAATGAAAATTTAGAATTTGATATTTTGAATGGCGGTTATCCACTTAATTTTGATAGAGAAAAAAACGCAACACCTGATGAAGACATTGTTTTAACCTGGTGTTTAATGTATATAGGCGCAATGCAGGCAGTGCGGTTGATTGATAAAAAAATTCGAGATGGTAAAATTTACGATTTAGATATAATTTCTCAAGAAAAAATTCTAAAAAAGTGGATTGAAGAAAAAATAAAATTAGGGCAAAATCCAAACATTCTAGATGACGAGATTAAACGAATAATAAATTCCACACATCTTGATGGCGCTGGAACTATACCGAGTGTTTGGGAAGATTAAAAAACTACAAAGGAATCAAATGTCAGAAGAAGAAATTAGAACCCGAATTGCGCCGAGTCCAACCGGATATTTTCATATCGGCACGGCTCGCGCCGCTTTATTTAACTGGCTTTACGCCAAACGTTTTGGCGGAAAATTTATTTTGCGAATGGAAGATACGGATAAAGCTCGTTCAACCGAGGAATATGCCATTGATATTATGGAATGTATGAGCTGGTTAGGTTTGGATTGGGATGAGGGTCCGGAAAATCCGGATTTATATGGTCCATATCGCCAATCAGAACGGGCGGAAATTTATCAAAAATATGCCAAACAACTTCTCGATGAGAGGTTGGCTTACAAATGTTATTGCACGCCAGATGAATTGGAAGCCGAGAAAAAATTGCAGATGGAACGGCACGAACCACCAAAATATTCTGGTCGTTGCCGCAATTTGTCGCCCGAACAAATTTTGGCTTTTGAAAATGAAGGTCGCAAACCGGCTCTGCGCTTTAAAATCGACGAAAGTAGTCCAATCAAATTCAAAGATTTAATTAAAGGCGAAATGGAATTTGACCCAAAGCTTTTCGGTGATTTTATTGTGATGAAATCTGATAATTTACCGGCTTTTATGTTTGCCGGCATTATTGATGATTCGGAAATGAAAATTTCTTTAGTTATGCGCGGCGAAGATCATCTATCAAATACGCCACGACAAATTTTGTTAGCCAAAGCTTTGGATTTACCGATTCCTGATTACGCTCATCTGTCGATGATTTTAAATTCTGACAAAACCAAAATGAGTAAACGCAAAAATCCAGTGTCGGTCTCTAAAGATTTTCGCGATAAAGGCTATTTGCCGGAAGCAATGATTAACTTTTTGGTACTACTTGGTTGGTCACCGAAAGAGGGGAAATCCGACGAAATTTATAGTTTAGATGATTTAACTAAAGAATTTGATTTGTCGGAGGTGGGTAAATCTCCAGCGATTTTTGATACGACTAAACTCGATTTTTTCAATGGATATTATATCCGTCAAATGGAACTGGGCGAGTTAGCCAAGCGCTGTCTGCCATATTTGTTGGCTGCCGATTTAATTAAAAAAGAAGATGAAAAAATTTTGAAAGTCGTCGCTTTGGTCCAAGAAAGAATGAAAAAATTGTCCGAAGTCGTCGAATTAACTGATTTTATGTTTAAAGAAATTGACTATCCAGCCGAACTTTTAATTACCAAAGGCACAACTAAAGAAATTACTTTGAAGGCTTTAGAAGAATCGGCCAAAGTTTTGACTGACGAAACCGATTATAGTCGCGATTCTTTGGACGGATTACTTCGAGCTTTGGCTACCAAACTTGGGTTTACAGCCGGTCAAATTTTATGGCCAATTCGGGTAGCTTTATCTGGAAAACCGGCGTCGCCTGGTACATTCGAACTCTTAGATTTCTTTGGCAAAGATGAAAGTCTATCGCGTATTAAAAAAGCGATTGATATGCTAAAATAAGAACCTTTCTTCGAAAGAACCTTGTTTTACTCGTCGATAACTCGTAAAATAAGAACCTTTCTTCGAAAGAACCTTGTTTTACTCGTCGATAACTCGTAAAATAATAATATGAAACTACATGTTTTAGAAATAATTGGCGATAGTTCTTTGGCGGGGGCGCCTCGTCATCTTTTGTCGATTTTGGAAAACTTAGATACCGACAAATTCCAAACCAGTTGCATTTGTCCGCCCGGCGAGTTGGCCAATGAAATCCGACATATTCATCGTCACATTAGCCTGGAAACGATCCGGATGAACTCGCGATTCGATTTGAAAGCGATTGGCAAAATCCGTCATTTTGTTAAACTTCATCAACCGGATTTGATTCATGTTCATGGCACTCGCGCCGGCGCTTTGGGCCGGCTGGCCTCGATTGGTCTGGGAAAGCCAGTTATTTACACTGAACATTTGTGGACGAAAAATTTCCAACTAAATAACCGACTTTTGAATTATCTTCACCATATTGGCGGTTGGTTTTTGGATTTATTTACGACTCAAAATATTGCTGTTAGTCAAGCAGTCAAAGATTTTATGATCGAGGCTAATATTAGCTACGCTGATAAAATCAAAGTGATTTATAATGGCATTGAGCCAACCAAAACTCGGGCCGATATTTTTCAAAATGGTCAGGAAATTTGGCTAGGCACAGTCGGTACTTTAATTCCTTTGAAAGGTATTCAATATTTGTTGAAAGCCATGCCGATTATTCGTCAGCAATTTCCAGAAGTTCATTTGGAAATCATTGGCGAAGGTCCGTATCGAAAAAAGCTGGAAAAACAAACCAAAAAATTAAAATTAACCAAATTTGTTAAATTTGCCGGTTTTCAAGCTGATGTAGAAAAAAGTTTAGCTAAATTGGATTTATATGTTCAGCCGTCGGTTTCGGAAAGTTTTGGTTTGGCCATTGTCCAAGCCATGTCGGTGGGCTTGCCGGTTGTGGCGACGCGTACCGGCGGCATTCCGGAATTAGTAACCGAAGGAAAATCCGGCATTCTGATTGAAGCTGGCAATTCCAAAGCGATTGCCGAAGCAGTTTTAAAATTGCTTTTCGACCACTCTCTGGCTCGCAAAATGGGCGAAATGGCCCGCCGCGAATCAACTGTTAGATTTAACCTTAAAGATATGATCCTGGATGTGGAGAACTTGTATGAAGAAGTGGTTAAAAACCCTACTTTCCCTCAATAGTTTAAGAAAAAAACTCGATAATGATCTTTTTTTCCGCGCCGCGGAATTTAACTATCATATTGAAATTTTGCCAGAATTAGAAGCGACCAGCCAGAAAATTTTGGTTTTAGCACCGCATCCGGATGACGATTGTTTTGGTTTAGGCGGAACAATTAAAAAAATTACTCAAGCTGGCGGTCAAGTGACGGTGGCTTATTTTTGCGATGGTAGCGGCGGGACCGAAGAAATAAGAAATAAGAAAAAAGAAATCAGTTCTAAAGATTTAATTTCGATTCGCAAAGAAGAAGCGAAAAAAACCAAGGAAATTTTGGGAATTTTTGAACAGATTTTTTACGCCTATCCTGACGGCAAACTAAGCAATTCTGTCACCGCCCAAAAAGCCTTGATTAGTTTGATAAATAAGACCAGACCAGATATAATTTTCTTGCCGTCGATGATTGATAATCACCCGGATCATCGGGCGGTCAACGACATTTTGGCCTCGGTAATAAAAACCGTAAACCTAACTTTTCAGGTTTGGCAATACGAGGTTTGGACGCCGCTTTCTCCTAATCGAATTGTCTTAATCAATCACGAGCTGAAAGATAAGGAAGAAGCGATGGTGGCACATCAATCGCAACTGGCTACTCGCGGTTATGCCCAAGCAATTTTTGGCTTGAACCAATATCGAGCGGAAATGAATAATCAGGCCGGTTTTGCCGAAGCCTTTTTTTCCGCCACACCAGAAATTTATTTGAAAATGTATCAGATTGTAAATAATAAATAATTTTTTAAGTATTTGACAAGGGGTTGATTTGTAAATAGAATTAATTCTATGAAGGAATAAGAAATGGAAGAGCAAAAAATCGTAGAAAAATATAATTTGATGTGGAATAGGCTTTTCTTTGAAGAATTTTTTAGTAATCCTGAATTTATGGATTTTGCTAGAAATTTTTCCGCCGAACGAAGCGATTATACTAAGGGTGCGAATTTTTTGCCAACAACATTGAAACCTAGATTTAATACGCTCAAGCAAGAGGAATTAATTAGAGAATCAACAGAAAATATAATATCTGCTCTCAAAAAAATAGAACAAGAATTGGTTAAGGGAAATAAAGAATTACAAGATTTTATGGGGCTAAATGAAAATCAAATGGAAGTCTTGAAGTTTCCATGTCGCTACAAAAATAGCTATTTTTGGGTAAGGTTTGATTGTGCTTTAGAAGATTTGTCACTAAAAGTTCTCGAAATTAATCTCAATTTTCCGGGTGGTCCAGGATTTTTAGATGAGATTTATGAAAATTTTGCTAAATTAAGCATCATCGATAAGTTTTCAAAGTTCACAGAAATAAAACCAAACTATGGCCTAAACGAGATATTTTATCAGACCGCATTAAAAAACTATAAAGAAGCGGGATTTGAGGAAAACAAACCAAATATAATCATATTAAAAATGGATGAACTTGGTTATGCGATGGACTCGGAAAGTGTAAAAAAATATTTTGAAAAAAACGGACACAAAGTTGTAATCGTTGATCCAAGCCGAGTTAAATACGATGGTAAATATTTGATTTATGGCGATCACAAAGCCAATTTGATTTTAAAATGGTTTGATATAGATGATTTATTTAAGAAAAAGGGTAAATGTAAAGATTTTTATAAGGCTCTTAAAGATAATAGTTTAGCCTTAATGAACCCTTTGAGTATTGGAGTTGTAGCCGCTAAAAGCACTTTTGCCGTGATGACTAGCGAAAAATATGCTTATCTTTTTTCCGATCAAGAAAAATCATCAATTAATAAATGTATTTTATGGACAAGGATTTTTGGAAATTACGATTCTGAAGATAAGTTGGGTAAGAAAATAAATTTACTAAAATATGCGAAAGAAAATAAAGACGAGATAGTTTTGAAACCTTCGGTTGGAACTGGCGGTGAAAAAGTCTTCGTAGGTGTTTCTTATACTGAAAAAGAATGGAACAAGATTATTAATGATATTATTAAAGAGAAAAGGAATTATATAATTCAGGACCGAGTCGAAATAATATCAGAATATTTTCCAAACATTCATAATGATAGTTTGATATTTGAAAAACGCAGAATAGATTTATTACCATATATCATGGACGAAAAATATTTTTGTTCTGGTTCAAGATGTGCTAGCGGTTACATTTTAAATGTCAAAGACGGCGCTATCGGCGGAATAAATTACACAATTTTAAATAATCAATAATATGAATAATATTGAAAGAATAAACGTTTTATATCCAGAGCAAACCGGAGATTCGGAATCAGAGAAAATTTGGCTTAAAGCGGAAAACTTTATTCAAAATAATCCAGTTGAATTCTCTGAGGATGAAGAAAGCCAGTTAATGGATAGTTATAGCCAACTCGAATCTCAAGGACTAAACGGTGTTGTCCATATTATTCATCAAGGCTCCGCGACTGGCGAGATGGTCGCAAGGGAATTACCATCGAGTTTCAAAGAAAAATATTATCATCGCCTTCATATTATAAAAGCCGAAAACAGAGAAAGTCAGTCTGGTTTTGTCAGAGAAGGTGATACCGTAGTTTATATCTCCCAAGATGGATCGATAGACAAAGAAAATAAGGAAATGCTAGAAGACACTCTTAAAGATAGAGTGGGAATAATTTCCGGTGGTGGTGATGGCAGCCCAAAAGATAGAATTTATATTCCTCTGCTTAATGCTTTGGAAAGAGAAATAGAGAGTAATACTCCTAGTGCTGGTATTTGTTTGGGTCATCAGCTTTATGGAGAGCTAATTTTAAGCATGAGAAACAAAGCTACGGAAGGGACGATGCCAGGATATCTTGAAGGCGTTACGTCGATGGAACGAATAACTAATAATGGCAAAGAAAATCCGATTTTTTCAAGACTTGGGGAAAGAGTGAATATTGTTTCTTTGAATATGTTTCACCTCGTCATGCCGAAAGGAACTGAATCTGGCCAAGATGTTTTTCCACATGGTAAGGTTTTAACGAGAAGTGAGGCCACTGAATATCCAACATCATTGGAATTAAGAGGTGTAGAAGAAGGTCAGATTATTACGACACAAAGACATCCTGAAGTGGGAATGTGGGGATTTGGCGAAGATGTTATTTTTAAAGATGAAATTATCAATCTTCCGAGCGGTTCGAAATTAGTTGTACCCGCGGGGAGTCATCCGGATATGATAAAATTCGCAAAATATTTTACTCCTAAACCAATACTTGAGTTTCTGGGGCAGAAATATGGAATTACCGAAGAGGATATTCAAAATATGTTTGTAAAAGAAAGAATGACTAAACATTTAGGTAAAGATTTTTATGGTCCAATGCTTAATTACCTAGCTGATTATAGATTTAAATTTAATAAATAATTATCAATATGGAAGACAAAAAAGAAGAATTATTATCAATTGTAGAAAGCATAGTTTTATCAGAGTTTTTTACTGAAGAAGAAAAAGGTGAGGTCTTTCATCTGATAACTGAAGGAAATAAAGACATAGATGAATTGATCGAACTATTGAGAAAATATTTAGTAGCTAAAGTTGCTACTGGTATTAAAAAAATATCTAATTAACAGATTCCGGAGGACACATGAAGATTGCTTTTTTTGAGGTTGCTGACGAAGAAAAAACTTATTTCCAAGAAAAATTGCCAAATGATGATTTGATTTTTTTGGAAGAACCGCTCGATGAAGATTTTGGCTTAAGTTTAGCCGAAGTGGAAATTTTGTCAGTTTTTATTTATTCCAAAGTCACCGCCAAAGTCCTTAAAAAAATGCCAAAACTAAAATTGGTGATTACGCGCTCAACCGGGTTTGATCATATCGATTTAGCCTATTGTAAGGAAAACAAAATTTTAGTCGCCAATGTGCCGCTTTATGGTGAAAACACGGTGGCGGAACATACTTTTGCTTTGATTTTGGCTTTGAGCCGCAAAATCGTCGCCTCCAATGAACATATTCGCCACAATAATGATTTCTCGCTGGAAGGTCTGCGCGGTTTTGACTTGGAAGGAAAAACCATTGGCATTATTGGCACCGGTAAAATCGGGGCCAAAGTGGCGAAAATGGCCAACAGCTTTGGTATGAAAATTATCGCCTTCGATAAATTTCAAAATGAAGATTTGATTAAAAAATATAAAGTCGAATATTTGCCGCTTAAAAAAGTTCTGGCTGAATCTGATGTTATTTCCTTAAATATGCGTCACACGGCCGAAACGCATCATATGATTAACGCCCAAACGATTGAATCGATTAAACCTGGCGCCATTTTGGTTAATACCGCCCGCGGCGGTTTGATTGATACGCCGTGCCTTTTGCCGGCGCTGGAATCTGGAAAACTAGCCGGCGTGGGACTCGACGTTTTGGAAGAAGAAGGCGCGGTCAAGGAAGATATTGCCCTTTCCAGCCGACAGTTTACCCGTCGGAGCTTGATGGTCGGGCTGGCCAACGCAATGTTGACTCACAAATCTAATGTGATTGTAACGCCTCACAATGCTTTCAATTCGGTCGAGGCTTTTCGCCGAATTATGGATACGACGATCGATGATATTCTGGCTTTCCAAAAATCCGAACCGATTAACTTGGTGAAAGAATAAAATTAGTCTTTCGTATTTTGTCATCCTGAGCGTAGCGAAGGATCTAATCTATTATGAATAGATTCTTCGCCGCTTTCTAGCGGTTCAGAATGACATTAGAACTGGATTTTTAACCAGATATATGGTACAATCTTTTTGTATTCCCGGATCGTCTAATGGCAGGACGATAGGTTCTGGTCCTATAAGTTGGGGTTCGAATCCCTATCCGGGAGCCAATTAAAATACGGCCTCATCGTCTAACGGTCAGGACACTAGGTTCTCATCCTAGAAACAGGGGTCCGACTCCCCTTGAGGCTAAAATGATTTTATGCGCGATTATTGCGCGATTATTGCGCGATTCTAAATAATCGTTTATAATATAAATATGTTTAATCCAAAATATATTCTTTCAAATAAAATCGTATCAATGTTAACTTCAATTGCCGAGTCAAAAGTGATTATTGAACGTGCTAAGTTATTGCCGAAAAATGAAGTCAGACTTCGTCGTCAAGCTTTGATAAGAATGACTCACAGTTCAACAGAAATTGAGGGTAATATTCTCAACATTCAACAAGTTGAGCGACTGTTTGCCAATAAAAAGGTTGACGCTCCAGAAAGAGATATTTACGAAGTTGAAAATTATATTAAAGCTCTAAAATATATCGAAACAGTTATAGAAGCTAAAAAACCGATAAACAGTACAATTCTTTTAAAAATACATGGACTTGTAACTCATAATACCTTGCCAAAAGAACAATCTGGCCATTTTCGCCAAAGTCTGATTTATATTGTACAGCGTCGTCTTGGGATGCCGAATAAAGTTATGTATACCGGTCCGGAATCTGATCGTGTATCTGAATTATGCAAAGATCTTTTTGACTGGTTAGACCAAAGCAAAGAAAAAAATATCAATCCAGTCATCGTCGCCGGTATAGTTCACCAAGAAATTGCCGCTATCCATCCTTTTGCTGATGGAAACGGCCGAACAGCGCGAGCAATGGCAACTTTAATTCTCTATGAACGTGGTTATGATTTTCGACGACTTTTTGCTTTAGAAGATTATTACAATAAAGATCGGTCAAGTTATTATGAAGCAATAAATATTGGAAAGAATTATTCAGAGCGACGGACCGATATTACGTCTTGGCTCGAA
The DNA here is from genome assembly GCA_903877885.1 of uncultured Candidatus Berkelbacteria bacterium. Lineage (GTDB taxonomy): Bacteria > Patescibacteriota > UBA1384 > UBA12157 > UBA12157 > CAIRFN01. The sequence continues at coordinate 46,547 of CAIRFN010000004.1, forward strand.
TATTTTGTGAAAGGTTTTAAAGGAGAGATTGACTTAGTTAAGGCGCAAATTGCTAATTTATCGCTTCGAAATCTTAATGATAAAATCGAATCAAAGATTTTTCTTGAGAAAGATCAAATGCTTATTTTGGATTTTATTGATCAGATGGGAAAAATTACGGTTACTGACGTTATCGATATTCTTCATTGTCCGAGACGTACCGCGCAATCTAAACTATTAAAGCTAAAAGAACTAGGAATAATTATCCAAACAGGAAAGGGCCCATCAACCGCTTATATTTTGAAATAAAAGTATGACAAGACTATTAAAAAACAGGTTTAAGGTATTAAATTAATTTTAATATTTTGGACCTGTTTTTTAAATTGTTTTTATCCCCTAAAAATGCTAATTACATAGGAAAAATCCAAAATTTTTGTTATAATAAAAGGAATGATTATTAACCCAGGCGGAAATATTAGAAGGTGAAAATATAATGTGTAACTTAATATGAACAATTTTAATTATCAAACCAATTGGCGAAGTTCCCTCCAAACTATTGTTATTTTTGTCATTATTTTTGCGGCAATTGGATTTGTTGGGGATTATTTTGGAAAAATATCTCTAACAAATCAGCTCCAAACTGCAGAAAATATAATTGGAAATAATGTTAAAATTGCTCCATTTTATGTTTTAGGCAAAGAAAATATTCTAAATGGTAGCTATAAAAGTTATCTTATAGAATCACAAGTTTCTAATTATGATACCAGACAGGAAGCTGAAGGAAAATTCGATTTTATCGGGATTCGGCTCAAGAAAACACCAGATTCATCTACTATCGATAAATACTCATCGCTTTTAAAAGATTACAACTTAGATGGAAATCTTCTTTATGTCAACGCCTATCATAGAGGGAAAGTTAACGCTGATATTTTTGATGTTCCATATTCTAATACTAAATTTAAAAAAACTGTTGATCAGGATTTTCCTAGCGTACTTAATGATTTATATCAATTAGCAAGCCAATTAGATCGCTAAAATAAAAATTATCAAAGTCCAGGGTAAAAGAGAACCGTCCCCTAATTTATTGGTTTTTAAATCTTGACATTTCTCATCAATTTGTGCTAGAATTGCTAGTTCTGGGAAAACCAGAAAATTTGGAGGAGGAATGGTGATGAGAATTGTACTTTTTGTTGTAACGATGTTGATTATGGTTCAAATTGGTTTGGCTTTGCCAATCAATTTGGCACCAACCCAGTCGGTTCAGGCGGAGCCGGCGATTGTCAGTTCGGATATCACGCTTCTACCCGGAAAGGTTGTGGAAGTAACTTGTGATGCTGGTGGCATGATCGAAGAAAATCAAACCATGGCCATCGTTTCACTTAAAGAGGAACAACCAAAAAGTATTAATCGCGATACGGCCAGGTTAATGACGCTTGGGTTAATGGTTGTCGACTGGGGCCAAACCCGCGATCTGGTCCAAAATCGAACCAGCCGAGTGGAGTTAAACCCGATGCTTGGACCTCATCCCAGTGTCGGCCAGGTGGATACGCATTTTGCGTATGGTATGGGTTCGTATCTGTTGCTTCAGACCATCTTACCGGAAAAAATCAAAGACAGTTACAATTTCTTTTGTTTGCTTCTCGAATCAGTCTGTGCCGATAGTAATAACAGAACAAGTTTAAAAGTCCGTTTCTAAAATCAAAAATCAAAAATCCTTTTTTCTACTCCAGGCCCACCGCCTGGTTTTTTGTTGCAAAATTTTTAAAGTGGCGTAAACTAAAGATACAAAGAAAAATAATTTAAAGGAGATTACTATGGCTGACGAAGCAAAAAAAATCACTGTTGATCCAGAAAAATGTATTGGTTGCGGCCTTTGCGCTTCAACTTGCCCCGATGTTTTCGCCATGGGCGATGATGGCAAAAGCTATGTCAAAAGTTCTGAAGCTTGCGCTAATTGCAATTGCCAAGCATCGATCGATGACTGTCCAGCCCATGCCATTAGCTGGGTAGAATAAGGAGTTACATGTTAGATTCTATTGTTATTGGTGGCGGCCCGGCAGGAATGTCGGCGGCCATCTATTTAATTCGCAAAAAAATGAATATTTTGTTGATCAGTCCGGATTTTGGTGGCCAAGCGGCCAAATCTTCCGAAGTGGAAAACTATTTGGGTTTTGAAACCATTTCCGGTCCGGAGCTGATGCAAAAGTTTTCTTCCCATATTGAAAAACTGGGAGTCCAAACTAAACAAGGCGAAGAAGTAAAATCGATTGCCAAAACCGAAACTGGTTTCATGGTAAAAACAGCCGAAGGCGAATATGAAACCAAAACTGTTTTGATTGCTTCTGGAAAAATGCCGCGGCGTTTGAATGTGCCGGGCGAAGAAGATTTTTTTGGCAAAGGCATAAGTTACTGCGCTATCTGCGATGGACCGCTTTTTCACGATAAAGTTGTGGCTATTATCGGAGGTGGAAATTCCGCTCTCGATGCTGCTTTGGAAATTGAAAAATACGCCGCTAAAGTTGTTTTAGTTAATTTAGAAAAAGACTTTATTGGCGATGAAATTAGAAAAGATCGGGTCAAAGAGTCGAAAAAAATCGAAACTATTTTTGAAGCTACTACGACGGAATTTTTTGGCGAACAGTTTTTGAAAGGCTTAAAATACAAAGATAAAGACGGCCAAATCAAAGAAGTGGCCTGCGACGGCGCGTTTGTCGAAGTTGGCTGGACGCCGGCAACCGGCTTTGCTAAAGATTTAGTGGAACTAAATCCACTGGCTGAAATCAAAATTGATTTAGAAAATAAAACTAATGTGTCGGGAATTTTTGCCGCTGGCGATGTGACTGACATCAAAGAAAAGCAAATTATTATTGCTGCCGGCGAAGGCGCCAAAGCCGCGCTTAACGCCTGGCAATATATCGTGCTGAAGAAATAAATAATAAAAACAAAAAAATACTCTTGAACTCGAGAGTATTTTTTAAATACAAATTTTAGTACGAGTTGGAGATATCTTTAAAATTATTATAGGCAAGCGTGCCTTGCCAATCTTTTGGTAAAATCTCGGCCGGTAAGTGCGGGTCGCGCTCAAAAATTTCGGCAAAACGTTGCTCGAGAATTTTAGCTTGGAGTGGCCAAAGTCGGGCGTGACGTTGAATCCGTTGAGTTGCCTTAATAAAACTTTCGTAATCTTTGTTGATTTTTTCAATTGGCCAATATTTGGTCATATTTTTTTCTTCATCAAATTTTTCAGTGGTAAAAAGCGAGACATTTTGGCGAATACCCAAATGGTTGGTTAGCCGATCAATCAGATTCAAAAGGGGATAAGCGGAAATGTAAGCGCCGCGGTGAAGATTGCCAAAACCGAGGCGAGCGAGAGCGTCAACTAATTGTAGGCGATACTTGCGATCGGATTGATCTAAATCAAACAAAACCACTCGCCATTTACTGTCCCAAGGTCCAAATTTTTTGAAGGCCAGTCGTGTCTTAATTTCCAATTTTCCTTTAGTCGACAAGATCGGATAGGGTTTTCGATAACGCAAGCGAAAGGTAATTAAGCCTTCTTTTTTGAGTAAAGAAAATTCTTTGCGCAAAGTGGTAATCTCGTGGGCCAGACCGACTTTGGTAAAATCGAGCGAAACTTTTTCATAGGAAAAACGGCTATCTAAAACATAGCCAATATAGGTCAGCAAATTGTTTCTTAAATTTTGCACAATTTAATTTTACTACTTACGAGAACGAAAAGCAAAAAATGAGTAAGAAACATAATACAAACTCAATTTTAGATTTCGATTTTCATACCGTCAAAAGCAACATCGATATTTAAGTTTGGATTTTTTTCTACTTCTTTAATCAATAAATCATGATCGCCGTCAATTGTTTTATGTCGTGAACCATCAATATGGGTGATTATTACTTTTTTTGGTTGTAACTTTTCTATTTCCAAAATATTTTCTTCAAAACTGGCATGATCATGCCAATAATGGTTTTTTGGCAAAGTTTCTCTTAGTTGGGTTTTCCCATCCCAACCTTTTTCCATAATCAAAAGATCTAAATTATTGTAATAACCATCAACTTTCCAATCAAAAATCGAACAAGGTGCGTAAAAAACTTTTTTATTTTTTTCTTCAATTAAATAACCGTATCTAGTACGATCAGCTCGTTTAAAATCAATTGGTGTAATTATAATCGGTCCAAAAGCAATCGGTAATCGATCATTAGTCTTAACAATACTAATAAAGCCCATCATTTCAAAATATTTTAAAGCAGGCAATCTGTCCATAAATTCTTCATAAGCATTTTCTGGAATATAAACTTTGATTGGGTCTGGCTTTTGTTCTTCAGGATAAACTGATTGAATTTGTTCAAATATTCTTAAGCCTTGAGTATGGTCAGGATGCCAATGAGTATAAAAAACATGTTTAATTGATTGAATTTTTTCTCGCTCGATTTGAATTCTTGTTTCTTCTGGAGTATCAAATAAAATTGCCTCATCTTCTAAAAATAAAGATGGACCTGTCCGAGTATAAGGAATTCCTTTGTCTCGGGATTTTTCGCAATTTCTACAATGGCAAAGCGGTCTAGGAATTGCCTCACAACCGCCTGAGCCTAAAATAATTAACTTCATATTACGGTCTCAATCTTTTAACATCTCTTGGAAAAAGGACAGCCTCTTTAACACTACCCAGACCTAAGATCAGTTGGATGATGCGTTCCGAACCAAGTCCCCAACCACCGTGTGGTGGCATGGCGAATTTGAAGGTGTTCAAATAAAATTCCATGCCGGCTGGCTTAACGCCTTTGGCTTTCATGTTTTCTAGAAGCATTTCATATTCATGAATGCGTTGTGAGCCGGTGGCAATTTCCACACCTTTGAAGAGCAAGTCAAAACCTTCAGTTTCATTTTGGTCTTTGTCCGATGGCATGGTGTAAAACGGTTTGTCTTTCCAATAATAATTGGTCACAAAAACAAAATCCGAGTTATGTTCTTCTTTAGCCCAACGACCGGCTAGACGTTCGCCTTCCGGATCAATGTCAGTCGATTCTGGAATAGTATAATCATATTTTTCTTTAACCAATTTTTTCAGATCCGCTAATTTAATCGCAGGGATTTTAGCTGGCACTTCGGGAATTTCCACGTTGTAAAGTTTAGCATATTCTTCGCCATTGGTTCTTAAATGATCAAAAACACCTTTGATGGCTAAATTGAGCATTTTCATCACATCTTCATAGCTTTTGATAAAACCCATTTCAGCGTCGAGCGAAACATATTCGTTGACATGGCGAGTGGTAAAATGCGGTTCGGCGCGAAAAACCGTGCCGATTTCAAAAACGCGTTCAAAAACGCCAACCATAATCTGTTTGTAAAATTGTGGGCTTTGGGCCAAAAAGGCTTCTTTGTCAAAATAGTTAATCTTAAAAAAGTTGGCGCCGCCCTCGCTGGCTGCTTCCAAAATTTTCGGTGTTTTAATTTCGGTAAAACCTTCGGCTCGCATGGTTTTTTCATAGCCTTCCAAAAGCAAATCATAAAGTTTAAAAATCGCTTGAGTTTTAGGGTGACGCAGTGAAGTGGTGCGCAAATCTAACAGAGTATTAAGTTGCAAATTTAAATCTTTGCCAGCAAAGTCATAGGGAAGTTCTTCGAGGTTGGCCGAAATTGTTTCCAACTTTTCACCACCTACTTCCACACCATTTTTGGCTCTGGAATCTTCTTTAACTTTACCTTCAATTTTTACAACTTCGCCGATGCCGACTTTGGTTTCGGTTTCAAAAACGACTTGAACAGCGCCAGAGTAATCTTGAACCACGACAAAAAGAATTGCGGCGCCAAGCTTTCGAATATTCAAGACCCGTCCGCTAATTTCCACATCTTGCCCAACTTTTTCTTTAAGATTTTTGATCAATGTCCTGGCCATATAGACTCCTAAAACTAGTTATTTTCTTTCTAAATAATACACCAAATACTAACTGATTGAAAGAGGAAACCACGTTACCACCTCCAAGGTGGCAACATATGGTTGAAGTCTTGAGAAAAAAGGTATATAATAATGCCAGCTTGTTGAGCTTAGCTTTAGCTCTGATCTCGGCGAGTGAATCTTAACAAAAGGGGAACGTTGATGAAGACTCGCGTCCTGTTTTTGGCGTTGGTGCTGATTTTCAGTATCAATCTTGTTCTGGCTGATCCGGAGATTCAAGTTTATCGGTTCCAAAATAATGGTTGGGTTCGTGATGAAGCTAAATGGCAAAAAGGCCGAATTAGTTTTTTAATTCATGGTTATCCAATTATTGATGACGGAAATAATCGCGAAGGTTTAAAAAATCTAGCGATTCATTTCGCTGAAGAACGCAAGTTTAATGATCAAACTATTCCAGCCTATGACGCAATTTATGCGGCAGAATATCCAAAAGGATATCATATTTTGGAAACCGCAAAAGTTGTAGCTGATATTGTAAATAATCGGTGTGGTAATTTGCCGAATGATGTAAAAATCGATGTTTTTGCCCATAGTATGGGTGGATTAATTGCTCGAACGGCAATTGGTTGCTCGGAAGAGGTTTTAGGTACAAAGAATATAGGCAACCGAGTTGCCCATTTGGTGATGATGGGGACGCCGCAATATGGTTTCTATGAAATCGAGGTAGCAAAATTCGCGCTCGGAAATTCCGATGATGTGGCTGATATGAACGCTTCCGGTGATTTTTTAAATAAGATCGTAAATAATGCGGAAGTATCCAGGGCCAAAAATGTCGATAGTTACATGGTAATCGGAACATGTTCTTTTAAACCGAAATTGTTTATGAATGGGTTAAAGCGAATCGCTGATAAACTAGAAAAAGTTCATGACGGTTTGGTTGGCCTGAATTCCTCTAGTTACGATCTTTCTATTTTTTATCGTTCATACAAAAACGTCAAATTAGAATTAAATCATGATTACACTAAAGACGATCCGCAAGTTTTTACCGCAATCGATCAATGGATGATTAAGGATAAATGGTTTAAAACAGAAATCAAACCGTTACAAATCGGAAAATACACAGGTGGTTTACCGGTAGTTGTCGGGAAATCAAGACAAGAAATAGTTAAGATATTTGGTAATAATTGTTTGCGTAAACAGCCATCAGGTTTTTTGGAATATAGTCCGAATGCTAGTAATATTCAAGGAACAACAGAGTGGTTTTATGTCGAAAGTTTAGTTAAAGATTGTTGTTTTACGGTTTATTTTACTACTTATGGCGCTGACTTAGGTTCTACTGATTCAATTAAAAAGTATATAACTGATCGAGCTGAGGCGATAAATTATAGCAATATATATAAAAACCGATATGGTCATATCCTGCCATGTTGTCCTCAAGAAGTTGTGCCAAAAGAAATTTTAGAACAAAAACCTGAAGAAATTTGCTGGGAAAACTATGGAGATTTTGGAGTAGTAGTTGTTTGGAGATATTGCGGTAACACTTTTGTTTTAGGAGTAAAAGACACACGTCGAAATTTGGTAGATGTAATTAGACCTGAAGATGATGCGAATTTCAAAGTTAGAAAAAATAAAAATACAGATGATTTCCGTAATGCCGACAAAGTCTTTTTCTTTATTCAAATTAGCGGTATTGTAAATTTGTTTAACGAAAAAGAAACATGGGATAATCCATCTGCTTGTCTTTGTAATGACGAAGTAAAATTTGAAGATTGCGGCAAAGTAGTGGAGATCTCGCGATGTTTCTATCGTTTTACTAAATAATAATAAACAACACAGTGTTCGTTTTTTAAACGGGCACTTTTTTTATTTCAATTTTTATTCCAACATTTTCTTCACGGTGTCGATTAAACCATCGAAATTGGTTTCGATCTGCTCGTTCTCGCCGAATTTTTCGGTCATTTTTTTGACTGTGTAAATATCTTTGGCAACTTGGTCGGCAAAAGTGATAACGCAAACCGGAACGGCTAATTTATTAGCATAAGTTAGTTGCGGCCCGAGCGCAGATTTTCCACCCAAATAGATTTCGGTTTTAATGTTGTTTTCTCTTAAAATTTGAGCGATTTTGACCGAATCAGTTGGGTTTTCCTCAAAAACCGTGACTAAAACCTGGGTTCCATCGGTAACTTTTGGCAGTAATTCCAATTTTTCCATGGCGGCAAAAAGGCGATCGACTCCTAAAGAAACGCCGACGGCCGGCACGTTGGTGCCAATAAAATAACCAATCAATTCATCATAGCGGCCGCCGGAAAAAACTGAACCAAATTCTGGGGCATCGAGCAGGATGGTTTCATAAACAATGCCAGTGTAATAGTCGAGGCCGCGAGCAATCGAAAGATCAATTTTAATTATATCCATATCGACTTCGGCTGCTTGAAGATAATTAACAGTTTCCTCTAATTCTTCAGTTCCTTCTAAACCGATTGAATTATCAACAAAAATTTCTTTGAGTTTAGCAATGATTTGGGAGTTAATGCCTTTGGTTTTAACAAACTCCAAGATTTTTTCAGTTTGGCTAGCGCTTAAAATATCCAACAACGATTTTTCAAAATCTTCGGCTGAGATTTTTTCAATCTTGTCGATCAGCTGAAAAACTTTAGTTGAATCATCTTTATCGATTTTTGCCCACTCAATTAGACCGTTTAAAACTTTGCGATTATTAATTCGAATATTAAATTTGGCAATGCCTAAACTTTGCATCGATGTACTAATTAAGTTAACCATTTCACTATCAGCTAAGGTTGAAGAAGACCCGGCGACATCAACATCGAACTGATAAAATTCGCGATAGCGGCCAGCCTGCGGGCTGTCCGCACGCCAAACCGGCGCCACCTGATAGCGCTTGAACGGTTTAACTAATTCCGGATATTGGGCAATCACCCTGGCAAATGGCACGGTTAAATCGTAGCGCATACTAACGTCGCGCTCGCCTTGATCCTTGAAGCGATACATTAAGCGTTTGGCTTCCTCGCCATATTTACCGAGCAAAATATCGGAAAATTCCAAAACTGGCGTTTCGAGCGGTGAAAAGCCAAAAGATTCATAAACTGATTTGACTTGGTTGATCATCCAATCGCGTTGTCTTTTTTTCTCTGGCAAAAAGTCACGAAAACCTTGCAAAAGTCGGGGATTGATTTTATCCATATTTTATCTTTCTAGTTTGTTAATAATACCTTAATATTACTCTTGAATAGTCAAATCGGCAAGAAGCATTGACAGAACAATTATTTTAGAGTAATATTCGGTTAGAACTATTCCGAGAAGGAGGCTGTTATGACAGCGAAAAAGAAAGGTACGGGGTCAATGACCGTAGCCGAAGCCGGTCGCAAGGGCGGCACGAAGACTGCCAAAACTCATGGTCACGAGTTCTATGAGGAAATCGGCCGCAAGGGCGGGGTTAAAGTCAGGGATGAATATGGCGTGGCGTTTTACGAGGAGATTGGCCATAAAGGTGGTCAGAAGGTCAAGGATCTGATCGAAATGGGCAAGCGTGCTCAAGCCGCCGAAACCGAAGCCGATCGACGTCTGGCCGAGCGGGCCAAGGCTATCAAAAAGGGAGTCGGGAAATGAGCGAGAAGAAATCTGGTGGTCAAATGACTGTGGCCGAAGCGGGTCGCCGCGGCGGCAATGCAGTCAAGAAAAAATACGGCACGGCGTTTTACGAGGAAATTGGCCATAAAGGCGGTCAAAAGGTTAAACGTCTGATCGAACAGGCCAAACGAATTGAGGCCGCCGAGAAGCGCGCCGCCGAAACGCCGTGGGACTAACAACTAAATATTGAACCAACCTCCACCTTAACCGGTGGTTTTTTAATGCCAAACTGGTAAAATATAGATAAAGGAGAAATATGCCTTATTTGCAAACACAAGTTACAACTCAAGCAATTATTAAAAATGAAATTGGTGAAATTTTATTATTAAGACGTAATAAACCTGGTGGCTGGTTTACCTTGCCAGGCGGCACGGTTGAGGAAGGGGAAACGGTTATTCAGGCCTTAGAACGAGAGATTCTCGAAGAAACTGGTTCGAAACTAAAAACTGCCAATCCTGTTTGGGTTTGGCAAAGTAACCATATCGGCAAAGATTTGTTAGGAATTGTTTTTAATGTTGCAGAAATTGTAAAAAAAGATACAAAAATTGAACTTACAGAAGAGCACGATAAATATCAATGGTTTAAAATCGAGGATCTGATGGATGACGAATCAGTCGATCCTTATATCAAAAAACCAGAACTCTTTTAATCAAATGAAAAATATGTTTAAATAGAGTAAATAAAATTTTAATAGATCGGAAATAATAATGATTATTGATTCGCATTTACATTTAACCAAGATGACTGAAAATGAAACGCATGAAGATGCGCTTGTTTTGCTGAAAGAAAATATGGTTAAAAATAATATTGATAAGGCGATTATTATTGCGGATAACATCATTGGTTCCGATTGTGCTGATACAGATACTCTTCTTAAACTTTTAAAAACAGAAAATAATTTTTACATGGTCGGTTCGTTGCTAGTTTTAGATTATAGTCAGGCTGACTTAGATAAATTTGATAATCTTTTAAAAGAAAAGAAAATAATTGCTCTTAAACTTTTCCCTGGTCATGATCCTTATTATCCAACTGATGCTCGTTGCGAGCCAATTTATGAATTATGCCTCAAACATGATTGTCCGATAATCATTCATACTGGAATTAATATTGGTGATGAAGATTGTGCCAAATATAATGATCCAAAACATATTGTTGAGGTAGCTAAAAAATATTCTAAATTAAAAATAGTAATTGCTCATTATTTCTGGCCAAAAATGGAATATTGTCACGAAATCACTAAACCTTATGACAATATTCTTTTCGATACATCAGCCATGGCTGATATTGACGTTGTCGAAGCTACTGGCGGAATAGAAAAAGTTAAAAATATCTTAGAACAAACGATTAAAGAAAAACCAAATGGAGTAATGTTCGGAACCGATTATCCATGTTGCGAAATTAAACCACATGTTGATTTGATTAATTCTTCGAATATTTCACAAGAAGAAAAAGAAAAAGTTTTTTCTGGGAACTCAATCGAGGTGTTTAAAATTAAATAAAATCATTGGTATTCGCCGATGGTTTATTTAGAAGAGGAGTGCTCTTTTAAAGAATACTAATTTTCGATTTGAAGGATATTTTGAGAACCGTCCTCGGAGTTTTATAATTTTTTGTATTTAAAAACCGCTCGAAGATTCGGGCGGCAATAGTCTAAGAAATAATGATTAGCTATTTAAATTTAATTCGTTGTCGCAAAGATATTTGGCAAGACTGACCAGATTGATTTGTGGGACGATTTTCACTTGCCCGATTGTTTTAATTTCAGCAATGTTTTGCGGCATTTTTGCAATTTGTGCTAAACATTCTTCTTTGCTAAAAAGAGGCTTCATGCGTGAGTCAAACTCGTCCAATATTCCGTCTTTGCCGGCTTTTTGAAAAAAATTCCTGTATAATGACGGTTGCTTAGGTATGAATTCAACCATTTTCTCCCAGTAAGGATAATTGTTTACGCTCCAGTGCGCATAATTTTCTGCGTAATCGGATGGGTTAAACCATATGTCTGTCAATGCGCCAACAGGGTTGTTATAGCCGAGTAGGTAATATTGGCTGTATCTGCAGCTATCTTCAGGAATTCTAAAAAATATTTCTTTCATGAAGAATTGTTCGGTAAAGCTATAAACAATCATTTGTGTCGGTGAGTTGATGGCAATTGCAATACCTGCTAAGTGGTCGTTTTGACAATGAGCATCAAATTCGCCTTCATAATGAGCGTTGATGATAGGTTCTGAGCTATCATGATCTTCAGGAAGACGATTATTAGGATGAATATACCCATTTATGTATATTGGCAATTCTTTAGGAATAGGCTCATCGCTCGCATTTCGGAGTGTATTGTATAATTCCCGAATAGTTGTTTCAAAGATCTTCATTGCTTGTTCTGACGCTGTCATAATGTGCACCTCCTGATAGGATAGCTTTATTTTAGCATAAGCCGAGAAAAAGTCAATAATAACAAAGAGTAACCGTATAATATTTGTTTCAAAATTTGTTACAAAGTGAGTATTGATATTGTCGATTATCTTTATGAAAAAGATAAAATCGTATTTTTTTGAGTTGGTAATAATAGATTATAAAAGTTTATATGCATTGACAACATAAATAAAATACTATATTATTGAGTCCATCTGCTAGTCAGAGCATTTTAATAATGGAGGTTACGTTCATGGTTGTCAGATTACCAAGCGCCAATCATTTTTTCAAAGGTACTAATGCCGACGAAAAAAACTATGCGAAGGAGTGTAAAAGATTGCTCCCAATAGTTGAAAAAGTATTTCAAAAATGGGTAAATGAAATTCATCCTCAAAACAATGAAAAATTTATATATATATCTGTGAGTCAAATTCCTCTGCCACCTAGTGATGATTTTATTGGTATCTACCCAATTAGTGTATTGGATAGTGTGTTGGACAATAAGGGAAGAATCGGTCTATTAGCTATTTATAGAAAAGCTAAAGGTGAGTTTGGCTGGGAGTGTGCTATTTATCCATCTAAAGAAAGTACAGTAAAAGAGCTAATTATTAAGACTAAAGTTGGTAATGCAAGCTTTATTAATTCAAGGATTAATAACTTAAGTCCAAAAATGGAACAGTTTTTTACTGAAGCCAATCGAGTTAGTGAAGCTCTTATGCAATATGATACAATCGAATTATTTTTAGTCTCTCTGAGAAATTCAATCACTAGTGATGGGCTTATTCATGAAAGCGTTTTGCGGCAAAAATTGGTTGATTTCCATAAAAAATCTTTGAGAGCAATTACGATTGACAGATGTATCGCCTGGCTTTTGGATGGTGGCATATTAAATGCAATCGAAGAAAATGGAAATTATAAATTTAAACCAATGGAATACTTCTTTTTGCTTTGTTATAAATATGATATCAAGGAAAAAGAAAATACTCAGATGAAACTGAACTTAGAATTAAAAAGGTTATTTTCTAAACGAGACAAAGCTTTAAAAGCCAAAAAAGATTTTCTGGAGGAGGCTGAAAAACAATCAAGAATCGTTGATTCATTAGATATCGAGATTAACGATATTTCTAATAAGCTCACTGAAACCAATGATTGAATTATAAAAATGAGCGCCGCAATATCTTTATAGTATGCCGAAGTGCGAGAATGAACGACTTCCTTAATTAATTCTTCGTTCTATTAAGTTGTTAGAGAATAAATTCCCTTGACAATTAATTTTAATATAGTAGTATAAAGATAATCTAGGATCGATAATAGATGTTCCCCTGTAGCTCAGTTGGATAGAGCATCTGTCTTCGGAACAGAGTGTCGCAGGTTCGAATCCTGTCAGGGGAACCAATCTATTCAAAATCCAAAACTCACTCAAATGCCGTACGTTCCCGGGTAGCTCAGTTGGATAGAGCATGAGATTGCGGATCTCAAGGTCGTGGGTTCGAGTCCCATCTCGGGAACCATCCCTTTTCCTTCTTTTCTCCACCTCCCGTCATTAGTTGACGGGTTTTTTATTTAAAAAAGCGCTGATTTAATTCAGCGCTGTAATAGATTATAAATTTATACTCCAGATTTTAGTATCAGGGGTTTGTTCAAAACCAAGCCTGTAGAATGCTGGGTCCATAATCATCCAAGTCGGACATTGTTTGATATCGACAGATAATTGTTTGCAACAAAGATTTTTAGCCTCAGAAATTGCAGCCTCAGCCATTTTAATGGTTGTGTCATAATCGTCAAGAATACCTTGAACGGCCATAGTTTGGATTATCAAAGTTTCAGTTTCTACTGAATGGACAAGTTTCATACACCCATGAATATCACTATCAATAGCGTAAACGTAGAATTCATTAATATTTGTGCTGATATATTTTATGTCAGCACGATGATAAAAACTATCTTGAGCTAAAATTCTGATGATTTCAGCAATATCGTCATTATTTGCTTTACGGCAATTTTGATAAATATTAGCAGAAATCATTGTTCCGACTCCTTCTGTCGAAAATAGTTCTTTGATTAAACTATTTTCTCGATGACGGTGTCCAGAGATAAAATGGACCCTCTTAATTCCTTCTTCGCAGGCTTTTATAGCTAGAAGGAGTTTATGTTTCATAAAACCTTTGATAACTGATGTGTCGGCAATATTTTTAGCACTAGCTATATCAAGCTGATGTAGAAGCGCTTGTTCGTTATTGTATATGCCATCACTGGTAGTGATAAAAATTAATTTATCCGCTCCTATCTTGATAGCTAATTCATAAGCGCGTACATCAGCGTCTTCATCTGCGCCTTTGATTAAAATAGGTATTATTCCATGTCCCATTTCAGTAAAACCAGCCGAGAAGTCATATAGTAGACTCATGTCATCGATAACACTACCCAGCGGCTCGATTCCGGCCAAATAGATTAGCATATTTGTTGTCTCGGCTATCAAAATAATGTCTTTAGCTAAACCATTTTTTAATATATTTTCGCAGACATTGTGGTCGATTTTGATGACAACTTTCTGTCCATCAAAATGCTTAGCATAGAGTAGTACATTCCTGATTAAACGGCTCGTATTCATGATTTTCCTCCTTTGCAACAAAAATGACGAATTAGCTCGACATAATGAGTAATGTGGATCGGATCAAGGAAATTTTCATCAATAGATTCGAAGTCTTGATGCGCATCCCTAATCGATCCCGGCCCTAATATTATTGTATCAGCGCCAGTTCTATGACTAAATATAGTGGCTTCAGAGCTATAGGAAACTCCTTCGGCTTTTCTATCAAAAATTGTTTCAGCTGCTTCAACCAAATTACATGATTTACTTGTCTCAAGTGGTAGAGTTGGCGAAGTATTGAACTCAACTTGAATATTTATTCTCTTGTCTTCACTCCGATTCCGATTAATATTATCCGCTATTTGTTCGATAGTAGATTCTAAAAGATTGAAAATCGTACCACTATCCTGTCCGTGCATAAAACGTATATCACATTCCAGTTTTATTTCACCAGGAATGATATTTTTAGCTGCATTTGCCCCCATGACAATATTACCAATATTCATAGTGGCGTAGTTAGGATCATAATTAACATCTTTAAATTTTCTTAGATGTAGTCCAAATTTTTCAAGTCCGTCAATTACTTGTGGCAAAGCAATTGTTATTACGTTTACTAAATCTCGAGGGTCAGAACTGTGACTACAACCTTTATTACTTTTCCGCGTGATATTTATTCGGAAGAACATATAGCCTTTCTGAAAACGCATCGGGACAAGTAAAGTTGGTTCGCCAACGATAATATTTTTTGCGGGAATAAATTCTTTTTCTGAAAGAAGAAGTTTAACACCTTTACAACCTAGTTCTTCGGTATGCGTAAAATATAAAGCCAGACTCTCTGATAGGTCTTCATCTGGAATAGAACTAGCTGCTAGCATGGCCATAGCCAAAAAAAGTTTCATATCAGTTATGCCTAAACCTTGATATCTTTTTCCTTTTTTAGCGACTGTAAAAACATTGTCTTTCCAGCTTTTGGGATTATAAGAAACAGTATCAGTATGACCAGATAAAGCTAAGATTGGTTTAGCACTTGGTCCTTTAACGGCCACAAGGTTTGTTTTTTTGCCATTGCCGAAAGAAGTGATTTTGAATCTATTTTTTTCACAAAATTCTGCAATGTATTCCAGTGTTAATTTATAACCAGTACCGTCATCAGAAACTACACACTCTTTACTGATAGTGTTAAAACTTACTAATCTGGTGACCAGATCGAGTAAAGTCAGAGTTTTCATGGTTTATCCTCCGTCAGATAAATTGTCAAGGTTCCTTGATTACTTCTGTTCTATCACAGAACAAATAATAAATCAACTAAAATATTTAGGCATCTTGACATTAGTTGAATATAATGTTATTAATAAGGCCAGCGTACCTTAACTTATCAATAAAAAGGGGGATTGTCCGATGACAAGTATTGTGACTCTGCGACAACATATTACCGACATGGTAATTACGATGCTCGAAAAGGTTTATAAGAAAAAACCCGAGGTTGTTAACCTCTCATTGGCTACCGATTTGCGATTCGGCGATTTTCAGATTGCTTGTTTTCAATTTGCTAAGTTCGCAAAGACAAGTCCTGTCGAAATTGCCAAAGTAATTGCACTGGAATTGGGTAGTTCACCAGACTGGATTTTTTCAAAAGTCGAAGCTATTGGTCCGTATGTTAACCTTACAATTAAGCCAAATCTCTTATTTAGTTTGGTTTGTCTTGATTTAGATCAACATGATTTGTTTAGTCAAATATCAATTGGTCATGGTCAGAAGGTAATGGTTGAATATCTCTCGCCAAATACAAATAAACCGCTTCATCTCGGTCATGTTCGTAACGGCGTGTTAGGTACGGCATTATCTAATATTTTGACATTAGTGGGTTACAATTTAATCAAAGCTAATTTGATCAATGACCGTGGTATCCATATCTGTAAATCAATGTTAGCTTGGCAACGTTGGGGAAATGGCGAGACGCCTGAAACAAATAGTAAAAAAGGCGATCACTTAGTTGGCGATTATTATGTTAAATTTGATACTGAGTTTAAAAAGCAACTTTATTCATTAAGAGATGATCGACCAGAATTGAGTGGAAAAACTGATAAAGAAATTGATGAACTCGCTGACGATTATTTTTTCGAAACTGAAATCGGTCAAGCAGCGCAAGCAATGTTGCGGCATTGGGAGGATGGGAATCAAGAAATCCGTGATATTTGGAAGATGATGAATCAATGGGTTTACGCTGGTTTTAACGAAACCTACGAGCAATATGGCTTTTCTTTTGATCGTTTTTATTATGAAAATCAAACTTATTTACTCGGTAAAGATATCGTTCAATCTGGTATTGACCGCGGAATATTTGTTACTGAAGAGAACGGTCAAGTTGTGGCATTATTACCCAAAGATGGGTTTGGCTTAGAATCGGGTGGTCACCAAAAACGTATTACCGTGTTGCGCCCTGATGGCACTAGTGTTTATATGACACAGGATATTGGAACTGCTCAGTTAAAATATGATGATTACGGTTTAGATCGTTCAATTTATATTGTTGGTTCGGAGCAGAACTATCATTTCCAATGTCTATTTCATATTCTAAAGTCACTTGGATTTAATTGGGCACACGGTTGTTTTCATCTTTCATACGGTATGGTTTATTTACCGCATGGTCGGATGAAATCACGAGAGGGTACAGTAGTTGATGCCGATAATTTATTGGAAGAAGTGATTAAGCTTGCAGAGGTGCAAGTTAGAAGTCACAACGAAAATTTACCTTGTCGTGAGATTCTGAAACGGGCACACGATATCGCTTTAGCAGCCATTAAGTTCTTTTTGTTACGTGTTGGCTCTAGTGTCGATATTCATTTTGATCCAGAAGAATCACTTTCGTTTGAAGGTAATACTGGCCCGTATTGTCAATATGCTTTTGCTCGAGCCTGTTCTGTAATGGAAAAAGCTGCAAATTTAAGTTTAATACAAACGCCAAATTTCAGTTTATTAGGTAATGCTGAAGAACGAGCATTGGCTCAAAAGATTATCGGTTTCGCCGATAGTGTTAAAGCGTCTGCTGAAGATATGAGTCCTTCGAAAGTGGCAAACTATATCTTCGATTTAGCTCGAGCCTTTAATCTGTTCTACGAAAAGCATAAGATTATCGATAGTGACAATATTGAATTAACCACTGCAAGATTTGCTTTGGTTCGTTCAGTGGCTATGGTGTTAAAACGAGGACTGTTATTATTGGGAATTCCGGTTTTGGAAAATATGTAATATTTGAAGATTCCAGCTGGCCGTTGTGAAAACAACGGCTTTTTTGATACTTATTGACAAAATTGAAGTTTCATGTGATAATAGCCAAAGTTGATGTTCCCGTGTAGCTCAGTTCGGATAGAGCAACTGCCTTCTAAGCAGTAGGTCACCGGTTCAAATCCGGTCACGGGAACCAATTATCTTTTTTAAAGGCCGCCTTCGGGCGGCCTTATTCATTGACAATTTTTAACTTATAGAATAGAATACAATTAACCGACGAGGTAAGGAGGTTGGTCATGATTGTAATGGGTTGCAATGAGGAAACTGTACCTCTGCAGATGGTCAACTATCTGCTTCAGGTCTTTCGACAGTTTGGCAAAGTTGGTATTGCCGCTAACAGTATTAATTCTCAAAGTATCGCGATTCGAAGTATGCAATTACTTTGCGAAGAAATTTCGCAAGAAGATCGGCACAAAATAGAATTCTACGTACTTGATGAAGACATTAATGTGTTAGGAGAAAGTAAACTTGCTGGTTTAGAAGCTGTACCGATTACTGACATTGATAAAGCGATGAATCGATTCAACCAAACTCATAACGGATTTCATTATATTTGTCTCGTTGCAAAAAAATGTTTAGACTACCAAATCTGAATTTCCGGGCTAACACCCGGTTTTTTTATTCTCTATTGACAAGATGAATAAAACAATTTATATTAAAATTACGAATATGAATATAATCCGTCGTCGAAATTTATTAAATCGCTTAAGGTTGCTTGATGGCAATTTGACTTAGTATTATCAAAAAAATCGAATTTCTATCAAGCGACCTTAAGCGAGGTCGTTTTTTGTATTCTCGGTACCTTACAACTTATGCGCAAAGGGGGAATGGTCATGGCGAAGATATTTGAATGTCTAATCTGTGGTAATACAGTTTATGAAAGTGATATTTACACACACAAAGCTGTACATCCTGGTTTAAAAAGCTATGGTTATATGTGGCCAAGCTATTATGAAGAAAACCCAAATCGGAATCTTCGGTTAGCTCCAATTCACCAGTCTACATTATTTGCTGAGGCTATCGGTGTAAGTGAAGTGTATATTCGTGACGAAGGCCAAAATCTTTCTGGTAGTATGAAAGATTATATCGTTGAAGAAGCAGTGAATTTAGGTATTGCTGACGGCGCCAATGTTTTTACAGTAGTTTCAAGCGGTAATCAAGCTTTTTCATTAGCTAAATACACGCAATTGGCTGGGAAAAAAGCTGTTTTGTTCGCACCAGAATCATCATCAAAGATTGGTATACTTTCTACTCTAGATAACGTTTTCATCTTAGCTGTAAAAGATGCCATCTTCGAAGATGTATATCGTTTGGCAGCGGATCTAAACTTACCTGGCGTGTACAACGCCAATGTAACGAACGATTTATTGCTACCTGGTTTAGTTACAGTGAGTCGACAGATTATTGAGGCAGGGCTTAATATCGATTATGTTTTGTCTGGTGTTGGTAATGGTACATATTTGGCTGGCCTAACACTTGGCTTTATGAAGTATCGATACGCTTTGCCAAAAATCATTCCAGTTGGGATGATGGGGGCTTTCCCAACTCAAGTCGCACTTGAAAACGGGATATCTTGTTATGAATATCAAGACTTTCAAGTTGATGAATCGATTATAGATGCGGCTGAAGGTTCGATTGCTATTGCTAGTTACAGTATGCCTCAGCTCATCCATGCTATCACTGTTTCCAATGGTTTTTGTCTTGGCGATTTACTTAATTCTGATTTGGCTACAGCCTATGATCTTTTGTATCAGGACAAAGCGTTGGTTGATGCAGGTGCTATTCCTGAACCAACAGGTATAATGGGTTTAGCTGCGGCAATCAAATATCGCAACTGTTTTGGGTCAAAAAGTCGTTTACTTATCTCATTTACTGGTCATGGAGTCAAAGATTTAGAGGGAATTAAGCGACTTGTGCCAAATTTGTATGACGAATTGTCTGCGGCGGCTTTAGCTAGTCGTCCGGATTTATCTGTGTCCTTCGCGGAAATGGATATGTCCAAGATCAAGCTAATCGACAAAGAAATGTCAAAAACTGACATTGAGTCGATAGTGTATAACTGGCTTCGGAAAGAAGGGGGTAACTTATGAAACGGATAATCATCGACACTCAAAGCAACAGGCTTTTTCAAGGTATTGCTGCTGAACAAAATTATGATCAGCGAGGTGGACTTTGTCAAGTTGGAGAAGGTAATGTTGTCGTAACAACTAATCCTATCAATGTTGATTATTTGGATTATTGGCAAGAAGTCGGTTTTAGTTTGCCACATCTACTTACAGTTGGACCATTCGATCCTAGTTGTACAATTTCAGATTTAATTGTTCGTAATTTGGATGTCCAGACAGAAATTAAACGTTTAATTGATGGCTCAAATGCTCGTTTAGAATTCTTTTGTATTGAAGAATCTGAACGTAAGCTTGTTGAAACATTGGGCATCGAACCATATTGTAATATTGACGTTTCGATCAAACTTTCGAGAAAGCATAATTTTAAATCTTTATGTGAAGAAATCGGTCTACCAACTCCAGAGTGGTTGGTTGGCAGAGATCGACGCGATCTCGCGAAGTATGGCAAAAAATTTCTGAGCGACTATTCTCAACCATTTTTAGTAAAATCAGTTGATGGTACTGGTGGAATTTCTTGCGGCGGTATGGCATTAGTCAGAAATCAAGAGGAATTACTCCATCTTTGTAGTAATTCTGCTACGCTTGGTAACCATTTTATTTTGGAAAAGTTAATTCCTGATAAGGATGTTGAACTGTCGATTCATTGGCAGATAACTAAAGATTATGAATTAATGGTTACTGATATTTTTTGTCAGCTTTCCGATAATTTTGCTTATGCTGGTGCTTGTGGTCCAGTCGACATTGCGCCGTCAATTAAAGATGAGATTATCTTAACCTTAAAGGATATTTTCGCTCCAGCTTTGATTAAGGCGGGTGCTATTGGCTTCTTCTGTTGTGACCTGATCGTCGATAAATCTGGAAAAGTTTTTTGGATTGACTTCAATCCGAGAAAAGGTGCAATCATCTATATTCATAGTATGGTTAGCCGTCTTTCCCAGAATGTTTTTGATAATAAGAGGCTCCATTTTTTTCACCGGCATTGCCAGGCTGATAAAAATTTAAGCTTTTCTGAAGTGTATCAAAAAATCGGTCATCTTATGACACCAAGCGAAGATCCATTCGTAGTCATTACAAATCCTGGTTTGATTGAATATGGCTACGTTGATATCACTGGTATCTCTCATAATTCTGTTGATGAAGCACGTGAGTTTTTTGTCCAAGCCGAACAAACGATAAAAAACACAGCGTGTTAAAAAGTTATTTCACAGGGTAATCCGCGTGATTACCCTTTTTAATTACTATTTAACACATAATTAAAAAATTTAGTTAAAGAACTGAATATGGTAAAATTTTAATATGAAAATAAAATCGATTACGTTTAAAGAATTTAATTTAAAACTTTCAGAGCCGTTTAGCTACTATACGGCGACTTTAGAATGTCTTCCTTATGAAATTATAACAATAAAGACTGATAACGAGATCTTCGGATTTGGCGAAGCGGCTTTGGCTTGGGATGTAACTGGAGAAACACAAGAAGGAGCACTTGGTCTTTTTAAATATATTAAACCTTTGTTAATAAATCATAAACTGAATTCTATCGAAGATATTAAAGAAATGATGAAAAATATCGACCTAAATGTTCATGAGAACTCTGCCTTGAAATCAGGTATAGAATTTGCTCTTTTAGACGTTTTGGGAAAATTTAAAAACAAACCAGTTTACAAACTATTAGGTGGAAAAGAAAAAGAATTTGTTGTTGCTCAAAGAGTTTTTCCTTATAAAGAAAAACATTCCGATGATCTTCAACAAAAAATTACTTTAAGCCTTCAAAACGGCGCAGAAATCATTAAATTTAAAGCAGGAGAAAATTCAGAGATAGATTACCAAATTATCGAAAAAGTTGTTAACTTTTTTCCGACAATAAAATTAGTCTTAGATGTCAACCAAGGTTGGAAAAATTTCTTGAATGCTTGGCCAATAATTAAAAAATTGGAAAAATTTAAAAAAAATATTTTATGGATTGAACAACCGATATTTTCAAGTGATTATGAAGGGCTAGCTGAACTGAGTAAGAAAAGCGAAATTTTGATTATGGCTGACGAAAGTTGTCATAATCTACTTGATTTGAAAAATCTTTACCTAAACAAATCAGTCAAACTAATTAATATTAAATTAGCAAAATGCGGTGGGATTCTCCCAGCGATGGAAATGGTTAAGTTTTGTGAAGAAAAAGATATAAAATATATGTTAGGTGATATGATCAATTCCCCTTTAGGGACTGCTGCCAATCTTCAGATGGCTACATTAGGAAATTTCATTAGTTACGATCTGACACTCAATAATAAAATTGAGTCTGATCCGACTTCTGGTCTAAAAATTGATGGTTATAAATTCTATATACCACAAACATCTGGCATAGGTGTAAGCTTAAAGAATTGAAATAAAAGATAAAATATGATATGAATAGGTTGGTAGAAGATAAAAAATTATCTGCTACTGATCATTAACATTGAAGAAGGGGAGGAATTAGTCATGAGTTTGTCCAACACATTTAGAGAATTAGTAGAAATTGATAGTCCATCTGGCCAAGAGCAGGCAGTGGCTAAATATTTGGAAATTTGGCTGACTAGTCAAAATTTTGAATATTTTAAGGATGATATTGGTAACATTTTGGCTTTCCGATCTGGAAGTGGCGAACCGTTACTTTTATGTGCACATATGGACGTGGTAGATCCTTGTTTAGGGGTTAAGCCATCGTTTATCAACGGTGTAGTTAAAAGTGATGGCACTACTGTTCTTGGCGCTGATAATAAAGCATCAATTGCTGCAATTATTAAGGGGGTTGAAGATTATTTGGCGCAAACAGGTGAGCCAAGAGCAATCGAGATTCTTTTCGCTGTCAAGGAAGAAACTGGCGGTGGTGTAGAATTCATGGACTTCTCTAAAATTAAGTCAAAACAAGGAATTATATTTGACTTAATTAAGCCGATTGGCACAATCGCTATTGCCTCACCATATATTTACAATTTTCACATTAAATTTACTGGCAAATCTTCTCATGCTAGTCGACCGGATGAAGGGAAAAGTGCACTTAAACCGGCGGCGAAATTGATTACTAGTGCCGATGATGGGTTTTTAGATAATGGTTTAACAACTATTAATTTCGGAAAAATAGAAGCTGGTACTGGTATTAATATTATACCAGAAACAGCAACTATTCATGGCGAAGTTCGCAGTTTTAAAAAAGATTTATTTGAAGCACATTTGGAAGCAATAGAGAAAATGGCTAAAAAATGTGCTAGTGAAGATGGCGTAAAAGTAGACTTTACCACGGACGGCCGTTGTGCCGGTTATGAGTTTCCAGAAGATGATACATTTATAAAAAAAATTAGCGCGGTTTTAGCTAAGAATGGTCATAAAATTGTTTTTTATAAAACATCTGGCATAAGTGATTCCAATCCGCTTGTTGAAGCCGGTATTAAAGTGGTGACTTTAGGTGACGGTATTACAAAAGCTCATACAGTCGAAGAAGAAATCAGCCTTGAATCGCTCGAAAGTATGCGAGCATTAGTTTTTGATTTTCTTCAAAAATTAGATTAGTTTTAGAGAGGTTTGCCTGGCTTACCTCTTTTTTATAATATAATTTTTTTGTCTTGACTATCTAAGATCTTTAGTTTAAAATTTATTTATTGATTAATTCTAAAAGAAATATAGGAGAACTATCAAATGATAATAAATGTATCTCAAGGTTTGGGTACTGGCAAAACTGAACTTTCTGCTTTTGATAAAGCATTGTATGAAGCAGGTGTTGCTAATTATAATCTTGTTCGTCTGTCGTCAGTCATTCCAGTTGGCGCTGAAGTAAAAATAAATCAACTTAGTGATAATGCTCGTAACGAATTTGGTTATAAATTATTTTTAGTTTATGCTGAACAACGTGAATCTGAAATTGGCAAAGAAGCTTGGGCGGGAGTTGGTTGGGTTCAAACCGAAGACGGTCGAGGGCTATTTGTTGAGCATGAAGGCTCGAGTGAAAAAGAAGTTCGTGGTTTAATTAAAAATAGTTTGACGGATATGGTCAAATATCGAAAAGATTATAAATTTGGCGAAATTAATTATTCGGTTTGTGGTATACGTTGTGAAGACCAGCCAGTCTGCGCTTTTATGGCCGCTGTTTATCAAAGTCAAAGCTGGGATAAATAGTTACAGGACTAATTCGTTGGAATAGAATATTTTACACCGTTCTAATTTATTTTAGATAAATAATTGTGCTAAAGACTTAAATAAAAAGTATGGGAGCTTCGTTCCGCGGAATTTTTAAATACGGGAATATAACAGGTATTTAAAAATATAACAATAAGTGTACTATGGTCGTAATAAAAGTATAATGATAAGATAAGTTTTTAGTTAAAATTAAACTATGTCCCTTGACTTTTGGGTAAATTAAAGGTAAAATCATCTCAACTATTGAATGGTTGAGTCGAGTAACTTTGACTTAACTTTTCATGGAACTGAACAAATTAGAGGAGGGAAGGATAATGAGTAATCTCGCTACGGCTAATAGGAATGGTGTGTTAACTCGCAATAAAGTTACTGATATGGGGCGTGGTGTCACCAGATTTCTGAAAGATTCTGGTTATTACCCGCATATTAGCAAAGTAGATTCCACGGTGGACGGTGAGGTCACAATTAATGGTAAGGCTTGCGTAAATTTTTATTCTAATTCATTCTTGGGTCTCACCAATCATCCGAAAATTATCGAAGCAAAGAAGGCAGCATTAGACAAATATGGCAATGGAAGCGGATCATCAAGAATGATCACGACGCAAAGTATTTTGTATGAGTTAGAAGAAAGGATTGCGGCCTTCAAAAATCGTGAATCAGCCATTGTATTTTCTGCCGGCATGCTTGTTAATTGGGGTGTTATTCCTGCTTTAGCAAATTCATCACTAAAACCTCTAATAAGAGAGCTTGGCGGTGAAGACTTGTTTGCTCCAGTTTCACTCTTTCTTGACAAGTTTAATCATTCATGTATTCATGATGGGGCCGCATTGTCTATGTGTAATTTTTGGGCTGGTCGTGCAAAAGTTCATATGTATGAGCATATGGATATGGCCGATCTCAGGAAAGAATTGGAAAACGACAAAAATGAATATAAGATTATCATAACAGATGGAGTTTTCTCGATTCATGGCCATATAGCACCGTTAAATGAAATACTATTACTGGCGCAAGAGTTTAATGCTGCTATTTATGTCGATGATGCTCATGGTACTGGTGTTCTCGGGCCAAATGGCAGAGGAACAGCCGAAGAGCTAGGGATTGACTCAGAAATCGATATTCCAGTTGGCACTTTCTCTAAAGCGTTTGGGTGTGCTGGTGGATTTGTTGTAGGCGATAAAGATTTTTGTGATTATCTGCGTGTTGCTTCCAGGACATATGTCTATCAAACGGCAATGCCACCAGAAAATGCAGGTGGTTTAATTGCAGCAATTGATATTGCAGAGAAGGAGCCATGGCGTCGTCGGCAAGTGCTAGCTAATGCAACAAAGGTCCGAAATGAATTTCAACGTTTGGGATTTAGTACTCTCGGTACAAAATTTCATATCGTTCCGATTCTAATTGAGGATGTTGAAGTCGCAACGAAGATTGCAGACGATTTGCTTGATCAGGGAGTTATTACAGGTTGCGTAAAGCCACCCGTTGCAACACAACCAATTATTCGTTGCAATATGATGGCAACACACACAGAAGAGCATCTTGATCGTTTAGTCTCAATCATTGAGACAAGTGCGAAAAAGTATGGTCTGATCTAGTATCTATTAAAGGGGCACCGGCATCGGTGCCCCTTTTCAAAATAAAAATAAATTGTTAAACTAGAGTTAATATGAATATTAATAGTATCAACAATCTGCTTTTAATAATTTTTATCTTAATTTTACTTTTGTCATTCTATGTATGGAAGGCAAAACCTAAGAATAAATTAAACATTTCTTTTGCAGTTTTTTGTATTGTAACTGGATTATGGATATTTTTTAATTATCTTTGGGGAATATTCCAAACATCCGAACTTATTCTGACGTTAACTTATATAATTAGTCCATTCATAGTAATAAGTATGTTTGTTTGGGTAAACTTTTTGTATCACGATAAAATATCGAATATTTTAAAGTCTAGTATTTCAGTTATGTCTGGTTTTGGAATACTGTTATCATTTATAAGTTTTAATCCCCACTATCCTTTAATTAATGCTGTCCAAAATCGTTTTGAGTTCAAAACTGGTCCAATATTTCCGATTTTTACCATATATTTTTCAATAGTAGTCATAGGGTTTCTGTTTTACTATTTTTATAAATTAAAGAGCGCAACTAAAGAGCTAAAGAAGTCATTGGTTGTGATGACGATAGGCATTTTCCTTAGTCTATTAATTGGCGCAGCTGTGTCTTTTGTATTACCTATGATCGGCTTTGTAAATTTAGCTATTCTCGATGCGCCATCTGCTATATTTTTTGTATCTTTCTCGGCTTATGCAATTCTAAAAATGCAGTTATTTGATTTAAAAATGATTTTGACCGAGATACTAACATACTTTGTTCTAATAGTTTCGTTTATAATATTATTTTTTATAAAGGAAGATGTTAATATCATAGTAAAAATTATATTAATGTTAGTTTTTGTTTATGGTGGGTACCAATTAGTAAAAAGTGTCGATAGTGAAGTTAAACAAAAGGAAAAGCTTCAAGAACTTAGTACTCAACTTGCGCAAGCCAACTCTCACCTCAAAGACCTAGACAAAATGAAAACGGAATTTGTGAGTTTGGCATCACATGAGTTGCTGACTCCGGTTTCGGCGATTGAAGGTTATTTATCGATGATGCTGGATGAGCATTTGGTCAAGTTGGAAGATCCGAAAGCGGTCCAATATATGGATCGGGTTTATCGCTCGGCTAAACGCCTCGCGCGATTGATCGCCGATATGTTAAACATTTCTCGAATTGAAGAAGGCCGATTATTGGTTGAGAAAAAAGAAGTTAGTCTGACGGAACTGATTAATCAGGTTCTTGATGAACTTAAATTCAAAGCCGAAGAACACAAACAAAAAATCGTTTTTGAAAATTCCGGAACTGATACTTCTATGACTTACGCTGACCCTGACAAGGTTAAGGAAATTTTGGTCAATATTATTGGTAACTCAATTAAGTACACCATGAATCCGGGGACGATTACGGTATCGGTCGAAAAAGTGCCGACCAAGGTTTTGACCGATGAGTGGAGTAAACTTGAAGCCGTGATTTTAGCTAGCACCGTCGATGATCAAGAATCGATTCATGCAGTGGCTGACGAACATATGAAACAGATTTTGGGCGACCAACAATATTTGATTAAAGTTAAAGATCAGGGCATTGGGATTCCTAAAGAGGAATTGCCGAAATTGTTTAAGAAATTCCATCGGGTGGGCGATTTTTCCACTGCTGAAAGCCAAGGCACGGGCCTGGGGCTTTATATTACTCGCGCGTTGGTAGAACTTCATCATGGTCGGGTTTGGCCTGATTCAGAAGGCCAGGGCAAGGGTTCAACTTTCACTTTTAGTTTGCCAACAGTTGAATCAAAACAAGCTATCATTGACATCGAAAAACAAAGTCCTCAAACCAAGGAACAATTAAAGCCATTGGCAAAACCGATGGGAAACGATGATAGCCTATAATATATTCAACTCTAGGTACGTTTCCGCGGAGATTGCCGCCGCAATCATGGGAAACGACGACAGCCCATAAAGAACTCGTTAGAGAATTTAACCTTGACTTATTTTGATATTTAGTATAGAATGAAGACATCTTGTTTCAAAGGGGGAAATTCTATGTCGACGCAGTCTGATGCCGAGTTGAAAGAGTTTTTCGAAATGAAGACCATGTTGACTGGTAAATGGGTTCGCGGTTCCTACTGGGTTGGTCAAATTCTGATTATCTGGTGGGCAATCCAAATGATGCACGATACAGGCTTGTTTCCAGCGATACTGATGGCTGCAATCCTTAGCTTTGCCTGGCGGATTATCAGTGAATTCTTTATCATTATCTTCGCGATTCATGAAGAGTTAGTGACGATTCGCCGGACACTAACGAAACAGGCCGAGCCGAACGACGAACCGCCGAATAATTCTACAGATTAAAATAACTTTAAAGACTTGAAACTCAAGTCTTTTTTTGATAAAATGAGACCAACCTGAAGGGGAGGTGAACGACATTGACAATCTATGAATATTTTGCGCATCTCGAACATATGCCGCGGATATTAGCCGTGGAAATTTTTTACGCTTTTCATTTTATCTGTAAATATCAGGGGCCAGGCAAGCAGACGCGTCATTCTGGCGAACCGTATTTAGACCATCTGGCTGAAGTTGGATGGGAAATTTTGCAAATTAGACCAGATAATGCTCCGATTAATCATCATCATAATGGGGATTTTATTTTCTATTTAGATGATGAGGCAGAAATCGCGGCTTTATTGCATGATGGTATTGAAGACACCAAAGAAATTACCAGAGAGCTGATTATCGAAGGTTTTAGTAAAGGTCGTGGTCAGGTTTTTGGCGAACGAGTGGCTAATATTGTTAGCGCTTGTTCAAAGCTGCCGATTGGAAAATTTCATGGTGATAAAATTGCTCAAACCGAAGAAGCATTTTGTCGATGGAAAGACTATTGTCGAAAAGATTGGATGGCCCTGCCAGTTAAAGTCAAAGATCGACTTCACAATATGCGGACACTTCGAGGCTTAAATCAGGAGCGGCGATCGCGGATTGCTCTTCAAACGATGGAAGTAATGGTGCCATATTTGGAAAGTGAAGCCAAGCAAATCGTGCCGGCAGAATATCATAGTTGGTTAGAAAAAGATACTAAAGAAATTGGTTTAATTGCGGCGCAATTTTTACCGCAACGATATAAAATTAGCATTTCAATTGTCGGCTCTAGTTAAATCTAGAGCCTTTTTTAATTGTTATAAATATTGTGGTACAATATACTAAATACATAATTCTAAATACAAAATACTAACTTAGGGAGGGAATATGCCAAAAGGTAGCAAAGTGCTCATGGCCGATGATGACAAAATGCTCTTGGATATGTATAAGGAGCGATTGGAATTAGCTGGCTACACAGTTGAAAGTTATGGTAATGGCGAGGAAGCCTTGGCTCATGTGCATGATTTTATGCCAGATTTAATTATGCTTGATGTGATGATGCCAAAGAAGAACGGTTATGAAACTTTGGCCGCGTTAAAAACTGATCCGGTGACGAAAAATATTCCGGTGATTATGCTTTCGGCTTTAATGCGCGATTTTAACCGTGAAAAAGCGGTTGAAGGCGGCGCCGAAGATTATTTAATTAAATCGGAAGCGATGCCCTCGGATGTGATTACTAAAATCGAACAGGTTTTACAACACTATGGCAAGGGAACGGCAGCAATGCCTGGCGCGGTGACTGAACCGGCACCAACACCGCCAGCTGAAAATCCGACACCACCAGTGGCTCAACCAGCGCCAACTGAACCGACAGCCGCGCCGCAGGAAGCTCAAACGGAAGCTAAAAAAACCGATATTCCTAATGCCAAAACTGTTTATAAATCAAGCGCCAATAATGGCGGTAGTGAAGGCCTGATTATCATTGCGGTTTTGCTTGTTTTGGCCGCCGCAGTTGTGGCTTACTTTGTCTTTTTTAAAAAATAACTTAAGGCGATTATTTAGTATAACTTTAAGAGAATTTTACAAGAGATTATTTTAAATATATTTGACAAGTTCAAACCGTACAATTAGTATCATAATTAGAAGTAAATTAAATGATACTTTTGTATCAAAGGAGCTAAAATGGAAAGTGGAAAAGTAATTTTATTGGTTGACGACGATCTCACTTTAAGAGAAATGTATGATGAACGGTTGAAGGCCGAGGGTTTTGAAATTATTCAGGCCAGTAACGGCGAAGAAGCAATTGCTAAAGCTAAAGATGTCAAACCAAATGTTATTTTGCTCGACATTATGATGCCAAAAATCAATGGTTTTGATGTTTTGAAAGATCTCAAAGAAAATCCGGAAACCAAGGATACACCAGTCATAATTTTAACGGCTCTAATTCAAGATGTTGATCGTTTGCAAGGCAAAAAACTTGGCGCCGCCGATTATATTGTTAAATCTGAAACTATGCCTGGTGAGGTCATCGCCAAGATTAAGAAAGTAATGGGGAACTAAAAGAGAAATTAAAAAACCTGAAAGTATTAAAACTTTCAGGTTGTCATATTTGTAATAATTTTATTGATTTGTTCATATGCATATGCCTCATATTTTTTTTGTTTAACAAAATAATTATTGAGGAATACAAGTATTCCTAAAGCGTCCAGTAAATCAATTAATATTTGTACTTCATAATCATTTGCTGCATCAAATTTAGATTCATCATAGGCTAATCTAAAAACCTCTAGTAGTTCTCTTGATTGAAGAGTTTTCCTAATTTTATTTATATCATATGCAATATCGCCAAACTCGGCTTGTGCATGATCCAAAAGATATATTTTTCCATTTTGATGGACTTGCCAGTTTCCGTAATGAACATCGCGGTGGCATAAACCTCTTGTACTGATCCTTGAACATCTTTTTAAAAGTTTATTAAAGATAGTGATAATTCTTTCAAGATAATCAACGTCCAAATTTTTTTCTATTGTATGTATATTAGAATCAAATTTCGCAACGATTTCTTCTTGGAATGTGCCAGTTATTACTTTAGGAATAAATTCTGTTCCTTGTTCATTTTCAAAAAAGGAATGAAGTTTTGCTAAAATTTTAGCCATCTCTTCGACTTGCCAATTTTCGACATTTTCCATAATGATTTTTCCAGGCAAATACTCCATGACAATAAGAGGAAACTCTAAGAATAACTTCTTTGGTTGAGGTACTAATATCCCTTTGCTAAAAAGATATTCTCCGACATAAAAATCTATCTCGATTTTTTTAGCTTTTCTAGGCTCATGCCATTTAACAATTAATGGTTCTTGTTTTTCTATTTGGAAAATTGCAACATCATAGAATGGAACATTTTCATATTGACAACGAAAACGATCAAAATTAGTTATTTTTCCAAATTTTTCAATCAAAAATTTTTTGACTTCTTCACCTCGATCTTCGGCTGACAAAATAACATTATCCATTAATATACCTCCTCTGTTGTTTTCTGTTGTTAAAATGCAATTGAACATCATTATAACTGTTTTTTTGGATAATTTCAACTTAATTTTTTATTTTATTTCATCAAAACCATTTAAGAGTGGACAGATGTTTATGTTTTGTGCTATAATGATTGCGATTTGTTACATAAGTAACAAATGTTCTTTACAATTAAGTTTGGACAGAGGGGGTATGCGATAATGTATTACGACTCGAAGGTAATAGATATTAGAAATTCTGTTGCTTCATCATTAGTCGTTCAATCTATCGACGTTAATGCTATATTTATTGATAGAATTGTTTCACGGATGTTCGCAAAGTGCAGCGTTCTTGATATCGGAACTGGCAACGGATTTGTGCTATCCGAAGTATTGAAGGTTTATATAGAACCTTGTCAACTTTTCGGTGTGGATAAATCGTTTGACATGGTGAAGCTGGCTAAGAATAATTTAGGAGAAGCAGCAATTATCTCAGAGGCTGATAATAGTTATTTACCATTTGGAGACGAAACGTTCGATATTGTTACGGCAAAAAATGTGACAAGATTTAGCTCAAGCGAAGTTTTCAGGGTTTTAAAGTCAGGCGGATATTTCATCTTTAGAGAATATGGGGCAGGAAAAGGGTTATTGGAATTAGCGAATATTTTCAAAGAGCGGCTTTTACGCTCTCGAAGTTACGATTTTTACACTAAATCATTAGCGGACAGCGGTTTCAGTGTAGTCAGCGTTGAAACATTCGAAGTGGTCCGGAGATATAGAGATGTCGAGTGTGTTATTAATATCGTGCAGAGTTTTCCTTTTATTGAGAATTATTCATATTCTGACGAGATTTGTATACGTGAATTATTTGGTGATGATGAAGTAAGCATCACATCTGATCCTTTTATTATAATCGCGCGCAAATTTACTGAAGGAGGGTAATCGAATGAGGAAAGTAGAGTTGCTATTTGACACTATTAGGTCGCCATATGATATTGCCCATATCATTCAGATTGCACAATCTATCGATTGCGTAGTCTATACTGCCGGTAAGAATTCCGTACCTTTCAATCATCACAAGGTTATTGGAAAAATAAGGTCCTGGAATATTAAAGGAGATATTTCTGAGATCCATTATAATACTTTTGATGAAGCCGTATATGATCTTAAGGGGATGGGAAAATTCTTAATAGGTACTTCGGGCAATGCGGATACGCTGTTTTATCAATTAGATTTTCCAGAGGAGAAAAATATCGTGCTTGTCTTTGGTACAGAGGCGTCTGGGTTGAATCAATCTAAACAAGAGTTGATGGACATCATAGTGAAGTTGCCGATGAATGAATCAAAGGTTGACTTTCTAACATTACCTGTCGCTGTTTCTGCGATGGCCTATGAGTTGTATAGGCAATACAATTTTTCCAGAAGGGGGTACTGAAATGCTTACAAACAAAACGATTTACATTGTTACCACTGGGGCAACAAAGGTAAAAAGCGTGAGTATGCTGTTGAATCAGTTCAAACAAGAAAAAGCTAATTGTGTGTTAATACCAACATCAATGTCTTGTTCTATGATGGATTGGGACTCTATCAACGGCTTCAATATAAGAAAGGATTATGCTGGCGAAGATAGTGAAAATCTGCCCGAAGAGGATATCGTAGTTGTTGCTCCTTGTACATTCAATTCCTTTTCAAAAATCGCTCATGGTATTGCTGATAATTATCCAATGTCAATATTGCACGCAGCGATAGGTAAAAATAAGCATGTAGTTATTGCACCAGCTATGAATTATTGGTATTTCAATCATCCATTAACAAAAGAGAATCTCTCTAAAATATCTTCATACGACAATGTCAGTATTGTGTATCCAGAATTTATCTACTCGAGTGACGGCAAGTTAGAAAAAATTACTATGGCACCTTGGGAAAAGATATTTGATAATGTTTGTCATAAATATGAGAAAATCAGATATATTGATAGGAAGATTTTGTTTAACGGATCATCGTTAGTGGAGAAATACTTTTCTGAATTTTCTTTGACAGGTGTACATTTGCAAGAGAACCATTATGCGAATAGTACAGCAGGTTTTATGGCAATGAGAATTCCCGAAGGTATATTGATTACTTGCTCTGGTTCTTTAGTGGGTAGTCTATCTAGAGATGACATAACCATTATCCATGGTTGGGATAATCATGAGGTATTGTGGTCTGGAACTTCGAGGCCGTCTTTTGAGACACCTCTTGTCCTTGAAATGTTTGAAGCATTTCCATATAAAACTGTCATAGTGCATGGGCATTGTCGGGATGTTACCTATAGCCCAAAAACATTAAAATACAATAGCCTCGGCTATCTGAAATATGGTGAGTGGAATGAATTATATAAGATTAAACCAGTTTTAGAAGCTTATGGGAAGGGTATTATGAAACTCCACGGAGAGGTAATAATGGCAAATAATTTTAAGGAAGCGTTGAATATGTATTTTGATATGTATAAAGAAACTCAATAATCGCATCTGAATTTGGCTGGATATAAAGAATTTTGTCCAGCCTTTTTATATTCTTATTATTTTCATTATTTAGTGGTATAGTGAAAATTGAGGAAGATAAAAAATTTAATAAAAATTAAACATGAAAGTCTAAATGATAAAGAAAAAAATTTTAGCAATTGTTTATCGGAAAAAAAATAATAAAGAAGAAATTCTTGTACTAAAACAAAATGCTACTGATAAAATTCATCAAGCAGTCGGATTTTATGTAATTACTGGTGCAGTTGAAGGTAACGAAAGTTCGACTGATGCAGTAAAAAGAGAAATCAAAGAAGAGACAGGAGTCAAAAACATAATTAATATCCAGGATTTAGAAACGGTCTTTGAATATAAACATCCGGCCGAAGGAGATTGTTTGTGTCAAGAATATTGTTTTGCTGTATTAGTTGATGATGAAGTGAGACATTTGAGCAAAGAGCATACAGAATACAGATGGCTATCAATAGAAGATTTTATAGAAACGGTATATTGGTATGGTGATAAATCAGATTTAAAGAAGTTATTAGATAAATTTATATAATAATCTATTTGAGCAAGCAAAGCATTAGTATGCCTGGTGAGGTCATCGCCAAGATTAAGAAAGTAATGGGAAATTAAAGAAATGTCATTCCCGAGTCGAGTGGCACTCGACATCGGGAATCCAGTTCCTAGATTCCAGATCCTGCGGCCCGCCGGTCTGGAATGACAATGATTTTTATTTTGGGCCGAAAATAAAGAGTAGAATAGTTCCGAGAACGATAAACAATAAAATAATTTCTAAAGAAACCGCGATCATTTGTTTGGCGCGGATTTCTTTTTGTAATTGCGGTGGTAAAAGATTAATGTGTTTCATTCGTTTGCCTTCATAGCAAGCCCCACCGCAACGGAAAAAGCCGGGTCATAGGATTTAGTTTTGATCGCTGGCCGACCGACTACAGTTTGAGTGTGAATGCTTTGCTCTAAAGCCTCGACTGCGCCTTGGACATTGCTGCCGCCGCCGGCGAGAATAATTTTTTTAAAAATTTTGGCTTGAAGTAATTTGTTTTGATAGTATTTCATCAAATGGCTAATTTCTTGGCTTAAAACTTGAACTGACCCAGCTAAATCTGTGGCTAATTGGTCGCCACCGATTTTAACCACCGAAGTTAAGCGAATTGTTCGATTGTCCAAGATTACCAGACTGGTGACTTTGGCGCCAATGTCAGCCATCAAAATCAATTCATTTTCTTTGGCTGAAATTAAAGCTCTGGTTAAAGCCAAAGGTTTGGTTTCAATATTAAGCATTTCAAGTCCAGCTAAATTCATGGTTTCGACTAAATCATCAACCGTTTTTTTGCTCGCCGCCACAGCCAAAACTTCAGTCGCGCCTTCGGGCGTTTGGCCCGCTACTTCCCAATCCAAATAAATTTCGTTTGCTTGCATCGGGAAAAACTTAATCGCTTCATTGGTAATGTAACGAGTCAGTTCATCGGAACTAGCTTCGGGAATGGTTAGAAATTTAGTAAAAACCAGAGATTCCGGCAAACCTGAATAGACAAATTTGGAAGTGATTGGTTGAGGTTTGGCTTCGGCCAAGGATTTTTTAATAATATCAGCCAAGATTTGTTTATCCTTAATGCCGTTATGGCTAAAAGAACCTTCGGGAATATTGGCGGCGTTAACGCCAATCAAATCAGGGCCTGAAACTTGGGCAATTTTAAGAGAACGTAGTCCGATATCCAAACCGAAACCGGCTGGTTTAATTAAAAAATCGGTGAAATTACTCATGATTGATAAATCTGTATCATTTTTGAGGCATGTATTGATTTAAAATATGTTCTAATTCGTTAATGGTACAAAGCAGACTTTTGATTTCCAAACCGGTTTTCTGGTTCAAAAATTCTTGGGCTTCAACGTTTGATGGGCTTAACATCACGATAGTTAAAATATTGCCATCAAGCGAGATTGGTGCCAAATCATATTGGCGAGCAATGTGTTCCGGTACCAGTTGTAAAACCCTTCGCGGTACTTTGATTTTTTTCAAATCCAAATTAACAATGTCGGAAATTTTTTCCAGCAACGTTTCCGATTGATTATCGGCTTTAGCTTCATCGGTTAAGGAAAACATACCCAAACCTTCGATTTCCACACTTTCGCCACGATTAACCGCCCGATTAACTGTATCGGTGATGATCTTTAAAACTTCAGCGGTTTTAGATATACTCAAGCCGCATTTTATTGAAACCGTTTTGATTAAATCGGTATATTCCATGTATTTATTGTAACACGATTGCATAAATTTAAAAATAAGATATCATAAAGACATGTCACTCT
Organism: uncultured Candidatus Berkelbacteria bacterium; assembly: GCA_903877885.1. GTDB lineage: Bacteria > Patescibacteriota > UBA1384 > UBA12157 > UBA12157 > CAIRFN01. The sequence goes on from CAIRFN010000004.1 coordinate 82,452, forward strand.
ACCGCAAGCATCGTCCGCAACAATTTAACGATATCGTTGGTCAAGAACATATTAAAACGACTTTAGCTAATGCTTTGAAACAAGGCAGTTTTTCGCATGCATACATTTTTGCCGGGCCCAAAGGTTCAGGTAAAACGACCACCGCCAGACTTTTAGCCAAGGCTTTGAATTGCTCTGGCCGCGATATTACTCAAAATATCGAGCCGTGCGAAAAATGTATGTCTTGTCTGGAAGTAACCAAAGGTCAATCGATGGATGTGGTGGAAATTGATGCGGCCAGTAATCGCGGCATTGATGAAATTCGCGATTTACGCGAAAAAGTTAGGTTTGCGCCAACGGCGGGCAAATATAAAGTTTATGTGATTGACGAATGTCATATGTTAACCAAAGAGGCGTTTAACGCTTTGCTTAAGACTTTGGAAGAGCCGCCAAAGCATGCGGTTTTTATTTTAGCCACGACTGAACTGCATAAAGTGCCGGCGACGATTTTGTCACGGGCCCAACTGTTTGATTTTAAAAAAGCCAAAGTTGAAGAAGTGATGTCCTTGTTGGAAAGCGTAGTCAAAAAAGAAAAAATCAAAATTTCCAAAGAGGCGTTACAATTGATTGCCAGATTGGCTTATGGCGCGTATCGCGATGGTTTAACTTTGCTTGATCAAGTCGCCTCAATCAAATCCGATGGCGAAATTACCTTAGCTCAAGTCCAAGCGGTTTTGGGTCAAGCGACCGAACAATCAGTTTGGGATTTGGTCGAAGCAATCTCTCAAAAAAACCGCAATTCAGCTTTAAAAAATATTAATGATGTTTATTTTGAAGGCAAAGATTTAGCTTATTTTACAGGTGAAGTAATCGAGCTTTTACGTAAAATTATTTTGACTCAAGCGGGATTAGCAAATCAATTTGAAGTATCTAAAGAAGAAAAACTAAAAATCGAAAATTTTGCCAAGAATTTTACCAGCGCCGAATTAGTTTTATTAATTCAAAAATTATCGGCCGTGATCGGACAAGTAAAATCTTCGATTCTTGGGCAATTGCCGTTAGAGATGGTGATTTTTGAGCTGACCGAAAGTCAGAATCATGAATCAAGAATCATGAATCATGAAGAAAAAAAAGAAAAGCCAAAAATAGAAGTAAAACCTAAATTAGTAATTGAAACCGAAGAAGAAATAAAAGCTAAAGAAATCGTAGTTGAAGAACCAATTATCGAAGAAAAACCAGTCAAGAATATTGAGATCGAAAGTGATATTAAAAAAGCCTGGCCGGCTATTGTGAAAATTGTTAAAGCCAACAACAATGCCATTGCCGCGATGTTGCGCGATACGGTGATTAAAGAAGAAACTGACGAGAGTATTTTGCTTGGGACTAAATTTAAATTTCAGGCTGATCAACTTTGCAATGTTAAAATTCGACCACTGATAGAAGCGGCAATCAAAGAGGTGACTGGTAAAACTTTGCGTCTTGATTGCCAAGTTGATGAAAAAATTAATATCACTAAACCAATCGAGCCAGAACAAGAACTCTTAAACGACGCTAAAGAAATATTTGAAGAGATTTAAAAACTACCTGTGATTTTAATATTATTAGCAGGCTTAAGCCTGGGTTACGATTTTTTTCTTTAAATCTACCGCTTGGTTTAAGAATTGAGTTGCCTCTAAAATTTCCACTAAAACAGGACTGTCGTCTTTAGTAAAATGGACGATTATATTACCGATTTCTTGAGCATGATCAATTGTCTGATGGTTGATCTCATAACTTAAAACATCAGCATCAGGTTCATAGGAAATTTTAATTTTTTGATTATTTTTCATATTGATTTGTCCTTCCTGGATAAAAAGTTATAATTTTCAGATTAGATTCTTCTTGCTTATATACTACTCTTAAAACATGGTTATCGTCAATTCTTCGCTGTGCAATTAAAAGAGGCAAACGTGAATAATCGATCTTTTCTGGATTTTCTACAGTTAAGATTACCTGTTTCTTTTCGATAATAAATTTATGTTTTGCCAAGATTTTAAACTTTTCTTGAGCATGTTTAGTTAAAATAATCATTTTTCTTTTTAAAAACTACCAGTGATTTGGACTTTGTTACTAGTATTATTAACGGCGTTGCCAGAAAGATCGGTAATGGAATCGGCGCCGTCATACAAATGAATCGAGTCGTCAACTGCCACGGTTGGCGCGCTAGTCTTGGCACTTAAGACAACCGCAATAGTTTTGTTATCGAGCGAAACATTAACTGAACCGATTGCTTCGCTACCATCTTTCCAACTATGACTATTGTTTAAAGGTAAAATTTGATTGATATTGGAAGCAGTAATACTTGGACTAGTTTTAACTGGTTCAGAGAAAGTGATCACTACTTTATCGCCAGCTTGTATTCCGCTGGCGCTATTTACATCAATTGCTGTCGCCGAAACAGCCACTGGGAAAGATGTATCTTTAGTCTTAATCGAAGCGGCAGCTAAAGCCACGCCTGTTGAGCTTTTTAATTTACCAGTGGAAACCAAATAGGTCAAAGTCGGAGTGGCGTCGGTATCATAAGAACTGTTTTCGTTTAAAATAATATTGAGGTTGGTACTACTAGCCCAACTGATTTTATTAACAGTATAGTCGGAAACTTTAATACCGCCGGTTGAACCAATACTGGTATCCATTGCGCCAGAAAAAGTTACTTTAATCGTGTCAATTTTGCCATCACTATCGCTATCTAAAGTTGTGGCATTAGTAATGGTTGGGGCGACAGTGGCGGTTGGTGATGGCGAGGCTAAAGCTTTAGGCGAAAGGGAAACTAAAACCGTTGGTGTAGTCGAAGGCGTTGGCGGAGTGCTGATCGTCGGAGTTGGAGTTGAAAGACTGCTATCTGCTGTTGTATCGGGAATAGCACTGGTTTTAACTGGCGTCGGACTTTGATCGCGATTTGTCCACCACTGGGTGCCAAAATATCCGGCAGCAATGGCAATAATCGCGGCGGCGACAATAATTAACCACGGTCGCAGTTTAATCCACAAACTTTTTTTGTTGCTGTGATGATCCCAGATTGGATTTTGATCTTCGTTCATTTCTCTCCTTTTTTAAATTCTCTTCTATTATATACCGATTTTGGCGATTTTTCAAAAAGATATCCACAGAAGTTGTCCACAGGATATCCACAGCCTCCACATTGACATATCTGACTTTCCTATCTATCGTTAGAATACGATGTCAAATGAATTAACCAAACTTCCGCCGCAAAATACTGAAGCCGAGCAATCTGTGTTGGGCGCGATTTTAATTGATAAAGATGCGATGCTGAAAATCGGCGATGTGCTAAAGTCCGATGATTTTTATCGCGATGACCATGCCATAATTTATCGGGCGATTTTAAAGTTATACGAAAAACGCAAACCGGTTGATGTGGTAACTTTGACCGACGAACTGGAAAAAGAAAAAAGTTTAAAAAATGTTGGTGGCGCGACTTATTTGTCGAGCTTGGTTAACGGTGTTTCGACTTCGGCCAACATTGTCACACATGCCCAAATTATTACGCAAAAGGCGACTTTACGCCGCTTGATTTCAGCCGCCTCTAGTATTGCCGAACTCGGGTTTGATGAAAATTCGGAATTAGAATCGATTTTGGATCGGGCTGAAACTGCGCTGTTCTCGGTGAGCCAAAAATATGTTAAACAATATTTTACGCCAATTCGCGATATTTTAGCCGATAGTTTTGATCGTATTGATAAACTTCACAAGGAAAAAGGCGTCTTGCGTGGCGTGCCTTCCGGTTTTCATGATTTGGATAATTTGATGGCTGGCTTTCAAAATTCGGATTTGATTATTCTGGCCGCGCGACCTTCAATTGGAAAATCGTCATTGGCTTTAAACTTTATCGATCATGTCGCGTGCGAAGCCAAAATTCCGGCTGCTGTTTTTAGCTTAGAAATGAGTAAAGAACAGGTGATTGATCGTCTTTTGTGTCTACGCGGTTCGGTTGATTCTTGGAAACTTAGAACCGGCAATTTAGAAGACGAAGATTTTGGTCGGCTAAATTATGCCATGGGCGCACTTAGCGAAGCCCAGATTTATATTGACGATACTCCAATGATTAATGTGATGGAAATTAGAACCAAGTGTCGTCGGTTGCAATCGGAACACGGTTTGGGTTTAGTGGTAATTGACTACATGCAGTTAATCCAAGGTAGTGCTAAAAACTCGGATTCTCGTGTTCAAGAAGTTTCGGAAATTTCTCGCGGTTTGAAAGGTTTGGCCAGGGAATTAGATATTCCAGTGATTGCTCTTTCCCAGCTTTCTCGCGGTGTGGAACATCGGCCTGATAAACGACCGATGTTGTCTGACCTTCGTGAATCTGGTTGTTTGACTGGTGATACTTTAATTTACGATGTCAAATCTGGCCAAAGAATACCGATTGAAGATTTGGTTGGTATAACATCATTACACTGTTTAACTATTAATGAACAAGGAAAAACAGAGATTATCCCAGCCCAAAAAGTTTTTTCGACTGGTCGGAAACAGGTTTATGAATTAATTTTTTCCAGTGGTAAGAAAATCAAAGCGACGGCTAATCATAAATTTTTAACGATTGATGGCTGGAAACGACTAGATGAATTAAAACCAGAAGATCGCTTGGCTACACCGAGAAATATTATTGGACAAAATAATCAAACCATTGAAGATGAAAAAATTATTGTTTTGGCGCATTTAATTGGCGACGGTTGTTATTTGGCGCGTCAGCCGCTTCACTATACTAATGCTGATAAATTATGTTTAGATATTGTTGACCAATCAGCTAAGAAAGCTTTTGCTACAAATAATCGATTAGTAAAACAAGAAAATTGGTATCATTTATATTTATCGGCACCAGAAAAACTGGCGCGTGGCAGAAGAAATCCAATCGTCAAATGGCTTGATGAACTGGGGATTTTCAATCAACGATCGGGTGAAAAAAGAATTCCGAATATTATTTTTAGTCTTGAATTAAAACAGATCGCCTTATTTATCAAACATTTATTTGTAACCGATGGCGGCTTGACCAAATCTTCTGGTTTGTGGCGATTACATTATGCCTCCAAGAGTCATAAATTAATTGAAGATTTACAGCATCTATTATTACGATTTTCTATTCATTCGCGAATTAAAATCAACCAAAAAAAAGGTTATGATCCGGTTTATGATTTAACTATTACTGGCGTTCAAAATCAAACTAAATTTTTAGAAGAAATTGGTATTTTTGGAGCTAAGCAAACAAATGTTAAAAAAGCATTAGAAGAATTAAAAGATATTAAGGCAAACACAAATATCGATACTGTACCGAAAGAAGTTTGGGTCAAAGTTAAAGAAGTTTTAAAGTCTAAAGGTTGGACAATACGGCAGTTTCATCAAAAAATGGGCTGGGCTTATAGTGGAACGCAACGATTTCAAAATAGTTTGTCGCGCGAAAGATTGTTAAGAGTTGCTAACGTATTAGAAAATAACGACTTAAAAAATTTAGCTGATTCAGATATTTTCTGGGATAAAATTTCCAAGATTGAAAAATTGGGTTTTGAAGAAGTTTATGATATTACGGTGCCAAAAAATCATAATTTTATTGCTAATGATTTAGTCGTCCATAACTCCATCGAACAGGACGCAGATGTCGTGATGTTTATTTATCGCGATGATTATTATGAAAAAGATTCCGAACTTAAGAATATTGCCGAAATTTTAATCAGAAAACATCGTAACGGTCCAGTCGGCGATATTCAACTTTTTTGGAAACCAGAGTATATGAAATTCGGTTCTGTTGATAAGAAACATGAAATGAATCATTAAAAAGGAAAAATATGACTTTAGATCAATTAATTGAAGAAATTAAACTTAAAGCGAAACCGTTTTATATGAATGAAGAAGGCGTTGCATTTGACGATATTCATGATTGGAACCATATGCGGCGAGTCTATGGCGCGGCCAAGAAAATGTTGGAGCTGGCGCCCGAGGCAAATCGTGGTGAGGTCTTGCTAGCGGCGATTTTGCACGATATTGGCCGCGCCAATGATCGCCAAGCTTCTCATGCCGAAATATCCTACAACTTGGCCAAAGAATTTTTGCCAGAATATCAAACAGAATTTTTGGCCAATAATATCGATTTAGAAAAAGTTTTAAAAATGGTTCGGTATCATTCAATCGCCCATATTTGTCCAGACAAAGCCATTGCGGAATCTTTGGAATTTAATATTCTAACTGACGCGGACAAGGTTGATATGTTTGGCGCTTTAGGCATGGTTCGCGTGCCGATTGCTGAAGCTTACAAACAACCGCAAGTGGTTTATCATACTTATGAACATTTAGCTAAAATGACTGATCCCAATAATTTTCAATTTCGATCCGAGGCTGGCCGAAAGATTGGTCAAAAGTACAAAGATTATTCAGAGAAATTTGTAAAAGATCTGGAAGCGCAACAGCAAGAATTCGAACTCGACTAGTCGCGGCCAGTCTTTTCAAATTGAATAATAATTAAAAAGCGCCTGGGTAGGCGCAGTTGTGTTAGTTTGGATTATTTTTTTGGTGTTCGATAATTTCTTTAATCAGAGTGATCTCGTCTTGAAGCGATTTTAAACCGCCTTTAGAAACAAAACCATCTGATCGAAAGTTTAGCCAACCATGTTGGCGCTTTAAATTCAGCCCACATTTACTGCAAATATATTTATTAGCATGATCTTTAATGCTAACAAAGTCGTGGTCGCAAGTTTCCTGCTCGATATTTGTCAGGAAATAAATTTGTTCAGATCTTTCGATCCAAACAAACTGTCGATAGCCAATATTGGCTCTGGTGTATGTTTTGGCGGTGTAATTCACCGGCAAAGTCATGAATCTAAGTCCTCCCGATTGAATTTCCTAATCGATTATAACTTAAAATTATTGAAAAGTCAAGTCAAAAAGTATTAAAAAACCCGGTAACACAGGGTTACCGGGAGATGTCCAAAGCGTTGGATAGGTTCGCGGTGTTAAAGGTTCACCAGGTTTTGCCGAGCCATACCGAACAGATTTTCGCGCGGCCGAGTACGTCTTCGGAAGCGCGGAGAGTATCGGGCGCGTAACTGGCGCCGATTGTCATACCCTTTTTGGTCGTATACTGGGCGCTTGCTCCCCAGGCGTGGTCGAAGTAATCGACTGTGACTGAAGCGCGGCCGATTTTCTGCGTAACGGCATACCGGTCGAGTTTTACCTTATCATAGTAACCGGGGCCGGAAGTGTGTCCGCGCTGGAAATTTGCCGACACGGTGGTGTTTTCCAGGATCTGGTAGCTCGCGCCGTAAGTCATCAGGCGCGTCTTGAATTTGTCGCTGTCGAAGTGCGGATGGGGACTATCGGGGCCAAGGACGAAATCACTGGTTGTCCGTCCGTAGTCATAGGTTGCACCGAGGGTCAATTTATCGATCGGTTTCCAGGTGAGACCAGCGATGATTTCATTGCCGCACTTGGCAGTGTCCTTTACGAAAAGGTTGTCGTGCCGGTAGATCTCCGTTGTGATCTTTTCGTACGGTATCCAAGTTACGCCGAGCGCGACCTTGTCGTTCAAGGCTTTCGCCAGGCTGACTTCATAGGATTGTCCGTCGAATTCCAGACCATAGTGGTGACCCATATTTTCAACATTACTGTCGATGCCGTAGCGGGCGAGACGTACGATGTAGCCCTTCCCCTTAAAGGGTTCGAAGACCACGATCTCTGAATCGCGCTTTACGGTCGGGCCGTTGTCGAAGTTGATGACTTCGTAACCGCCCTGGGTGTAGACTTTGCCATCGTAAGCTAATGCGATGGCCGCCGGGTTGTAGCTGGTGTAATCGGGTTGAGTGACTTCCAGGGTAGCCAGTCCGGCTTCCCCGAGGACACTCTTTCCGATCATACCGAGCTGCGTCGGCAAGGCACTGGCGCCGATCATGGCTACCAGTAACAGGAACGAGAGACTCCAGAGTTTCATGTGTTTCCCTCCGAAACAGATTAGGTAAACAAGAAAGACATACGATTCAAAATTTTCGTATGCCCTCACTTATTTCCTTAAAACATTTATAACATATCTGTAAAAATAATGCAAGAGTCTGTACGAGTTGAGTACATCGGTAACAGTTGTTTGTTTTTTATACAATAATCGATTGGACTCAAATTGCCAAGGGCGGCATGCCGTCTTTTAAAGTTGTAACGGATCAGCCAATCTGTAAGGCTGCGATTCATAACAC
>CAIRFN010000005.1 GCA_903877885.1 uncultured Candidatus Berkelbacteria bacterium
ATTTGTACCAACAAAACCAAATTCGCCGATATAACGAGTAGTAATCGGCGTAAATGGCGAAGCATCAGCATGAACAGTGTGAGTTTCAGCTTCCTGAGATAAATATGCTCTCATGGCCGCCTCACCAATACCTGAACGTCTAAGTTGAGGGTTAATATTAAACGAACCGGCATATAAATCATTATTTTCCATATTGTCGAACCGTTTGAAGCCTAAAACCTGGCCGCCATAGCGCAAAATATAGAAACGGCTTTCCGGATTAGTAAATGATTTTTGCAAGGAATCAAGGGCATATTCTGCCAAATCCTGGTCCTGATTTTGCCAGTTCTCGGTTGAGACTTGCATCATTATCTGTTGATCTTCTGGTACTATTTCTGTCGCAGGCAGAACATCAACGCCGTACTGCCTGAAGTCCTCAAGGTTGATTTGTTGACCTTCTTGTTTGAGCGCTCGACAGGTGCTAGCAAAGATCAGTGTTTCTGTTCTGTAATTTTCCAAGGCACTGATAACTTCTTCTGGTTCTCGTGGATTATCGGCAAAATCTGCCAGTAGATCTTTGCCCTTATGTAGAAGATTTTGGATAATTAGTTCGATAGTTTGCCCACTATCTGCCTGACCATGATAGTTTTCTTGTAAATAAGACCTGACATTTTCGGCTGCATCCACTATTTCGGCATATTTAGAGAAAATTGGTTCAGATTTGTCAGTGTATTTTTTTTCAAGAGAAAATATCTTCAGTGCCATCCCCGGATCTTCTTCCATGGAAAGGAAACTTTTCATACGACTTATTTTCTGATCGTCGCTATTTACGTCCAAAACAAATTCTCTCACTCCGGCTATTAGCTTTTTGTCTCCGTCTTTTATAAAGTTTAAAAATTGATTTTGAACCCTTAAAGATAAAGTGCTTAAATCAACACCAAAATCCAGTCTAATAATTTCTTTGAAAACCGGATTTTGCAAATCCATTAAGTCATAGAAATCTTCAGAAGGAATTTGCCCATGCTGATTTAGAGTAACAAGATCGGCGAAACTTAGAGTTTTTCCCTCATATTGGACTTTAATTAAATTCATTTTTTGATCAAAAAATCCATTAACTTCCTGTGAAATGGCAATTTCATGAAAACCATCGCTATTTACAGGTAAGTCGTGAAGCTCGGAGATCCTATTATCCAATGCATTAAACCTGTCTCGCCTTGAAAAATAAGGATCTAGGATTTGGAATGCGCGATCAATTAAATTGCTTCGAGAGATCATATCAAGATCGCTATTTCTATTAGTCGGTTTTTCAAAGTCAGTGCCAATAATCTGTTGGGTGGCAGCTTCGGCGCTAACGTTCAGATAATAGTTTTCTGCTTCGCTGCATCTTCTAATGAAATCCAAGATAAAATCAGCATAGTACTCATTAGGTTCTAGCCCTTGCGCTTCAAGGAATGTATAGCTATTTTGAGCGATTGTTAAAAGTTGTTTAATTGATTTCAGTTCTTCCTCACCAATTTGAGTAAAATCAGCTTTATCGCATCTGTCCACTAATTGGTGTGACCACATAAACCAGTAGTTCATAATTACCGGTTCAGCATATTGTTTTACTGGCGGGTAGCTAAGTAAGCGGGAAATGAAAGAAAACTCGGCTTCTGAATCCTGTAAAGCTGGTCCTTGAAAGAAGTCCTTTATTGCAGTTTCTGTCATTTTTTGGATTTCTTCAGGCGTAAGGTCTTGAAAACAAATGGTATCGCTAATCGCTTCGGAAGTTTTAAGGTTTTGTACTTCACGACCTTCATTCTTATCGTAATCAAAAAAAGTATAGAATCTGGGATTTTCTTTAGCTTTGATTAGTCGAGTGAAAATATTGGAAATATCTTCCTTGATATACGAGTTTCTGAGTTCGGGCGAATCCAAATTGATATTTAAATCCATCAAGTATTTAATTTCTTCAATATTAAAATCATCGATCGAAATCGAAGAATCATTTTGTTCATCTTCGCCAGGGCTAGTCAATTGGAGCACGAATCGATCGATCTTTTGATAATCAATTCCTTCCTCTTCAAGATGCTTTTCTGCTTCATAGGCATGAATTCTTTGTAGTTGTTCCTGAAAATTAATATCAGAACCACTATTGCCGGTCACTATTTCAGGACTACCATGTTCAATACTCATATTTCCTCTTATAAAATTTTTGGAATTTATAAAATTCATTATTCACTAAAATACTTCTCTAAATCTTCTAGAGAATCGAGTTTTATGTCTTGGGCGTTAGTATCTTCACCTGCGAAACTTCGTTTAATCATATTGCTCTCGATTAAAGCGCAAGTTTTTAGCATTTCTTTTTTTCGACTTCCGCCTGGTATTTTATCCAATTCGGCAATCGCCATTTTAGATAGTTCAAAAATTCGTCTCTCACAATCTTTAAAGATATTATAGCTGACCAAAATTTCATTTATGCGCTGTTTTTCTTCGATAGTTATATCTTTTTTACCGAGCTTACTATGGATATATTCCCAGTCTTCTGGGGAACATTTTTCACGCGCTAGAATCAGAGGCATGGTTTGTTTGCCCTCGACAAAGTCTTGATATTTAAATTTTCTGTCTGCCGCCGTACCTTGATTAAACCCACCCTCCGGAACAAAGTCTAACAGATCATTTCTTAATTGCGCCGCTACGCCATAATATTTGCCATAACTTCCTAGAGCTTCTAAAATTTCCCTGCCCTCTCCTTCGTCGTCGAGACCAGCCGCATATGCACCTAGTAGCATCACTTTTTCATGGAATTGACCAGTTAAAAGATACATTCTCTGCTCATAAACCTCTATGGTTGGGGTTGTATCTCGACCAAATTCTTCATAATCCTGTCTCTGCCCACTGTACCCCTGGTCCCAAATGCTATCCCAGATAGCGATTACTTTCTTATGAATGGCGGTGTCCATTTTTATTTTTGCTTCCGAATCTGGCTGATTTAAAACAGTAACAATGCGATTTTCCATTGGGTAAATTTGAGCATTATCCGACTGACGCGCAAGCCCAACGTAAATCCTTTCTTGATCATCAATTGCTTGACGGAAAAATATATTTGCTAATTCATGAGACTTTTCTCCGGCAATCATCGCTTTCTCTACCCCCAAATCGGTTTCTTTCTTATATTTTTTCCAAACGCTCTCCCTTTCGGGTTCTTTCTCTGATGAATCTCTTGTTTCATCGTGATCTAGAATATCATCATGAAGAATACTTGTTCCGTCCAGAAGACGAATGGCGACTAAAAGATTATTGATCATTTTAGGATCAAGGGCCGGAGAGTTTTCCAAACTTGGTTCGGCTTGTTGCATTAAATCAGCAGTGAGTTCAAAGGATAATCTAGTCAAAAGAGGGCGTCCTTTTGGCTTATTGTAACGCGGTTCAAAAAAATAATTAACCATTTCTCTCGAACCTTGATCGTCGATGGATGCAACTGCATCGCGCAAGAGTGGTGAAATTTCTCTATTAATTTCCTTCATATAGTTCATTGTCTCTTTGTAGGTCACCGGCATTTCTGCTTGAAATTCAGGATTTCCTAAACGTTCATTATTCATTTTGTCACCTCTTTAATGTGATTACTTTTAATTTTTTCTAAAGCTATTTTTAGCCAAACAGAATATTTATCCGAATTTTTAATAATATCTTGTTTTAACTCTTCAATCGAAACCCACTTTGAATCCATAATTTCTTGAGCATTTGGCTTAGGCTTTCCGTCAAATTTTCCAGTGAAAACGCAATCATACTCATTTTCGATTAAACTGTTTTGGAAGTCAGTTTTGTAAATAAAACAAAATACTTTTTTGAGTTTGCAATCAAACCCCATCTCTTCTTTTAATCTCCTGTGGGCAGCTTGTTGATAAGTCTCGCCTGGCCTCGGATGACTACATACAGTATTGGACCATAAGCCAGCTGAATGATATTTAGTTTTTGCTCTTTGTTGAATTAGCAAATCTTTCTTAGAATTGAAAATAAAAATAGAAAATGCCCGATGAAGTTTTCCTTCTTGGTGAGCTTTAATTTTCTCTTCAATGCCAACTTTTCTATTATTTTTATCGGCTAAAATAACTTCTTCCGTCATAATATTCCTTCGTCACCATTTTTCAAAACCCTAATCTCTCTCAAATTATCAGCCCAAAATTCATCAGGTTCTTGAGTTTCTATCTGACCGTCTTCGTTACCCTTATAATCGAAGTTCGGGAATACTCGGCCGTTACCAATTATTAAACCAACAACATCATGCATCTCTTTACCGATTCCTTCAATCGAAGAGTTAAATTTTGTAATAGGACATTCAATTGGTCCACAATCTGCACTATGCCAAAGCGAAATAACATTTCCTTCTTTGCGTAGGATATAGTGAGCTAAATGATGATTACCAAATAGTTCCACGATGGCCCCATCTTCCAGCTCTTCGAGATTCAAATTTTTCCTTTGGCAGTCGACAATCTTAGGATTTTTTTGAGTTTCTTTGAGTTGATCAACTTTAATAGGACAAGTTTCATTTGTCGCATAATAGCCGTGATAACCTTCCCTCAGAGGTTGTCTTGGTTGATTAAGTAATTCGGGCATTTTAATATCTCCTAAATTAATAGTAACCATTTACATTGACTTACTGATTATAATTTATCAGCTTCAGAGGAATTAGACAATGTCAAATTTATTGCCTAATTTTACTACAATAACTAAATACTACCCGCCAATTAGCTCACTGTATTTTTACGCTTAAAAGCATTACCGATAATCTTGCCAAATTTTAATTTTATAAGAACAAAGGCTGCTAAATCGTAACAAAAGATATAAGCAGGAAAAGCGATAAAAGCAAAACCAAATTGCTTCAGCGTCAGCATAGCAATACCAACACTGATAAACGATGATGCAAATTCTACCCAGTTCTCGGATTCCGGAAATTTATAAGATTTAACTAGAGTCGGGACACCAGCCATTAAATCGGCAAATATACTAAATAGAATTGCGATATTTGCGTTTTTCGTTATCAGCCATAGAGTTATGCCGGCGAGAGAAAGCAAACCGCAAATGGCATCGAATTTTGTTAGTTTCCAATAAGCTTTCTTATTTAGAAAAGAAGCAAAAAAGATAAGAAGCGGTGTAAAACCAACCATAAAAGTCGCCAGAGATTGGATTCCTACTCCCTGCTTAATCTCTGCGGCAAAAGCAATCATAACTCCTAGACCCCATAGGCCCCAACTAACTCTATTGGGCTGGATTTTACCAATTATGGTATCTCGGATATAGCTTATTCCGCCTAAAAGATTTATTAACAAGCCGAGATATACAAAATTTACATTGATCATAATTTTTTACCCAGCATCTTAACTCATGGTGCTTCTATATTAAAATATTAAAATCTTGATGATTACTAAACAGGATGTTCTTGTTCTTCAAGCTCTTCAAATCTTAGCCTTAGGATTTTAAAGCCAGCAGGGTTTATTGCAGTTCCATTGTTGATTATTCCAGATCCGCCATGTTCAATACTCATATTTCCTCTTGTATCTGTAATTTCGCAAATTTATTGGAATTTATTATCTATTCTTAGATTACATCTTTGGGGTTAAAACCTCAAGATGGCGGTTTTTCAAAAATTGGCCTTGATATTTTAAGTCAAAAGCTCAATAATTAAACTAGTATTAAATGTATCCGGGAGGTAAAATGGCCGAAAGACTTGAATTTTCTAATGAAAATGAAAATAACCTAAAAACAGAAAAAATAGCTGACGATATTGCGTTTCTTGTTAATTGTTATTTTACATCAGAAAACAAGAACGACTTCTTGGATTTAGAAAGTTCAATTTGGGAGCAAAATAAAGAGCAATTTTTATCAAGCTTATTTAAAATTCTTAATTCTGATAATATTAACCGACGACATATCTCTACTGAAACTTTAACAAAGTTTGAAGAGGCAAAACAAGATCTCACAGATCAACTTTCCTCACTAGATAATATACCTTGGGAACAAATCTCGGCCAGCTTAAATCTTAGAGCGCCGATAGAAAATTTTAGTCAAAACCAAAATGACATATATAACCAAAACGAAGAGGCATTATCAGCTACTGGCACCCAGGATCTTCAAACGTATCAAGAATCATTTCCAGTAAATGAAGAGGATGATATTGAGCAAATTCCAAATGAAATAAGAGCTGTCTATAATGAAATTTACAATTTAATAGCTGTTGAATATCCTGATGCAAAAAAACATTATGAGGATAACGAGACATTCTTGTGGAGATACGGCGATAGGATTGGTAAGTTAAAAAATGAATTATTAAAATACGGCGGCGAACAAGCAATGCTACAAGTTAATAATTTATTTCTTTACAATGCAAGAAATATGACCAAATCTTTTAAAGCACCTGAAAACTCCTTCTCCCCAGAATATTCAGTTTATGCTTTTCAGCAAAATTTAGCCGAAACATATTCAAGAATGTTAGCCGTCATATTCTACAAAGACGATAATCCGACAATGGAAGTTGACAATCTATTCCCAATGCAAGAAGATTTTGGTCGCGGGATTGTAAATGGTCATTTAAAAGTAAATTGTGATTTAGATGGTACCCGTTCATTTGCAGAAATGAGTGGTGGTACCGTAGAAATAGAAAGTTTGACTGATAAAAATAACAAAACTCTTATTGCTTCAGATATGGATGGTGGTAGATTAAGGATAGGTCATGCAGAAGGATCAATTGCGTGGAGGAGTAGTGATGGAGTAATATCAATTGATAATTTTTATGGCGGATCAATCGCTGATTCTTCAAAAGATATGTCTATTTATATTAAAAATTTACAAATTAGCCGTAGATATGACCATGAAACTGGAAAAATTCTCCCGCCGGAAATTTGTAAAGAATCATCAATTCGGAATACAGTCTTTATTGAAAATATTTCGGGGGATTTCCCTGCAATAGACGCGCTTAAAGATGAATGGAATAGATCTAATAATAACTTCTTATTCAAAGTAAGGTCAAAAAAAGAAGTACCTGACAGCTATAAAGATGCTTACATTTTCGAAGAATCCACAGGAAACTTTCTACATATCGGTCAGAGAAAAAAGGCTGACAGGGACCCTAGATTTTATTCTATGGATGAAATCAAAAAGATAAAAGAAGACCGTCTTATGTATATTCATGATACCAAAAATGAACCAATTGATTATTCTGAAATCCACGGAGGCATTGCTGTAGTAAAAAAAGCTGACAATTTAGAAATTGGTAAAGATATGGAGGGCGGAATAGTCATAATTGATGATCCGAATTTAAGCTACGAACAAGCGTCTGACATGGTTTCAAAAAATAATGAAAATATTATAGTCCTATATTTGCGAAGATGGAAAGAGCAAAAAAATCGTTTTAGTTTACCGGTTAAAAGAGCTGAATTCATTGAAATTAAATAATAAGATGGTAAAACTATAAAATTCCTTCTTCACCATTTTTTAAAACTCGTATATCTCTCAAATTATCAAACCAAAATTCGTCCGGCTCTTTAGTCACCATCTTACCTTCATCATTTTGACCATAGTTAAAATATGGGAAAGATCGGCCATTCCCGACTATCAAACCGTCTACATCATGCATATCTTTACCTTGCCCCTCGACAGATGAGTTAAATTTCTTCAGAGGGACATCAATTGATCCGCAGTTAGGACTATGCCAGATGGAAACAACATTTCCTTCTTTACGTAAAACATAATGAGCTAAATGGTGGTAACCAAACAATTCTATAATGGCCCCATCTTCAAGTTTTTCTAAATTCAGGTTTGTTCTTTGAAAATTTTGAAGTTCTGGATTTGTTTGAACAAGCTTTAATTGGTCTATAGTTAATGGGCAAGCCTCATCGGTGGCATAATAGCCATGGTATCCTTCTTTTATTGGTTGTTTTGGTTGATTTAAATATTCTGGCATATTAACTCCTAATATTATCTTAGCAGAAAAGTTGCTTTTTCAAAATTTTTCCTTGACTTTACTCATTATTACTGGCACCCTTACCCTACAAAACGCTAAATAAGAGGTTAAGGAGTAAAATGAATCAAGAAATAGGTTTTACGGACACATTGTCCCATTTACTGCCAAAAGAGCAGGATGGAATGCCCGTTCAGACACCGGAAGCGGCAAAAACAGCGATTCAATACTGTTTGTACGCCCGAAAAAGCTCCGAAGATGACGAAAGACAGGCTCTTTCGATTGATTCCCAGATCAAAGAAATGGCCCTCCAAGCGCAAAAAGAGGGTTTATTAGTAACAGATATCCGAAAAGAGAGCCATTCAGCTAAAGCTACAGGGCAAAGACCGGTGCTTAATCAACTTATCGCTGATGTAAGAAGCGGGTTATTTCAGGGGATCTTGACTTGGGCGCCGGACAGGTTAAGTCGAAATGCCGGAGATTTGGGCTCAATCGTGGATTTAATGGATAGCGGCTATTTAAGGGAAATTCATACCCACGGACAAATATTCACCGCTAATCCAAACGACAAGTTTATGTTAATGATTCTCTGCTCGCAAGCCAAGCTCGAAAACGATAACAGAGGTATTAATGTCAAAAGAGGCCAAAAAACCAAATGTGAGATGGGTTTTAGGCCTAACTTCGCGCCTTTAGGATACTTAAACGATTATTACTCGGGCAAAGGCATGAAAAAGGTCTTTGTAGATAAGGGAAGAGCACCGATAATCAAGCAAATCTTTGAGAAAGTGGCCTATGAGGGCTGTTCCGGCCGTGCTATCTATGATTGGCTTAAAAACGAAACCAATTTCAGATCTAGAAACGGCAATGTGTTAACCTTAAGCGTTGTTTATAAAATGCTCAATAATCCGTACTACGCCGGGTTTTTCACCTATAATGGCAAATGGTACAAAGGTTCATATGAACCAATCATTTCCAGAGAACTTTTTGATGCGGTTCAGAAAAAGATGGAGGTTACACCGAAATCCAAACCAGGTACAAGAATATTTGATTTTACAAAGATTCTAAGGTGTGGCCATTGTGGATCAGGTATAACCGCTCAAGAAAAGATTAAACATAGTGGCGCAAGATATATTTACTATCATTGCACCAAAGCCAGAGACCCAAAATGCGCCCAAGCATATGTCAGAGAAGAAATCATCATCGACGAACTGATTGGGCTCTTAGAGCAAACACCGATAGATACAATCAAAGCCGGAACAAGTTTAGGTGAAAAACTGGAGATTTTTAGACAATTTAGCGCTCTTCAAAGCGAAAATAGCGAATCCGACTCGGATCAGCTAGCTTTAAGCAAATTCTTGGGCCACATCTTCAAAGAAGGCAGTCGGGAAGAGAAAAGAGACCTAATTAGTTGTATTAAAGGACAACTTTACCTTAATGAGAGGCAGATAATCGTAAAATAAAAGAAGCAGCAACCAAGAAATCGAGAGGTCTTTTTTTGTTACAAAAAGCAATTTAAGCGAATTAGTTCCACAATTTCTGAGAATTTAGGAATATTATATGAGTTCGAGTCCCTTCCTCTATCATCCCAAAATAGCCCCATTTGGCACCAAAAAAGACCCAAAACGGTCTTTCTTGCTTTCTACTACTTCATATATCGTTTTTGAAACTCTTTAAAAGTTCCACAATTTTAATGGCGGAGAGAGTGGGATTCGAACCCACGGTGAGCTTACGCCCACACAGACTTTCCAGGTCTGCGCACTAGACCAACTATGCGATCTCTCCGAATGTAATGAGGAGGGAGCGAACAACGTTCTGGCGGAGCCAGGTTGTTATGCGATCTCTCCACAACTTGTTTGTCAAAACTTTAAAATTGTAGAGCGCATATAGTTATTGCCGCAGCAATGTTTATATGCGATCTCTCCACTCCACACCAACATCTTATCAAATTTTCTCCTTAAAGACAAGAAAAAACCCGCTAACTTATAGCGGGAGGTAGAAATTGTGGATCGAAGATGTTACTCTTCGTCTTGTTGCGACTCTTCGAGTCGCTGTTTTTCAGCCAATTTCTGACGATGCCGCTCTTTTTGGCGGCGCTTGCGAGCGGCAGGTGATCCGTGTTTACTGGGCATCGGTAGTCTCTCCTTCTTCTTGGGGTTTGGGTATATTGGTAATGACAATCTGATCAAACTCACGACCAAGACCGTGCAAAACGTTACGAGCTTTTGACGGCAGATCAGCCATCAAAGTTTGACCCTTGATATCCAGAGATGGTCCATGAATTACCACCGGACCATCATCGAGATGGTTAGCGACCGTTTGAGCCGGAAATTCCAGCTTGGGATGTTTATTCGTTTTTTCACGAGCGTGGATAATCAGCCGTTTAGCCACCGGGACTTTCTGATGGAGATCAAACTCAACCGAGATTCCAGTCGAATCGTGACCAATCATGGACAAAAGTCCATCAACTCGAGGCTTGAGATCAAATGCGATCTGATCAGGAGCCAGAACGTAAACGTCTTTGCTCAAATGAACACCTCCAGAAAAATAGGGATATTATTGTTATATCACAGATTTAGTTCAACTGTCAATGAGTTCAGGGTTTTTTGAGAACTTTTGGTCTTAAGAAAAAGCGAAGAAATGCAAACAAACCAGTTAAAATTAAAATTGAACCGCCACCAATCAAATACCATGTCATTAGTTTAACCTTATTTAAAATTCCTAAAGCTCTAGTTAAGACTGTCGCCGGCGCGGATGTAATTGGTGCTGGCGCCACTATCAAAACTGGTGAAATAGAAGGCGAAGGCGAAATCTCTGGTGTTTTAGTAATAGTTGGCGTTGGTGTAGCGCTTTCTGTTGGACTAACAACTGATACAGGTGCAGCACTAACAGTTGGTTTTGGAGTCGGAGCAGGTGCTGGAGCTGGCGCGGCACCAGATAAATAATTTTTAACCGCGCCATAACTTTCTTTTTGCTTAAAACCAGACGTGACTAATCCGAGGCCATTACCATGATCATAAAGTCGAAAGACAAAAATCTTTTCCACTTCGGAAAATCCATGAACAATGCCTAAACTTTGGACCAACCAATTGGCTTGATTTGTAAGTCCATAATTATTCGAATCATAACCTAATTCTGTGACCCAAATTCTTTTGCCGCCACCATTCTTATTGATACTATTAACCACTTTTTGAACTTCTTGACTTAAAGTCCCATTATTGAAACTATCTTCGGTCGGCACGCCGTCATGAAACATATGCAAACCCAACACATCAAAAGAATCCCAGCCACCGGCAACCTTAACACCATCCCAAAATGGATAAACTTCTTTACGCGCGGTTAACCCTGTCAAAACCACTGTTGCATTGCCTTTACTTTTGATAATAGCATTTGCCTCTTTTAAGTAAACTGTATAGTCGCTGGCCGACAAATAATTATCAGCTTCGTTCATAATTTCCCAAGCGCTCACTCCTGGAAAATGTCCAACCACTGATTTTACATAATTTTTCCAATCACTATGAGATACACCTTCTTGATAGGTTAGTAATCCTAAAATTTTTAAACCCGAACCATGAATTTTGCTGTAAGCAGCATCATATGGCGCAAAATCGATCGAACTGCTATAAGTATATTCTTCTCTAGCCCAACCAAAACCCGCTCCTTTAGTTAAACTCACCACGGTTGATTTATTCGAATTCGAAGGTAATGACGAAACAAAAGTCGCTACGCCATAATCACCAGAGCTGGCTTTAGCCGGTTGTAACCCTTGAAAACTAGTTCCTAAAATTAGACAAATTAAAAAAATTGCGATTTGCTTAAATCTCTTCATACATTTATTATAATTCTTATTTAGCAAAACAACCAAACAAATCTTCGTTTAATATGGTTTAATTTTAATTAGTCGATTTTTTTATTAGTAATTTTATAAATTATATTTAGGTTAAAACCGCGCCGTTGTAAAAAACTAGCCTGCTTAGTAAATTCGGCATCACGATAGCGATATTTACTTTCGAGTGCCAATTTAGCCAGTTCTCCCTCGTTTTGATTAATTAAACAATCTTCGATAATATTTTCATCGACCCCAAGTTGTTTCAGTTCCATTTTCAATAAATAATTTCCGCTCGGTTTAAATAAATTCCGATCATGAACAAAGGCTTTAGCAAATTTAATATCGTCTAAAAAATCATTCCGAATTAAAACATCAATCGTTTTAGCGATTTCTTCTTCGGAAACATTTTTGGATTTTAATTTTTGGCGAATTTCAAAAATACTTCTTGAGCGAAATTTTAGAAAATATAAGGCTAGATCAAGCGGACTTTTCATCTATTCTAAACTCGGCGATTCCTCTTTTTCGGCTTCCTCTTCGCTTTTGTTATGCGCCGCTCGAGCGTCTTTAGCATCTTTTTTATCATCGGCTTCGCCTTGAGCTTTGGCCCGAATTTTTTCCTCAATCTCGCGCATCACTTTTTTATTATCTTTTAAGTACTCTTTAGCACCTTCGCGACCTTGGCCCAATTTTTCCTCCCCATAGTTATACCAAGAGCCAGCTTTATTGACGATGCCCATCTTGGCGCCCAAATCCAAGACATCACCTTCGCGGGCAATACCTTCACCATACATAATATCAAATTCCGCGGTTCGAAACGGCGGCGCTACTTTGTTTTTAACAATTTTGACCTTGGTATGATTGCCAATAATTTCCTCGCCGTTTTTGAGTTGTTCGGTTCGACGAATATCGCAACGAACTGAAGAATAAAACTTCAAAGCCATACCACCGGCAGTCGTTTCCGGGTTGCCAAACATTACCCCAATCTTCATTCGAATCTGGTTAATAAAAATCACAATTGTTTTAGACTTTGAGATTGCGCCGGTCAATTTACGTAAGGCCTGACTCATTAGTCGCGCCTGAACACCCATTTGCGAATCCCCCATCTCACCTTCGATTTCGCTTCGCGGAACCAGAGCCGCCACCGAGTCAACGACAATCACATCAATCGCATTGGACCGAACTAAAGTTTCGCAAATTTCCAAAGCTTGCTCGCCAGTATCAGGTTGAGAAATTAGAAGTTCATTAATATTTATACCGATATTAGCTGCATATTCTGGATCAAAAGCGTGTTCAGCATCAATAAAAGCACCAATACCGCCCTTTTTCTGAGCTTCGGCAATGACATGCAAAGCCAAGGTTGTTTTACCAGAAGATTCTGGTCCATAAATTTCAATAATTCGACCGCGCGGAAAACCACCAATACCAAGGGCTAAATCGAGCGAAATTGAACCAGTCGAAATGGCATCAATTTTCAATCGCTCTTTATCGCCAAAACGCATAATCGCCCCTGACCCAAACTGACGTTCAATTTGGCTGAACGCCATTTCCAAAGCTTCTTGCTTGCTCGACGCTTCATTATTTAGTTTTTCACTTTTTTCATTCTTAGCCATTTTTTGCCTTTCCATTAATTATTTTTTACCGTAGATGATACTTTTGGTGATGCCGATGGTTTTGCGGTCGGTGATACTGATATCAAAATTTTTGGTGAAATCGATGGCGATACTGACGGCGAAACGGAAATAGATGCCGATGGACTAGCCGACGGTTGAACCACAGTCGCTGGCATTTGGGTACCAGCAATATCGGCCAGAACTTTTATCAATTTAACATTTTCCTTCTTTAATCCATTAATAGACCGAATTTCAAAAGAATTCAAGCCCGGATGCAATTTAACAGTTTGAGAAAAGTTGCCTTTATCATCCATCAAGACATTTTCACCATTGATCATTAAAGTCACGCCTTCATCAGTTTTACCAATAATTTTAACTGAATCTTCTTGAATCACTTGATCAGCCGAAGGCGAAGAAATTTCCAAATTCGGTGGCGATGTAAATTGATAAACACTAAAGATAATATAACCTAAAATTGCTGCTAGTCCAAGCACAATTCCGGTAATCATCATAAATCTTGGTGTAATCGAAAAAAATGGTTCTTTAAGTCGGCGTTCAACCATAATTTTAGCATGGTTGTAACCTTTGCCTCGTTCGTGCGAAAACATTTCAATTAGACGATCTTTGTTGAGTCCCAAAAAATCAGCGTATTTGGCTAAAAAACCAACGGCGTAAACCGACGACGGCAAAAGTTCATAATGACCATTCTCCAGCGCTTCCAAATATCGCGCTCTAACCTTGGTTTCCTCTTCAGCCTGTTCTAAGGTCAAATCTTTCTTGGTCCTGGCGGCCTGAAGAATTTCGCCTAAACTTTCCGGCGGTTTAATTTCTCTGTGAATAAATTCCATATGATTTAAACTATGTATTTACTTTAATATACTTAAATCTGAACCGATTTCATAAAAGTCAAGGTTATTGCCGCCATCATTTTTGGCCTTGGTCGAATAGTCAGCGCTTTCCAGGCGGCAATCGATTTCGTAAGTTTTGGCCTGGGGATTTACTCCGATTTGATAATAAAATCCGTCTTTATTTAACGGATCAACTGGCAAAAAGCTAATCGGCATGGGAACCGAAGCGGATAGCAAATTAAGCGGCAACCAGCCACTTCCATCAAGTCCGGTTTGGTTACTTGCCGAATCATAAATCTGATTAAATTTTAATTTATCAAAATTTTTATTATCGGCAATATATAAATCCAGCGCGGTTTGAATTTTCGCCAAATCACTAATCCTCTGCTGATCGCGCGTTTTATTCAAGTATTTGCTGGGATTAATAAATTTGAGTCCTAAATAAATTAAACCAGCAAGAACAACCAAAATAACCAAAAAATTAGTCACCGAAGTAAACATTTCCTGTTTATGCATAATTTCCTTTTTTACTTGTCGATATATTCAATTCCGTCGTCTTCAACCTGTTCAGAATTATATGGTGGCGGCGGTGGCGTAGCGGCTGGTGGATTAAAAGTCGGGCGGTAGAATCCAGCATTTTGATCTGGATTTTGTGGCGCTGAATTTGGTTGCGCTTGCCAAGTTGGCTGGTTCATCGGCATTCGCGCTTGAGCGCGTTCATTGTCCAGCGTAATCGAGTCAATCATCACATCGCGCGGTTTAGCGCCTTCAGCGGGGCCGATGACGCCGTTTTCTTCCATCATATCTAAAAGTCTGGCGGCGCGAGCATAACCAACACGAAGTCGACGTTGCAAGAGTGAGGCGGAGGCTTTCCCTGCCATTACCACGCATTCTTTAGCATCATTGTAAAGTTCGTCTTCAGCGCCGATTTCACCAGTGTGGCCGCCGCTCATGGCCCCGGGATTTGCGCCAGCATGGAAATTCACAATCGATTCATCATATTGCGGCGCCGATTGCTCTTTCAAAAATTCAGTTAATTTATCAATTTCTTTATCAGTCACCAAAACACCTTGAACGCGTTTAGGTTTACCTAAATCGTTACCCAAATAAAGCATATCACCATTACCCAACAGTTTTTCGGCGCCAGTTAGATCCAAAATCGTCCGGGAATCAACTTGGCTGGCAACAGCAAAAGCCATCCGGTTAGTAATATTAGCTTTAATTAAACCAGTAATAACATCGACTGATGGTCGTTGAGTGGCGACCACCAAATGAATACCAACGGCTCGAGCCATCTGGGCCAAACGGACAATCGCGCCTTCGACTTCGTTGCCAGCTTGAGCCATTAAATCGGCCAACTCATCGATAACCAAAACAATGTACGGCAATTTTCCTTGAGGTGGATTGGCATTATATGCTTCAATATTGCGGCGGGCCGTTTCTTGCAACAAGCGAAAACGACGGTCCATTTCGGAAACCGCCCAGCGGAGCGTAGAAACGGTTTTATCGACGTCATGAACCACCGGACACAACAAATGCGGAATATCATTATAGTGCGTAAATTCCACTCGTTTCGGATCAACTAATATCAGGCGTAAATCGGCCGGCGAGTTTTGATATAAGAGCGATACGATAATCGCGTTAATGGCCACTGACTTACCGGAACCGGTCGAGCCGGCAATCAGTAAATGCGGCATTTTTTTAAGATCAGTCGCAAAAGCCGTACCAGCCACATCGCGGCCGACAGCCAAAGTTAAGTTTGATTTGACCGCTTTAAATTCATCGGCCTCCAGGACCTCGCGCAAAGTCACGACCGCTGGCACGGCATTTGGTAGTTCCACCCCAACCGCGGATTTTCCAGGGATAGGTGCTTCCAGACGGATTGAGCGGGCCGCTAACGCAAGTTTCAAATCATCGGCCCTTGCCGTAATGTTATTTAATTTGACGCCGTCAGCGGGTTTTAGTGTATATTGAGTCACAGTTGGGCCAACATTGACGTCGCCCATGCTAACATCTATACTGAAATCTTTCAAAGTTTTTTGAATAATATCGACATTTTTCGGAATATTTCCAGGCGTCGCTTTACTTGTAGAGATGTCTAAGAGATCGATTGCCGGATAACTCCATTCTTTGTCCGTGTAGCGCGAAGTCAGTGCCGCGGTTGGCGCAGTTGGAATTTGGGGCATTTGGCCGCGAAGAGTTGCAAAGACACTGGCCCGCGGCTCATTTACGCGCACAGACGATTCTAGCGCCCCGCCTTCCGGCGCGAAACGTTGCCAAAGTGCCATCAGCGAAGTATTGAATGTTATTAAAAAAGCGATGATGGTTAAACCAAACAAAACAATCAGCCCACCAAAAGGCCCGAGATTAATCACGCTGACAAAAAGCGTATAAATTCCCTTGCCAATCATGCCGCCCGATGTAACGGGCTGTAAAAGCGCTGGCAAAAATAATAAAATCGCAATTGAGCCAATCACCGAAATTGGACTAAGTTGAAATTTTTTAGGCATTAAGAAGGCGAGACCAAAAAAAATGAAGATAAAGGGAACAACATTTCCCATCCAGCCCCAAAGAGTACGAGACAAATTAATAAAAAAATGACCGAAATTACCGGCCAATCCAAAAAGCCCAAGAAAAATAATCACGCCTAAGATAATTAGGACGACACCGGCGGTTTCACGCGTAGTTTCTGGATTGATTTTCCATTCCAGTAATTCCCAGATAGAGACTTTTTCGCCCCGGCGATGATATTTTCTTTTAGCCATATTCCCTGCCTCATATGTAAAAAGTTTAGTGAGGGCCGGATGAAAGAATCATCAAACCCTCACATATATTATAGCATGATTTGAACCAAAAATCAATCTGAATTTTGCTTGACTTTTTTGTCACTTGGGGTTAAAATCAGGATATTCTGTCTTTGGAGGATATGGTTATGGCAGTACGCTATCTGGTTGATTGGGAAAGTAATTTCCTGTTGGAATTTGTTCGCGGCCGAACAACAATCGAACTGAATATCAATATCGTTGATCGGCAATTTCGACCATACAATCCGGTCATGGGTTGGGATACTCTTTTAACTCAAATCCAAAATGTCATTGGCGATGTTCATCGCACTGGAACTGTTAAGATTTATATTGCTCAAGAATCTTTAAAAGACATTTTTCAAAATCCGAATGGCCCGCAAATCAATTGCCAAATTACCGGAACTATCTCCCATGACATTGAAATTGATATTACCAGACGGCTGGCCTTTGAATTTTATCCAAATGCCAAAAACATCAACAACTATTTTCGGCAATTGCCGGACGAATCCTTGCCCACTTTTTAACGCATTTCGCGCCAAAGTGGGCTTTTTTAAATTTTTACAGGTTTAACTATTGACAAATGCTCTAAAAAAGATTATGATTATACAATCCCTTAATGATAAATTTTAAATATTTCCTTTGGGAATATTTACGCACATTATACAAGGAGGGATTATCTATCCGCGATTAGCGGAAGGCTAAATTTCCAAGCATCTCTTACAGCCGGGATGTTTAGAATGCACTCTAGCCTCTTTACAACAAAGCGCGAACGGCAGGTTTGAATTAAAATATTATTAGCCTAGCATCGATTTGCGCTTTTTTGTTTGAAAAAAATCTTGACTCATCAGGAAAAAAGTGGTAATATCATCTCATATTCTGCACCTTAAAGGAGATAGTCATGGCGATTAGTGAAAAAGATCTGAAGGCAATGAATGATGTGTCTTTAATTAAAAGCCTTGTCACTAATGCTCGTATGAGTATAAATCATGAAGATCACGCTCGTAGCGAATACATAATTAATATTCAACAACTCAAAGAAGAATTGCTTTCCAGATTGGATAAAAATAATCCAGCCGAAATTGACACTACAATCCCCGACAATGTTGTTGGTTATTAAAATATCAACGTTTTTTCCACCCACCCGTTTCTTAAGAAACGGGTTTTTTAGTCAAAATTTTACTATTATTTAATAATTCGTTATAATAGTAAGAGATATATTTAGGAGGGATATGAATACAACACCAAATACCAATATTGAAACTGAACCGGTTATGCCATTGACAACGGATAAGACGCCGGTGATTGTACCGATTACAATGGGCGAAAAACCAAAAGAAACTTTATCTGACGGCGCGCCTTTGGCTATGCCAACAACTATTGATGTCAAAGAAATGGCTGACACCGATGAAGGTCCATCTATCGATATTCCGAATAATGTCGATGAACTTGATATTCAAGCACCAGTCGAACCCGTTGCCGAAACACCAGTTGTTACGCCAGTTGAAGAAAAATCTGACAAGATGCCAAAAGAAGAAATTAAACCAGAAGTTACTGATAATGAAGATAAAGAAAATCTGGATGTTGCTCCAGCCATCGAAAGAATAACGGCCATGATTAACGCAACTGAAAACAGAATTAGAAATTTGCAAAATAACCAGAGATTAGTTCAAGTCGATATGGTTAATGCCGAAAAAAAGAATGCCGATATTGAACGACAAATGGCCGCTTCACAAAGTATTTTAGATGGTCTTAAAGCGAATTTAGATCAATTACAACAAATTCAAACTTTCGCTGAATCAACCAAAACCGAAACTGAATCATAAAATTTAACACAAACAAAAAAACACCCGATTTATTCAGGGTGTTTTTTTGATACTAGCTACTAATTTTAGACTTCGATTATAACTGGAATAATCATTGGACGGCGTTCAGTTTCGGTAAATAAGAACTCACCTAATTCCTGACGCATCGCTTTCTTAATATATTCCCAGTTAGCTGGATATTTTTCATTGTGTTTAGCAAAACCTTTTTTAATTTCCTGGCGAGCTTTGTAAACCAAGTCTTCGCGCTCGCGCATATAAATAAAACCGCGGGAAATAATATCAGGGCTGGTGACTAATTTGCCAGTTTCATGATCGACAGTCAAAATCACCACGAAAATTCCGTCTTTGGCCATGGCTTGTCGATCACGTAAAACAATATTTCCGACATCGCCAACACCAAGACCATCGACTAGGACGTAAGAAGCATCAACTTTTTGATGCGAGATACGCGCGCCTTTTTCATCAATTTCAATCACCGCACCATCTTCAATCACAAAAGTATTTGCTTCAGGAATACCTAATTCTTGAGCCAAACGAGCGTGTAAAACCAAATGTCTATATTCACCATGAATTGGCAAAAAATATTCAGGTTTAACGTTAGCAATCACAAGCTTTAATTCTTCGCGCTTGGCATGACCTGAAGAGTGAACTTTTTCGCGTTCCGAACCATAGAAGACATTGGCGCCCAAACGATACAAGTTATTGACCGTATCGTGATAGGTGCGTTCGTTTCCCGGAATAGCGCCGGCCGAAACCACGACCGTATCGCCTTTTTTAATTTTAATTTGTTTGTGTTCCCCTGTACTCATGCGAACCAAGGCCGAATATTCTTCGCCTTGGCTACCGGTACAGATAATGACCAGTTGATTGTCGGGAATTTTATCAGCCGAACGAAGGTCAGTCAAAATGCCTTTTGGCACTTTCAAATATCCCAAGTTCATGGCAATATCAATCGCTTTTTCCATGCTACGACCCGCTACCGCCACCTTACGATGATGTTTTTGGGCCGAGTTGATTACGCCTTGAATACGATCAAGTGCTGAGGCAAACGAAGTCACAATCATTCGGCCTTTGGCTTTACCAAAAATGCCGGCAATCGTGTCGTGAACCACGCTTTCCGCAATCGGATTAGATTTAATTTCAACGTTAGTTGATTCGAGTAATAATAATTTAACACCGCGAGCGGCAAATTCACCCAGTTTAGAAAGAATCTTTTGCGATTCCAACTTGTTTGGATCGAGTTTAAAGTCGGCAATGTGGACAATTAAACCTTCCGGCGTGTCGATCACTAAACCGACATCGTCCAAGAAAGAGTGAGAAAATGGGATTAATTCAATCTTAAAAACACCGAGTTGGATTTTGTCGCCAGCTTTAACCACCCGAATTTGAGGTTTGAGTTCAGCTTCAGCCATTTTGCTTTCAATAAAACCAGCGGTTAATTTTGTCGCGTAAAGCGGACATTGTAATTTTGGCCAGATGTAACTGATAGCGCCAATATGGTCTTCGTGACCATGAGTAAAAATCATCCCGCGGATTTTGCTTTTTCTTTCTTCAAGATAAGCCACGTTTGGAATGATTAAATCGATACCGAGCATTTCGGCGCGCGGAAACATAACACCACAGTCAACGATAATAATATCATCGCCGTATTCATAAACCTGCATGTTTTTACCAATTTCGCCATTACCACCCATTGGGATGATTTTGAGCTTTTTGGCTTCTGGCGCCTTGTACGTTTGAATTGGTTTGGCAGCGTTCGATTGTTGTGGTTGCGTGTAGATTGGTCGTAGATTTGGATTTGTCCCAAAAGTTTTGGGATTTTGATTGTAATTCATATAACTTTCTAGTTAATTAGATATTTGATTTATTTCCTCAAGAATTTGAGGGATTTTTTTAAAGTCATCTTTCATTGTCTCTTTTAAACTATTTTGATAGAGGGCGGCGGCTGGATGGTATAAAACCAAATAAACCTGGTCGGCTTTTTTGTAAGCCTTACCGTGAGAGGTAGAAACTGATTTAAAATGGGGAAAGAAGACCTGCATGGAATGTCGGCCTAAAGTTACAATTAACTTCGGCTTGATATTTTTGATTTGATCAAATAGGTATCGACTGGTACAGACACGGACTTCTTCCTCCAAGGGATCGCGGTTATGCGGCGGACGGCATTTTACTACATTAGTTATATATACGTCTTCTCGTTTTAAATTAATACTTTCAAGCATTTCGTCTAAAAACTGACCGGCTTGGCCCACAAAAGGGCGGCCTTCTTTGTCTTCCGATTCACCGGGACCTTCACCAATAAAAAGAATTTCAGTGCTAACCGCACCTTCTCCTGGAACTGCTTGAATTCGCCCCTTGTGTAGAGGACATTTCGTGCAAGATTTAATTTCCTGCGAAATCGAGTCTAGATCCATTTACAACTTTCTTGAGAACGTTAATATAGTTCAAAAAATAAAATTGATACTTCCAAGAGTCCTGCCCCGTGACGACGCACTATCATAATACGATGTAATCGATTTGATAGTAAGGAGTTCTACGGGGTCTTTTTAATCTGATGTAGCCCTACTATACCACGAATATGGCAACTTGTCAAGTTTACTTGGATTAATCCAAGCAGATTTTTTCAAAATGTGTTAAAATAGAAAAAAGGAGCGGTTTGAAAACTATCAGTTTGAAGTTTGTAGATTTAATGGTCGGGATTGTTTTGGGCGCCGGGTTTTTATGGGTAACCAACTTTCACCAACCTTGGCAATATTTAGCCTTTCTTTTCGTCTATTTAGATATTTTAGATTATTGGCTCGATCATAGTTCAGCCCAAGCCAAATTTCCATCAAAACGGATTTTTGATCTAGTTCTAACTATTCTCACCGTTTTAGCCATATTTAGTTACACTTTTACGATTCAATTTGGTCTCTGGCCATTACTCCTTGCTTTCGGTTTGTTTAAATTTTTCGATTTTATCTGGCTTATTCGAGTCGAAAAACAACACAGACCGCATGGCGAAGAGAAAATGTTTGTAAATTCCTGGATTATTTGTGATATTTTGGAAGTCGGCTTTGCTTTGGCTATGATTATTCTTTTACTACAAATATCGATTCAACCAATGACTCTACTTATAATTTTCATCATTTTCCGTGTTCTCGTCTGGCTGCTCGCCACCCAATCGCATAAAAAATTGTTTTTAAACTAGTCAAATATTATAACTATGATATAATCATATCAGTTCTATTTTGTTGAAGGAGAAAAACGATGAGTTCCCTTGATCCGAAACGATTAGCCAGTCAACGATTTGAGGATATCTTACGAGCTGGCGCTTTAGAACAAAGCCGAAGAGCTGTTCGTGCCGAAGCAGAAGCTCGTAACCACATGAACAAAATCGCCGCCGAAATCCAACGCAAAAACCGGCTCTCCCAGGAGCAAAAACCTTCTTAACCTATTTACTATCCGCTTCTATTCCACCCAGCGGCCTCGGCCGCTTTTTTAGTCCTTGATTTTTCTTAACGCTTGCCACTCGCTATTTAGTTCCAATTTTTCAATCCAATCATTAATATATTTCTGGTCCAATTCAGATTGAGTATCGATAACGCTTTTAATATCTTCAAGCTGTCTGGTTGATTGACTTTCGCGAAACCATAGAAGTTTGCTAATAATTAAATCTTCGGCAGAGATGAATTTCACATCATAATCAATATTTTTCGTTTTTAATCTCGAAAATGCTGATTTTTCAAAATCGCTTTGATTAGTAATGAAAAAATCAAATTTTAAACCGCTTTCAGGATCAATAACATTAAATTCACTTTTATATTTTAGAGCATGTTCAATTAAATCTTTATCAACATAACCTTGTGGAAAGACATCTTGAACTTTCTGGCTAAAATCATTAACCGCTAAATTAGCCATTTTAATTACAATATCAATATCGGCCGTAAATCGTGGTCGACCGTAAGTCGTCACCGCAAAACCGCCAGTGATATAATAAGGAATCTCAAGTTCATCAAGAATCTTGACGATTTTTACTAGATTTTCTAATTCGGGATATTTGTTCATCTTTTAAATTATTTAAAAATTTACCGGCTCGAAAAAAGTTGATGGTTATTTCCAATTTCTTCTTGATTGGCATTTCACGGTAAATTTTATTTTGCATCTCTTGAACTTTGTTCATTTGATTTTAGTATAGCATAAAATTATAACCAAAAAGAACAGCCTTGCGACTGTTCTTTTAATATCTATGATAGATTGCTTCGCCTGAGGGCTCGCAATGACTATTTTTATTCTACATCTTTCATACTTAAACTAACTCTACCTTTTTCTCGGTCGACTTCGACGACTTTGACTTTAACAATGTCGCCGACTTTAACCTTATCAGAAACTTTTTCAATTCTTTCGTTGGCAATTTGAGAAATATGAACCATACCGTCTTTGTTTGGCAGAATTTGCACAATAGCGCCAATCTCATTGCCGCGCATGCGGTCTTTCAAAATCTGAACGACTGGACCTTCAAAAACTTCACCGACTTTTGGTTCGCGCATACTGCCGGCAATAATTTCTTCGGCTTTTTTGGCCGCAGCCGCATCAGTCGAGGAAATCATGACCAAACCATCATCTTCGATATCGATGGAAATAATTTCACCGCCGCCGCAATCTTCAATAATCTTGCGAATATTTTTGCCGCCTGGGCCGATTAATTCACCAATCTTTTCTGGTTCAATGCGAAGTGATGTAATTCGTGGCGCGTATGGTGATAGTTCCGCTCGAGGTTCGGCAATAACTTTTTCGATTTTAGCTAAAATAAAGTTAATACCTTCGCGAGCCTGAAGAGTCGCCTCTTCGAGCCATTCGACAGACAAACCTTTAAGTTTGGTGTCCATTTGACAGGCTGTAATACCATTTTTGGTTCCGGTTAATTTATAATCCATGTCGCCAGCAAAATCTTCCAAACCTTGAATATCAGTCAAAACTTTATGTTTATCGCCTAATGTCATCAAACCCATAGCAATACCAGCCACTGGCGACTTAATCGGCACACCCGCATCCATCAAAGCCAAGGTTGAACCGCAAGTTGAAGCCATCGAGCTTGAACCGTTGGAGGCCAAAACTTCAGATACAACCCGAATCGTATATGGGAAATCTTCTTTAGACGGAATCACGGCAATCAAAGCTCGTTCGGCTAAAGCGCCATGACCAATTTCTCGGCGAGAAGTCCCGCGAATCGGTTTAACTTCGCCGGTAGAAAATGGTGGGAAATTATAGTGATGCATGTAGCGCTTAGTGCCTTCTTCTTCCATGGTTTCGATTGTTTGTTCTTCACCAGGAGCACCCAAAGTAACAATACTCATAACCTGCGTTTGACCACGAGTAAATAAACCGGTGCCATGAGTTCGTGGCAACAAGCCAATTTCAATATCAATCGGACGAATTTCGTCTAATTTACGGCCGTCAGGACGAATGCCTTTATCAACAATAGCGTGACGAACTTCTTTTTCCAATAAATCGGACAGAGTAGTTTTCAATTCCGATTGTTTGTAATCACCTTCAAAATTTTTCAAAATATCAGCTTCAAAAGTCGCAATGTCATCATCGCGTTTGGCTTTGTCCATTTCAATCATCACATTGGCCAATTTGTCGCCCAAATATTTCTTAACATCAGCCACAATCGCCGCTTCACCTGGATCTTCGGTTGTGTGCTTGGTGTCGGCAATCAATTTCTTTTGAATTTCCAAACCTGGTTGTAACTCTTTTTGGCCAAATTCAATGGCTTTAATAAAATCGGCTTCGGTAACTTCTTTAGCACCAGCTTCCACCATCATGACCTTATCAGCCACACCGGCAACAACTAAATCTAAAGTTGATAATTCCATTTCCGCTTCTGAAGGGTTGGCCACAAATTTGCCATCGATTAAACCAACGCGGACAGCCGAAACCGGGCCTTCAAAAGGCGCTGGGGTTTGGCTTAATGCCGCGGAGGCGGCAATAATAGCCAGAATGTCGGGATTATTTTCGCCATCATAAGATAAAACGGTGATAATCACCTGAACATCATTACGATATTTTTTTGGAAATAGCGGTCGAATCGGTCGGTCAACCAAACGGCAAGTTAAAATTGCGCGTTCTGACGGGCGACCTTCGCGTTTGATAAATCGGCTGCCGGAAATTTTTCCGGCCGCATACAATCTTTCCTCGTAATCAACGAGTAACGGAAAATATTCCGCATCTTCTTTGGCTTTAGCTGAAACAACAGCAGTTGCCAAAACCACGGTATCGCCACAGCGAACCGTCACTGAACCAGACGCTAATTGCGCCAATTTACCAGTTTCGATGGACAATTGCTTGCCACCGAGCATGGTTGTGAAAACTTCACTTTTCATGAAATCCTTTCGAGCACGAGAACGCAGAACAAATATCAGTCAACAACTTTTGCTAACTCGTATCTGTTCTACCTGCCTCATGCATTATTATTAATTTTTAATTATCAAGTTCCAGGTGTCAATTATCTTTCGAATATTGATACCTGATATTTGATAATTATTTTTTTAACCCTAAATCTTTAATCAATTTCTCGTATTTCTTGACTTCGTTTTTCTTGAGGTAATTCAGCAAACGGCGGCGTTTTCCCACCATCATCAAAAGTCCGCGACGAGAATCTTGATCTTTGTTGTGCTTTTTCAAATGTTTAGCTAATTCCAGAATCTTCTCTGTTAAAAGCGCAACTTGAACATCGGTTGAACCGGTGTCATTTTTGTGTGATTGGTACTTTTTGACCAAATCTTGTTTTTCCATGTTTTTCTCCTGTTCGTTTATTCCAGATACCACCAGAATAAACCATCCCGATAATCGGGCGATTAATTAATTCTTTAATTGATTGTAACAGAAAACTTGCCAAAAAGCAATAAATTCTGGTTAGTCACATTGACAAAAGCTCAAAAACATGGTAGTATTTATCATTATGACTGATCTGGCTATCTAATCTGAAAGAAGGGTACGGATATGGTTATGGACGTGCGACACGTCAAAATCAACAACAACCTCTCGATTATCGTAAGCTGCGGTAGAGTTACGATTAACGCAGGGCATGAATCGGATAACACCGGTTTGTCTTTCACCCTCCCCAATGATGTCAGCGAAGCGATCCTTGAAAGATCCGACACTGATGAACAACTGACCTGCAACTGCTACCCAATAGCTATGTTGCTACGAGGATTAGACTTAACGCTAACCGCTCTTCTGTATAGCGCAAAAAGCCCTGAAGAGTTTCAGGAAAGCTACGAGACGCTAAGTAGAGGCCTGGAAAACGTTAACCGCGACATGATATGCCTTATGCAAGCACGTCAAGGAAAGTAATAGGCGTATCCGAGCAGGCGCCAGGGTTTCTACCCTGGCGCCTTTTTCATTTTAGAGAACAGAAAATTTTGTTTATGACAATGACTTGACAAAGCTTGATTTCGAGAGAGAGTAAACCATTTAAAGCCCACCCCGGAGGCGGGCTTTAGGTTTAAATGATTTAGATGAAAGATTTTGATATAATTAATCTATGCGAATTGAAATTGACCAAAGCGGAAAATTGGAAGACACACATAAACCTACTGTTGTGGGATTCTCGAATAGTACCAGCAAAACTGTGATTATTTTAGCAACCGAAAAGCAAAAATTGCAGAAATTTTTCCGCAATATTGGTAAACCAAATGTTTACCGTTACAAAACATTCGCTATCATGATTTTTCTCTTACTAGAGCACAAGCATTTGTCTCAAATAATTATTGATACCGAATATGTCGGTCAAGAAGCTGTAATCAAAAATTATTTGTTAGAACTATTCCGGAAAACCCGTAAAAATTTGCTTAAAAATGTAATTATCTTTAAACAAATCGGCAAGAAATCACAAGCTCATATTGTGTCATACAATGCTTATAGGACCAAAAAAGCTGATCTTAAAATTTGCGCTAAAGATATTGAAAAATTTGTATAAAAAAAGATCGAGTGTTTAATGAATATTTAAGGCTGGCCTAGCCCTCGATTTTCATCGAAGCGCCATACGGTCGATATCCCACCCGATTCTTGATTATATTATACTTTTAAATTTGATTTTTGTCAAGCTCAAAAACTAGTTCTGTACTTTGCTTTTTTGCCAGTCGCGGATTTTTTGAATCACTTCATGACCACGAGTTTCGAGACTTTCACCAGCTAAATTGAAAGCCGCGGCGGCTTCGTGACCGCCGCCGCCAAATAATCTGGCGATAGCAGAAACGTCAACTCCGGCGCGAGCGGCCCGGAATGAGCCATGAAGACCATCATTTTTTTCAGAAAGTAACATCGCAAAATCAATGTTTGGCGCAGTTTTTAAGAGTTCATCTAAAACACCCGAAGAGGCCGAATCATCAGCGCCAGCATCTGCAAAATCTTGGCGCTTGATTGCCGACCAAATAAATTTGGATTGAGCTTCGTCGTGAACATTTTCCAAAACTCGACCCCAAAGTTTTAAGGTAGATAAAGTTTTGGTTTTGAAAATCCATTTGATAATTTCTTGCTGTCTGGCTCCGGCGGCTACCAATTGCGCCGCCACAGTAAAAGATTTTGGGGTTGTATTAGCATTTTGAAAACTGCCGGTGTCGACAATAATACCGGTTAACAAAGCAGTGGCCACATCAACATCAAGCAAAGGTTTTTCGCGGCTAAGTGATTCAACCAAAGCGACCAAAATTTCCGCGGTCGAGGTTGCGGTTAAATCCACCCAGTTAACCTTACCAAAATAATCATTACCCGGGTGATGATCAATATTAACCACTGGAGTTTCATAAAATAAATCTGTATTTTTGTCGTAAATTGTGCCAAGTCGATCTAAATCTGGCGCATCCAAAACCACAATCAAATCATATTTAAACGCGCCTTGAGAGAAAGTCACATCTTCAGGTCGAAATGAACCGTTAATTGGAGTTATGACCACATTCAATTTATTTTCTTCTGGCAAATTTTTGTAAGATAATTTATCAACTTTAATTTTACTGGTATTAACCGAAATGATAAAATCTTTTGTACCTGAAAAATTTGAACTTAAGTTTTCTTTACCAGGCAAAAATCGCAAATTTTCTGGTAAAACTTCAGAAGTCACGGCTGTCACTTCTTTGCCGAGTTTTTTGAGTACCAAAGACAGAGCAATCATTGAGCCCAAAGCATCACCATCTGGGTTGACATGGCTTAAAATCAAAACACGCTGTGCAGAACGCAACAATTCAATTGTTTGCTGTTTGGGAGTTAATTCCACTTTTACCTCAAATTTACTTCAGTCTTATACTTTAGCAACTATTCAATATATTAGAAAGAGCCCGTTTTGTCAACCCCGTTAGATATTTTTTCGGTTTTTTATATCTAACGGGGTCAAGGGTTTCAGATAACTCTTGCAAACTTTCTTCTCATATGATATTATCTAACTATTCAAATTAGAAAATCGAAAAGGAAAAAATGCCAATTACCAAATCTGCGAAGAAATCATTAAAAGTTTCCCGCACCAAACAAGCTCAAAATTACACCAACGAAGTCAAATTAGAAAAAGCGATCCGCACTGCCGATGCCAAATCTGTTAACGATGTAGTTAGTTTAATCGACAAAGCGGCTAAAACCGGTTTGATGCACGACAACAAAGCCGGCCGACTTAAGAGTCAGTTAGCCAAAAAATTCGGCACACCGGCTGTCGCCAAATCGAAAGTCGAAAGTAAAAAGTCTGTAAAGACAGAAAAACCAAAAGTTGCTAAAAAAACAGCCAAGAAATAGTATTTAGTATCTGGCAGTAAGTATCTGGTATTAAAAATTATTATGTTCCCATACTAAATACCAGCTACTAGATACCATATACCAATCAAAAGGAGTGGGAAATTGAATCAAATATCTGAAAATGCGCCCAAAGAGAGCGTCAAACACAGACTATTTTACGGCGCTGGTTGCGCTTTTGAACTCACTAAATGGATTATTGTTTTAGTTATTGCTATTACAATGATTCATTTTTTTATTGCCACGATTGCAGTTGTCGATGGCGTTTCAATGGAACCAAATTTCCACACCAACCAGATAGTTTTAGTCAATCGCTGGAACTATAACTTTGGTAAACCCGCCCGCGGCGATGCGGTGATTCTAAAATTCCCGGGCGATCCGGATCATAAAAAATACATCAAACGAATTATCGGTTTACCCGGAGAACATGTTAAAGTCGCCGGCGGCGAGGTTTACATCAATGGCCAAAAAATAAATGAACCATTTTTAGGCCAAGGCATTAAAACCTATAAACTCGATCCTACAGGTGTGCCTTTAACCAATGAAGTTTTAGATGTTACCGTCAAGCCTGATGAATACTTTATCATGGGTGATAACCGTCCGAATTCCAATGATTCTCGAACCTGGGGCACAGCCGGCCGCCGTTTCTTAATCGGCAAAGCCATGTTTGTAATCTGGCCAACCCAGGAAATAGTCCCGGAAGTTAAGTTCTAAAAAATAGTATCTGGTGTACAGAGTAACAAAGGACAGTCCTTAAACGCGTAAAAGGACTGTCCTTTTAAATTATAGATCGCCACGGTCTGCTGACCTCGCGATGACAATTTTTTTAGATCTATCTTTATTCTACTGTCGGGTCGTGGGATTTATCCAAACTAGTACCAACATATGTAATGAGTGGGAAAAGTTCTTCAGTAAAGGCTTCCAAAGTTACCACGGCGCTATCTGATTCATACCAATCCGGTTTGGCGAAATTAGTTTCTTTAAATCTGTTAGCCCAAGTAATTTCATCGCCAAAAACAATAGCATAAGGCAAATATTTGTTAAACACGTCCTCTAAAGTCGCGCCGGCCTCAATCCGTTTATTCATCGTCAAATATTGCTTAAATTGCAACCATTGTCGCAGTGCCACTGAACCGGTCACACTGCGGACTGGCATCAACCCGGAAATACTGATAATTACCCAAGAAGCGGCCATTTGACCGATCCAAAAAAATAAAACATATTTTGGATCCGGTCCATAAAAAGCGGTGTAGAAAAAACCGACCAAACTCAAGAAAAAAGCGACTACGCCAGTATTGCGCCAATAAGTATGAATCACCGCCGGATTTTGAACAAAATAACCATTTTTGGTCGCTTCATTATAGATATTCAAATAAACCTCGGCAATCTTGCGCGAAAAAATATGACGGCCAATTCTCATCTGAACATCCTCGCCCGTACTCTTATACATTTGCGGCATAAAAATTTTACTAAGTAAAATCCGCTCAAATTCGTGTAATTGGGGCGAATGCTCCAAATCCAGGCTTTTTCGCTTACCAAAGGAAAAAGTGCCATCTTGATGGCGATTGATAAATAAAAAGTTTCGACAAGCCAAATCAATCAAAGTGGCGGCGATTTCCCGAGAACCAACCCGGCCGTCCATCAGAGCGCCAACCACCGCCGGCGACATACCGCTTGGCGGAACATTGACAATTTTTTTACTGATGTAAAAATATTGATCTTGACGGCGACGAATAATCATCCCGATTAAAATAATCCAGGTTAGCGCCGGAAAACCAATCGCAAAAATCAAGTAAGATTTAGTGGGAATTTGAGCTAAGAAAAAAATTAATTGCTTGAGCGGCGGCGGCGTTAAAATAGTTTTTGGTAGATCGGCCACCACCGTATAAGAAGCGCTTTGATCAATGTTATCAGCCACAAAAACCAGGGTTCGGCTATCGGCTAAATATTCTCTATGCGATTCAATCCCATGAACCGCGTAAACCCGTTGCGTAACCTGATCGGCAGTCACATCTTCAGGTAGATGCATCGTCACCGTAAAGTTGCTTAAAAACGAACCAGGACTATCGAGAGCTAAAATACTAATTTCATATGCATTTGGCAGAATTTTTAAATCATTGGATAGACTTTTCTTCTCGGTTAAAACCTGGCCATTAGAGGTTACGATCACATCCAGATTTTGCGGAGTCGCCGCCTGTTCAGCCGTCAATTTCACAAATTCGTTCGAAGCGCTGGTTTTACTCTGATTTTGCCAAATGGCGTAACCGCCACCGACGGTGATTGCTAAAATTAAAAATACAAAAAACTTCCGCCAATAAATATTGGTATTGCGTAATAATAATTGGACTAATTCAAAATTAGTCATTGATTCCCCTCCGCTCATCCATGACCTATGGATATTATGTAGTTGAGCGCCCTCCGAATCTACACTGTCAGTAGAGGACGAAGCCCCTTTGACAGTAAAGATGTAGGATGGGCTATTTACCATTATAACAAAATTTCTAACTTTAAGCGATTAACTCGCTAATTTAAGAACTAATAAGTCGAGGGCCACTTTTGGCTCAACCTGACCGGTTTTCATCGCCAAATCGTTTTCCATTAATTCATGGTAGATTTTTTTCAGTTCTATCATATTGTAATTCTTAATTAAATTTAGGCTTTTACCGGCCACAAACGGATGCAATCCAGCCCGTTTCGACAGCTCCCACTGCGAATTTACTCCGCGCTCGGCAAAATCCATCGTAATTAACAGGTTCCGATATTGATAAACAATCATCGACAAAATATAGAGTTCATTTTCGCCATTATCTAAAAGTCGGTGTAATTCGTATAATGATTTTTTGACGTTTCGACTAGCGACCGCGTCAACCAGAGCAAAAATATCGCTGGAAGTTTGCGGTTTAACCAAGAGTTCGATATTTTGAACTGTAATAATATTGTCATCCTCGAGCCGGTGTGAGTCTTTATCGAACACCGACATCGGGGATCCAGATCCCGGATCCTGAAGCCTTCCGGTCCGGGATGACAGACCTTTAAAAGTTGCAAGTTTGGCAATTTCATTTCCTAACCGCCACAAATCGGCGCCAACATATTCAAATAATTTTTGAACACCATCAGATGTAATCGTACCATTTAATTTAGCAACTTCTTCGCGAATCCAGGTTTTTGCACCTTGTTCATCAAGCGGTTTAAATTCTTGGGTTTTTTGTTTAGCTAATTTTTTGTAAAGCGATGTCCGTTTATCTGGCACGCCTGCTTCAGCAAAAACCAAAACGGTTGTTTCCGGGACTTTCGGCAAAAATTCGCCGATTTTTTCTTGTTCATCCTTTTTTCCTTCTAACAACAAATTTTCAATAATCACCAGCCGACTTTTGGCTAAAAATGGATAGGCCAAAATCTGCCGAATCATAAAATCGGCTTTAGTCGTCTTGCCGTCAATCACCGCTAAATTTGTGTCCCCTAAAGACGCGGAAATATACTTTTCCTTCATCTCTTTAATTTTTTGTTTTAGTCTGTAAGTATCCTCGCCAAAAAGAAATAATATCATGGTTTGAGTATATCTGATTTTCTTGACTTTTCAACCTTTTTACGCTACAATTTGGACATTCGAACCTTGGAGGAAAGTCGATGACGATATGCGATAAAATAAATCTGGCTATCCTCGAGTTCTGGCAAAATTATTGGGAAGAGTCAGAAGATCCGTACGGCGATTTTTTAAGCACGACTCGCGAAGAATTATTGCAAAATTTTTCACAGAAATTATCTGTTGCGCAAAAAAAACATTTTCTTCATTGCCCAGAATGTACCAGTTACTTTCACGGACACTATTTAATCCGTGAAGAAATGGCCGTCTACAACGACTTCAATGACTAAAATTCTATTTTCAATCTTACTTGCCCCCTCGGGGGCTTTTTTTATTGACTTTTGACCGAATTCTCGATACAATCTGGACATCAGAGGAGGTGTACCTTGTTTAACAACATCAATATCATTGGCGTTGGCTCGTTTGTACCAGATCGGGTTTTGACAAACTACGATATCGAGAATATGCGACCTGATGATATCGAGCCGGAAAATTGGACCAACGATGCCTGGATTTTTCCGCGCACCGGTATTCGTGAACGCCGAGTTGCTCATGACAGTTGGGCTTCGAGTGATTTAATGGTCAGAGCGGCAAAAAAAGCTTTGCTCGATGCCGAAATGACGATGAATGTTATCGACCTAATCGTCACTTCCACCAGTTTTCCAGACAAGGGTTTTAATAATCCACGAACCTCGGAAATCGTCAAAGATAAACTTGGCGCTCGCCAAAAAACTCTCTCGGTTTGCGAAGATGCTGCTTGCGCTGGTTTTACCTGGGCTTTAGAACGGGCTTGCATGGAAATGTTAAGACACGATTTTAAACATGCCTTAGTCGTCTCTGGCGATAAGGTTACATCGGCCGTCAATTACCAAGACCGCTCAACCTGTATTCTCTTTGGTGATGCTGCTGGCGCGGTCATTTTAGAGAAAAATTCTCGATTTGGTGGCATTTACAGAACCCTTCGCGAAACTAATACTAAATACATTGAGGCGATTGAAATTCCGGCTGGCGGTTCGGCTTTACCATATATCATCAACTCTAACCCGGCTGATTTCTATATCAAAATGCCCGGCGGCGCCGATATGTTGAAAGTGATTGGTGGCGAGGTTATTCCCCAGCTTTATAATGATTTGAAGCAATATGCCAGACGAGGTGAGGTCAAATTCATTATCCCCCACCAGGCTAATGCCCGAATCATTAAAACGGCCAAACATTACCTCAAGAATTTCGCTGGCGAAGTTTTTGACGCCAATATCGAATGTTTTGGTAACACTTCTGGCTCCAGCGTGCCCCTGGCACTGGACACGATTTATCGCCAAGGCAAACTCGCGCCTGGCGATATGATTATTCTAATGGGTTTTGGCGCCGGTTTTATTTACGGCGCAAACCTAATCGAATGGTCCTTGCCAATTTACAAACCTTAACCAACACGCGGTGGCCTCCACCGCTTTTTAAATTCTGGCAATCTTCTAACAAATAAGGACAGTCCTTCAGCGCGTTAAAGGACTGTCCTTTTATTCTTTGTCATCCTCGAGCCGGAGGGTACTCCGACATCAAGGATCCAGAAAATTCCTGGATCCCAGATCCTGAAGCCTTCCAATCTGGGATGACATAAAAATTAAAACAAGCTCAACCGATTATCTTCCCTATTAGATTTATGAATTCTGGGAATTAAGGATTTAAACCCGAGGTCTAAAAAGAGTTTTTCCACTTTTTCCTTATCAAAATCGTGAATTTTGGCATCTGATAATTTAAACTCGATCGGCGCATCTGAAACAATTTGTGACAATTTTTGGCTTAAATATGCTTGATCTTTGTACTCAATTAATAAGGAAAGAACTTTTTTGGAAATTTTTAACTTTTCTGATAGTTTTTGAATTTTGTCATCCTGAGCTTGCGAAGGAACTTTTTTAGATTCTTCACTACCGTTCAGAATGACATTATATAAATT
The DNA here is from genome assembly GCA_903877885.1 of uncultured Candidatus Berkelbacteria bacterium. GTDB lineage: Bacteria > Patescibacteriota > UBA1384 > UBA12157 > UBA12157 > CAIRFN01. The sequence continues at coordinate 34,120 of CAIRFN010000005.1, forward strand.
ATCAAGTGTTTGAAATTTCTCGATTAGATTGCTGGCCGTTTTTTCACCTATTCCTGGAACTCCGGGAATATTGTCCGAAGAGTCGCCTTTGAGCGCCTTTAGGTCAACAAATTGACTTGGATTAACATTATACCGCTCTTTGACTTTATTCTCATCGTACATGACCGCTTGCTGGACACCGCGCGCCATCGAATAAACCTTTGTACTCTGATCAATCAGCTGAAAAGTATCCGAGTCACCTGTCACAATAATGTTTTCAATTCCACTATCTTCTATCCCCTTTATTATCGTTGCGGCAATATCTTCGCCTTCATATCCTTCGGCCGAAACAATCGGAATATTCATGGTCTCCAACACTTTTTTGCAATATTGAATTTGCGGCACCAAATCATCAGGCATCGGTTTGCGCGTCGCTTTGTAATCAACATATTCCAAGTGCCGTTTGGTTGGTTTGGGTAAATCAAAACAAGCCACCAAGTATTCAGGTTGGAGTTCTTTAATGGCAGCAAGTAAAGCCGAGGCAAAACCATAGGCCGCGTTAATCGGATGACCATCGCGCGTCAAAGTCGGCGGAATACCATAGAATGCCCTAAAAATTAAAGCAAACGAATCAATTAAAACCAAACGATTTTTTATCATTATGAATATACTTTAACACAGCTCTCTATACCTTGACAAATGGGCGATTTTATGGTACAATTTATTGTTGCAAAGTTGACTTAGTCAATTGTGACCGTTAGCAATTTTGCTGACATCGACCCCCGCCCGAGGCGGGAGAAGGAACCTTAAAATGAAAACTTCCCTGAACTTGATGGTAATGGTTGTACTGGCGGTTTTTTCGGCGCTCCTGATGACAGGTTGCGGCGAAACGGCCGATCCGGGCAATCTCGCCGCCAAATCGTCAATCGCCATCACCGGCGATGTCTCCCCGACCGCCAACGGCGCGACGTTCCATGTCTGCCTGACCAACCCGAATCCCGGCACGGTCAGTAAGAACGTGAAGGCGAATATCTTCATCAACCCAAACAGGAAGCTGGAAGTCTTTGCTGAAACCACCGTGGGTACAAACATCACCAGTTGGCTGTACCTCGACATCCCCAATGGGATGAAAATCGGTACCGTGACCCTGTGCCAGTGGGACGTCGAGAACAACTGGATTGTTGTTCCGATTGACCCAGTCATGGCAAAAAACCCCAGGAGCATCGACGTCGGCGACATCCTGGCACAGACGCCAACAACACAAAACCAACGCTACCTTTATGGAACGTTGGTCCCCAAATAACACCGCAATAAAATGCGAAACTCCCCCTTTCATTACGATTGGGGGAGTTTTGTTTTAAAATATGAAGTATGAATCATGAAGTATGGATTACGGTAAATGACTTTTAGAGCTTTTAATTAAACCGGTTAATAATTTATGAACTATAACTGTTTTGTTAGCTAAATCAATAAAAATTTTGTTATCAATGTAGCCTATATCTCGCGCGATTAATAACTGATTCTGGAGCTCAGCTACAGAACCTTGAGAAATAGCATAAAATTGGATTTTATCTTTATATGATTGACGACAAAATCCCTCGGCAATATTTGAGGTGATTGAGACTGCACATCTTTGAATTTGATTTGTTAAACTAAAAATTTCGCTTTTAGGAAAATTTTTTGCCGCTTTATATATCCCTAAAACAAGTTCATGCCCTGTTTGCCACGCGTTTAAATCTGTGAATGATTTAATCGATTTCCCTTCCATAATTCATACTCCATGATCCATACTTCTACCCTATCCATCCATTCTCTTTAACAACGCGTCGCGAGCGATTTTGCGGTCAGACCAAGGAATTTTCTTTTCGCCAACCACCATACATTCCTCGGCGCCTTTGCCGGTAATGAGAACTATATCATCTTTGTGAGCAATTTTAATAGCCTTTTCAATCGCCTCTTTGCGATCAAAAATCTGGAAAAAGTTCTCGTTTAAAACTTTGGGATTTTTGCTATCAGCGCCGCGAGGCACGCCGCCGGAGACTTCCTCGATAATTTTTTGAGCGTCCTCGGTATATGGATCTTCGTTCGTCACAATCACAATATCGGCAAATTTACCAGCTAAGGCGCCCAAGATTGGCCGTTTGGTTTTATCACGATCGCCGCAAGAACCCAAAACCGAAATAATTCGAGCTTTTTTAGCCATATCCAAGGTTTGATAAACTTTCTCCAAAGCGTCTGGCGTATGAGCGTAATCAATAATGACAGCAAAACTTTGGCCTATATCCACTTTTTCCATTCGACCTGGAACCACATCCATTTCTTCGAGTGCTTGTTTGGCCACATCCAAATGAATTTTTAAAGCATAGGCCACACAAATCGCAGCCAAAGCATTATAAATATTAAACTTGCCGGGCAAATTAGAATTAACCGCAATTTGACTGGTTGGAGTGACAATCGTAAACATTGAACCAGTTGGTTCTAGAATAATTTTTTTAGCTAAAATTTCAGGTCGAACCTGACGCGTGGTTTGAGCATTTTCAATACCGTAAGTGATAATATCGCGAGCTGGTAAAGCCGCAAGCTGATCAATTGTTTTTTCATCATCATTATTTAAAATATTAATCGTTTTGCCAGTCGAAAAAAGTTTGGTTTTAACCTTGCGATATTCCTCAAAAGTCTTATGATAATCCAGATGGTCGTGCGTCATATTGGTCATAATGGCAATCTGATAATTGATCCCATAAGTGCGATATTGGCTAATGGCGTGAGAAGAAGTTTCCAAAACCACCCAATGACAGCCAGCTTTAAGGCATCGACTCAAAAACTTTTGAACCGCAAATGGCGAGTCGGTGGTCATTTTAGTCGTATTAACCCACTCTTCTTTACCAATCTTAAAATTAATCGTCGTGGCCATACCCACACGGTAATTGGCTTTTTCCAAAATTCTGGCAATCATATTACAAGTCGTGGTTTTGCCGTTTGTACCAGTCACACCGATAATTTTGAGTTTTCGACCAGGAAAACCATAAATCATGGCCGCCAAAACGCCTCGGGCGAAATGCGTCCAAATGATAAATGATTCAGGTAAAATTGATTTAAGATAAGATTTAATCATTTCCTTCTCATCTTCTCGATAAACTTAAATAAATTATACCAGCATTTGCTGTAAATAATATCCCAACTTCCGACTGTTTGGTATTTGATGCCGCCAAATTGCTCTTTAAATTGAGTGATACCGGCGTATTTATGTTTTTTGTCATTCTGAGCTTGCGAAGAATCTATAGATCCTTCACTGCGTTCAGGATGACTATTAAATGGCGCTACTGCTAATAAATCATAAAACTTGCAACCTTTGGCTTTGGCGATTTTAATCGCCTCCCAGTGCATTAGGTATGGTGCCATTACATTGCGATATTTTGATAAGCTTGCTCCATAAAGATAAGTCGCCATTTCGTCAAAAAAAGTAAAAATTCCAGCCGCCACGGGAATATCATTATATTTAACAACCAAAAGTTCAACGGAATTTATTTCTTTTAAGGTTTGAATTAATTTAGCAAAATATTTTTTTGGTCTGATTTGAAAACCATCTCGGCTAGCCGTTTCCTTAAAAATTTCGTAAAATTCGTCAATATTTTGTGATTTTTCAACAACTAAACCATGTTTTTGCCCTACTTTAATATTATATCGGCCTTTTGGTTTCATTTTGGCCAAAATTTCTTCTTCAGATTTTGTTATATCCACAATTTGACGATATTCTGGCTGAATCTCTTCAAACGATTTAATGAGATGATTTTTCTTCAAAATTGTTGTAATTTTTCCACCAAAAACCGAGTTTTTTTGATTCAAAAAATCTAACCTTAAAAATATCGAGTGGGATTTTTTAGAAATTTCTTTAATTTTTGGTAAAAATTTGGGGAAATTGATTTTGTAAAAATCGACTTCCGGCGAGTACAGAAAACTAAAACCCAGTGGTAATGGTTTTTCCAAAACTAAAACCTCATCAACCCAATGGGCTTTCCAACCTTGACTTTCGCGAAGCGCAGCCCATTCCTTTGTTTGTAGAATTGATTTCATACTATAATTAGTATATAATAAATTATCTTATGATGAAAGAAAAAATGAAAATATTAGCCATTGAATCAAGTTGTGACGAAACCGCGGCCGCCGTTATTGAAAATAATAACGGTGAGATTAAGATACATTCAAACATAATTTCTAGTCAAATTGATATTCACAAACAATTTGGTGGCGTTTTTCCCGAAATTGCTTCGCGTGCTCATGCCGAAAATATTATTCCGGTGATTAAAGAATCTTTAATTAATAGTATTGATGATGTCGATCTAATCGCTGTCACTGACGGACCAGGTTTAATCGGTTCGCTTTTGGTTGGCGTCAATGTAGCCAAAACCTTGAGTTTCGCAAATAATATTCCGATCTTACCAATCAACCACTGGCTTGGTCATATCTATTCCTGTTTTACCGATGATAAAAATTTACCTCGATTCCCTCTTCTCGCCCTTATTGTTTCCGGTGGTCATACTGGTTTGGTGTTGATGAAAAGTCATACCGAGTACATTCAAATCGGCGCTACACTTGATGACGCCGCTGGCGAAGCTTTTGATAAAGTAGCAAAACTCTTAGAATTAGGTTATCCTGGCGGACCGGCGATTTCAGCTGCGGCTGAAGAATATAAAAAAGAATGTCATTCCGGTCCAGATGGTAATACTGGAACCGGAATCCAGGCCTGGATTCCCGATGTCGAGTTGCCACTCGGCTCGAGAATGACAATTTCCTTTCCGAGAGCCATGCTTAATTCTAAAGATTATAATTTAATGTCAATTAAATTTCCGCGGGCCATGATGCAATCAGGGAACTATAATTTCTCATTTTCAGGGTTAAAAACTTCTGTACTAAACAAAGTTCGAACTTTAACTGAAAATTGGAAATTGAGAACTGAAAATTTTGCCCCCGTAGTTGCCTATGAATTTCAACAATGCGTCATTGATATTTTAATTGGTAAAACTTTGAAAGCGGCTGAAGAATTTAAGCCAAAATCAATTCTTCTTTGCGGCGGCGTTTCAGCAAATAAGGAATTAAGAGAACAAATGAAAAAAGCTATTTTGTCATTCCGGACCCCTCCTGTCATTCCGGACCGGTTGGCAACAGGATCCGGAATCCAGGAAAAAACGAATGACAAGATTAATTTTTTCTGTCCGCCCATCGAATTAACCGGCGATAACGCGGCCATGATCGGTATTGCCGCAGCCTATCAAATCAACGCTGGCGTTAAACCAACTACATATAATAATGTAAATGCGAACTCAAATTTGAAATTGTAACCTTAATGTACACCCTGGAAGTGTACATTGGTTTGAACTAATATAAAGAGAACGCCCCTGGCAAGCCAGGGGCGGTAGGAAAGATGGATAGGGATTGGGAAAGAAAAGAATGAAAAGTAGGCGTTGCGATGCCTCGAGTGATGAAGAGATGTGCTAGACTTAGAACGAGTGGACAGATGCGGTCTGAACGAAGCCTTCTTGCGAAGGACAAGTGAACGTAGAGCCCTAAGGCTCGGACAGTGATGGTCTAGGCGGCAGCCCGAAATGCTGGCGAGTCGCAACCGAGAACACCAAAGAGGTGTCGAACATGACAAAGCAACGCCTTATAAATATCGTAGTTCTCACTAAAACCTTTGTCAAGACCTTAAAAATCTGATAAGATAAAATAAATTAATGAGAAAATATTATGCAAGAATTACCATCAAATTACAATTATAAAGAAACTGAAGACAAAATTTATGCGCTGTGGGAAGAAGCCGGCGCGTTTAAACCAGTTATTGATCCTAATCAAAAACCATATACGATTGTGATTCCGCCACCAAATGTGACTGGTTCTCTTCATATGGGTCATGCTTTAAATAACACAATTCAAGATATTTTAATTCGTCGCTCTCGGATGCGTGGCGTGCCAACTCTATGGATTCCCGGAACTGATCATGCCGGTATTGCTACTCAAAATGTGGTGGAAAAAAAGTTGGCTAAAGAAGGCAAAACTCGTCAAGAACTTGGGCGCGAAGAGTTCACCAAAGAAGTTTGGGATTGGGTTGATCAATATGGCAACACTATTATTGGACAGCTCAAGAAAATGGGTTGTTCTTGCGATTGGTCCAGACAGCGTTTTACCATGGATGAAGGCTATTCAGAAGCGGTTAAAGTCGCGTTCAAAAATTACTATGATAAGGGTTATATTTATCAAGGTGAACGAGTGATCAACTGGTGTACCCGTTGTCAAACTGCCTTATCTGATATCGAAGTCGAACATATTGATCAAAACGCTAAACTATATTTTTTTAAATATGATAAAAATTTTCCGATCACCATTGCCACTACGCGACCAGAGACAAAGCTTGGCGATACAGGTGTAGCGGTCAATCCGAAAGACAAAAGATATCAGGATTACATTGGTAAAACTTTCAAGGTTAATTTTTGCGGTGTCGACCGCGAGATTCGGGTTTTTGCTGACATTAGTATTGATATAACCTTTGGCACTGGCGCCGTCGGAGTCACTCCAGCGCATTCTTTGGTTGACTATGAAATGGCCGAAAAAAATGGCTTGGATATTATTAAAGTGATTGATCAATATGGGAAAATGACCAAAGAAGCGGGAACAGAATTTGAAGGTTTGAAAGCAACTGAAGCGCAAGCCAAAGTCATCGAAATGTTGGAAAAAGCTGGGCTGATGGAAAAAGTGGAAGAAATCCAAAACGCGATCAGTGTGTGTTATCGCTGTAATCGACCGATTGAGCCTCAACCGTCAAAACAATGGTTTTTAAAGATGTCGGAATTAGCAAAACCAGCGATTGAAGCGGTTAAATCTGGTCAAATTAAATTCACACCAGACCGTTGGACCAAAGTTTATTTAGACTGGATGGAAAATTTGCGCGACTGGTGCATTTCTCGCCAAATCTGGTGGGGGCACACCATTCCAATTGAAGGCGAAACTGATGTTTTGGACACTTGGTTTTCGTCAGCCTTGTGGCCGTTTGCCACACTTGGTTGGCCCAATAAAACTGAAGACCTAAAATATTTTTATCCGACCACCACACTTTCCACTGCCCGCGATATTATTTATCTGTGGGTGGCACGAATGATTTTTTCAGGGCTTGAATTTACCAACGAAATTCCATTTTCACAGGTTTATATTCATCCAACGGTTTTCAATAAAGAAGGTAAACGCATGTCCAAATCTTTGGGCACCGGCGTCGATCCTTTGGAACTGATCGAGAAATACGGTGCCGATGCCACGCGATTTGGTCTTACCTATATTAATACCGGGATTCAAGATTTGAAATTTGACGAAGAAGCTATTGGTGCTGGCAAAAAATTTGCCAATAAGTTGTGGAATATCACCAGATTCATGTTGATGAGCATTTGTCATTCCGGTCCGGATGGCTCCGGAACCGGAATCCAGGAAAATGATAATCTGGATTCCAGATCAGGTTGCCAACCAGTCTGGAATGACAAGATGGAACCAAGAACTGAAGCCGATAAAATCATTCTTGAAAAACTTAATGCCGTTATTAAATCAACTGACAAAAATCTTGATGAATTTAAATTTGGCCAAGCGGCGCATGATTTGTATGATTTCGTCTGGCACGATTTGGCCGACGTATATATAGAAGAAAGCAAAGTGACCGCGAACGGTCATCCCGAGCCGAAGTCCGGCGAGGGAACCCCTGATTTTTCAGTATTACTTTATGTAATAGTAACTTCGATTAAACTTTTGCACCCGATTATGCCGTTTGTAACAGAAGAAATCTGGCAAAAACTCTACGAAGATAAATTAGTTGATGAAAGAATGCTGATTACGGCAAAATGGCCAAAAGCACAAGAATAGATAAATTTTGAAATTCGAATTTTGAATTTTTTCTTTGTCATTCCAGACCGGCCGGAGGCAGGATCTGGAATCCAGAATAAAATGAATAATTATTATGTGTATATTTTGACTAGCAGAAGAAACGGCACTTTATATATTGGCGTAACTAATGATCTGATTAAAAGAATATGGGAACATAAAAACCATAGTAAAAAAGGATTTACAGAAAAATATAACATTTGCCAATTGATATACTTTGAGCAAACTAATAATATAAACTCCGCTATTAATAGAGAAAAACAATTAAAATCATGGAATAGAAAATGGAAACTTGACTTAATTGAGAAAGTCAATCCTGATTGGAAAGATTTATATCAAGAATTGTTGTAACTGGATTCCCGATGTCGGATGCCATCCGACTCGAGAATGACAATTGGATAATTAAAAATTGATTCGAAATTCGAAATTCAAAATTCGAATTTAATTGAAAGTTACTATGTCTTTTACAAAACTCCTCATTATTCTATCTATCTTATTATTCGGTTTGAGCCTTTCGCTCGTGGTTTTTAAAGTTACCTATAATAATCAGACGAAAGATATTAAGACTAAAAATCAACAAATTCTCGATCAATATAGTAATAATATTAAAACCGAAAATGATGCTTATAAATTAACTGTCGCTGGACTACATCAACTGGATGTGAATTTGCCGGATTTAGCTTTAATCAGTTTGAAACAAGCCACAGTTGCTAATCCCAGTTATCGCGATGGTTGGCTGGCATTGGGGTCAGCTCAATTTGACACTGCGAATTTCAATAATGCTCTTATCTCTTTCCAAACCGCGGCCAAACTCGATCCAATTTTTCCTGAAACCTATCGTCTTCTCCAGATAACTTACAATAAACTCGGTCAAAATGACGCGTCTAAACTTGCGCAAACAAAATACGAATTGTTAGCAAAATAGTTTTTGTGTTATACTTTATATATATTTCATAAATCATGGTAGGTCGGAGGGGCTATGTTTAATAAATTCAAAAAGAACTTCATCAAGTTTATGATCGGCGTATTATTAGTAGTCTCTTTTATGCCGAATATTATTGACGCTCAAAAAACCGAATTTGATCGCTGGCAACAAAAAGTAGCTATTCAAAATAATCATTGGCAACAATTAAATGAGCAAGCTAAAGCAGTTGCTGAAAAATTACAATCAGCTGACAAAAATCCTCTAGGACTAGCCACAGCTAAAGCGGCTGGAAATTATCCAGTTAAAGGTCTTCGAGTAGCCTTAGACATTTTTGATCGATATACTAATGATGCTACCTATCGACCAAATTACTGGTGGGATTCAGCACCGCTTCCGACTGGTACAAATCTGGCCGATATTCAATTTGATATCTCTCTAAGCGCTCCTAATTATAACCTTATTAATAGAACTCTTGTTAGTACTGCCAAAGGTTCTGATTTTCCTAATGACGACAATCTAAAATGTAATAATGCTGACAAAACCAATTGCGGTACCGTTATGGTCACGGTTAAAACAATGTTGAACCAAAATGGTAATCGAACAGAAATTGGTTCTTCCTTAGCTTCATTGGTAGTTCCGAATTTAAGCGATCGTGCAAGTAAATTGGCCGCTAGTGCTATTGATAATGATTATAATCCCGCAACATTAAGCACAAGCAGCACTAGTTCTATTGATAATTCTGACTATCCACCAGCGCCAGACGGTACTACCAGAATGACTGGTGAGCAATGTCAAAACGACCCGGTATGCAGTACTTTACCAACATTTGGCGTGCTCGCAGAACCAACTGCTGTATGGGGTGATATAGCTCCAATTGGCATACTGGCATACAATGCTAAAAGTATTGCCAAAATTACTTTGAGCATTTCTGATCCAGTTTCCAATAAATCATTTTATAAAGACGATTTTACTAACGTTAAAAAACAGGATCAAATATATTATGAATATGATTGGGACACTTTACTAGCTCAAACTAATGTCGATAGTGCTAATTCTACCCACACTGCTTTAGCCGAATTTTACAAAGATAATGGTAAAGGCGGTTTTACTTCTATCGGCCGAGCTACTGCTACGATTAAAATTACTGCTTTCAGTAGTTTCGATCCAATGACTGATGGTTTCTGGGGCGGCTATTTAAGAAATGATGGTAGCTATAGCCAAGATTGGAAAGTAAAACTTGGTTGTGATAAAAGTGCTGATCTTTGCAAAGATATCGATTCAACTAAAACTGCTATAAGTACAGCAATTGCTAGCGGTCAAGTTACAGAACAAGATGTTAATGATCTGATAAAAAGTTTCTCTCGTTATAATACCCAATTAAGCAAATCTAGTAGCGGAAACGATGAAACAATGATGCAGACTGTAGCTAATTGTTATAATATGACTGATTTAATTGGAGTAGTTAATGATCAGATGGATACCAAAGTTGGTATCCCTATTAGCGATATGGACGAAGCTTTCTTAAAATCACCTGAAAGTATTACTATCTTGCAAGTAGTTAACCAATATAGTTCACGGATTGCTTCTTATAATCCACAAACTCTTGATGAATGGAAAGCAATGCCTTTTTGGCCACAAATGAGTAATGAGATACTAAATAAGATTAGCCGCGATCCAGCCAATCTTATTAATTCTATTGACGATGTTACACCAGCAAGTTTAGACACTACGACAACCGCAAGCAACCACAATTCTTTTGCTCTTTTTATGAACCCAACTGGAGTCGCAAAAGCAACTGACCCAATAGGTTTCGTGACCGATGGCGCCTTCCTTATTGCAGATACAATTAAAATGTTTAGAGATCCAAGTATTGGAAATGCCGCCTGGATATTGGGCGATGTTGCGCTCGGGGCAGTAGATGTTGTTCTTGGCGGTGGCGGCGAACTTCATGCCGCTATTGCTAGTGGTAAAGCTGCTATTTGGATGGCTACACATTTTCCGAAAGTAGTTGAAGTATATAGAGTAACTAAGGGCGTAATTGCATCGGCTAAAATTGGCGAACGGGTTGGTGCATTTTTAACTAGGATCGGTGGTGGCGCAATTAAGGAAGCAATTATTAAAGGTGGTACAGCGGTCACTGAATATCTTGCAGCTCATCCAAATCTTGCTAAAATTGTCGATAGAATCAACCCTTTTAAAGCCAAATATTGGGCTTGGGCGCCAGGAATAGCTAAGAAATTTATCACCAAAGCCAAAGCTGCCGCTTGGTTTGTTTTTGATCATATTATTCCATTCGCCAACCTTGCTGCCCACGTTGCTGGAGATTCAGGTAAATGTGAATACTGCGCAGATGCAAAAAAGTGGTGGACATGGTTTACTCCAAGCGGAGCTATTCTAAACACCTTATGTGAGCTTCAATGTGTAATTATCAACTGGATTGCCAGCGCGGTTGGCTTTGTTGTGGATAAGGTTTTACTACCAAGTATCCTTTAAATAAATTTAAATCAATGAAAAAATTTCTTATTACAAATTCCGGGCTGTTTTTAACGATTTTAATCGGTTTAATTTTATTAGGCTGTTTTGGTATTCACCAGCACCTTAATGCTGATTTTTTAAGTTTAGCTCCTGGAGTCGCCCATGCCGAACCTTTAGACCAAGAATTGAGAACCGGCGGACCAGCTTGGATCTACACCGTTTGGCGCATTACTTTAAGTTTAGCCAATGTTTTTGTTGGCGTAATTTTATTATTTTTCGCGTTTGTCAATATTGCCCATATTGATTACGACACGCTCCAGCTTAAAAAAACTTTTCCTGGTTTGATTACTGGCATTATTATGGCTAACTTCAGTTTGGTTATCTGTCGAATGATGGTCGATATTGCCTCAATCTTAACCTTAACTTTTACTCAAGATTCCACAGCAATGGTTAATGGTATTCTCTGCTCTTTAACCTTTACTCCTCAAACTACTACTAGTGGGCTGGTCACTTTAGGTATTGCTGTCGGTGCTATTTCCGCCTTCGGCGGCCCCTTATTATTACTTTTGATTTTAATTTTGGTGGCAGTATTTTTAGGTGTTCTTTTCTTGTCGTTAATGATGCTAATTCGTAAATCAATCATCGAAGTTTTAGCCGCCGTTGCTCCTTTAGCCTTCATTATGCTCGCCTTTCCCCCAACCGAAACCTATTTTAAAAAATGGTGGGAATGGTTTTTAAGTTGGACTTTTATGGGTCCAATTATGATGGCTTTACTTTGGATTGCTGGTCAAGTCGGCGGCCATTGCGGCGACCCGTTTAGTATGACTCGTACCTTAGCGGTTTTGGCTTTGGTTTATTTAGCCGCCACTGTTCCATTTAGTATGGGCGGAGTGATTATGGGCGCGATTAAAAAAACTGCTCAAGGTGCCTACAAAGTTGCTTCTAATAATCCTTGGAGCAAAGCCAGCACGGCAAAAATGAAACAGAAAGCTGGAAACTGGTTTAATAAAACTGGTATTGGTCAATCGTGGCGCAATGCCGAAGCAACAACCGAAGATTATAACAAACTTTATGATACTCAAGCTAAAGGCGCTCAAGATGAAGCAAGAAGAGGACGAGCACCAAGGGAACAAAGCGAGATCGATATGCAAATGAAAGCCGCTCAAGATATCACTGCCGATATCAGTGCAAGAGTTGAAGAAAATTTAAACCGAATGGAAGCTGGTCAACTTCTTGATGGTTTAACGAATGACGATGTTCAACGCTTTACTGGTCACGCTACCGCACAAGCAGCTGCTAGCCAATTTGTTCGCAATGCCGCTAGAGTTAATCAAGCCAAAAAAGCAATTGCTAAACGACGTGCTTTAGATATTTTTACTATGGCTCGTCATAATAACGAAGCTAATACTCAAGTAAGAAATGCGATGAGAGCAAGATTGACTGAAACAGAACTTCCAACAAATGATCCAAATTATCATGCTTTTGTAAATAACCAGGACGGTGTTACAGCCACAGTTTATGATTCAAATAGGCAAGCCAGAGGTCGGCAAAATTTTACTCATGCTGACTTAGTCGACCAGGCTGCAGATTGGAGACTTAACGGTAAAAAAGCTGCACAAGGGAGTCAACAACAACAAGAATGTTTTCGAATCGCTCAAGAATATGAGCAACAAGCACAAGCCTTCCAAGATGCCAATCCACAAGTATATGACTATCAAGCAGTACTTGACCGAAATTTATCAGGTCGTCAATTTGCAGAAATTAATACTGTTCATGTAGATGAAGCTAAAACTGAAGAAATGAATACTACAGGTTTCAATGTCCTTGCAGATACAAGAAAACGAAATCCTGGCGATTTAAGAAGATTTGGTACCGCAGAAATTCGCGGTACAGACGAAGACTTTGATCGATTTTTAAGAGGAGAGCAACATTTGAATGAAGGTTTTGGAAATGACGCCTCTCTAATTAAACGAGACGCGACAATGGGTCATGCAAGAAAAGGTGTCAGTAGTGGTGATGTAGCGGGTGTATATGCACTTAATGACATTGTAAATCGCATCCAAGAAGCTAGAGAAGTTTGGCGCGGCGATCCTAATCATATACGAACTGTACGTAATGTCCATGGCCAAGATATTCAAATTGATGAAGGGGAGTCTAAGGCTAATTTATTTCAAGATAGCCTCGAACGCCTGACTATTCCAGCTCAAAGACAACACATGGAAGAGCAAATCTATAATCAATACCGTGAATCATTGCCTCCAGCAGCACAAGCTCATTTGCGAGATCTTACTGGACTAAATCCAACACAAAGACAAACGGAGGTTAATTCACTATTACCCGGTCAAAGAACAGTCGCATTACGTAATTTTGATCTAACTCGTTTATCTCCTTCTGACCGAGGTGATGGAATTATTCATAAATCATTTTTAAGAAATGTCTATGGTGGTGTAGAACGTGATGAAAATTTACGTTTTGGTGAAAGTTCTGGCGCAACAGCGGGGAGATCACCGGCCGCCGGTGATGCCCACCCGCTTACTAATCCAACACCCAGAAACCAACAAGGTCAGAATCCTGGACAAAATCCAGGCCCAGGAACCGGTCCATAACCGCAAGGTCCTAACCCTGGTCCAATTCCAGCACCTAGACCGGCTGGTGCTCCAAATCCTGCGCCACAGCCGCCACAAAGTCCACAAAACCCACCAGCGCCAACTGGGCCGGCCGGTGCCCCGCCAGTAGTTTAGTAAACATATAATTAAGTTAAAAAAATATGAACAATGATTTAGATGACAATTCATACCTTCAAGGACCAACTGCCGAAACCTTAGCTATGGCTGATGAATTAACAGCTAATGATTTTGAAACGCTAAAAAATCAGTACGGCGAGAAGAAACTATTTGATAAAGTTTTTCGATTTGACGCTAATTACTATTCGGCGGCCGATGAATTAAGAGCTAGACGGCATCAACTGGTCATCAATTTTTATCCAACCGATAAAGATCTTTCCTTGTCTAACAAACAAAAAAATCAAATTGTTGATCTTTTAGCTAATTCCCCAACTGACGCTAATCAATTACTAATAGATCTAAAAACAGTCAATCCAGATCTAACGATTAACCCTGGAATAGATGTTAATAGTATTATTGCGCGAAGTCAATTGATTAAAAATGCGTTTTCTGTACTTGAAAATCTAATGCTTGATAATTTTAGTTATGACTATCTTCAAGACACAATGTTATTCTATAAAATCGAAGATCAAAAGCTAGCGGAACTTGAAATTCAAATTAAAAATATCTCTGAAAAAATGGCTGATCAACTCGAAAAATTAGCTAAAAACGATTTTAAAACTGATGAAACAATCGCGACCGACGCAATTGGAATATTAGCCAAACTCGGTCGAACGCAACTATTTGTCAGTGAAGGAAATGAAGGAAAGAACCTAGGTCAATTAGTTGAAATCTTTGGCCGATTCGATTTAGCTCTAACTGCGGCAAAAAATTTAAAGACAAAAATCTCTGGCACCAATGACAATCTAGAGCAGTCAGCATTAGCAGAAATTAAGCTACTTCTAAAAAACGATATCGATATTTAAAATCAACTGGATTTGACAGATTATTCCCCCTTGACAACAGGGGAGTTTTGTGGTATATTTATATGTTCTGAAATTGATGAGGTGAAAGATTATTTTACCCCTCAAGTCAGTTGCATAGATTGACAATTGAATACAAATATTACTCTGACCCAGTGGGCAAATTAGCCCCTGGCAAGGCACCAGTTTAACCTGATGCTGCGTCCGGGCTGATGAGGCCCAAGGAGAAAGAAAAATGCAGAAATTCCTCTTGATTGCCATGATGGCAATCACTCTGTTATCCCTCACCAACAGCGCCTTCGGTCAGAAGGTGGTTGGAACACTGGTCGTCAAAGCGACAACCAGTACGACAACAAGCGGTGTTCCTGTGCCTGACGGTGCAGTTGAACAGCCGCCAACGCCGAAAGCGCAAACAACCCCTGCGCCAGTAGTGTCCGACCGTGTCAATATCAATGACCTTCGGGTCAAAAAATTGACAATCGACAACGTGAAAGTACATGTCGATCGTCGGTCAGGTAATGTCGTAGCGGACGGGGCAAGACCAGCAAGTCATCATGTTGCCCGTCGCCCGACCATCGGAACCAGTCCGGTCGTAGTCAAAAAAATCTCCGGATTAGAGACGACTGTCTACGGCGGCAGGAAGTCGACTGGTTTGGTCGGGAAAGTCGCAAAAATCGACACTCGGCTAACCGACGCCGAGACTAACATCTCGACATTAAATGAAAACTGCACCACAGCCCAAACAACTGCAGATGGAGCTAAAACAGCTGCAGAGGAAGCCAAAGCGATGGCAACTGGAGCTAACGAGAAAATAAATAGTTTAGCTGCCGGAATCGGGCTGACTAAGTGGGTTGCCTGGATCGCTTTGATCTTGGCGATTTGCTTGGCCTGCTTGGCTGGCTATAACTACTTCCGAAAGGAAAGAACTGGTGTGAGTAAGGACGAGCTTGACACTTTAGGGCGTCAGGTTGTTATTAACAATATCAACCTCAAGGATCAGCTTGAAGGAATCAACCGAGAGATCGCCGATCTTAAGCGAAGTATCAACACTTCGTCGGAACCCGACGCCGAACCGGAGGCAACCCCTAGGCCGCCGTTCGACTTCTCGCGTTTTCACATGCCAAAACCCGAGCCTGAACCGCTCGCCGCGACTAAGGAAGATCTTCAGGGCGCAGTCGACGACGCGGTCATAGCATAACACAACAAAACCCCAACGAAATCTTGCAGGAGGCAAGAGAGTAGTTGGGGTTTTAAAATACTTAAAAATAGATTCCGGATCCTGTCGCCAACCGGTCCGGAATGACATTTGACGTCACATCAAATTCCAATTCATCTTAATATCAACCTTGCCTTTATTAGGCGGTAATTTGATTCTATTTGGCACGAATAAGCCCTCGCTTAAACCAGCTATTTCGCAGAAATTTTCCATAGCCGTCTTAGGAACAAATTTTCCTTCATACCAACCACCGGCTGCATCAATTTCTTTTTGCATAAGGTCCGAAGCAATCTTTTCATACTGATTTTGTAAACTTATTCGTTTAATGAAATTCCAGGCGCCTTTGGCTGCTTTAATTTCTTGGCGTAAATGATCTAATGACATTGAGCCGGAAATAGTTTCCATAGATCGTTCAGCTCTTTCGGTTGGCTCTAGTATTGAAGCCGACCCGGCACCAACTCCACCACTGCCGCTGGCTTCTATAATCGGCGCCGAAGGCGGTAAAACCGGTTCTGGCGCACTTTCGGCTGGTTCTGACGGTATTGCGGGTGATTCAAATACCGAAGGCGCAGCTGGCGTCGCCGGTAATTCTGGACTTGACACTGGCACTGGAGCGACTGCCGGTTGAGGTAAATCGTTTAATTTCCACGGCGAATTTTCGCCTTCTGCTGGCTTACGCGGTTTGGAACCAAAAATCTTCGCGCCTAAAATACCGAAAGCCGACGCTATTTGAGCCCAATCCTTAAATTCCAAACCACGACCTAAAACATGACCAATCTCGTCAACAAAAGGTTCGATCGTTAATTTTGCCCCCATTTGAATGGCTTCAGCAGATGCCCTCGCATACTCGGACATATTATTATATATGAAATGACCGCCATGCATATTCCAGACAACCCTGTGACCAGCATCAAGTGCCACTTGGCCAACCTTTGTCGCCTCCGCCGCTTTATGAAAACCAAGGGGAATACCATTGAGTAAACCTGTTGCCAAAGTCGCGACCGATGATACAATCCCTCGACCTAATTTCCAGTTCTGTTCGCTTTTCATATTTTTCTGCTGCGCTTCAATGACAGCATTTTCTTTTTCTTTAATGCCAATTATCAGATCTGCAAAATTATCATCGGTCATTTCTGCACCATGTTCGCGTAGAGCTAACTTTGCTACTTCAATTGCTTCTGTTAATTCATTTTGAGCCGCCAGTTCTAAATTAGTACGCTTATTACCCCAACCAACTTCTTCAACAACTTGAATTAAGCCGTCAATACCAACCTGTAATCCCTTGCTCCAAAGCGGAGCGGTAAAAACACCAGCACCACTCATTACCATCACTGTCGCTGTACCAAGACCGCCAGAAACTTTAGATAAAATTCCCATCCACTTGCGATATCGCGGCGTTTTTTCCCATTCGCCAAGAGTATCTAGCTCAATACTTCCATCTTCTTTTTCTGTGTAAAATCTTTCACCGACACGATTAAAAAATTGATTGATTTCGCCAAGTGTTTTACTTCCAAACGCCCCTTTGTATCTTTCAGCGGCTCTGGCGTCATCACGATCAACTAATTCTTTAATTTCATCAATCAACCATTGTTCATAGTTTAATGGCTCTTCTTCAGGTTCAACTGGCGTTTCATGAAGCGTGATTTCAGGACCTAATTCTGGCCTGACAGTGGCTTCGGCAGAATGATCAATCGGAGTTGTTTCTTGCATAATTTACTCCTTTTGACTTTTTACTTTTTTGGCCAAGTCGATCAGTTTGATTTTTTCCAACAAGGTTTCTTCAACCACTAACTGACCAAGATTGATGTTTTTGCTTTCCAAAAACTTTAGAGTTTCCTCGTCTTGATCTTTAGCCATCAAATCAGTAAAAATCGATTTGTCTGCTTCAGCCAATAAATCGTCGATTCTAACCGCCACCCGACTTTGAATCCCCCGATTTAACTGGTTTATGAGTTCCGCTTTTTTATCATCTGACAGATGGTCAAGTCCCATGAGTTCAAAGATATCGCCTTCGATTAAATCTTCCGGCGTAACATTAACTAAGTTAGACATTTGCCTCCTTACTTTACCTTTCTAGCATAGATTAACCTCTTGACAAATGTCAAATTATATGGTATATTACGATGTTATTGCTAGAAGAATATTTTAGCAATTTAGTATATTAAAAATCAAGCTTAAGGAGAGGAAAAATGCCAGAAAAGACTACCGGTGAGCCGGTGAAGTTCATCCCTTTGTCCATGGTTGGTTCTCTCGTCAATATGGTTGTTGAGAAAATCAAGGCATGGCTGGTCACCACCTATTTAAAATCGATCATTGATCGATTGGAAAAAGTCGAAGCGGATTTAAACCCGCCCGACGAGTTCTTCACACAGCAATTCGATGTGATTAACGAAGGGATAAAAAAAATCATCGATGAGCGCTTGGCGAAGGTTCGTCAGGAGGTCTACGACCAACTGAAGCAAGAGCTTAGTTCGTCGCTGACGATTCTCTCCTCCGAGGAAGAAGCCAAGACGATCGAGCAGGCTCGCGCCGAGCGCGATGCTCGAAACAAAGAGTTGCGCGACATTGCTCCACCAACGCCGCCTGCGCCAACTCCAACGACTACCGTCAAACGCACAGAGCGCGTCGTCAAACCCGACACCGCTACCCCCACCGTCAAGAAGCCGCGGCTCGCGCCACCGAGCATCTAAAATCAAGGAGAAGGAACATGGGAATCGAAACCAAAGAACCCCGCCAAATCGGGGCGCTGAACATTATGCTATCAGGACTTGTCCTGGATGAGCAGAACCCTCCGAAGGATGGATGGGTCTACTACAAAATGATGGAAAATGAAACCCTGGTATTAAATTTTGTCGACAGTCGCGAAAAAGTCCTCGAAGCGGCCGAAGCCGTATTTAACACCTCGGCAGAAATTTCCGTGGCCAAACGCGCGCACAAGGAATTCAAAGCGCTTTTGGTTGGGTACAAAGAGGCTGTCACCGCCTTTGAAAAAGCGGTTCATAGCCCAGGCGTAGTACAAACGCAAGAGGTTATCGGTCTCGGCGGTCGTAATCGTTGGCAACGGATAATTATCTACGACCTCGAAGATGAAGAGATCGAGGGTGATATGGTCGCCTGTCGAATCTACGGTGATGCCCGGAGTTGGTTTTTTAACCCGTTCTGGTGTGTGAACCTGGATAACGGCGGCGTCTACCCGGTTTTGGCACCGATCGGTAAACAAGCGGTCATCGTCGACCGTAACGGTAGCACCATCCGGTTCTGCTGTTACTCTCACGAAGACGGTTGGGTTGTCGAGACATTCGACAAGCGTAAGCCTGTCAAAGCGCCACCGACACTACCGAAAACGACCGAGAAACTGGCACCGCCCCCACCGCCTGACGACAAACCGGAAGCAACAGTGATATCGGAAGTCCCCATCATCTGCCCGGAATGTGAAGCCGAAATCGGCGTACCGTTCCTCGACTATCAGGAGGCAGGCACGATTAGCTGTCCGAACTGTAAAACCAGTATCGGACCATTAATCAATGGCTCCACCCTCCTGACCGCCGACGCCGTCGGTGTCAAGGTGGGACTGAATGAACAAATGATAGTGACGCTCGGCGAACAAAACCAGCCGATCTACACCATCGCCGGATTGGCCGGTATGGGCGACAGCGATCTTCGCAAGATGCTAAAGCTCAAACGAACATCGGAAGCGGCCACGATTATCTTGGCTGCCCAGGCATTTATGCCTGACGACAATCCCGAGGAAGATGCGGATCAGGAGGATCCGCAATAACATCAAAAGGAGGAATTAGGCCGGCTCGAAAGAGCCGGCCTTTTCCATACTTAAAAGCCCGGCGCGTAAGCGCCGGGCTTTTTCGTGGCATCAAAATGCCAACTAAAAATCGATAAAAAGATAGGAAGGACCGCGGGAAAAATTCCAATCCACCATTCGGCCGCCGTTTAAGGCCGGACCAAGAATCAATTGAACGAAATCGCCGCGATCGTAATGGTTGAGAAAAAACCCTCGAACCGAGAGATTTTGTTGCCGTAAGCAACCGAGGAACTCGATATTCCTTTCAATCGAGAGCTCGCCAGACATATCGGCATTCGGCGTCAGCCACTTGAGTTGCAATTTGGTCTTCGGAACTTTGGACTCAACCGAGTCCGCCTCTTCCTGAACCTTAACCAATTCTACTAGCCAAGCATCTTGCAGCTGGCTAATAAGATGAGCAATAATCCTTCCGGGAATAATCATATTCCGGAAGGCTTCAACAGGTTCGCCGGCGCCTTTAATCGACCTACCATGAAACTCGTGCTCATATTCGCCACCCAAAGCAGCAGAAAGAGCATTTTGCGTTTCACGGTCAGCTTCGCGCCGCGGCCAACTGATAATATCATGGCCGAGAATGTTTTCCAGCCGGATTATAGAAATCCGATCCACTGGCAAAATCATCGCCATTTCCTCCTTTTTTTATTCAATTTTCAAAGAACATTGTATTATACCTTAAAATTGTCTGAATGTCAAGAGAAAGCTCTTGACAAATAGTCAACAATGTAGTATAGTTGGTTGTTATCTTCCGGAAGATAACATTGGCAAAGAGAAAAGGAGTTTCGTAGCTAAGAAGTTCGTAAGCTACGTAGCGCATTACAGATAGTTTCTGCCTAATCAAGCCTATACACAAGGAGACGAGTCAATGCAACTCGCAGATTTCGTCAAAGACACAAATCCGGAGACCTATGCTGCCTTAACAAATGAGACAACGCAGGCCGAGGGAGCGACGCAAGTGCCGAGAAGTACACAACGGCCGATGCCAATCGCTGCAAATGTCCTGGACACCAGCAACTTCATCTTTAACACCAAAGTGATGACCCTGATGTTCCCGTTACCGCAGTCAGCGGCAACAATCACTGTCCCGATTCGTGATCGCGGTCAAAAGGCCGGCTTCAAACTGAAGCCGATTCACGACTTAAAATTCACAATCGTCGGGTACCCGACCGGTCGGATCCTTAGCACTATTGCCAAGAAAATGTCCGACCATCAGTTTGATTCCTTTGTCTGGCAAATCGAACAGCTCATTCGCCAAACAAACTGGAATTGGCAAGTCGCCGCCGATAAGGCTGGCAATGCCCAGTATTGGGAACTTTCCCGCGCTTACCTGGAAGAGGTCAACTCACCGGATGGTAAAGGCAAGTATACCAGAGAAAACCGCCGCGGTTCAATCATCGCCTTGATCGATCTGCCGGGGTTGGAAGGTTTCTACTGCGAGCTGGAAAAGCTCGTCAGTAAGGCCGCTAACAAATCGACCACCCTGCCACGACCTGCCACCTACATCACCCTGATGGTGAAAGGTGCTAATCAGGACGGCATTGGCATAAGCTCTCCCGACGAATTGGAAACGTACAAAGTCAAACGATGGTAATATTTTCTCTGGGAGGAGAGCAGTCGAAACAGGAGGTCTAGACTTAAATCACAGCGCTCATGATGAGCGCTTTTTAAATACAGACCAAAAGGACAGTCCTTCAGCGCGTTAAAGGACTGTCCTTTTGGATAATCTGACACTTGATACCAGATACCAAATGCTATATACTTGACCCATGACCATACAACAAATTTTTGAACTCGGAATTAAATTAGGCGTTAAAAACGATCCTCGAGGAAAAGTCGGCGTCAAACGCTGGCTTGATTTGCAAAAAAAGAAATTCGATAAAATCTCGAAAGAAGAAAAAGAATTTTTTGATTTAGAACGTTTAACCAACCCTTATGCTGATAGTCGAATTTTATTTGACAATAAAAAACCAATCAAACGAATGGCGGCCGGGATTGATATTAATGTTGGCGAAATTGCCTTGTTAAACACACTTGAACCAAAAGTTGATTTAGTTATGGCTCATCATCCGGAAGGTAAAGCTCTGGCCGCGCTTGATGAAGTGATGCACTTACAAGCCGATCTGATGGCCAGTTACGGTGTCCCGATCAATGTAGCCGAAGGCGTGATGCGCGAACGAATTGAAAAAGTTTCTCGTCAAATTTCACCAAGTAATCATAAGCAAGCAGTTGATGCCGCGAAACTGGTTGATTTGCCAATGTTTTGTTTGCATACTCCTTGCGACAATTTAGTTTTCCAATTTTTGCAAAATTTAATGGATACGAAAAAACCGGAAACTGTGGCTGAAATTGTGGAAATCCTCCAAAAAGTACCGGAATATCGCCTGGCGACTTTAGATAAAGCCGGTCCGCGAATTTTCGCTGGCAGTCCAGAAAATCGCTGTGGTAAAATCGTGGCCTTTGATATTACCGGCGGCACATCAGGTTCAAAAGAAGTTTATCCAGAATTAGTTCGAGCCAGCATTGGCACGGTTATCGGTATGCATATGAATGAAGAAAACCGCGAAGAAGCGCTCAAAAATCATTTGAATATTGTCATCGCCGGCCATATTTCCTCCGACTCACTTGGTATGAATTTATATTTAGATGAACTCGAAAAAGAAGGAATCGAGATAATTCCGATTAGTGGGTTGATCCGCGTAAAAAGAAGTAAGAAAAGTTAAAATTTATAACTGTAGACTGTCATTCCAGACCGGACGGCGTCAGGATCTGGAATCTAGGATAATTGTTTCTGGATTCCCGATGTCGGATTGCCATCCGACTCGGGAATGACAAAGAAAAATATAACAAATTATTTATTAACTTCTTTCTTCAGTTCTTCCACTTTATCCGTTCTCTCCCAAGGTAAATCTAATTCTGGTCTACCGAAATGGCCATAGGCGGCAATTTTTTGGTAGATTGGTTTTCGAAGATCTAAGGCTTGGATAATCATCCCTGGTCGTAAATCAAAAACTTTACTCACCGCTTGAGCGATTTTATCGTCTTCAATGGTGCCAGTACCAAACGTATCAATTCGCACCGACATTGGTTCAGCTCGACCGATGGCATAAGCAATCTGCACTTCACAGCGTTCGGCTAATTTTGCGGCAACGATATTCTTGGCCACCCATCTGGCCGCATAGCTACCCGACCGATCAACTTTACTCGGATCTTTTCCAGAGAAACAACCGCCACCGTGACGCGCATAGCCACCATAAGTATCAACAATAATTTTGCGGCCGGTCAGTCCAGTATCACCTTGCGGCCCACCAATCACAAACCGACCGGTGGTGTTGACATAGTAGTTTGTATTTTGAAGCAAGGATTTAGGGATAACTTTTTCAATTACTTTCTCGATAATTTCTTTTTTTAAGATCGATGTTTTAATATTTTCATCATGTTGTGCCGCAATTAAAACCGATTCGATGCGGACTGGTTTGTCGCCATCATATTCAACTGTAACCTGGCTTTTGCCGTCTGGTCGCAAGCCTTTGACAATCCCCTTTTTTCGAACTTCAGCCAAGCGTTGGCAAAGTTTGTGAGCCAAAACAATTGGCAAAGGCATTAATTCTTTGGTTTCGCGACAAGCATAACCAAACATCAAACCTTGATCACCGGCGCCTAGATTTTCCAAGTCTTCGACCAAAGGACAGTCCTTTTGTTCCTTTAAGGACTGTCCTTTACTAAACGCATCAACACCCTGTGCAATATCGGCTGATTGTTCCTTAACCGCCACCATTACACCGGAAGTTTCCCAGTGAAAACCATATTCGGCATTTGTATAGCCAATTTGTTTAATGACGTTGCGAGCGATTTTCGGAATATCGACATATGTTTTAGTGGTAATTTCTCCAGCGATAATACAAACGCCGTTGGTCAGCAATGTTTCGCAAGCGACTCGTCCTTGCGGATCGTCAGTTAAAATTGCATCGAGTACCGCATCACTAATCTGATCAGCCATTTTGTCAAGGATGCCCTTCAGTAACAGATTCTGATGTAAAGAATTTATTCATAGGACTATCTCCTTTCTAGAGCATAAAGCTTCCTCATATTTTTTATATTTATCTAATTTTTTGTCATTCCAGACCGGATGGCATCAGGATCTGGAATCCAGAGTTAATTATTTCTGGATTCTTGATGTCGGAGTACCCTCCGGCTCGAGAATGACATAAAAAAACAAAAATCACCGCAAGCGGTGAAATATATAAAAACATCTTTCCCGCAAGGGGTCGGAGGTAGCACCTAAATTAATGGGTTGCTGGTGGATCATCGGGCCGAATCCCTCACCACACTCTTGATATTAAAATTAATTTTTAACTAAATTTATCATATTATAACCATCTAACTTTTGTCAAACTCTTGCCTGGAAACAATTTTTGCTTTAAGATGTAAATATTAAATTTATATTTTAGGAGCAAAATGAGCCACCACAAAAGTCAAACAATTTTAGTTCGTTGTCCCGATGATCGCTACAGTCCCGGTGAAATGCTACACGCCGGACTGAAAGAAATTTTAAATTGCGAAGATTGTTTGGTTCGCTATGAGCCGAACGGTTTTGGCGGCGCCATGGAATTTTGCCACCCGGAAACTCAAACTGCTTGGCTCTGGCGCTTTAAAATCGCCGGCACACTTGAACCAAAAATCCAAAGATTAATCGTCATTAATCACACGCCTGGTTGTGGTGCGGTTTGCGCTGAATTTGGCCCGTTTGCTTCTGACGACGATGAAAAAAATAAACACCTCGAACTCTTGAGCCAAGCCGCGGAATTTATTGGAAAACACGCGCCCGAAATTCAGTTCATTGGCTACCTTCAAACCCCCGAAGGCGTCAAAAAAATTATCGGTTAAATTTTAAACTCTTGATTTTTAGTTTTGTTTAATATATCCTGAAAATTACCTAAGCGAAAGTTTGGGTAATTTTTTTAGGGAGGGCGCACCATGCCAGACAATGTAAAGCGAATGTTAGAAATTAAGTGCAACGAAGCGCGTTATCGTGAGCTAAATCATCCGCTTCGGCGCGGGCTTAAAGCGATCCGTGCATTCCAACATCGTTATGAGGGCCACAAGATCTTTAGTGATGGAGAATGGGGCGGGCTTCATTACCTGGTCTATGGATCAGAAAAACATTGGCGCGATTCATTTGATTTTGCGATTAATGTAGCCCGTATTACCAGTATCGTCGGCATCCTTCATTTGGATTGTGCTTGGGCCAAATGGAAAATGGAGCAATTAAATATTGGATATAGTCTTGAAACAGAAATGGAATTTTGCTTAAGAACAGCTCGAGCATCAACACTACTCCTTAACTACTATGCTTCAGGAATTCCTTTTGAGATCTTTCTTCATCATGAAGAAGAGCCTTACGAGGCATATCTATTTAACCCAATCAGAACAATTTTTGAACCATTCACTATTCCGTTGGTTGAAAAAAACCAAATCATATCCTCATAACTTTACCCCGCTTCGGCGGGTTTTTTTAATCTAATTTTATCAAATTGAACCGTGCGTAAATTTCTAACGGGGTTGATTTTTCTTGACTCGTGTGTTAGCCTAGAAAAGTATGAATATTTCTTTAGCTGCCGAAAAAATAATTGAATTTGGACCCGTTGCTATTACCAACACCATGCTGGTCACTTGGGTAGCAGTGGTGCTTTTAATAACATTATCGTATTTTGCCACCAAGCATATGACCAAAGTTCCAGGTAAATTACAAAACTTTTTTGAGTTTGTAGTCGAAGCCTTATTAAATTTGATTGATAATATTACTCAAGATCGCAAACAAAGCTTGAGATTTTTACCACTTGTGGCCACCATTTTTCTGTTTATTATCACCTGCAATTGGATGGGTTTAATTCCCGGTTTTGAAACGATTGGCCGTTGGACAGTCGAAAATGGCCATCAAGTCTTGGTACCATTTTTACGTTCACCGGCATCGGACTTAAATACCACCATTGCTCTAGCGCTTATTGCCATGGTTTCGGTTCAAATTATCGGTATCAGTAGCGTTGGCTTTTTCCGTTACATTAAAAAATTTGTTAACTTCAAAGGCCCGATTGAATTTTTTGTCGGCGTCGTTGAAAGCATTTCCGAATTTGCTAAAGTCATTTCCTTTAGTTTTCGTTTATTTGGCAATGTTTTCGCCGGCGGCGTTTTATTAGCAGTCGTTTCCAGCCTATTACCACTTATCGTTCCGATTCCTTTTTATGGCATGGAACTGTTTGTCGGTTTCATTCAAGCTTTGGTTTTTGCCATGTTAACCACTGTATTTTTACAGATGGCAACTGTTGCTCACGACGAACACTAAATTTTAAATTAATTAACTAGAAAATGGAGTTTTATGTCCCCAGAAACAATGAAATTATTGGCCACCGCGTTGGCAATTGGTCTTGGTGCCTTTGGCCCAGCTTTGGCTATTGGTATCTTGGCTGCTAAAGGTTTGGAAGCAATTGGTCGCAATCCAGAAGCTACTCCAAAAATTCAATCAGCTATGATTTTAGCTATGGCTTTCGCTGAAGCTATCGCTATTTATGCCTTGGTTGTCGCTTTGATTATCAAATTTGTCGGTTAAACCCAGACACGCAGCAAGAAAAAACTTGCTGTTGCTTGAGTTTAATAATATCGGAGGTTATTTTGGAAGCACTTGGTATTGATGGAAAACTTTTACTTGGTCAGATAGTCAATTTTTTGATTCTTTTTGGCGCGCTCGGATATTTCTTATATAAACCAGTGGTAAAAATGTTGACTGATCGCCAAAACACCATTGCCGATTCTTTGGAAAACGCCAAAAAAATTGAAGAAAACTTGGCTAAATCAGAAGCCAAAACTAAAGCAGCTTTGGAATTAGCTCAAAGCGAAGCCCGAAAAGTGCTGGAAGAAGCAATTAAATTAGCTTCTGATCAGAAAAACAAAATCCTAGCCGAAGCCCAAACCCAATCAGATCGAATTATTGCCAGCGCCAAAGCCGAAGCCAAACAAGCCAAAGATGATGTTGTGGCTGACGCCAAAAAAGAATTGTCTTCTGTGGTTTTGGCCGCGTTGGATAAAATTATTGGTCATGATATTGATGAAACCACCAAAGAAAAATTAACCAAGAATGCAATTGAAGAAATCTAATGAAAATTTCTCCTAATAATTTTGCGAACGCTTTAATCGATTCTGCAGAGCCCGATAATCTTAAAATTATTGCTCGTAATTTTTGGTACAAATTGCAAAAAAATAAACAATACAAAGATTTTGCAAAAGTTTTGGACGCGATTGATCTTGAATCAGCAAAAATTCAAAACAAAATTTTAGCGAAAATTTATTCAAAAAATGAATTAACCGATCAAGATAAGCAAACCATTAATGAAAAATTAGAAAAAAAGTTTCAAAAAGCAATTGTTTTGAAAAATATTATTGGCAAGAATATCACGGGTATAATTATCAAGATTGATGATAAAATAATTGATCTTTCCCTTGAGGGAAAACTCGATAAAATTAAACGGCTTTTTAATTAAGGAAGTAAAATGAGTAATTACAACATTGTTGAAGAACTAAAAAAAGAGATTATGGATTTTGACACTAACGCCAAAGAAGAATCTGCTGGCGAAGTAGCCGAAATCGGTGACGGTATTGCTAAAATTTACGGCCTTCGTGATGCCAAAAACGGCGAACTTCTAACCATTCATACTTCCACCTCCGAGGTGGCCGCAATGGTTTTAAACCTTGAAGAAACCACTATCGGCGCCATTATTTTGGGCGATTACAAAAAAATTCAAGCTGGTGATAAAGTCAGTACCACCGGAAATGTGGCTGAAATTCCTGTTTCCGAGGAAATTATCGGTCGTGTCGTTGATCCACTCGGCGTTCCACTTGATGGCAAGGCTGATATCAAAGCTGTTAAATCAATGCCAATCGAAAAAGTCGCGCCTGGCGTTATTACTCGACTGGGCGTTTCTGTGCCGCTTCAAACCGGTATTAAAGCAATTGATGCTCTGATTCCGATTGGTCGCGGTCAACGCGAACTCATTATTGGCGATCGCGGCACAGGGAAAACCGCCATCGCCATTGATACTATTATTAACCAAAAAAATCTGCCAAAAGAAAACAGACCGATTTGTATTTATGTGGCTATTGGTCAAAAGAAATCCAAAGTTGCCCGCATCGCCGCGATTTTGGAAGAACACGGCGCCATGGAATACACCACCATTGTTTTGGCCGGCGCTTCAGATCCAGCGCCGCTATCTTACATTGCCCCATATTCTGGTTGCGCTATTGGCGAATATTTTATGGAACAAGGCAAAGATGTTTTGATTGTTTTTGATGATTTAACCAAGCACGCTTGGGCTTATCGCCAAGTTTCTTTGTTACTTCGCCGCCCACCAGGTCGCGAAGCTTATCCAGGCGATGTTTTCTATCTCCACTCTCGATTATTGGAACGCTCTGCTCGTTTAAACAAAGATTTTGGCGGCGGCTCAATGACAGCTTTACCAATCATCGAAACCCAAGCGGGCGATGTTTCCGCTTATATTCCAACCAATGTTATTTCCATTACCGACGGCCAGATTTTCTTGGAATCCGATCTTTTTTACCAAGGTATTCGACCAGCTTTAAACATCGGTATATCGGTATCACGTGTCGGCGGCGCCGCTCAAATTAAAGCGATGAAAAAAGTCGCGGGAAAATTAAAATTGGAAATGGCTCAATATCGTGAACTGGCAGCTTTCGCTCAATTTGCATCAGATTTGGATGCCGATACCAAAAAAACCATTGAGCGTGGCAAACGCATGACCGAGGTGATGAAACAGCCACAATATCAACCAATGCCAGTCGAAGAACAAGTGGTGATTTTGTACGCGGTTTCCAACGGTTATTTGGATGGTTATGATGTTACTGAAATTCAAGATATTGCCAAGGAATTGACCATCAAAGCCCAAAGCGAGGGCAAAGCCATTTTAGCCGAAATCCGCGAAAAATCAGTTATTGACGAAGCCTTAGAAGCCAAACTAAAATCGTTTTTAGAAAAAAATACGAAAAAATAATTTTAAATGTCATCCTCGAGCCGGTTTGAGCTTTGTCGAAAACCGACATCAAGGATCCATCAAAATAAAAAGCTATTTCGTTTACATTTTAGCCAGTCAGAAAAACGGAACATTATATATCGGTGTTACAAATGATATTATAAGAAGGATTTGGGAGCACAAAAATAAAGCTATTCAAGGTTTTACAGATAAATATAGAATTGATAAATTAGTTTATTTCGAAGAAACACCAGATATTAATTCAGCTATTAAGAGAGAAAAACAATTAAAATTATGGAGCCGTTCCTGGAAAATAGATTTGATAGAAAAGAATAATCCTGATTGGAAAGATTTATATCAAGATTTGTTATAATGGATCCTTGATGTTGGAGCGCTTCGCTTCCAACTCGAGGATGACAAAAAAAGATAAAAACTTTAGTATGTCATTCTCGAGCCGAATGGTAATTCGACCTGCCTGACGGCAGGCAGGCATCAAGAATCCAACTGTATGTCATTCTCGAGTCGGATGGGATCCGACATCAAGAATCCAGATAAATAAAAAAGGCCAATGCGTAAACGCAAAGGCCGAAATCCGGTCTTAAAGCTACTTTCGGAAAAACATAGCTATCAGACCAACAATTATGCTACCGATATAAGCGATTGGATGTTGTGCAAAACCGAGAGTCAACATCCATGAAATCGCTCCACTTGCACCGACGGCGGTAGATAGACCAGAATCTGGACCCATAACAGCCAGAAAGAAAAGGAAGCTTAATATCAGAGTTGCGATCATCAGTGATGCGTACATTAACGTAGCAACACCAAAGAATCTTCCTATTCGGTAAGTCATTTCGTTCCCTCCAACAAAAATCTATCAGAAGTATACCATAATAAGCATTAAAAGTCAATAGAATATTATGCCAAGTACACAAGAATTTCGTAGAAGAATTAAATCGGTCAGTTCGACCAAACAGATTACCAAAGCAATGGAAATGATTGCTTCTATTAAGATGCAAAAATCTGTCAAAACTATTGCCCAGGCTCGAGCCTATATCCAAAACGCATGGAATATTTTACATTTACTGTCTGAAAAAATATTAAGCGACGATCACGCGCTGATTAATCCTAAAGATCATGCCAAAAAAACAGCCGTGATTTTAATTACTTCTGACCGCGGTTTATGCGGTTCATATAATTCAGAAGTGATCAAGAAGCTAACATCATTCAAAAATGTCATCCTCGAGACGGAGGGTACTCCGACATCAAGGATCCAGGACCTGGATTCCAGATCTGGTTCCCAACCAGTCTGGAATGACAATACGATTGATATCATTGCCATCGGTAAAGTCGGCGCCGCGTTTGTTAACAGATATAAAATCGGCAAACTGATCGCTGAATTTAAAGGTTTTGAAAATAATATTTCCGTTGAAGATGTCATTCCGATTTCCAAACTGACGAATGGTGAATATATGGCTGGAAATTATGACAAAGTGGTAGTGATTTATTCTCATTTCATTTCTTCGCTTAAACAAGTCCCGGTCGTCAAACAAATTTTGCCAATTGTCGAAGATCATATCGATCATCCGGAATTATGGGAAGGAAATAATGTCATCCTCGAGCCGGAGGGTACTCCGACATCAAGGATCCAGGACCTGGATTCCCGATCCGGAGGCCATCCGGTCGAGAATGACAAAAACAATACTGAAT
Organism: uncultured Candidatus Berkelbacteria bacterium; assembly: GCA_903877885.1. Taxonomy (GTDB): domain Bacteria; phylum Patescibacteriota; class UBA1384; order UBA12157; family UBA12157; genus CAIRFN01. The sequence continues at coordinate 64,771 of CAIRFN010000005.1, forward strand.
ACAAATTTGAACCCAATCCTGATGAAGTTTTTGATGGCGTCTTGCGACAAATTTTACGCACCCAAATTTTCGGTGCCATTTTAGAAGCCAACGCTTCTGAACATTCGGCCCGTATGGTGGCCATGAAAAATGCCACCGACAATGCCACCGATTTAGTTGATGAATTAAAATTAGTATATAACAGCATCCGCCAAGGAAACATCACTTCGGAAATCGCCGAAATTAGTGGTGCCGCCGAGGCGATGAAATAACAGGAGTATAAATGAACAAAGGAACAATTACCCAAATCAGCTATCTGATTTGCGCAGAAAGGAATAACAATGAATAAAGGTATCATTACTCAAATCATTGGCGCGGTCATCGACGCCAAATTCACGGAAAAATTACCAGAAATTTACAATGCTTTGGAATGTGACTTAAACGGCAAGAAACTGGTCTTTGAAGTCCAACAGCATTTAGATGATAAAACTGTTCGCGCCGTGGCCATGGGTTCAACCGATGGTTTAATGCGCAGCGTGGAAATAACAGACACCGGCAAACCAATTTCCGTCCCGGTCGGCGAAACTTCCCTTGGTCGGATGTTTAATGTGACCGGCGAAGTCATCGACGGTAAAGAAGAAACAAAGGCCGAAACCCGTTATCCAATTCACCGCGCGGCGCCAACCTTTGACGAACAATCAACCAAAACGGAAATTTTTGAAACCGGTATTAAAGTTATCGACCTTATTGCTCCATTTACCAAAGGTGGAAAAGTCGGATTATTCGGCGGCGCTGGCGTTGGTAAAACTGTTTTAATTACCGAACTTATTCGCAATATTGCTTCCGAACACGGCGGCTACTCGGTTTTTGCCGGTGTTGGTGAACGCACTCGTGAAGGCAATGACTTGTATAAAGAAATGGGAGATTCCGGTGTTTTAGATAAAACCGTCATGGTCTTTGGCCAGATGAACGAACCGCCGGGCGCTCGCATGCGCGTGGCCCTTTCCGGCCTCGCACAAGCCGAATACTTCCGTGATAACGGCAAAGACATGTTGCTTTTCGTGGACAATATTTTTCGCTTCACCCAAGCCGGCGCAGAGGTTTCGACTCTTTTGGGCCGTATGCCTTCAGCTGTAGGCTATCAACCAACTTTGGCCGAAGAAATGGGTAACTTACAGGAACGCATTACTTCAACCAAAAAAGGCTCAATCACTTCAGTTCAAGCCGTTTATGTTCCAGCCGACGATTTAACCGATCCAGCGCCAGCCACCACTTTCGCCCATCTTGATTCCACTATTGTTTTGGATCGCGGGCTTTCTGAACTGGGAATTTATCCGGCAGTCGATCCACTTAGCTCAAACTCCACTATTTTGGACCCTAACGTTGTTGGTGAAGAACATTATAAAGTCGCTCGCGAAGTTCAACGCATTTTACAAAAATATAAAGATCTTCAAGATATTATTGCCATTTTAGGTATGGAAGAACTTTCCGATGATGATAAATTAACGGTTACCCGCGCCCGCAAGATTCAAAAATTCTTGTCCCAACCTTTCCACGTCGCCGAAGTTTTCTCGGGTATTCCTGGTGTTTATGTTAAACTGGAAGATACGATCAAGGGTTTCCAAGAAATCATTGCCGGCAAACACGACGACGTCCCAGAACAGAATTTCTACATGAAAGGGTCAATCGATCAAATAAGGAAGTAAGATGCTAAACTTCATAAACAGCTATTGGATTTTAATAATTCCAGTAATTACCTTAATTATTGGTTTGCTATTTCTATCTATTGGCACCAAGAATAACAATAAAAATTTAATTATATTTTCAAAAATTATTAGTATTTTTAGTTTTGTTATAATCTGTTATTTAGTATTTGTGACTTTTATGATTTACTTAAGTATGAAACCTTTGAATTAAAATGAAAACATTTAATCTAAAATTAATTTCTCCAACTGGTATTAAATACGAAGCCTCGGCAACGGCGGCTTTTTTGCCGACTGCCGAAGGTACGATTGAAATTTTGCCAGATCACATGCCGCTGATTGCGCTTTTGTCACCCGGAGAAATTATTATTAAAAATAATGCTGAAACTAAAAGTCTTGTCACCGATGGCGGCTTAGTGGAGATTGCCGATAACGTGGTTAAGATTTTGGCTGATGAAGCTGAAGAAGCGCATAACCTAGATGAGATGAAAATTTTGGAAGCCAAAAAAGCGGCTGAAAATCGTTTGGCTAATGCCAAAGACGATGTTGAACATGCCGACGCCGCCGCGCATTTAGAAAAACAATTATCAAAGTTGACGTTCCTTAAACGTCGTAGACATAAATAATTGTCATCCTGAGCGTAGCGAAGGATCTATCATAACGCGTCGCAAGCATCAAAAATAATTATATAAAATCAAATTTTTCTCACAAAAAAATCACCAAAAAAATGGTGATTTTTTTAAATATTTTTATTTAGACCAAAAAATGTCACCAAAATATCCCCTACTCATATCGTTCGAGCCAGCAGGCGAGAACTATTTCACCAACTGTCAATTCCTAATAACTTATGATTTAAGGTCAAAATTTTAAATCAAGGTGATTTTTCGGCTGTCACGCCAAATTGTCGCATTTTCGCTATTTTGATATCATCACTCTCGATTTATAACCTGATATTTGAATTACAATTATTTTTCTGATTTTTTATTATTTTCATCATTTTTTCATTTTTTTTAAAAATCAAAAAAATCAATTTTTTTAATATTTTTTTACTCTTCCTCTACTGTCATTCTCGACCGGACGGCCTCCGGATCGGGAATCTAGAAATATAATCCTGGATCCCAGATCCTGTTTGACAACCGGTCTGGGATGACAGATAAAAAAACCGCCAATTAATTAGCGGTTGAAATTTATTGTGATTGTTTTTCGGCAAGACGAGCCATTGCTTCTTCCATGTATTGAGCATGCAAAAATCCATCAGGATATTCACCTTCTTCAAAACAACGCGGTAGAGCATTGCCAATCAATTCTGAATCAGATACTCTCTGACTTCGGCGAATCGCGTTTCGATGCGCTAGTTCTCTAACCCGAAGATAATTCTTCACTGGACTTCCTCCTATGAATTAAAGAATTGGCAAAATATTCTTTTCAAATTGATAGATGAGCCATTCGGCAATAAATTCTGTAAAACCAAGTGGAATCATCATTGAGCCAAATAGAAAGAACACTACTAAGATTCTGGATGCTTGGTTAACAGATTGGTTAATTGATTCTGTTCCAATAAAAATCAAAATCTCTAAGAGAGCGCAGATCAGCAATAGATTGGCGCACACCGACATTACGATAATCGATTCTAAATATTTACTCTCAAACAATACTATTCCAAACTTTAATTTTGGCAAAATAAAAGCAAATACTAAAAGTAAAATCGACAGGCAAAAACTTGCCATTAGTAGAATCCAAAACCAATGCCAACATTGCACTACATCAATCATCTTGCTATCCCCACTTTCGATTGTAAGGTTCTGATTCAATATTCTCATACTAAAGTTGAATGTCAATAATAATTTATTTTATTGGCAGACAATTTGAGTTGTGATACAATGAAAACAGTATTTGGTATTTCAGCCCATCCTTCATCTTTACTGTGCAACCGACTCCGTCGTGTACGCACAGTGCAGATTGCGGAGGGCGACATCCTATCATATTTTTTAAATAAATGAGTGTCGGAGGGGTATAGTGCAGTTTCAAGTACCACAAAATATGGTCAAGCTATAACTATCATATTTTAAGGTAGCTTGCCGCGGAATTTTGCGGATAGCTAAACGAAAATTTTTCCAAAAATATAGATTACTAATCACGGAGGGGTATAGTGCAATTTCAAGTACCGCAAAATATAGATCTCGAAGACAAGATTGTCGGGCCATTGACCTTGACGCAGTTTTTGTATGTCTTAGGCGGCGGCCTTGTTGATTACATTATGTTTCAATCTTTTGCCGCTAATTATTTTGGGCTTTTTCTGGTTCTTGGTATCCCAGTCGCTTTACTTGCTTTAGGATTAGCTTTTTTTAAAGTCCAAGAACAGCCTTTGTCACATTTTATCACAGTTGGAATTTTATATTTATTTAAACCAAAAACTAGACTATGGAAAAGAGAAGAAAGCTATCCAACAGTTCTAACTGAACCAACAAAAAAAGAAAAAAAGGAAAATGAAAATGTGGCAATTCCAAAACATCATCTTGAAAAAAGTGAGCTGGAACAATTAGCCTACAAATTAGATACTTTTCAAGTAGATACGCCGGTTGAAGAAAAGAAAAAATTTGGCGCAGTTTCCGCCGCTTTCGAACAATTATTGAAGGAAGATAAAAAGAAGTAACCAGGAGGGGATCTTGGCTCAACAAAAACCGCCACAACCAAAACCGATTGTCAGCACCCAAAGTTTTTTGGCTTTTTCTGAAGTCCACGAGGGAATTATAATTACTAAAAATGGTGAACTCCGAGCGATTTTAATGGCCAGCTCGATTAACTTTTCCTTAAAATCCGAACAGGAACAAACGGCTATTGTTTATGCTTATCAAAATTTTCTTAACTCCCTATCTTTTCCTGTTCAAATTATGATGCAATCGCGCAAACTTGATCTAACAAAATATATTGCCAAACTTAAAGAGATTGCCAAAGTTCAGGGCAACGAATTATTGCGCGGCCAAACCATTGATTATATTTATTACATCGAACGATTAGTTAAAGTCGCCAATATTATGGATAAAAAGTTTTATGTTGTTATTCCTTTTATGCCGCCTTCCACGACCCAAATTAAACCTTCTGCTGGTTTATTTGGTAATAAAAAAGAAGCTAGCGGCCCTAAAATTACACCGAAGGATTTTGAAAAATATCAAACCGAAATTTTACAGAGACTTCAAGTAATTCAATCTGGTTTAGGTTCAATTGGAGTCCGTACAGCGCAACTTAATACCCAACAAATTGTCGAGTTGATGTACGGTATTTATAACCCAGAAGAAGCGGAAAAAGAAAAATTAATCAATTTTAATCATCTAAATTCTGATTTAGTCGAAAGCGAAGTCGAAAAATGAATAATCAAAATCAACCACAATCAATACCAACGCCAACACAAAATAAATTACCTGCCGGTGTTTCTCAAGGTATGAACTCGGTTTTTGATCTAATTGCCCCGCCGTCATTTGAGGCTAAACCAAATTATCTAAAAATCGGTGGCATTTTTACTCGAACTCTGTTTGTATTCACTTATCCTCGCTTTGTCCAAACCAACTGGTTAAGTCCGATTATCAACTACGATATTACAATGGATATTTCCATGTTTATTCACCCAATCGGATCTAAAGAAACCATGGATACTCTCAAGAAAAAAGCAGCTCAACTCGAATCGAGCGAACAAATTGATGCGGAAAAGGGCATGGTTCGCGATCCGGAACGCCAAACTGCTATTTCCGATATTGAAAATTTACGCGATACTTTGCAGCGCGGCGAAATGAAATTATTCCAATACGCGCTTTATTTTACCATTTACGCTCAAAGCGAGGATGAATTAAACACTATTACCGAGCAATTAGAGTCAACCTTGGGTGGCATGTTGATTTATACCAAACAAGCGCTATTGCAAATGGAACAAGGTTTTAATTCCACTATTCCGCTTTTTCTTGATCAGCTAAATATTCTTCGCAATCTGGACACTGCTTCGCTTTCCACCACTTTTCCATTTACTTCTTCAACATTAAGTTCGAATGATGGTATTCTCTACGGCATTAATCGCCATAACAATTCTTTGATTTTGTTTGACCGATTCAAATTAGAAAATGCTAATTCTGTTGTTTTTGCTAAATCCGGTTCCGGTAAATCGTATACAATTAAACTGGAAGCTCTTCGATCATTGATGCTCGGTACCGATATTATTGTGATCGACCCGGAAAATGAATATAAAGCCTTGTGCGAAGCGGTTGGTGGTAATTACTTGAATATTTCCATCAACTCCGATAAACGAATTAACCCGTTTGATTTGCCGGTGGCTGGTGTGGGTTTACAAAACGATGCCACTGGTGAAGATATTTTAAGAAGTAATATTACAACTTTACAGGGTTTGATTTCTTTAATGCTTGGCGAAATGACTCAAGATGAAGACGCGATTTTGGAAAAGGCTTTATATGCCACTTACGCCTTGCGCGATATCACCGCCGACCCTAATACTCAAAGAAATAAGCCACCGGTTCTAGCCGATCTTCAATCAATTTTGGCTGACACAACCGGCGCTGATAGTATGGTCAAACGTTTAGAGCGATACACTAATGGTACATTTCGAGGTTTATTTGATCAACCAACCAACTTTGATTTAGGCGGCGGCATGACTGTTTTTAGTGTCAGAGATTTGGAAGACGCGCTTCGGCCGATTGGCATGTATATGGCTCTGAACTATATTTGGCAAAGAGTTCGTTTTAATGTCAAAAAACGAATTATGATTATTGATGAAGCCTGGTGGATGATGCAATACGAAGATTCTGGTAAATTTCTTTATGCTTTAGCTAAACGCGGTCGTAAATATTTCCTTGGTTTAACCATTATTTCTCAAGATGTAGAAGATTTCATTGGTAGTAAATATGGCCGTGCCGTGGTCAACAACTCTTCAATGCAAATTTTAATGAAGCAAAACCCGGCATCAGTCGATAAAATTGCTTCGATTTTCGGTTTAACTGAAGGTGAAAAGTTTATGTTACTTGAATGCGAAGTTGGTGAAGGTTTATTCTTTGCCGGACTCAATCATGTGGCTATCAAAGTCGTTGCCAGTTATTCTGAAGACCAATTAATCACCACTAACCCGCAAGAAATTCTCGAACAACAAGCAAAAGCTAAAGAAGAAAAAGCTGCGGCCGAAACAAATTAATTTTGTTTATTATGATCAACCAAACGGTAAATAAACTAAAAGCCCTTAAGAATCGTAAAGGCGCGATTGGGATTATTATTGCTATTTGTATAGTAATTTTTCTTTTGATTCTCTTAATCGCTTTTGCCGCCGCTATAATTGGTAGTCACCAGGGCGCAAATTCTACCGGCGGATTAATCACTGGTACTGATACCGGAGGTTGCACTGGTGGGAAATTACCACAAAGCGTTTTAGATCTTATTAATCAAAACAAACCGGTTTATCAGGCCGCAGCCAAAGCCGAAGGAATTGATTGGGAAATGTTGGCTGCGGTTCATTATCGCGAAGCGACCAATAACCCCAACGGATCGTTGATGAGTGGTGAAAAAATTGGAACAGTAAATCCGGATAATGGTAAAACTTACAATACTTTATACGATAGCGCAGTCGCCGCCGCTCAATCTTTAAAATCCCGTGTTAATGGTCTAAGAGTTGGTTCAGATAGTGACACAATTAAAAAGGCTTTTTTGGGACATAATCGAGGTGACAGATATACAAAAGGTGGATGTAGTCTTGATTCTTCACCATATGTTATGAATCAATTTGATGCTGCCCATACAAATATGGCTTATCCATCAAATCTAATTTGCGAACCAAAAAGTACTGCCGGAAGAACCGAAACAAAACTTGGCGCTTTCACTGTTTACTCAATCTTAAAAGGCAATATTGCTGGTAGTGCTACTTGCACCCAAACGAGCGGACCAGCCGCCACAGGTAGTTGCGCTGATATTTTGCCAGCCGCGGAAAAATATTTCGGACTAAATTATTCACAAGCTAGTCACTGTGGCCCAAATACAATCGGACCAGCTGGTGTAACTGCTGTTGATTGTTCTGGTTATGTTTCCAGGGTTTATCGTGATATTGGTATCGCATCAAAAAACTGGTGTACAAGAACCGCAACTATACCTAACGATTCCACTTTAGTCTTAATTACAAACGATCTTTCTAGGGCACCACAATTAGCTCAACAGGGCGATTTAATCTTAACCGGAAGTCACGTCGTTATCTATGTTAACAATAATACTGTTTATGCTTCTCGCGGCGAAACAGCCGGTGGCCCACAAAAGGAGACTGTTAGAAGTGGTGTTTGGAATGTCAAAAACCTCGCAGCCACTCATGGTTGGGTCGGACTTTATCGGGCCAAGGCCTGCACACTCCAACAACCAGCCGCCTTAATTCAATCGGCTGTAAATAATGCCTTAAAGGTGAAAAAATGAACAAGAAATTTATTTATTTAATTATTGGCATAGTAATTATCCTTTTCGGTCTGATTGTTTTAATCGCGATTACTGTAGCTAAACCAGTAGAAAGTTTAGTTAATCCAGATAAAGATGCCATTAGCTTATCTACCTTATCCTCCGACTCTCAATATCTTTTTTACTATGATCAAAAATCAAGTATTAAAAGATGGAATTTGCAAACAAACCAAGTTGAAGATTGGCTACAATTTCCTTTTTCCAAAATTGATAATATTAGTTATTCACCAGATAAAAGTTTGGCAATTGTTTATTGGAGTAACCCTAATGATGTCACCGATATTCATACTTGGTTAGTTGATTTAACTAATAAAAAAATTATTAAAGAGATTAGTCAAAATATTTCCAATAGTGCTTGGTCACCTGATGGCGAACAATTAGTAACCCAATATTGGAATGAAAAACAAAACAAATTTGAAATCGATCTATACCAAACTGATGGCACGAATCTTAAAAAAATCTCCGATGATGACGCCGGCGATATAAATCTGTTATGGCCAAATTCCAAAACTGTAATTTATTTTCCAATGGCTTCCGAAGCCAGTCAAAACGATGTAAATGCAATTAATTTACAAACTTTAAAACAAACAACTATCTTACAAAATAAAGCTGTGATTAATGCAAAAAATTTGATTGATCAAAACACCTTTATAGTCGATTTAATGTCTGATAATTTAATAACCGAAGAAGTGGCAAGTTACAATTTGTTAAATAATAAATTATCAATCATTAAATCTGGAACAAACTTAAACAAAATTACTCCAATTTCAACCACGAATAATTTTTATGTTGCCATCAGACCAGATAAACAAACTACAGATGATATTATTAAAATCAATTCCGATACCAATAAAACCGAAAATGTTCGAACCAAATTACCAGGTAAAATTGATGCCACAAATTTAGCTGTTTCGGCTGACAATAAATATTTGTATTTTATATCAGATAAAAATTTCTATCGGTTAAAATTGTAAATAGGAGACTAAATGAAAAAAGGCTTATCAAAAATTATTATAATTATCTTAATAACAATATTTGTATTGATTATTGTTGGTCTTTATTTTTATCTAGCTAAAAAACCTCAACCAAAACCAGTTTCTTCGCCAACTCAACTAACACAATTAAATCAGTTGCCAATTGAAACCAATGATTTTAAAATTACTTATGATCCCGATCAAAATACTCTAACAATTACTCCAAATATTTTATTTGATTCAACTCAAACTCCCAGCGACTTTTTCAAAAAAAATTGGGATCAGTATAATACTGACGCGCATGTTGCCTTGAAATATCTTGAAGATCATCAACTTGGTAAAACTTTCCGGACTAACTTTGGGATTAAAATCGTGTGGTGGCAACAGGCCTGGTGGCCAGCCGGTAAGGGTAGCGATCTGCTCGACGGAGCGATTATTGCACCAGCGAGCGATTTATATCAAACCTTAGTCAATGAAACGAGCGATTACTCAATTAAACTGGCTAACCAACCTAATTATGATTTGGAAGTTGATTTATACGCGACTTTAAATGGTTCGGATAATCCTGAAGCTGACCAAATAAAATTACAAAATTATCTTGATGAACTAAAAGCTTTCAAAAAAGAGGTTTTTGATTATATTAAATCAAAAAACCTTGATCTAACCAAAATCAGAATTTATTGGATTCCGAGCGATGCCAAGGATATTCAGATTTAAAAAAGAGGCCTTGTAAGCCTCTTGGGGATTGAAATTTATTTTTTATATTTTATTCGTCGGGGTTAAAATCAAATGAATAAGTTTTTTTTGTTATATTGTAAGTCAAACTAAAAAGTGGAACTGCAACCTTATATTTTTTGTATATAGTCAAGTCATTTAAAACAAAAGGGACTCCGATTTCATTTTTAATCCGCAATGGACTACTATGAATTGACCATTTAGATAGAGCGTAATATTTTAAATAATCTGAAAAATATTTCTTTGCAATTAATCTAGTAGCTGGGTCTATCTGTTGAATCAGATTGTTTATTTCAGTTTGATTTTTAGCTGCCATTAATTGATAACCAAAATTAATTATTCCAGGCACAAGATCTTGGTTTAAGGTTGCTAATACATCAGGTGTTAAAACAACCTTTTTTTGATTCTCGGCGAATTCACTCATTGGTAAATGGATCAATTTATAGGAAATCACATTCGGCCCATCCCAATGAGCATTTTCCACTGTATCCATTTTTAAACTCGCTACCTGGCAATATTTTTTTTCATAACCGACTAGCCAATAAATTATTTTTGTCAAAGGATCATATACGCCTAAATAGTCATGAAAATCACGCTGACTAACCTTCCCATCATCCGGAATTTTATCAGCCACAATCATTAGCCAACCATCATCTGACCAGTCAAAACTAACAGTTTGAACCGCTGGCTCACAATTTTGCCTATCAAGCCAGGTAATTTGTTGCCAAATTTTACCTTTGTCGTAACTTATTTCCAATTTTTGACCATAATAAAGTTCATTCTGAACCAGCCGAGCCATTACCTGCGGCATTTTTGGTGATGATACTGCTTTATCTTGCGCTACTATCGCAGTTGATAAAAACAGAAACACTAATACAATTGTCAAAGTACGCATCGAATTTCCTCCTAAGGATAAGTTGGTCATATTCTACATCATTAGACAATATTATTCAAGACATGATATGATAAAATTGAAAAATTATATTGATCTATTTTAGGAGGGGAACATGGCCGACGATAATATTAAATTTACCACTAAAACCAACCAAACCTTTGATGTTGAGGTTGAAAAAACCAAAAGTTCGACCGAAAAAACTGAATTAGGTACTACTACTTCGACTGCTGGATCAGAAAATAATAGTGGAAAAGCTTCACCAAGTCAAACTGGATCGACTGAACAATCCTCTAAACCCGGTTCTACCCAATCCCAACCACAAAATAATAATCAACCAGAAAATCAGCAAAATCAACAAGATCAGCAAAACCAAAAAAACAAAGAAGAAAAAGAAAAAGCTGATCAAAAAGATAAGGATAAAGAAAAAGAAAAAGCCGAAAAAGAAGGCCAAGAACCAAAAGAAAAACCAGCCGAAGGTGAGAAACCTGGCGAACCAGGTCAACCAGCCGAAGGTACTCCGGGCGAAGGTATCGGCAATGAACCAGCTGGTGTACCTGAAGGCGGATTACCAGAAGGAGCTGGCCCAGTTGGAACAGAAGCGGGGACAACCGGTTTAGGTGGTGAAGCGGCAGTCGGTGGCGAAGGCGCAGCCGCGGCTGGTGCTGAAGGAGCAGCCGTAGCCGAAGGTGCCGCTGTCGCCGAGGGAGCAGCAGTTACTGAAGGCGTGGCTGTAGCCGAGGGAGCCGCGGTGGCTGCTGGCGCTACTGCCGGTGCGCCGGTTTTATTAATCGTTTTAGGAGTTTTAGTAGTTATTGTATTGATTCTTTTGGTAATTTTTGGCGTCATGGCTTGCCAAGCCGATCAAGGCGAATTTGGCAAAGGAACCAAACAAGAAGCCGGACCAAATTATACCAATACCAAAACAGTCTTAGCTAGCGCCGGAACACCAGCTAAAAGCGCTCAAGGCAACACTGTTAGCGGTCAAAATAAAATTAATCTTAATGCCACTGATCAAAAATATATTGCTGCCGGTAGCACCGACAAACGGTTGATGGATGCCTTGCACTATGTTGACCAAAAACATCTAAGTCTTGGTGTTAGTCACGTTATTTCTGGCTATAACGGCTCGGCGAAAGTTAGTTACAATTCTAATACCTTGGCTTCCGAAATTGATGCCAAATATAGTCTATTTCATCCGGTAGGCATTAGCTATGCCGCGCTAGATTATTCAAACATTCCTGATTTAACCGAATCTGGCGCCTTGGACAATTCTCAAGTGACAGCCAATGTTTCGGCCCACCAAGAAGGTTTGGCAATTGATATTTCTACGATTGATTTTGTCTATCACGACCACGAATATGATCCGCTCTGCCCAGATGGTTTTCCACCGTTTGACAAGGTTTGGTATAGCGACGGTAGTTCGGATTCTAGTGGTATTTTGGGTAGCTTAATTAATCCCGAGGGTTTAAAAGCTAATTTAGATAGTTTGACTTCGCAAATCACGAATTTAACTGCATCTTTAAACGATTCAACTATTACCAAAATTTTAAATCAAGCTAATCCCGATCAAGCCAGCAATCTATTGAAAATCGTTCAAAATGCCAGTAAAAATAGTAATGGCGATTTGGCTAGTATTAATAATATTTTCCAACAAAACAACGACTCTGTTAATGCTCTGCAAGCCCAAGTTGCTAAATACGCTGGCGCCATTAACGCCAGTTCTCAAGACCAAGCGACAAAAGATAAAGAAACTAACGCTCTAATTAAAATTCAAGCAATGGTTGAGTCTAATACTAGCCAATGGAGCCAAATCGGCAATGTGACTGGCATCCATACTGGTAGCATCCAACGAGATATTGATGATCTTAGTGATTTAGCTAATGGTCAATTCGACCCAAATCGCACTAATGATTTGATTAACCACTTAACGAGCGATTTTAACAGTATTACCAATTTTAAGGGCATCAGTGGCTTAGGCCAAGCCAGCCAGTTGACTCAAAGTTTTGGTGATATTACCAAATATCTAACCAACGGTAATAGTTCCGATGTTAATGCTATGGCCGATACTTTTAATAAATTTATTTCTGATCCTGGTATCAGTTCTGGTGGTCTTGGTTCAAGTTCTAAAAATTTCAACACAGTATTAAATGATTTGAGTAAAAATCCGAGTTTAAAAAGTTTAGCTAATTTGGATATTGCAAAGTTGGGAAACCTTGGTGATTTTGGTAAATTAACTAATCTGGCCAATTTGGATAATTTATCCAATCTCACTAAAATCGGCGGTTTAGGTAGTTTAAGTAGTTTGCCTGGTTTAAGCAATTTAAGTAATATTCCAGGTGTTAGTGGATTAATTAGTGGTCTAAGTGGGCTTTTGGGCGGCAATGAATTATTACGCATTCCCTGCTCCAGCTACAGCCCAGTACCAGATTCGAGTAACCAGTTGCCATCGATTCCCGGGTTAAGTCAAGCTCTTGGAACAGTTACTAATAGTTTAAACCAATTGAATAATGTGATGAATACTTCAGTTATAGACGCCTTAAATAAAATTGATCCAACATTAACAAAACAACTTCAAAACTCGATTTCTCAAATAACTGGCATTGCCCCAGGTCAACAAGCGACCGATATCAATGCTATCACCAGCCAAAAACTGGCTTCTAACCTCTCGACTGTTAAAGATTTATTTAATAAAAATTCCGATACGGTTAATTTATTACAAAAACAAGTCAGCCAAATTGCGTCGGCAATTAATCATTCCTCTCAAGATCAGAATACTAAAAATCAAGAAACTCAGGCTTTAGTTAAACTTCAAGCCATGGTTGAAACTAATTCTAACCAATGGAATCAATTTATGTCTGATTCTGTTAACCAAAGAGGAATGATCGATCAAGACCTTAGTTTCATCAATTATGTCACCGGCCAAAACTCGAATAAAGTCGATGCCAATACGGTTAAAGGTGTACTTGATCGAGCAATCAACGATATTCAAGCGACAAATTTTAATCAAAACAATAGTCAGGTTGCTCAAGCCAGAGATTTAAATACTGCCTTTAACGATATTACTAATCAGTTAAAAACAATTTTACCAACAAACGGTTCGACTAGTTTTAGCGCAAGCCAAGCCAATCAAATTGCTGATACATTTCAGAATTTCTTAAAATCAGATTCTAATCCAGCCACCGGCACTAAAAACTTCTCTAGCATCATGAATACTTTAAGTAAAAATCCTGATTTGAAAGCTTTAGCCAACTTGGATGTCAGTAAACTTGGTGATCTGGGAGATTTTGGCAATCTTAGTAAATTGGCAAATGTTGGCAATTTAAGCAGTCTCACAAATATTGGCGGCTTAGGCAGCCTTGGTAGTTTAACTGGTTTTTCTAAAATTGCTTCTAGCCTGGGTAATATTCCCGGATTAGGCAGTCTCTTTGGCGGTCTGACCGGCGGTACCAATACGACCTGGAACGGTTTGCCAGCCGTCGCTATTCCGATTCAAGTGGGTTGGCAAGATCGAAAACCATCAGTCGGCTGGATCACTGGCGATTCCAGTAATTTGATTACCAATGCTATTACTAATGCTTTGGTTAATTATTTCGTTTATCAACCGGAAGCGCGTCGCAAAACCCATCAACTGGTTGGTGAATTATTACAATTTCCATATGATATGGTAGCAGCAAGTGGTAAATCTAGCGATAAATATAATTATCGCTTAAGCCAGATTATTACTTACTCTGATGAACGCGATGTCAAACCATTTTGGGATAAATTAACCGATCTCTATGGTTTACCTCGCACATCAAATCTTGGTCTTTTTGCCATGCCAGAAGCTTGGGATCATGTTCACATCGGATACTAAAAAGTAGACGGTATCCGACAATAAAGGACTGTCCTTCAACGCGCTAAAGGACAGTCCTTTTTAAATACTTGATACTAAATCCTAAATACTAGATACTAATTTTATGATGGATAAAATTAGTGGATTTTTAAGCCACAACTCAAAATATCAAAGGCTGTCCGGGCCGCTTCGCGCCGCTCAAGTTTGTGATACAGCACGCGAACTTGGCCTTAATCGTTTCGGCGTTGCAAGTTTCAAAGACGGGCTTCTAACGCTTACCGTCGAAAATTCCATGGCCGGGGCCAACTTGCAAATGGAAATACCAGAAATAATCCAATCTGTGAATACTAAAATTGGACAAGAGTTAGTCAAAAAAATTAGATTTAAAATTCAGTAGCTTTACCTAAAAGGACAGTCCTTCAGCGCGTTAAAGGACTGTCCTTTATTGTTTGTGATTTTTCTTAAAATATCTGCGGCAAATGCATAAAGCTGGCAAAGATGTTCGGCAAAAACGAAACGAAATATAAAAATAACGAAATAAAAACACCGTAGAGCAAAACCCGAATTGACCAATTAAGGTAAAACTTGCGCGGCACATTGGAATATTTGGTTAAATTATAGGTCTCTAAAATATAGGCATCATAAATTTTGTTCTCATTAGCCAAGGTATCCAAAACCTGTTTTTGATATTCGTCTTCGGATTTACCGCTGATTTGATGATGGTAAAACAGACTTTCACTCTGACCTTTTTTGGTCGCAAAATGACTTGGTTTCAAAGCCATTAAAGCAAAAAACATAGAAATAACTACAGATATTAAAGCAGCAATAAAAAATACGCTTTGAGCCCATTGGGCTTCAAAATTTGTGGCAAAAAAGACAATCAAAGCCGAGTTAAAACCAATCATAATATTGGTTCTTAAGTCCAACATATTGCGAATTTCAATCTGTTTATTTAAAATATCAGACACAAAAGTCACCCGCTCCAGAGCGCCCAATTCCCCATCCCATTTAATTTCTTCTTTAGTTTGCATCTTCCCCTCCGACACACATTAATTTAAAAATATGATAGTTTGTCGCCCTCCGATACTCGCACTGTTCGTACACTACGAAGTAGGTTGAACAGTAAGAGTTTAGGATGGGCAAACAATAAAACACTTATTATATATTTATCATATCACAAACATTTATCAAAACGTATTAGTTAAATTACTTAAGGACAGTCCTTTTAGTTTCATAGATTTTAAATATCTTTCCCTTGCTGCCAAAGTAAATTAAAATAGTTCAAATATGTTTTAGCCAGAACTGGATTTTTAATTTCAATCACCGAAACTGGTTCATCGAAAATTTGCATCGCAATATAATCCTCAATCACCAACATGTTTGCCGGCGTTTCTAAATTAGTAGGAATAACTCGCACTTCGTAAAGTTCGTTGTTGTCTGATTTTCTCTTATCAACTTCGGAAACATGGTACTCAACCATTTTCATCACAATATTTTTCTTTTTGCGAATCCGATCATAGCGATGTTGCTTACTTCCCATCAACTCATACCAGCGATCACCAATGACACCCAAGACATAAATCGTACTACCCTCTTTCATCCGACTGATATAATTCAAACTAAAATTTTGAAAACCTTCCAAACCTTCGTAAATCACGATCTCTTGTTTCACTGCCGACCTGCAGACCGGGACGGTCTGCACCGAGGTAAATTTAGAAAAAAACCTCGGCAACCGTTTCGGCCTTTGGGCCTATGCGGCCCAGTCGGAGAATTGGGGCGAGGTTTACGCCGGCCCAAGTTACGCGCCAGCAAAAAATTTTCAAGTCGGCATCGCCGCCGGCACCGAATCCAACCAGCCCCGCGTCCGCTTCGGCGGCTTCGCGTGGATCGGAATGGGCCGTTTCTCTCTCATCGCATTAGGCGAGGACGGCGGATCGGGAACCTGGTGGAAGCTAGAGGGTAAATATACCCTCGATGCCAAAACCAATATTGGCGTCATGGAAGACGCCAACAAAAAAACCAGTCTTCTTATCGAGCGCAAGCTCGACAATAGCTTAACGCTCCGCGGCCGTTTTTACGGCAACGGAGCAGGCGATTTGGGATTAAAAATCGCCTTCTAGAAAATTAACCCCGCATAGAAATGTGCGGGGTTTTTCGTATTCAAAAATTATATTTGCATGATTTAATCAAGAAGCTATTGACATGTTCGCTATTTGTTCGTGTATAATATAATTATATAAAGAAAAGAGATCTCATGGACAAACAAAAAAGTCGGGGTCAAATCATCATCTACCAAACGCCGGAGGGCGAAAACAAAATCGAAGTTAAAATGGAGGAGGAAACCATCTGGTTGACACAAGAGCAAATGTCAACATTATTCAATAAAGATAGAAGAACCATTACTGAACATATCGGAAATATTTTTAAGGAGAACGAGCTTAGTAAAATTTCAGTATGCCGGAAATTCCAGCATACTGCCGCTGATGGTAAAAAGTACAAAGTCAATTTCTACAATCTCGATGTAATTATCTCTGTTGGATATCGTGTTAAATCAATCCAAGGAACTCAATTTCGCATCTGGGCTAACCAGATTCTCAAAGAATATTTAACCAAAGGTTATGCGATTAATAAAAAATTACTTGAAGAGCAAAACGCCAAGTTAAAAGATATTCAAGAAGCAATTAAATTTATCGATGACAAGAAAGGGTTTGAACTTCTTGAAGGACATAGCAACCAATTAATCGATTTGATCAAAGAGTTTGCCAATTCTTTTTCGATTTTACATCAGTATGACGAAGAAAAATTAGAACTGTCTGACATTGGCAAAACATCTTTTACTTTAACTTACTCTGACGCCAAAAGTGTTATCACTGATTTTAAGAAAAAATTAGTTCAAAAAAATGAAGCCAGTTCTTTGATGGGCCAAGAAATCGAACCTAAATTTCAGAGTGTGATTGGCACAATTTATCAGACATTTGACGCGATCGATTTATATCCGTCGCTTGAAGAAAAAGCGGCTAACCTTTTGTATTTAACGATTAAGGATCATCCGTTTTCCGATGGCAACAAACGCATCGGCTCGCTTTTATTTGTCTATTTTTTAAGTAAAAATAATTATTTGTATCGAGCCAACAATGAGAAAAAGATTAACGATAATACTCTGGTTGCCCTCGCTCTTCTTGTGGCCGTCAGCGATCCCAAAGACAAAGAAATTATGATTAAAATTATTTCAAATTTGATCAAATGACCAGACGCGAAGCGTCATAGCTAGGTGCTTAGTTAAGGACAGTCCTTCAACGCGCTAAAGGACTGTCCTTTTAGTTTTTCAAACAACAAAAAAGCACGATTCGATGTATCGGCCCAATACTTTTTTTAAAATTTAAGACCAATCGTCGTGCTTTGTTTTTTTGCTTAGGCTTTGAGAACATTCCAATCTTCCTTCAAAGAAGAAAATTAGAAAGGAGCCTAAAATACCACTTGGTAGAATCAGAAAATCTAAATTATCACGAAAAACAGATTTAATTCCTCTCCTTTTTTAAGTGCTTGACTAGCCTCCACTAGAGACTAACCACGTTTTATTTAAGGAATTGTCTATATCTTACCGCGATTTTAAGCGCATGTCAAGGGTTCAACCTAGAAAGTAGTAAGTAGTTTGTAGTAAGTAGCAAGAAAAAATATATTTATAAGGTTTAAAAATTATAAAATTGAAAATTGAAAATTAATTGGAAATTGAGAACTGAAAATTGATCATTTTTAACTAACTTTAAAATAACATGTTGTTTTTGCCATGATCCTCTAACTGGAATGTTAGCCTCATTATCCAAAATTAACCTGGATATGCACAACATATCTTGACCGCCGAGCGGTCGCCCCTCCGTCACTGTATGAGTACATAATTAGTATATCACATTTTAATTTTATTAATTATGAATTATGAATTCTGCATTATTTTCTATTTACTATTTCATATTTATATGGTATAACTCAAGTATTGCGGTATTGCTGAAGGAGGTTTGCGATGAAACTTTACCTGCTCATTACAATTTTGTTGGCCGCGGCAATTTGTCGGGCCAACACCTGGTCATTCAGCTTGAATGGCCAATGGACATCGATCGATAAGATCACTGATTTACCCGGTCTTACCTGGCAGAATCAGCCGTTTGAAACCACAGATGTGACCGATGACATTAAAACCAGTTTTTCCAAACTCTACAAACAGTATTTGGAATATCCTGATCAAACCCGAATCAGAACGATGGAACTGGTTGATAAAAACCATCCATATCTTCAAGTCTATTTTCAAAATGGCTGTTTCTACAAAATCAAAAGTAAAATCGTGACCAAACTCCAAGAACCAGCAATCTGTTTAACCACGATTACGCCGGAACTGACAGCAAATGATAAAATCTGGTATTACTTTTATTTTCAAACTGAAGATGGAACTAAACCAGCCCGAACCTGTGGTTATTTAGTTATTATCGACCCGATTAATAAAACTGAAACCTTAATTGGTTATCATGGTAAATATCGGGATTTGAATATTAGCGATGCGGAGTTATCTCAAAATGGCCAACACGCTTTGATCAGGTTTAACTTTGGCAAACGTGTTATTCCAGAAATCATGTTCGATCTGCAAACTAAAGAAGTTTTGGCTTTAAATCCGCTGGCTTTCAGTCAACTCGATGGCAATCTAATTGTCATTAGTCGACCGATTGGACACGATACCAAATACCAGTTACTGAACATTGAAACAGGGGAGAGCAAAATTCTTTGGCAGGATTCACTGATGCGCTATGATTTTCGTTTTAGCGACAATACTAAATACCTGATCGCTAGTACGATTATACCGAGTGACGATGACGCCGATTTATCCGGCATTAGTATTTACCACCTTGAAACTGATAAACGGTTTGTTATTTTCTCGAAAGAGATTCACCTTTGGAGTAAATTTGGTATCGGTAATTCTGGTAATATCACTACCGATCGATTCAACTTCAGCTTTGAAAAAAATACTTACAGCATTAGAAATTTCCCCAAAGGAACCGACGCAATTTACACTGTAGTTGCTCAATGACTAATCTGATAATATCCAACCGCACCGCACACTCGTGCGGTTTTTTAGTTCAAAAGCAAGAAAAGGTTTTTCGTATTAAAATAATCTGCTAAACCTCTACGGCCCACCCCGAAAGTGGACTATAGGTTTAAATCGAATTTTTTTAACAAAAAACCGACAAAAATGCCGGTGGGAATGGTTAGTTAAAAATTTTTTTTAGATCTTGATCGCTAATCGGTAGTTCTAAAAAGCCGATTTTGCCATTGGAAACAGTGAGAAGGTAATTATGGTTTTTTTGGGCGAACTGAAACAAAAAAACTTCTTCACTATGGTTTTTACCCACACTGATCGAACTCATAAACCAATCATTACGATCCCATGGAATGCTAAAAATAATATAGCGAAATTCGGTGCGAATCATTGTCTCTGTTAATTTAAGTCTGGGATCGAGCATTTTAGCCACTTCCGACCAATGATCGCTGTCGACTAACGCTTTGAAATGTTGAATTTGCTCGAGCGCTTCGGCAAACTTTTGCTTATTTTCCGCAATATCTTGAGTAATGGTGGCAAAGCAATCTGGCGCATAGCTCTTTGGCAATTCCACGCTCCAATAATTTAGATATTGATGATTTTGCAGACGATAAATATCCGCATGATAAAAAGATTTAGTCTTATCGGAAAGCTCATCGTCAGCCATGTTTCGGAAAATTATCAGTTGCGGTAAGCCATAAGTCGGATCAATACGACTAATTAAATAGCTGTCTTTTAGACCTAGATTTTGGTAAAAAAATGGTTGATTACCGTCCTTGTTAAAGATTTCCAAAGACGCAAATTTGTCATAAGTCTTAAGTATAATGGTTTCTTTAATTTGGTTTCCGTCCAAATCAATATCTTGAGTCACAACTTTTTTTGGCTCTTGTTGAACAGTTTTCTCGGTCGGTTTTTTATCATCGCTAGCGCGAAGTTTGGAAAGACTAAAACCGCGCACGTAAAACACCAAACCGATAATCAGGGTGATCATCAAAAACCAAGTCAGCGTCCAAATCCAGGTTTTCATTTGACTACCTCCTTAAGGTACAAAACTGATTTCAGAGTAACAAGAAAAACGTAAATCAGCAAATTTGTCAAGAAATCCTTGGTGTTATCACTAACCCCGCAAGGTAACCCCGGAAGTGGACTATAAGTTTAATTCCACAATCTTCGCTGTTTTTCGCAGATTTTTTTCAATATGATCGATGTCGGTTGTAGTAATAATGGTTTGCTGATCGGATACGATTGAGGCCAAATGTTTGCGACGATCGGCGTCAAGTTCGGAAAAAATATCGTCCAAAAGTAGAATCGGTTTTGTTCCAACCTTGTGCTCCAAGTAGAGAATTTCGGCGCATTTCAAAGCCAAAATAACGCTACGAAACTCGCCACGCGAAGCAAATGTGGCGACCTCGCGACTATCCAAAATGAAAAGAAAATCGTCGCGGTGCGGGCCATAGAGTGTCGATTGTTGCTCGACCTCGCGCTCGCGGCCGGCCGAAATTGTGTCCGCAAAGCGCTCAACGAGCACCGACGCTTTATATTTCAAATTTAGCTTTTGCTTTTTGCCGCTGATTTTGGCATAGTCTTCGCTCAAGTTTTTGTTTAAGAATTTTACCAGTTCCTGGCGTTTTAAAATAATTTGACTGCCGATTTCCACCAGTTTGTTATCCCAAAATTCCAGCTCATCAAATTTGGCTTTTTTGTTTTTGATATGAGCTAAAAGTTTGTTTCGTTCGCGCAAAATTTTATGATATTCCAACAAGTTTAAAGCATAACGCCGATCGGTTTGCGATAGAATAATATCCAAAAAACGGCGTCTTAAAGCCGGCGCGCCGTTTAATAAATCCAATGTTTCCGGACTAAACAAAACCGCTGGGACTGTCCCCAACAAATCAATCAAGCGATGTTTCGTTCCATTAATCTTAAGTTGCTTGATCGCCTTCTCATTGATTTGCCAAAACAGTTCTAGAATATTAGCCTTATCATCAAATTGAGTGGTTAAAGTAATTCGGCTAAAATCTTTCTGCCACTCGGTCATTTCTAAATCTCGGCTAGTTCGCCACGAACGGCCGGTCGCGATCAGATAGATTCCCTCAACAATATTGGTTTTACCAATCCCATTCGGGCCAATTAGAATAGTGACATCGCTAAAATCTAAATGATAATCTCCCCTGTTTCTAAAATTGACCAGTTTTATAGATTTTATTTTCATTACTCATCTATTCGAAGTGGCATGATTACATACAAATAATGTTGTTCTTTGTTGCCGCGCAAAATACCGGCGGCTGTGGCTGAAAGTAAATCCAGTGTTACCTTTTCTGAACCAACCACTGCCAAACAATCCAAAATAAATTTAGCATTGAAAGCGACTTCAATACTGTCCCCGGTTACTTTTCCACCGACTGTGGATAAGTTATCCCCAATTTGGCTCGAGGTGGCCAAAACTTCAATCTTGTCCGGCGCCGTAATTTTAAGTTTAATATTATTCGCCGATTCCCGAGCAAACAGACTGGCCATCTTGATGGCATTATTAAATTCAGCTGTTGCCACTTCCATTGTGGTTTTGCTTTCTTTTGGAATGATTTGCACATAATCAGGAAAAGCGCCTTCAATTAAACGCGATACTAAAATCGTGTCTTCCATCACAAATTCAACTTGGTTTTCACCAGGCAAGATTTTAGCCACCGGGCCGGCATTAGCTAAAATTCGGGCAAGTTCGGCGATTGTGCGTTGCGGCACAATAAAACGAAAATCTTTTTCTGGTTTATTAACTAAAGTAATCGTTTGTTCGGCCAGTCGATAAGAATCAGTGGCCACCACTTTCATCTCTTGATCTTTGTTAAAGAAATAAACGCCAGCCAAAACCGGGCGAGATTCATCCAAAGCGGTCGCAATCAAAGTTTTGTTGATGCCACCAATCAACTCTTTCGAACCGATTTCGATTTCGACTGATTTCTTAACTTGAGGAATCAACGGAAATTCCGAAGCCTCAATTCCATTAATATTAGCCTTATAATGTTCCGAAGATAATTTTAGAGTCGTTTCTTTTAGTTCTAATTCGATGTTTTTGTCGGTATTGTTATTAACAAAATCCGACAGCAATCGCGCTGGCACGGTAATACCGCCGTCCATATCGACTTTGGCGCCGACCCAGGTGTGAATACCAATTTCCAAATCCGTGGCCGAAAGTTTCAATCGGCCTTTATCGGTTTGAAGTAAAATATTATTCAAAACCGGTAAAGTTGCCCGAGTACCAACTGATCGTCCAACAATACTTAAACCTTTACTTAAATTTTCTTGGGTGCAAGATAACTTCATTTTATTACTCCTTTAAAATTAATCTTTATTGTTTTTATTTTTAATTCTTAGTCAATATTTTATTTTTTTAATGTTTAATATTGTTCAAGAATTACGAATCAAAATTCTAAAAATAATTTTCCTCTACTAATTAAACATGTATATAAAACCAGTAGTAGTAGTAGGGCCTGTGGATACTGTGGATAAACAGGGGTAGAGGCTGTGGATAAGTGGGGTAAAAACTGTGGATAACTATGTGGATAACGTGTGGATAACTCGCCAGATTTTTGGAGTTATCCACAGAAATTATTAATTGTGGATAAATTATCCACAGGCAAATGCCGTTTATCCACATGTTATCCACAGGATATCCACAGGGCGCCAGTTAAATCAAGATAATATCAAGTAGTGGTTTTTTATACTAGATACTTGCTACTAAATACTAGATACTAATTTTTAGTTAAGGTACAGCTTCTCTTTAATCTTACTTAATTCTTTTTGTAATTCCAGGTTACGGCCGATTTCTTTCTCGATTCGGCTAACGCCGTGCATGATTGTAGTATGATCCTTTTTATTTAACTCGTGACCGATTTTCGGAAAACTCATATTTATTTCATGACGTAACAGATACATGGTGATTTGGCGGGGCTTAACTAACTCTTTACTGCGGTGCGCGCCCAACATTTGTTCAGGTAAAACATTAAAATATTCACTCACAATTTTAATAATCTTCTCGATCGTTAGGTTTTTACTTTTGGCTGTAATCATATCTTGTAAGACTTGAGCGGTAATGTCAATTGTCGGTTCGACTTTATTTAATTCGCAATAAGAAATCACTCGAGTAATCGCCCCTTCTAATTCTCGAATATTGCTCTCAATATTTTCAGCAATGAAATTTAAAACTTCGTCGGCAATGACATAATTTTTTTCTTCGCTTTTACTGCGCAAAATCGCTTGGCGCATTTCCAGGTTTGGCGGTTGAACATCGGCAATCATCCCGCAACCAAGACGACTGGATAAACGTTGTTCCATTTGTTGAATCGCTTTCGGCACTCTGTCGGAGGTGACCACAATCTGTCGATTCGATTGATGCAAAGTATTAAAAGTATGGAAAAATTCTTCCTGCGTCCCCTCTTTGCCAGACATAAACTGGATATCGTCAATCAAAAGCACATCGGCGTCGCGGTATTTCTTCTTAAATTCATTCATCTTTCCCGAGGAAATGGCTTGGACAAATTCATTGGTAAAATTTTCGCAAGAAACATAAATGATTTTCTTTTTCGGATTATTTCTTAAAATTTCATGACCGATAGCTTGGGCTAAATGAGTTTTACCTAAACCGACACCACCGTAAAGAAACAGGGGATTATAAGTGACGCCTGGTTTGGCGGCAACAGCATGAGCGGTGGCTGCCGCCAATCGATTAGAGCCACCGACAATAAAAGTATCAAAAGTATATTTTGGATTCAGGGTAATGTTAATCGGATTTTCGGAATCGATTTTTAAACTAATTGGTTTGGCCGAAACAGGGGATTTAGTATCCAAAGCTAATTTTTCTGGTTTGAATTGGGTGGCAACGACTTGGCAACTGAACGCTTTGACCTGTGGATAAACTTTTTGAATTGCTGGCAACATCTGTGGATAATATTTTTTCTCAAACCATTCTTTAGTGTAACTATTGGGCACGCCGATGATAAAATTTTCCGCATCCAAATTCAAAATGAACGTGTCTTTAAACCACGTGGTAAAATTGGCTTTACTCAAGGAAATTTCCATTTCACCCTTAACGGCTTGCCAAGTTTCATTTTCATTCGGCTGTTTCATTAGTTCCTCGTATCTTTAATCTAGTCGTTTCCATTTAGGTTGTCTACCCGAGTTATCCACAGTCCCTTTAACCTTATAGTAGGCGAGTTATCCACAGGAGTCAAGGAACGCTTGCCTTTTTCTTGAAAATGAGTTATACTTTTTATATTGAATTAATCATCTAGGAGAAATAATGTTAGGTACAACTTTATCCACCAAACAAGCTAGACACAAAATGCGCGCTCATGGTTTTCGCAATCGTATGAAAGCTCAATTAACTAAAAACAGCCACGTTTTAAAAAATCGCCGCGCTAAAGGCAGAAAAAGACTAACGATCTAAGCTATTTAATTATGCTTGCTCGAAATTTTCGTCTCAAAAAAAATGACATGGATCGAATTTATAAAAAGGGTCAACGCGTCGCCCAAGATCTTTTTTTGGTGCGTTATTTACCTAATCGCGCTGGTCATAGTCGCTTTAGTGTGGTAATCTCAAAAAAGGTGCTGGCTAAAGCGCATGATCGAAATCATGCCAAACGTCAAATTTATCAACTTATCTGGCAGGCTAAGGATTTATGGCAGACCAAAAGCCTGGATATTGCTCTAGTTTTAAAAAAATATCAGGAAGAAAAAATATCTGCTGATATTAATTACATCTTAGGTCAGATTAAATGAAATGGTTAGCCCTCAAATTAATTAAACTGTACCAAAAAACAATTTCGCCCGACCATGGCTGGTTAAGTCACAAACACCCTGGTGGCTTTTGCCGGTATCAGCCAACTTGCAGTCAATATACCTACGATGCGATCAATAAATACGGTTGCCTCAAAGGTTGCGCTTTGGGTTGTTGGCGTATTCTGCGCTGTAACCCATGGAGCAAAGGTGGACACGACGAAGTCAAATAGTATTTGGTATCTAGAATAATGTATCTAGTATATGAAACTTTTTCTCAAAACAATTCTTTATTATCCGTTGTTTAACGCCTTGATGTTTTTGGTTTGGTTAATTCCAAATCATAACGTTGGTTGGGCTATTATTGGTTTGACCGTGATTATTCGTCTGATTTTGTTGCCAAGCTCGCTTAATGCCTCGCGTCAGCAAAGACAGATGCAGCTGTTGCAACCAAAACTTCAGGCAATTCAAGAAAAATACAAAGATGATAAGCAAAAACAAGCCGAAGAATTAGCCAAATTTTACAAAGATAATAAGGTTAATCCACTTGGTTCCTGCTTGCCACTTTTGATTCAATTGCCGATTTTGATTGTTCTGTATCAAGTCTTTATTCATGGCTTGGATATGAGTCGGTTTGCTTTATTATATTCTTGGATGCCACGACCGGATTTTATTCAAACCATGTTTTTTGGTTTAGATTTAGCCAAACCAGATAAATACATTTTGCCAATTATTGCCGGCGCGTTACAGTTTTACCAGGGCTACCAAATGACGCCAAAAACCGAACCTGGCAAACAACCAGAAACCGCCCAAATGATTTCCAAACAGATGATGTATATGATGCCGCTGTTTACGATTTTTATTGCCGGCCGTTTTCCAGCCGCATTGCCGCTTTACTGGGTTATCACTACTTTGTTTGCTATCGGTCAGCAATGGTGGGTGATGAGAGAAAATAATTCAGAATTCAAAATTAATAATGCAGAATTAAGAAAAGAAAAAAAGACAGAATTCAAGACTACTAAACATGGGGTGGAAATTACAGTCAGAAAAAGAAAATAGAAATATTACCCTTTAATGTCATTCTCGAGCCGGTATGAGCTTGTCGAATACCGACATCGGGAATCCAGATATTACTAGAAATTATATGAAACAAGAAGATTTATTAAAAATTGCCCAAGATTTTTTTATCAGTTTTGACCCGGAAGCGGTCGTTTCAGTCGAAGAAAATCCATCGGCTGGCGCTGGTTGGTGGGTGAAAGTTAGTTCGCCAAATTCCGGTCATTTGATTGGAAAAATGGGCGAAA
This sequence comes from uncultured Candidatus Berkelbacteria bacterium, assembly GCA_903877885.1. Taxonomy (GTDB): domain Bacteria; phylum Patescibacteriota; class UBA1384; order UBA12157; family UBA12157; genus CAIRFN01. The sequence goes on from CAIRFN010000005.1 coordinate 91,528, forward strand.
CTTTAGAGGCAATTCAATATATTTTGAGATTGATGGTCAGTCAAAAGGCGGGGGAATTTCTGCCCGTGACAGTTGATGTCGATGATTATAAATCCAAAAAATTATCGGAATTGTCGGAATTAGCTTTAGCCATGGCTCAAAATGTCAAAACTTCTGGTTACGCTCAAGAAATGAAACCAATGAGCGCTTACGATCGTCGCTTGGTTCACGTCGCTTTGGAAAATTTTGAAGGCGTCAAAGCCGATTCAATTGGAGAAGGGGAATTGCGACGGATTAAGATAGAACCAAAAGAATAAGTTTCAGGAGGAGTGTCAGAGTGGTCGAATGTGCCGCTCTCGAAAAGCGGTATCCGTGCAAGCGGATCAGAGGTTCGAATCCTCTCTCCTCCGCCAATTTAATTTTTAAAGAATACAACGCTTGAATAAAATCTGTCAGCGTTGTATTTTTAGTATGTAGATTAAAAAGAAGTGAGGGAAAATGCCAGAGCAATTAAGTGATACTATAACTAGCAATATTGAAATACAACAAGCGAAAGCGATTCTAGACAATGATCTACTAGAAAAATTGTTTCACAAAGAAGCCAATCTAATTGATGGTATCACTGCTAATTTTTCCGCAAATGATTTACAAAATACTTATAATCAAATTTTGGATTTTTATCTTAAATTTGATGAAGATGTTTTTCGGTCATCTCTTTCAGATTCAGAAAAAGATAAGATTAGAGATGATCTAAGACTTTTTAAACTGTCCACAGAGAACTTTATTCTTAATGATTTTTCTAAGACCCATAACTTTAGTACTACTTTAGAAACCTATAAAGAATTGGGTCGTTTAGATGAATATAAAACAGTGATTTTGAGAGACGATATCTTGGGACGATTAGCTAACCGTCTTAATACTTCCAACCCAAGCGAAATTTCAAGATACCTCAATGATTTATCTTTGGCTAATAAATTAGATTTATTTTTTAATTTTTCATCTCATCCAAACTTGTCAGACAATACTTATGAAATTATTTCCGAACAGATTAGACTGAATTCTGATTCGCCATTTACCGATTTTATTGTTAGGTATTGCCAGGAGCTGATTAATGAAGTCAAGACTCAAAATAGTTCAAGATCATTTAATTTTTATCTTATTCAAAATACTTTTCAAAAGGCCAAGAATAACTCACACCAACAGGATTATGAAATCACTAATTTATTCTTACCTAGTTCAACAATGAATGAAGGCGAAATGGTAGTGAATATTGCAAGCGATGCAGTCGCATTAGTTGATCAAGAAGGCAAACCAATTTCATACAGCCACCTAATACCTCAAAAAATCATTAAACCAAATATTGAACTAAATTCTTTAGATGGTTATATTGCATTATTTTCTCCATTAGATAGGTATTACGGGCATCCAAAGAATTTTTCAGTAACTGAAAATATGGATTATGATTCTGGAACCTTCGATGATCAAACATACATTTTTAACAACCTAGATGATCTAATTTGCTCATACTATAAAATTGATAATAATGATCTAGATAAAAGATGTGAAGCTTGGCATAATATTTCACCAGTACTATCTGTCGATGGGTGGAAAGATTTATTCAATAAATTTAATGATTTTTTTGAAGACAAAAATAAAAATCAATTTATTGAAATTTATGACCTAGAATACATAGATCTTGTAAATATGATCAATAAAACGCTTAATCCAGAATTTACGAAAAATATTCGTGATTGGATGGAAAAAATCAGACCAGAAATTGAAGAATCGATTCCTAAAGTAGAATTTACTAGCTATGAAAATCTAGACAAAGATCCCGAAATTAATCCGTTCGGACTAGAACAGAAAGATTTATCAACCTATTTTAGTTTTCTACACAATCCAGTTTTTCAACTAAAAATTAAGGATGAAATCGGAATAGATTTAACTGAAATTGATCTTGGTGCCCAAGTTAATCTGTTAAAGTTTTTAGTTAGTACCGATCAAGAGACGTACGATCAATTCAAATCAATTTTTATGGGAAAAGGAAATATCAAAAACCAAAATCAGAAATATAAATACGAAAACCCATATAATCCTGATTATCTTAATCTTAGTTTTAGTCCAACTTTTCGACAAAATTTTCTCAATTCGTTTTTATCATGCGCTGATGATCCGGCCTTTGGTAAAAAGATTTTAAATATTTTTGAACGATATAAAAAAACAGATCGACAATTAAATGAAAGCGTTTCTATCTCTGAATACTCGACTAAGTTTCTTCAACCAATTTTCTCTAAATATGCCGAGATTGTCGATGCCACGGAAAATGTCCGAACTTATTTACAGGAAAATTATCATGGCCAAGTAAACAGTGACGAAATAATCAATGATATTATTAAAAATCTTTTGAGCAAGGGTAAAGATTTGCTTTCAGATTTTGCCGATAATCCGCGCGAACCAGAAGAGGTGATTCAAGCTTTAGAAAATTACAAAACAGAAACATTAATTTTTGCCAGTACGTGTAAGGCTTTGAAACAGGAAGGCCAACAAATTAATTTGGAGGATTTTGCCCAATATGGTGTTGATGTTTTACCAGCGACAGAAATAGCGCCGGAAGATCAACAGATCATGATGCAAGTTTTAGTCGAAAATTGGCAGAATCAAGACCCTGATTTGGCTGAATATGCCCTTGATTCTCTTAATAAATCTTTTGCTAATCAAGATAGCCGTTTCTATATTTTGCGCTATGGCGGCCAGGTTTTAGGTTTCAAACGTTTCGACGTTTTGCAAAAACGGACAGCCAATATGGAAAATAATGATTTATATGCCGGTTCGTTTAATATTAACCCCCAGCTCAGACGTTCAGGTATTGGTGAGGCGGCCATGAGAGCATATTTATCTCAGGAAGCTGAAACTCACACTGTTCATGCTGATGCTTCGCCATTTACGCCGATTACTACTCGTTATATCGGCGAATTTGGTTTTGTTGGTACAAAT
>CAIRFN010000006.1 GCA_903877885.1 uncultured Candidatus Berkelbacteria bacterium
GAGGGCCAGGTGGGGATCGAACCCACGACACATTGCTTAAAAGGCAATTGCTCTACCACTGAGCTACTGGCCCAAATATCTTGTTTCTAAAGAAATTATATCATAGAACAGCGAACTTTTCAAGAGTTTAGATTAATTCTCTTGATTCTACATCTTTTTTCCACTATAATCTGAATATCCAACCAAGGAGGCGAACCTTATGAAAATCAATATCCCGCAAGATAAGTCAGGCTTGGCTGAAAATATTGTTCAAAATTGGAAAGGCCGGCGTCGTTTATTTGATCAATCTTTGATTAACTCGACTCGCAAGGCTCTGGAAGAAGTTGGTCGAATCTATGTTTTAGAACGTTTTGACGATGATCCTTTCACTTACCAATATTCTAATCCGGCAACTTTTCTTCGAACAACATCTGTGAGTTTCGATGCCATCTGCGACTATATTATTAACATTGAGATCTATCACTATTTCAGTAAAGACAATCAGTCTGAAGCCATCGAAATAATCGAAAAACTCAAATCGACTGGTCCGCCACAAGATGATCAATCGTTAATTGTTCTGTATCTCCAGCCTAATGTGACGCATGGTAAGATTACCAGTTGTTGTAATGGTTATCGCATTCGCCAAATTAGTCCTAATGAAATGATTGAAATTATTAAAAAATCATCGTCCTAAATCGATGATTAAACAAAAACTTTCCGGAGAATTTTCTCCGGTTTTTTATTCGTGAGATTCTTTTTTGTGGATAAAACCAGACACAATCATAAAGAGAATCGGACTGACAATCCACCAGGTGTAATTTTGAATAATAAATTTCGCAATCTGTGAAGTCAGCATATATGGTGTACGGGCATCGCCTGGCATGAAAAAGAAAATCGAGGCGATAATCAAACCGGTGGTCATAATCGAATAAACAATAATTTCCAAAGGCGACAACAGCATACTTTTGCTTTTTCCACTGGCAATATTGGCTTTAGTGGCGACAATAGCAATCGTCAAGCCAAAAAGAACGGCTCGAATCGAAAACGGATTGGCATTGGCCTTAATCCAAACCTGATTAAAGAGAAAACTATCACCTTGAAAAAGTTGTTGAATACTACCAGCGACGGCTTGAGTTACAACTAGCCCGGCATAAACGCCCAAAAGAGTCCCGACAATCTTGTCGCGTTGTAAAATATACCCGAAGGCAATCCCAATCAGAAAAATTACCGTAAGTGCCAAGTCCCAACTTGGTGCTGGCATGTTTTCCCCTTGCGACACTACTATTTTTTATAGGCGCCGCACCCTCCGTAGTCTGCTTCTGTTTAGATTAGGATGTAATCCAATTAAACAGAAAGGACTTAGGACGGGCCTTATTTCTTTGTTTACATATCTATCGTATCACAAATACTATTTTGTGTACAATAATATAGTTTTAATTCAATAAAAAACCCGCTCAAACGCGAGCGGGTATCATTAAACATCAAGTTAGATTTTAACTTTTGGCGAATCCACCTTTTGTTAAGCGAATCCAGACAAAGAAAGTGGTATGGGATAGCGTATTAGCCAATATCATATCTCTGATTTTATTAGTTATCGCATTGATTTTTTCCAGTCGTTCAGGAGTTTCGAATGCATCAATAAATATTTCAATTTGATTTTTATGTCGGTCATCAGGACCATATTGATGGAATGTTAGACTAATGTCTTCTGATAACAACGGGAATTCATCGCAACTTAGGTTCACTGCGACAATCGTGCCTATTATCTGGGAAATATGCGCAATTGTGTTTCGCTTGACTGATTTCGAATCATACTGGATTCGTACTTCCGGCATGAACTTACCCTCCGTTTCGATATGATAAGGCAATTATATCTTATTTTTAAGATTAAATCAATAGATTAGAGTCCAGTTTGTCTCAATTTTTCAAAGAGTTCTTTTTGTTCGCGCGTTAGTCGTCGTGGTAAACGCACTCGAACAGTAATCGTTAAATCGCCGCGGCCGTGTTTGGTTTGGTTACCTTTACCGCGAAAGCGGAAGCTGGCGCCATCGGGTGTGCCGGCGGGAATATCCAGAGTAATCGTATCGTTATTGCTGGTTTTAAGTTGAACTTTATCGCCTAACATTGCTTGAGTTAAATTGATTTCGACTTCGGCTTGAACATGCGAAAAAGCCTGGCTAAACATACCTTCAAAAATATCGCCAATGCCGCCGCCGAACCCGAAACCGGAAAAGTCGAATCCTTGAGCATTACCGTACTGACCACCAAATGGATTTCCACCTTGACCACCAAAACCACCCATGTCGGCCGTGCCAAATTGGTCAAAATTCGCTTTTTTTTGCGGATCGCTCAAAACCTGGTAAGCCTCATTGATCTCTTTGAATTTGGTGTCATCACCCTTATTTTTATCTGGATGATATTGATGGGCGAGTTTACGGTAAGCACGTTTAATCTCATCCGCGCTTGCGGATTTAGAAACACCAAGTATATTGTAATAGTCTTTGGACATAATTTTATTGTCATCCCAGACAGGCCGGCGGCCTTGATCTGGGATCCAGTTTTATATTAATTACTCTGGATTCCAGATCCTGCTTTCAGCCGGTCTGGAATGACAGAGTTTTTAGATACTTCAATATCTTACCAGAAAATCCCCCTGGTTTCAATCGGCCGAGGGGGGAATTTCTAATCTAACCTTATTTATTTTTCTTCGTCTGTTTTTGGTTCTTCAGCTTTTTCTTCTTTATTTTCTTCCTTACTACTTGCTTCTTGCTCCTTGCTACTTTCCTGATACATGGCGGTGCCAACTTTTTGAATTTCGGTGCTCAATTCTTCAGTCGCTTTTTTGATTTGCTCCAGATCTTCACCTTTCAAAGCTTCTTTGGTTGCAGCGATTTTTTCTTCAACCAATTTCTTATCTTCTTCTTTTACCTTATCGCCAGCGTCTTTCAAAGTCTTTTCTGAAGTGTAAATCAAGTTTTCAGCAATATTTTTAGTTTCAATAACTTCTTTGCGTTTTTCATCATCAGCTCTGTGGGCTTCCGCATCAGCTTGCATTTTAGCAATTTCTTCTTTAGACAAACCTGAAGAAGAGGTGATGGTAATTTTTTGTTCTTTACCCGAAGCTTTATCCACTGCTTTGACATTCAAAATGCCGTTAGCGTCCAAATCAAAAGTGACTTCCACTTGTGGGATTCCCCGTGGCGCTGGTGGAATACCGTCCAAAATGAATCGGCCTAAAGTTCGGTTGTCGGCAGCCATTGAACGCTCACCTTGCAAAACATGAATTTCCACCGAGGTTTGATTATCAGCCGCAGTCGAAAAGACCTGGCTTTTGCTAGCGGGAATAGTCGTATTTTTTTCAATTAACGGTGTCATCACTGAACCTAAAGTTTCCAATCCTAAATTAAGTGGTGTGACATCAAGTAATAATAAATCTTTAACTTCACCAGTCATCACGCCACCTTGAATGCCGGCACCGAGGGCAACGCATTCATCAGGATGGACTTCTTGGCTTGGCTCTTTACCAAAGATTTTTTTAACTGTTTCTTTAATCAAAGGCATGCGGGTTTGACCACCAACTAAAATGACTTCTTTAATATCAGCCATAGAAATTTTGGCTTCTTCAACCACTTTTTTACAAATTCCTTCGGTTTTGCTAATTAATTCCCCAGTGAGTTGCTCAAGTTTAGCTCTGGTTAATTTTTTAACCAAATGTTTTGGGCCATTGCTATCGGCAGTAATAAATGGCAAATTGATTTCACTTTCCATGTTGGTTGAAAGTTCAATTTTGGCTTTTTCGGCCGCTTCTTTAACCCGTTGCAAAGCCATGGCATCGTTTCGCAAATCGACACCTTCTTCAGCTTTAAAATCATCAACAATCCAGTCCATTAATTTTTGGTCTAAATCATCGCCGCCGAGGTGAGTGTCGCCGCCAGTCGATAAAACTTCAAACACGCCGTCGCCGATATCCAAAACAGTGATGTCGAAAGTTCCGCCACCAAAGTCATAAACCGCGACTTTACCTTCTTTGTGCTTGTCTAAACCATAAGCCAAAGCCGAAGCAGTTGGTTCGTTGATAATGCGCTCGACTTCTAACCCGGCAATCTGGCCGGCATCTTTTGTTGCTTGGCGTTGCGAATCATTAAAATAGGCTGGCACAGTAATAACCGCTTTGGTCACTTTTTCGCCTAAGTAATTTTCAGCGTCTTTTTTAAGTTTTTCCAAAATAAAAGCCGATATTTCTTGAGGCGTGTATTCTTTACCTGACATGACGACTTTGACACCTTCGCCAGCGCGAACGATTTTGTAAGGCATCAGTTTGATGTCTTTTTGGACTTCGGCATCGTCAAAATGACGGCCGATCAAGCGTTTCACTGAATAGATCGTATTTTCTGGATTAGTGACCGCTTGGCGTTTGGCCAGTTGGCCAACAAGACGTTCACCATTTTTGGCTTGAGCCACAATTGATGGACAAATGTTGCCGCCTTCGGCAGTAGGGATAACTTTCGGTTTGCCGCCTTCAACAACGGTCACTACCGAGTTGGTTGTACCTAAATCGATACCAATAACTTTACTCATAGAAACTCCTCTATTGTGTCATCGCGAGGAGCCGAAGCGACGTGGCGATCTTTAAATTAGATTGCCGCACTCCTTGCGGTCGTTCGCAATGACTATTAATTTACTTTTATCCTTATATGTAAAGTATACTTTACATTCAAAAAGTTTGTCAAGAGGGCTAATTTATTATTTAGTTCAAATACCTTTACTCACTCTTACTTTTGCCGGTTTGATCACGCGGCCAGCAAATTCCCAACCGCTTTCGGCTTCGGTGATGATGTGATCAGCGGGAATTTCGGCATTTTCTTCATAGGAAATGGCTTCATGCAAGTTTGGGTTAAACTCGCCGGAAACATCGATTTTTTTAAGTCCTTCTTGGGCCAAAATATCTTCAAGTTGTTTTTCAATTTGTTTGATGCCGGAAATGGCCGGATCAGTTATGTCTAAATGCTCGAAGGCGCGACCAAAATTATCGAGAACTGGGGTGATTTTAGTTAAAATTTCCGCTTTGGCAAAATTAATCATGTCCAATTTTTGCGTTTCAGTACGTTTGCGGTAATTATCAAAATCAGCCTGGCAGCGTTGCCAACCTTCCTGAAATTCTTTCAACTTAATATCAGTTTCTGTTTTTATTTCTTCGTTTGTTTGTTCTTGTTTCTTTTTCATATACTAAGTATATCGTAAATTTTTTAGCCTGTAAATACGAACGTGTTTTAAATAAGTGATACGATGGAATTATGCAAATCGGACGATCGAAATTCACAATCGGAGTCTTGATCGGATTTTTAAGCGGGATTTTTTTAGCTAACTTTATGCCGATTAATTTATGGTGGATGGCCAGATTTTTGATTGTTTTAATCGTTTTAATGCTGGTTTTCTGGTCTAACATTTTGCGACGCTTAATTATCTTTTGTCTTTTGGGATTAGTTTTAGGCTTAAGTTATTTTAAGATTTATGACTTAAGAGCATCTTACCATCAACTTGTCTATGGTCAAAAAATGGCCATTTCTGGGCAAATTCAGGAACCACCAAAAATTAAACCAACGCAAATCCAGGCGATAATTAGTTACAATGGCGCGAAAATTTTAGTTAATTTACCACGCTACCCGGAATATCAATTTGGTGATATTTTAAGTTTCAAAGGGGAGATTACCGATCCCAAAACCATCAAACCAATCGATAATTTCAATTACGGCCAATATTTGATTGGCCAAAACATTCGCGGCTGGGTCAAAAACCCTGACACAGATACGATCACCGTAAGACGACCTCCGAGGTCGTCGAACAGTGTTAAATTCAAAAAAACAATTTTTCAAACCAGTCAAAAATTTCAAGAAAGTTTAACTAAAACTTTGCCCGAGCCATATGCTTCGTTTCAAATCGGTTTAATTTTGGGTAATCGCACGACGCAAATTCCCGATTCGCTGACATCGGCCTTTAATCGGACTGGTACAACTCATATTATTGCTGTAAGCGGTTACAATATTACCATTATTATTTCTATGCTCGCACTCTGTTTCGCTTTATTTTCTAGGCGGCTGGCTTTTTGGTTAACCTTAATTTTTATCGGTATTTTTATTGTGATGACCGGCGCCTCCGCTTCGGTAGTGCGCGCCGGAATTTTAGGCGGCTTGGTCGCTTGGGGCAGGTTAGAAGGCCGGCGGATTAATCATTTGATTCTACTTTTATTCGTGACATTCATCATGTTACTTTTTAATCCTTACCAAATTCACACCGATGCTTCATTCCAATTATCGTTTCTAGCTTTTGCTGGATTAATTTATGTTTCGCCAATGATCCAAAACTTTAGAATCGTTTCAAAATTACCAGAAACCATTCGTGCGGTTTTTTCTGAAACCATGGGTGCGCAAATCGCTTGCTTTCCAATTCTAGTTTATAATTTCGGCATTATCTCTCTGGTGGCACCAATCGTAAATTGTTTAATCTTGCCTTTTGTGCCACTTTCAATGTTGTTAGGATTTATCGCCGGTATTGGTGGTATGATTTGGCTTAAACTTGGTCAGTTGTTGGCTGATATCGCTTGGATAATATTAAAGTATATAATAGTTGTAGAGACCTATTTTTCCCAAATTTCTTGGGCAGCGATTTCTTTCAAAACCGCCGAGTGGTTCTGGATACCGATTTATTATGTGGTGATTATTTTATTAATTAATAATAATCATGAAAAATCTAAGATCTAGATTACAACTTATCTTTACTTCTTTAATTATTTTGGCCATAATCGTTTGGGCTGGCGTTTTTAGTTCTTACAAAGCTGATTCGGCGAGCAACTTGAAAATTTATTTTCTAAATGTCGGGCAAGGCGATAGCGAATATATTAAATTACCATATGGTCAAGATATTTTAATCGATGGCGGCCCGGATAATTCGGTTCTTTCAGAACTCGGAAAAGTGATGGCTTTTGGCGATCGCGAAATCAATTTAGTGGTTTTAACCCATCCGCATGCTGATCATATTTCTGGCTTAGTCGAAGTTTTAAAGCGCTATAAGGTCGATGAGGTCTGGGAAAGCGGGGTAGACTATCCGTCATCTGTTTATGATACTTGGAAAACAGAAATTTCAGCTCAAAAAATTCCCGATCAATTTGTGACAATTGGTACTCAAAAAACCTTTGATAATATTAATTTTAAGGTTCTCTATCCCCTGTCTAGCTTAAAAAATTCTAAAATAGATAATGCGAATAACGCTTCGGTCGTGACCGAACTGGATTTTAACCAATTTTCTGCTCTTTTTACCGGCGATTTGGAAAAAACCGTTCAACCGGAAATTTATGATAAACTTCATGCCGTAACAGTTTTAAAAGTCGACCACCACGGTTCGACTAATGGCACTGATGATAATTGGCTGAAAATTCTGCGTCCGGCCGTTGCTGTGATCGAAGTCGGATATAATAATACTTATGGTCATCCGGCGCCTTCAACCATCGATTTACTTAAAAGCTATGCCGCTCAAATTTACCGTACCGATCAAGACGGCACAATTGAAATCGAATCTGATGGTGTCAATTGGGTTGTTAAATAAAAAAATGTTAAAATAAAATAAAGGAGAAAAAATGGATTTTTTAATTTATGCTAACCAAGAAAGAGTAACCAAGTTGCTTCTAGCTGTTATACCGGTAACAGTGCTAATTTATTTTTTTACTTATCAATTTTCCAAATGGTTTTTCAACGAACTTATCAAACAAAAGTTTTCTTTTGGTCAATTTTTCCAAATATTATTAATGATTGGTCTGATTTTAACTTCTATTGTTCTTACTTTAGTTATTGCAATTTACTTATATCGATCGTTTCGGCCAACGCCGCTTTTGACTTTAAAAAACGACCAGCTTATTTGGCAAGATATTTTTTACAAAAAAGAAATAACTTTCGAAAGCATTAAAAACGCTCAAATTAAAACAGAAAATATTAGTACGAGTAGTGAAGGATATTATCCAACTTATGCTAATTTTCTAAAAATTAATTATTCTCAAAATGGAAAGAATAAAGTTTATGATATTCCTATGATTAATCTAAGTGTCAAACTTGAAGATTTAACAGCCGCTTTAACAACCAGAGGTATTTTGGTGACCGTTAATCAGAATAGTATTGATGAAGCTAAGAACGAAAAATGGCCTCATCAAAATTTTGGTAATTAAATAAAATAAAGTCAGTTAAATTTATTAATTCTTTCAAGGAGTCCGATGGTTTTGATTAGTGGATTAAGGCTAATCTACAGCTCAAACTTTAGTTTGCTTTTACGATATTTTCGTCAACAATCTTAATTACAAACCAAGCTACAACAAAAGCAATGGCCGCTGATATCAAATCTACAAATAACATTAGACTGACGATACCAGTGAGAACAATCCCCAGAATAGTCATTGTCGTAGGCTTATGCTTATACATTTTAATAAATAAAGCCATAATAATTCCTGGATTTATAAAAGCAATTATAGCTGATATAATACCGATAATAACTAAACCTAAAAGAGATTTATCTGAGTATTCGCCGGCCATAGTAAATAGTGTCATAAACAAAAATAATGGCTGCAAGATAAGAAGTGCCCAGGCCCAAACTTTTGCTTTTTCATAACTAATTTTCATTTTTAATTCTCCCAGGCATCAGGATTTTTATCGACTTGGATGCCAATATCAGCAACTTTATTTTGGCCATTTTCTTTAATCACAACTAAGCTAAAAATCGAAGGTACCGTACCAGCAGTGAATTTTTTTCGAAAAAGAATTTGTGGTTCGTTTGTTTTTGGATCTTTGCTAACAGTGACAAAAGGATTTTCGTCAAATTTGGCAGTTTGGAAAATATCCGAATAATTTTTAATATATTCTTTAAAATTTTCATTCTTGTATTTTTCTTTGTAAGAAGTCGAAAGTAGCGTTTCTAATTCAGTTACATCATTAGCTTTAATTTTCGTAATAAAGTCCTCACAAAAAGGTTTCATCGCATCAGCTTGATTGCTTAAATCTAAAGAGTTAGAAATGTCATCACTTTGAGAAACGTTGGTATAGTTTGGTCCTGTTGGCATCATTTTAACTTCCTTACTAGTAATAACCGCGCCGATGATCATTAAAATAATAAAAATTCCAATGATTGATCCAATCGGAATAACAATCCAAAGCCACCAGCGTTTTGGTTTAGTCTGGGCTGGTTGTGCTTGTTCTGGTTTTTGTTCTGTTAGATTTTCCATTTTCTCCTTTTTTCTCCTTTTTAATTTACTTTAATTATAAATCATTAGTAAACACTGGTCAAAGGAAAAAAATGATGGTATATTAGCATTAGATTCAAAGAGGAATAAAATATGTCAGGACATTCAAAATGGTCTAAAATTAAACGGGCAAAAGGTGCGAGCGATGTTAAGCGCAGCGCTTCTTTTTCTAAATTAGCCAATGCCATTATCGTTGCCGCCAAAAATGGCGGCGGCAATCCGGATTCAAATTTCAGTTTAAAAATGGCGATGGATAAGGCTCGTGTTGGTTTAATGCCTAAAGATAATATTGAGCGAGCAATTAAGCGCGGCACAGGCGAATTGGGTGGTGCGGTGGTGGAAGAAGCTTTGTATGAAGCGATTGGCCCAGATGGCACCGGTATCTTAATCGAGGCGGCTACTGACAATAAAAATCGGACAACTCCAGATATTAAAAATACTCTAAATAAATTTAATGCTAAATTTGCTTCGGCCGGCGCAGTGGCTTATCAGTTTAATAAACTAGGTAAAATCGTTGTGGATTTAACTAACCATGATCGCGAAGAGGTAGAACTGATGGCGATTGACGCTGGTAGCGAAGATTTTGCTGAATATGATGAAGATTTGGCGATTTTTACCAAACCAACCGAACTCGATCAGGTCCGAAAATCACTCGAAGCCCAAGGGTTGGTGATTAAAGAAGTCGGACTTTCTTGGGAACCAAAAGATCTAATTACGATTGAAAATAAAGACGTGGCCGATAAATTAATGAATTTAGTAGAAACTCTGGAAGAACTAGATGATGTGACGGCTGTTCATATTAACTTTGATATTCATGAAAAATTGTTAGATTAGCGTTTGCTATAAAATATTAAGGAGTGGAATTTGAGAATACTCGGAATTGATCCTGGGACGGCTCGATGTGGTTGGGGTGTCATTGATGTTAGCAAGCATGATGGCAGAGTTACCTATGTCAAACACGGTTGTATTGAAAGCGACAAAATGATTAATACTCAAGACAGATTGGTTAAAGTCCATCGCAATATTTGTGATTTAATTCAAGAATACAAACCAGATCAAGTTTCGCTGGAGCTTTTGTTTATGTTTAATAATCAGAAAACCGTGATGAAAATCTCTGAAGCCCGCGGGGTAATTTTGCTGGCTTGCGGCCAAAATGGGCTTAAAGACCAAACTTATGAATATACACCGGGCCAGGTAAAATTAGCGGTGACTGGTTCAGGTCGGGCGGATAAAAAGTTGGTTGTTGAAGAGGTAAAAAAAGCTTTTCCAGAAGCGGCGGTGAGTTCCGGTAAAAAAGATGGCTTTGATGATGCGGCTGATGCTTTAGCTGTAGCTATGGCTCGCTTTCACAAATATATTGAAGAAGAAATAAAGTAATTAGATAATTCAGAATTCATAATTTTATATTGAGAATTAATACAATAATTCATCATTCTGCATTATGCATTAAATAATTTAACCGACAAAGGAGGTTATTTTGCCTAAACTTAGACAAAATATTGTGACCAGCGAATGGGTAGTAATTTCACCAGAACGATCAAAACGACCAGAAGATTATGTCATGGCCGCCGCGCCAAAACACGGTATTCCGGCTGATTGCCCTTTTTGTATCGACAATGCCAATGCTTATCAATTTAGTATTAAAGAAGCGGAAACCGAAAATATCTACGTTATTCCCAATAAATATCCGGCTTTTGTGCACGATGACAGTATTATTTCCGAAGGCGACGGTTTTTATGAAGACACCAAAAGTATTGGTGGCCATGAAGTGATGGTGATTAAAAAACATGATCAAGATATTTTTGATGATGGTAAAGCGATTATTGAAGAATTAATCGGTGTCTATCAAAGCCGTTATTTACATTATGCCGAGGATCCGACCAATGAATATACGATGATTATTCATAATCATGGTCCAGAATCTGGCGCTTCGATTGAGCATCCGCACTCGCAACTTTTTTCTTCAGCGGTGATGCCTAGTTATATTAAAAGAGAACTTGATGGCGCGAAAAAATATTTTGATGAGAATCAAAAATGCGTTTTTTGTGAAATTAATCGTGAAGAAAAAGAAAGCGGCTATCGCTTAGTTTATGAAAACGATCAGTTTATGGTTTACACTTTTTTTGCTTCGCGTTTTCCTTTTGAAATGTGGATCAGTCCGAAAAAACATCAATCAAATTTTGAAAAAATTAATGACGAAGAAAAAAAACTTTTAGCCGAAGCCTTACATCATGCGATTAAAAAATTAAACAAAGCTTTGAACTTTCCACCCTTTAATTTTTGGATCCATACTAATCCTCATCATCAAGAAGAAACCAGCGAATTCTATCATTGGCATATTGAAATTGCCCCACGGGTTAGTAAATTCGGGGGTTATGAACTTGGTTCGGGCACAGTTATTGACGTTGTCAGTCCGGAAATCGCCGCTCAATTTTTAAAGAAAGATTAAACTTTACTCAATCGCTTGATTATTAAGGCAAATTAGCGTATAATCAGGTAAAGTAAGGTCTTAATGAACAGAAAAATACGAGTTTTACTATTATTAAAATTTCCGCTCTATGGTGGCGGAAGTGGTGCTTTCACTCGTCGGCTGGCTCAAAAATTAGTTGAGACCGGCCGTTTTGACGTTGCCATTGCCGCGCCAGACAAACGCCAAATTCCAGGGATTAAAGTTTACCAAATTAAACCAGCCTTTAAAGCGGTTTTTGAAAGCCATCCTGAATGGAAGCGGGCAGTTAAATATAGTGAACTAACTAGTCCAGAATTTAATCGCCAATATCTTTCTTTTATGAAGGCAATTACGGCTGTAGTTGAGGATTTTAGACCAGATGTTATTCATGTTAATCATGCCCATTTTTTAACTTGGCTGGCTTCCTTTATTAAATCTATTTTTGGTATTACCTTTATTGTTTCGGTCCATGGCACAGATATTTACAATACCACTATTGATCGCCGATATTTGGTTTTGCTTCGACAAGCTGTGGAACGGGCCGAGCAAATTATTGCGGTTTCACCGCATACTAAAAAATGGTTTTTGAAAGTTTGCGGTAAAAAATTAGCCAAAAAAACCCGAACTATTACTCACGCGATAAATGCTGAAACATATGCTATTGAACCAGAAAATTTAACTATTGATGAAAAATATAAGCTTAAAGGTAAAAAATTAGTTTTATTTGTTGGCCGTTTAACTCGGGAAAAAGGCGTCGAATATTTAATTAAAGCAGCTAAAGATATTCAGGCCGAGATTTTTATTATTGGTGATGGCGTGCGCAAAGATTATCTGGTTAATTATGCAAAATTGATTGAGACTAAAAATGTCCGTTTTTTGGGTTATTTTGGCAAGAAAAATGCTGATTATTTGAAAGAATTTTATCATCGAGCTGACGTTTTAGTTTTGCCTTCGGTTGTTGATGAATCTTTGGGCCTAGTAGTTTTGGAAGCGATGGCTGCTAAAACGCCAGTGGTTGCTTCTAATAAAGGTGGTATTCCTTTAGTTATTAAAGATGGCTATAATGGGTTTTTAATTCGAGCCCGTAGTCCTAAAGCAATTTACGAATCAGTCAACAAGATTTTGCAAAACGAAAAATTAGCGCAAAGATTAGGTCAAAATGCTTACAAAACAGTGATCGAAAAATTTGACTGGAATGTGGTGGTGCCACAGTTTGAATCGGTTTATAATAAAGCTGCGGAGATGACTAAAAAATTGCAGTCCAACTTAAAGAAATCTATTTTCGACCGCGAAGATTTGGTTCGCGAACAAATCGAACTTAAAGAAAAAATCGATTACGATATTAATGTATTCGATAGTTAAAAAGGAGGAACATGGTTAAAGCTTCGATTATCATTCCAACTTATAAGCGACCTCAAGAAACTGCTGATTGTTTGAAATTTTTAAGCAATAGCTTAGGATTTGGACAGGAATTTTTATTGGAAGTAATTATTGTTGATAGCTCTCCAGATAAAAAAACTTTTTCCGAAATTAAAAAATATCAGGAAATTTTCGAACTAAAATATTTACATTTGCGAAAAAAAACTTTGCCTGGTCAAGCGCGCAATATTGGAATTAAAATAGCAAAAAATGAATTAATTATCATGCTGGACTCTGATATTGAAATTATGCCAGTCACAATTGGTCGAATGATTAATTATTTAAAAAATCATCCGACAGTTTCCAGATTAACCGGAAAAACCATTTTTTCATCTGGAGAAAATAAAGGCCAAATAGATCGTCCTACTAAGTGGGATCGGCAGGTTATGATCGACCGAACTAATTATATCGAAGGAATTTATGGTCGCTATGAAGCTTTTTACAAAACGCCGTTTTTGTCAATTGGCGGATATGACAAAATTTTCGATGTTTGCGGCGAAGGTACGGATCTTTCGATTCGTTTTTGGCGGGCTGGCTTTCCTTTGGCAATCGATGAAAATATCATTGCTTACCACAACACTGAAGCGCCGGAAAGTTTGCGTCGGACAGTTATTAACAAAATGACCGCAATGTATCGCTCGCTTTTTATTGTAGCCTACAAATATGGTGTTAAGGAATTAGAATCAAGCCCAAATTTTGTTAAATCTCATCAGGAACGAGAAGCCGCTTACGGTGAAACGATTGAATTTCATTCGATTGTTTCAGCCGCTGAATCAATCGAATGGTTTAAGAAAAATTATTCTGATTTAGTAAAAAGTAAAAAAGCCGTTCCAAAATTATTTGATTTTAAACCGTTTGATGTTTTTTCTGATCAAAAACTTTTTGCTCAATGCATAAACCAAGCTTTAGAAATAAATGCCAAAAGCTATAAAAAAGTTTTTACTAATTAGGAGGACAATGAAAATTGCTATTGTTTCCACAATTCATAATGCTATTTCACCCGCTTTTTCTGGTGGAATTGAAGTTTTTAACGCCAGTTTACTTAAGGAATTAACTCGACGTGGTCACGATGTTACGATTTTTGCTTCTGGAGAATCTAAAGTTGAAGGTAAACTTTATCCGGTTTGTCCTCAAGCTCTTTTCCAAAGCGGAATTGATCCAAACGAATCTCAAGGTATGAGAAAGCTGATTTATCTTGAAAACCATTATTATATTCAGACAATCGAATATATTAAAAAAAATAATTTTGATATTATTCATCACAGTCACACTTCATTTTTGCCAATGTATTTAGCTTATAAAGCCCAAATTCCTCAAATTTTAACTATTCATATGACTGCAAATTCCAACATTACTTTAAATCAAGATTTGACAGAAATTTTTCATAATAATGGAGAAATTGGTCTAATTTCTATTTCCAAGCGTCAAGAAGAAATTCTAAATGATCTTAAGTTTTTTAAAAATGTTTATAATGGAATAAATCTGGAAAATCTTGATTATAATAAAATACCTGAAGATTATTTTGCCTGGCTTGGTAGAATCGCGCCAAACAAAGGCACAAAAGAAGCTGTGGAAATTGCGCTCAAAGCTGATGTTAAATTGAAACTGGCTGGAGATATTGGTGTTGGTAAAGTTGTGACCGATTATTTTGCTCAAATAAAACCATTTTTAGAAAATAAAAAAATCGAATTTTTAGGTAAAGCAGATGCTAAATTAAGAAATAGTTTGTTAGGTGGCGCTAAAGCTTTGCTTTTTCCAATTCAATGGGAAGAGCCGTTTGGTCTGGTAATGATTGAAGCGATGGCTTGTGGTACGCCGGTGATTGCTTTTAATCTCGGTGCGGTTTCGGAAATCGTGGTTGACGGTAAAACAGGTTTTATCATTGCGCCTGGCGATCAAAATGCCATGGCTGAGGCGATTAAAAAAATTAATAATATGCCGGAAGATGAATATCGCCAAATGCGCCAAAATTGTCGTAAACACATTGAAGATAATTTCACTATTGAAAAAATGGTAAATAATTACGAACAAGTTTATAAAGAGATTCTAATTGACTGGTCAAATAAAACTTTGTAGAATATACTGAATAAAGGAGGCTAAATGAAAAAAGACAATTACAAAGAAAAACTTCGCGTTCTCCATATTACTTCGGAACTAACTCCGATTGCTAAAGCTGGTGGCTTGGGCGATGTCGTTGGTCAGCTTCCAAAAGAAATGGCTCGCCAATTTCATATCGAAATTCGGATTATTATGCCGAAGTATAAATTTTTAGATTTGGAAAAATATCCGGCGGAAAAGATCATTACCGATTTAAAAATCGCTAGTCCTACCGGCGGTTGGTGGAAAATTTCGGTTTGGAAAACACTTATTCCGGAAACAATTATTCCAGTCTATTTGATTGAAAATAACGAAGTTTTCAATGCCGATGATATTTATAAACACAAGCCAACGAAAATTTCCAGTCATCCTTTTTTCTTTTTATCGACTGTAGCTTTAGAGTTCATAAAAATTATCGACTGGCAACCAAATATTATTCATTGCCATGACGGTATGATGGGTTTGGTACCAAAACTTTTAAAAACTGTTTACAAAGATGATCTATTCTATCAGAAAATCGCCAGTGTTTTAACGATCCATAATTTACAATTTCAGCCATGGTTTCAATTTAGCGAAGCGAAAAGTGTTGGTCTAAAGCAATCAGATTTTAAACCCACTTCAAAATTTTTAAAACTTAAAGTGGCTAATGTTATGGCCGAAGCGATTGCTAATGCTGATATGATCAACACAGTTAGTTTGACCTATGCTAAAGAAGTTTTGACTAAAAAGTATGGTGCCAGTTTGGATAAATTGCTACGAACTAAGAAAAAGCAATTTACCGGTATCTTAAACGGAGTTGATTATTCTCATTTTGATCCACGGACAAACCCTGATGTTCCAGTTAAATATTGGCTTGATTCGCTGGATAAAAAAACAGAAAATAAATTATATTTACAAAAAAAATTAGGTTTAATTCAATCAGCGAGCATTCCGCTAATCTGCGTAATCAGCCGCTTAACTGATCAAAAAGGTGTTGGTTTAATCGAAGAGGTTTTAAAAAATTTGGTTAATATGGGGGCACAGTTTGTGATTTTGGGTAGCGGCGGCAAGTCGGTAGAAAAGATTTTTGTTAAAGCAGAAAAAGATTATCCAAAAGAAATTGCGGCTGAAATTGGTTTTGATGCCGATTTTGCTCAAACTATTTATGCTGGTGCTGATATGATTTTAATGCCAAGTCAATTTGAGCCATGCGGATTATCGCAAATTATTGCCATGCGTTTTGGTACAATTCCGATTGTGCGAAAAACTGGCGGATTGGCTGACACGGTTCGCGATGGCTACACCGGTTTTGTTTTTAAACATTACGATAAAAATGCATTTTTATGGGCGATTAGCCGGGCAGTTGATGTTTATTATAAACAAAAAGATTATTGGAAAAAGATGCAAATCATGGGTATGAAAAAAGATTTCTCTTGGAAAAATTCTGCCAAAAAATATATTTGGTTATATAAAAAAGCAATTAGAAATAAGAAAAAATATCTCGAAGGATTAAATGACAAATAAATTACCACAAACCCTTGATTTTTTATTAGATAAAAATTGGATCGAAGATTTTTTTAATCAAAATGTTGAAAAAATAATCGGTCGTCAAGCAGAAATTACAGTTAAAGAAGTGAAACGTTCAAAATCATATGCGCCGGAATCTTTCGCCATGTATTATTCCGTTTTAGTTAACGCTCAAGAAACTTTCTGGCGTGTGTCTGCTTCAACTAAGCAAGATCGTTTTTTGCCATTTCAGGCGATGAGTTTTGTTTATAAAAATGGTTTTAACGAAGGCGATATTAGAACGCCACAACCATATTATTTCTTTTCCAAATATAATTTTTACATTTATCAAGATGTTTCTGGCCACATGTTAACAAGTTTTTTAAAACAAAAAGATCAAGAATTGGAAAAGAAAATGTTCAAAGCTGGGGAAGTTTTAAAAAAATTTCATCTTTTACCAACACCGGATTTTGCCCTTTCAAAATTGCAATGGGATTTTCAAAAAGAAAAAATTTTAGAATACGCGCCAGAAATTAAACAAATTTTTGAAGAACCGTTAACTAAAGCTTTAGAAAAAATTACCATTAACGGTAAGAAATTATGCCATGGTGATTATCAAACCGAAAATTTAATTTTTGGTCATTTAACTTATCTTATCGATTTTGGTTCGGTTGTCACGGCTCACAAAGAAGCGGATATCGCTAGTTTCATCAGTCAACTAGCCGTGATGCTAAAACGTTTTGGTGATATCAATGATTTTGATAATTTATCAAAATCATTTTTTGACGGCTATGGCGCAGATTTTGAAAACGAATTTTTCGAGTCTTATTGTTTTCTTTATCGATTACAGATTCTACAAGCCTTAATTATTATGTATGAGGTTGACCCAACGGTGGACAAGGAAGAGATTAAGCAAACTATAGAATTTTTATATAATAAAATTAAACTCGATAATGAACCTCGAAACTAAAGTTCAACTTTTAACTGGCGTTGGGCCAAAGACGGTACAAAAATTAGAAAGGTTGGGGATTAATTCGGTCCGCGACCTTCTTTTTAATTGGCCACGCACGTGGCAGGATTTTAGTTCACCACGCGATATTTCAAGTTTAAGAATTAATGATGAAGCAATTATTAAAGCAAAAATAAAATCTGTTAAAGAAATTAGAACCAGAAATCGCTGGATGAGTATTATCGAAGCCAATTTGGTTGACGATAAAAATTATGAAATTAAAGCGATTTGGTTTAATCAAACTTTTTTAAAAAGTGTTTTACGTGTTGATGATGAATGGCTGTTTTTAGGTAAAATTGGTTGGGATTTTAAAGCTAAACAAAAAACTTTAGCCGTCAGTCAAATGGAAAAAGAAGCAGTTATTCTACCAGTTTATTCTGAAACTCCCGGCATAACCAGCAAATTTTTACGCAAATTAATCAAACCGATTTTAAGCGAAATCGATGCCATAATCGACGATTATTTGCCAGACGAAATCAGAGGATTTTTACTAGACTTACGAACAACGCTTAAGTACATTCATTTTCCTAACTCCAATGAAAGTTTGGCTAAAGCTAAAAATCGACTCGCTTTTGACGAATTATTTTTAATTGCTCTAAGATTTCTAACCATCAAAAAAGAATTGCAACAAAATGTGGCGCCGCCGATGCAAATCGATGAAAAAGTTTTGCAAAATTTTACTAAAAAATTGCCATTTAAATTAACTGATGCTCAACGAAAAGTTGCTTGGGAAATAATTCAGGATTTGGCTAAAAATGTGCCAATGAACCGATTACTGGAAGGCGATGTTGGTTCCGGAAAAACCGTGGTGGCTGCCATGGCTGTGCTCGTCGCTGCTAAAAATAATTTACAAACAGTCTGGCTTGCGCCAACTGAAATTTTAGCCAATCAACATTATCAAAATATAAAACCGTTGATACACCTCGTAGGTGTATCAACTGGTTTGTATACCTCGGCCAATAAAATTGCCGATACCCAAAAAGATGATTTAATTATTGGAACACATGCGGTTTTGCAAAAAAATGTTTCTTTCCCAAATTTGGGCTTAATTATTATTGATGAACAACATCGATTTGGCGTCAAGCAACGCGCTCATCTTCGAAAACCCATACTAACTTCCACCTTTAGGCAAGCGGTTAGTATGGAAAAAGTTACAATCCCGCATTTACTTAGTATGACAGCCACGCCAATTCCGCGAACACTGGCTTTGGCACTCTATGGCGATTTAGATCTTTCGATTATCGATCAAATGCCGGCTGGACGACAAACAATTATTACTAAAATTATTAATGAAAAGAATCGCCAAAAAACCTACGATTTTATACGATCGGAAATTAAAAATGGTCGCCAAGCTTTTGTTATTTGTCCTTTAATCGAAACTGGCGAAGTAACTACTGGAAAATTATTTGATACCGATCGCAAATCAGTCATGGAAGAATATAAAAAATTATCAGAACAGATTTTTCCAGAATTTAAGATTGGATTCTTGCATGGCAAAATGAAATCAAAAGAAAAAGAAGCGGTGATGAACTCGTTTCACGAACGTGAGCTAAGTATCTTAGTTTCGACTGCCGTGGTGGAAGTGGGGATTGATGTTCCCAATGCCACTGTCATGATGATTGAAAGCGCTGATCGATTTGGATTAGCACAACTGCATCAATTTCGCGGCCGGGTCGGCCGCGGTAAACATCAATCGTATTGTTTTTTATTAAGCGATTTACGAAGCGAAAAGTCTGCACAAAGGCTAAAAGCAATGGAAGATTGTTTTGATGGTTTTAAATTAGCCCAAATTGATTTAGAATTAAGAGGCTCGGGCGAAGTAGTCGGGCTCAAACAATCTGGGCTTGATAATTTAAAAATGGCATCACTTTCCGACACGATTTTAATCGGTGAGGCCCGCGCTGCGGCGCAAAAAATTGTCGAAGACGGCATTGAAAAATATCCTTTACTTTGCGCTAAATTAAAAGAGTTTGAAATAGAAAAACATTTGGAATGATGGAAAATTTTGACGAAATAATTTATAAATATCGATTTATTATTGGCGGCGCGCTGATTGTTATAATTTTGATCGGTTCTGGCGTAATTTTCTTTAACTACTATAATCAAAATCAGCAAAAAAAAGAAAACCAAAAATTGGCTAATTTAAAACAAGAAAATGATCAGTTGCGTCAGGAGCTTTCCGCTCAAAACACTAAACAAGTCGCTGGTGTGCAGACGATTAATCAAAATCAAGGCAGTAAAATTAATTTAAATACAGCCACAGCCGAAGAATTAGATAAAATTCCGGGAGTGGGTCCAGCTCGCGCTAAAGCGATTTTAGATTATCGCAGTGAACACGGCAGTTTTAAAACCATCGAAGAAATCAAAAACATCAAAGGTATCGGCGATAAAAGTTTTGAAAATATTAAAGATTTAATAACGGTAGGAGAATAAATGGAAGAGCAATTAAGATCAATAGAGCAAGAAAAAATTAAAACAATTGGAGATGTAGAAAAAATTGGTTCGAGTGGCGCATTAATAAAAAACACAGAACAAATAAAAGAATTAGTTGAAGAGCCTTTAATCCTTGCTTGCCAAATTTTGTATGATAAAAATATCCAAACAGTGGCAAGTAACGCTAATTGCGAAGGTGAGCAAGGCGAGGCTAGTATTGGAATTGATTGGAATAGTTTATCGGAACAAAACCGTAAAATTGCTGAAAGTCTTGGGCTAACTCCGATTCAGAATGAATTTGGTCAAACAATTTCTTTTACAATGCCAATTACAAAAAATACAGTTCTGGAACAAGTGGAAGATTATTTTTCAAAACTTGCTCAAATGTTTGTTCTGCAAGAACCCTCATGGATACCAAGATATTCGATTGACGATCTTAAAACTATTTATGGCTATCCAGAAAATGAAGAGGCTGAGCCAAGTGAATTTGTTGAATCAGGCTATTTTTACGATGATGTGTTAAAAACGTTTTATGAAAGCGAAGACCATTATCGAAAAATAAATGAATGGCAGAAATCGGAGAATAAATGACAATTGAAGAATTTGCCAAAATAAATAATGTTCCAGTTTTAAATAGCCATTCGGTTTTTCCAGATTTTTATGTCACACATGCTTTGGTTGACGAGAAAGCACTTGATGAAGATTTTTTGTTATGTTCAGACTTACTAACAGATAAACAATTTTCTTTGAAAATTGATGAATATTTAAACACAACCAAATATGTCTTTCTTGCTTTAGGCAAAGGTTATTTAAAAACAAAAGATTCTATTGGTCTTATTTACGATCCTTTTGAACTTTCTAAAATAAAAGGTGCTAATATTGTAATGCAAGATTTATTATACGAATTAGAAAAAACAGACATCTTGGCAAGTTTTTGTTTAAAAAATAAAAAAGAAATTGAGGAAATAATTTCTGCTGATGACGCACAAATATTATTTTATTCAATCGAGCATAAAGAAAGTTTGCTAATTTTTAGTGACAAAACTTCTTTACAATACAGAGCCACGATTATTTTCGATCGCTTGCTAAAATCTATGTCAGAAAATTTAGAGCAGGAATTAAAACAAGCTATTAAAACTGAAATCAGCGATAAATTTACGATTTTTAATGATTTAGAAAGTAAAATCAAAGAAATCTTTTCGACTGAAAAAAGTTTTATTAATTTATTTTTTGATCAAACTTCAGAAGAAAGAATGTTCGAGCTTCGAGTTCCTGAAAAACATGAAATTATAAAAGGCCTAATTGCTGTTTACAGAAGTTGAATTAAAAGTAATTTTCAGGTATAATAATCAAAGGATGTAAATAATTTTTAAAATTCATGATTCATACTTCTTGATTCATGATTCAATTTTAGCCCGGGTGGAGAAATTGGTAAACTCGTATGATTTAGGATCATATGCTGTAAAAAGCTTGGAGGTTCAAGTCCTCTCCCGGGCACCAAATTAGAAATGAAGTATTGAGAAATTATGAACGATAATAATGACTTAGATGAATTGGAAGACGAGCTAAAGCAAGAAGAAGCCGAAGAAGATTTGACTGGACATAAAGTTTCGGGTCATTCGGTTTTTGAACTTGAACGAATTATTAAAGAAAAATCTAAAGATAAAGCTGACAAAGAACTCGAAGATAAAAATTAAGAATATTCAAGTTATGCCTAAAATTAATGAACTCGATAAAAAAGTTTTGGCCATTGTTGGTCCGACTGGTTCAGGTAAAACCGCCTGGGCTAGAGTTTTGGCACAAAAATTTGACGGTAAATTAATTTCGGTCGATTCTCGACAAATTTACAAAGGTATGGATATTGGCACAGCCAAAGACACAAGTTTTCCTCAAGACTTAATTGATATTGTTGATCCAAGTTATAATTTTACTTTGGCTGATTTTCAAAAAACCGCTACCGAACTAATCGAGCAATATTTAGCGAGTAAAAATCTACCGATTTTGGTCGGTGGCACTGGTTTGTATTTGGATTCGATTGTGTTTGGTTATGTTCTGCCTGACTTACAAAAAGAAAGTTTAAAGCTGCGCGAGGAATTAGAAAAATTATCAGCCGAAGAAATTTTAGCAAAATTAAAAACCGTTGATCCTGAATCGGCCGCCACGATCGATCCGCAAAATGTTCGTCGATTAATCCGCGCGCTTGAGGTTAGTTTACTTAGCTCACGTTCGTTTAGTAAGCAAAAAAGAAAAACTAAATCTAAATTTAATACTTTGGTGATTGGTATCGATATTCCAAGAGAAACTTTGTATGCCAAAATCGACGCTCGGGTGGAAAAAATGATTAAAGATGGTTTGGTTGAAGAAGTGCGAAACTTAATTAAAAAATATCCTACTGATTTGCCGGCTCTTAATACGATCGGTTATAGAGAAATAATCGATTATTTAAAAAATCGCCAAACTTTACCAGAGGCAATTCAACAAATCAAATATCATACTCACGCTTATGTTCGTCGTCAAATGACCTGGTTTCGTCGCAATGAAAGTATCAAATGGGTTAAAACCATTGCCGAAGCCGAAAAATTGGTTAAAAACTTTCTTGTTCGTCAAACTACTCTTGACATTTGACTGAAAATCTGTCATACTTTCCATATCCTATTCATTCGCAGCAAGGTCGCTGCAAAAGGAGTTACAGTTATGGAAGTTTTACGTGTTTCGGCAAAGTCCAATCCGAATTCGGTAGCTGGTGTCCTCGCTGGTGTGATCCGTGAACAAGGCGCCGCCGAATTACAGACCATCGGTGCCGGTGCTTTAAACCAAGCGGTTAAAGCTCTGGCTATCGCCCGTGGCTTTATGGCTCCGAGCGGTGTCGACCTGATTTGCCGGCCAGCCTTCACGGACTTGTTGGTTGATGGCGCCGAGCGCACCGCCATTCGTCTGATGGTCGAACCCGCGCCCGAGAAGTTGCGCGGACCGCTCGCTCTTTGACCTCGTTTGCCAGGCAGTCGTATCGAAAGATATAATGACTGCCTGGCTTTTTTAAAATTTGAATTTTCGTTACAAAAGGCGCAAAATAAATATATGCGCTATTCTCACATTTTACACAAAAGTCGGGGTAAGCATACTCTTTTTAACTGGCAATCAATTTTGACTGTTTTTTTGATTTTAGCGGTTTTTACAACCGTAGTATCGTTATCAGGAACGATTCATTTAGATAAAATCGCTTTTGTCGGCGGTCTGATTGCTAGTTTAAGCCGGGTTGTCATCGCCTATATGATTGCTTTTGTTTTGGCGATTCTTATCGCTCTAATTGTTGTTTCCAATAAAACCGTCGAAGCCTTACTACTACCAGTCTTTGATGTTTTACAGAGTTTCCCAAGTTTTATTTTGTTTCCGGTTTTAGTTGTGGCTTTAAATAATCAGCCAAACACGGTGATTGTTTTTGTGCTAGTCATCACCATGATTTGGCCTTTGCTGTTTGCGATTATCTCTGGCATTAAAGGGCGTCGAAATGATTTGGAAGAGGCGGCAACAGTCTTTGGCGCGGTGGGATTAAAAAGATTTTATGAATTTACTTTGCCAATGTTAATGCCATCGATTATTACCGGTTCGATTGTAAGTTGGGGCGAAGGTTGGGAATTTATCATTGGTGCAGAACTTTTGGTTCATACTAATTTTGGTGTTGGCCAATATTTAGGATTTCTGGCTGACTCCAAACAAAATCAACCTTTAGTCTTTGGGATTATTTTACTTTTATTCTTCTTATTCATCTTAAATAAATTAATCTGGTTACCGCTTTTACATGCCAGCACAGAATATCAGGCGGACGCATGAGTATAATTGTTACTTTGGAAAAAGCCAATAAATATTTTGATGATAATTCGGTTTTGCGCGATGTTAATTTTGACATTGAAAAAGGTGAATTTCTGTCGCTGGTTGGTCCATCAGGTTGCGGTAAATCCACGTTACTGCGTGTGCTTTTAGGTTTCGAAAAACTCGATCATGGTAAAATGACAATCGAACCAAACCTTAAAAAAACTTTAGTTTTTCAAAATTTTGCCCTTTTTCCATGGTTAACCGTGTTTGAAAATATTAGTTTTGGTCTTAAAATGCAAGGTATGCCAAAGGTAGATATTGATAGAAAAGTCACCGATATTTTGCATGAATTAGATCTTCATGGCGCCCAAAATTTACATCCGAAAGAATTGTCTGGTGGTATGAAACAAAGAGTTGGTTTGGGCCGCGCTTTGGTCATGGATCCAGATATTTTATTTTTAGATGAACCGTTTAGTGCGGTGGACGCTTTTACGGCTAGGGATTTACGCCAAAAACTTTTGGAAATTTGGGAAAAACGTAAAATTACGGTTGTGATGGTAACACATCTAATCGAAGAAGCAATTGAGCTTTCTGACCGAGTGATTGTAATGTCTAGTGATAAAAATCAAGATTCGATTGTAGAAATCTATACTAATAAATTAGCTCGTCCTCGTGACAATCGTTCAAAAGAATTTTTTAACGAAGTTGATTTTTTGGAAACTAAAATTAAATAACAGGAACTATTATGCCTTTAGCCAAAGTTAACTCGGCAGCCGTAATTGGATTGGATGCTTCGCCAGTTGAAGTGGAAGTGGATATTTCAAACGGTCTGCCGTCTTTTAGTATTGTGGGACTGCCGGACAAAGCGATTGAAGAATCGAAAGAGCGAGTTCGCTCGGCGATTAAAAATTCTGGAGCAAATTTTCCAATGAGCCGAATTACAGTTAATTTAGCGCCAGCCGATATTAAAAAAGAAGGTCCAGCTTATGATTTGGCTATTGCCTTAGGAATACTTGTTGCTGATGGCCAAATTCCAGATATCAGCGAAGATATTTTATTGGTTGGCGAACTGGCTTTGAATGGTCGACTTCGACACATCAACGGCATTTTACCGATTGCCATTAGTTTAAATAAGAAGTACTCACAAATCATTTTACCAAAAATCAATGCCGAAGAGGCGAGTCTGGTTGAAGATATGAATATTTTACCAGCCGAAACTTTGAAAGATTTAATTTATTATTTTAAAAAAGAAAAAATTCTACCCTTTTATACCAAGAAAATCACAATCAAAGAAAGAGACGATTACGAGTTTGATTTTGCTTTCATTAAAGGTCAGGAACAAGCTAAACGGGCCTTGGAAATTGCCGCTTCGGGCGGCCACAATTTGATTTTTTGTGGGCCGCCCGGATCTGGTAAAACCTTACTGGCTCGAACTATTCCCTCAATTTTACCCAAACTAACCAAAGAAGAAATTTTGGAAGTGACGAAAATTTATTCTGTTGCCGGACTCTTATCAAACGATTTGCCAATTATCTATGAACGGCCGTTTCGTGCACCGCACCATACCACTTCCAGTGTTGCCTTGGTTGGTGGCGGCGCCTATCCGCGGCCGGGTGAAATTACTTTAAGTCATCGTGGCGTCTTGTTTATGGATGAATTTGCCGAAT
The DNA here is from genome assembly GCA_903877885.1 of uncultured Candidatus Berkelbacteria bacterium. Classification (GTDB taxonomy): domain Bacteria; phylum Patescibacteriota; class UBA1384; order UBA12157; family UBA12157; genus CAIRFN01. The sequence continues at coordinate 25,629 of CAIRFN010000006.1, forward strand.
TTCCTCGTTCAGTCTTGGAAGCTTTGCGTCAACCCTTGGAAGACGGCGTGATTACAGTCAGTCGTGCACAAGGTTCAATTACTTATCCAGCCAAATTTATTTTAGTGGCAGCGCAAAACCCGTGTCCTTGTGGCTATTTGGGGGATTTGAAAAAGCATTGTATTTGTACGCCAGTTCAAATTTTACGTTATCAAAAACGTGTTTCTGGGCCACTCCTTGATCGAATCGATATTCATATTGAAGTTCCTCGAGTCGATTACGAAAAGCTTTCTTCGAATGAAATTGCCGAAAGTTCCAAAAAGGTTAGAGAACGAGTCGAATCTGCCAGGTTAATTCAACTTAAAAGATTTGGTAAGACTAATTCGGAAATGTCGCCGCGAGAAATTAAAAAATATTGCGCGCTCGCGCCTGACGTTCAAGAGATTTTAAAATTGGCTATGGCTCAATATGATTTGTCGGCTCGTCAATATACGCGGATTTTGAAAGTCGCTCGAACAATTGCTGATTTGGCTGAATCAGAAAATATCGAAAAAGAGCACTTAATGGAAGCGATTCATTATCGAGCCAAAGAAAAAAGCACTTATTGAATATGTTAAACCATATATCCCACCTCCAGGGTGGGCTATATGGTTACAAAAAAACCGGCTGCTAAGAGACCGGCCAGGACAGTGAGCACCTGGATAACATTAGTGGCGAAATTTTCGACCTTAGAAACATCAGGCGCATCGGCCAGCGCCGGACTGATTGAAGCGAACACTACGAGAAGTGTACCGCCCAAATAAACAATGAGGGATCGGAAAAGACTCATACAAATCCTTTCTTCCCTCCAAGTTAAAATATATTTTATCTACAAAATAATTTTAATCCAAACTCATCTATTAATTATGGCATATCAGAGTAAGCGCTTTCTTGTCAATAGGGCGTCGACAGATTAAGTATGATAATTTCATATTTCAAACCTTATAAAATTGATAACGGGATATCCGTAAGGGCGTTAGAATATATTTTATGGGCAATTTAGATTTTGTAAATATTCCTGAATTAAAACCAATAATTTGATATAATTACTTTATGGAACTAATTAGAGTTAATACAAAAGAAATTTTTACAAAAACCAATTTGCCTGGGGCCGATTATGTAATTAACCAATATGTCGGTTGTGAACACAATTGTGCTTATTGTTATGCCAAATTTATGTCTCGCTGGAAAAAACATGGTCAGTGGGGCACGTGGGTCGAAGCCAAAATGAACGCTCCAGAGTTAGTAAAAAATAAAACTGTTTCTGGCTGGGTGTTTATGAGTTCCGTCTCAGACGCCTATCAACCAATCGAGAAAGATCTTAAATTAACTAGACATGTATTAGAAAACCTAGACAAAAGAATAAAACTCTCTATTTTAACAAAATCAGACTTAGTTTTAAGAGATATTGATCTACTTAAACAATTTAAAGATTCGGAAATCGGTCTCACAATTAATACTTTTGTCGGTAAAGAAAAAGATATTTTTGAACCTAATTCACCTTCAAATCAAAAAAGAATTGAAGCTCTTAAGATTCTTAAAGAAAACGGTTTAAAAACTTATGCTTTTATTAGCCCGTTAATACCTGGCTTGATTGATCTGGAAAAACTAATAGATGAAACTCGAGAATTTGTAGATTATTATTGGTTAGAAGTGTTGAATTTAAGAGGAGCTGGCAAAGAATTTTCCAATATTTTAGAAACAGACTATCCGAAAAGTTTTCGAATACTAAAAAAACCTGACTTGTTCAATCAATTTATAAATGAGTTAAAAATCATTTGTAAGAAAAAAGGAATCAAAGTCAGAGGATTCGAGGAGCACTAGCTCATTTTAGCTTCCCACTCTTTTATAATATCCAAGCATTCGTTCTCAAAATCACCGATATATTCAAGCTCTATTTGACGATTATTTTTACTATTTATTTCACTGTTTACATTAAAACCTTCATAGAAATTTTTTCCAATCATTTCTTCAGTTCTTTTGCAACCATAAACAATCTTCGAAATATTAGCCCAATTTGCCACTGAAAAACACATCAAACACGGTTCTAACGCAGCATACAATATACAACCGGACAAATCTGTTGTCCCAAGTTTTTTACATGCTTTCCGAATAGCGGAAGTTTCCGAATGTTCCGTTGGATCATTTAATTGTCTGCCAAGACTAATTCCTTCAGAGATTATTTCGCCATCTTTTACGACCACGGCACCAGCTGGAAATCCGCCTTGCTCAAATGAAATTTTTGCTTGCTTGATTGCTTCTTTAAGAAATATTTTATTTTGTTCCATACTTAAATATTAAACTATTTTGAAATTTAAAAATAGGCCCGAACTATTTGCAAACCTAATTACTTTGTGATAAGCCTAACTTATATGAGGAGGGGCAATTTTATTTTCAAGAGGTTGAATACCCCGTCAGCTTGCTGCGGGGATGAAAACCTATGAAAACAAACTTTTCCGCAGGAATACCGCTTTACCTAAAGGCGTCAGCTTGTTGCGAGGTAGTTTATGGCAGGGAGAATTTATGGAATCCTTCCAAAAAATCAATTTAATTGCCGCCCTGAAGTTCTCGCCCCAACTGACAGATCTGTTTAATTTAACCTTATATAGCCCACCCTGGAGGTGGGCTGTGGTATAATAAATAGATGAATACAAGAAAAACACAATTAACCAACGATCAGCATTACCATATTTTTAATCGAAGTATAGCGAAATTTGTCATTTTTAATAATGATGATGATTATCTTCGAATGAAAGAGATGTTGAATCTATATCGTTTTGCTGATTTTAATTATAAATACTCTAAATTTATAATTTTGGATGCGAATCATCAGTCAGCAATTATTCATGATATTACTAAGAAAAATGATTTACTGGTCGAGATAGTGGCGTATAGTTTAATGCCAACGCATATTCATTTGGTTTTAAAACAGGTGGCTGATGGCGGAATTACAAAATTTATGGGCAAAATTTCTAATAGTTATACTCGATATTTTAATATCAAACATCATCGTAAAGGTCCACTTTGGGAAGATCATTTTAGAAATGTTTTGGTTTCAAGAGATGAACAAATGTTACATCTAACACGTTACATTCATTTAAATGCTAGTTCGGCTGGTTTAGTTGAAAATCCTTCTGACTGGCCATATTCTTCTCTAAAAGAATATACCGACCAAGATGATTATGGATTTTGCGATTTTAAGGATGTTATTGATATAGTACCGGCAAAATATAAAAAATTTGTTTTAGATTATAAGGATTATCAACGACAAATTTCTTTAATCAAAACCATTCTAATTGATGATTATTCAGGATAATCTAACCATATATCCCACCTCCAGGGTGGGCTATAATTTCGGTAGAAATTTCGGCGACTTTAGTCTATATGGTTAAGCACTTATTAGTCTATTGAATATGAAGAAGTTTAAAGAGGAAATTGCCAAAAGTTAAGAGAACGTGATGTTTCTGATCTAAAATGGCTAGCACCAAAATTGCGACAGCCAAAACTGCAACCACAATACCGGTTTTAGCTAAATCAGCTTTAATTTGTTTTAAGTTTTGAATTTCAACAACTGGTTTAGCGATGTTCGCGGCCAGATTTTTTTTAATCGATTCGCTCGGCTCAAGTTTGGTATTTCCAACCGTTTCAGCTTTATTGCTAGTTTGGGCAATCTGATTTAATACTTGGTTCTTGATTTGGCGAACAAATTTAGCTTTGTTTTTCTTTGACATTTGATTCCTTTGGATTCTATTTCAACCAATAATTGGAGGCGTCGCCGGGACTTGCACCCGGGTACGCGGTTTTGCAGACCGCTCCCTGAACTGCTCGGGCACGACGCCATTACTTATAATAATTTTTATATATTAAGTTTTTTCGGTTTAGAAATAGATTATTACTTTCTTCATAAATTTTGTCAAGAACTATTTTGGAATCATGAGTATAATATCTTAGTTGATAGCTATCCTTACAAAATAAAACAGGTCTTTTTTTAATTTGTAAAAATTTCGATAGCTTTTCTGATAAATTTTCCAGGAACAAGGAATTGCCGCAGGTAAAAACAGTTAATAGTAAATTATTTTTTGTTAAAAATACTGAACCATCTCCGTCAAAATACCCTCTGACAAAATGCGGAAAAAATAATGTAGGAATTTCAGGAAATTTAAGTGTTAATGATTTTCGTGTTGTGACACCGAGATTAATTAGATCATCAAATATTTTATGATCGCCAATTCTTAATAAGTATAAAACTTTCGAGAAATAAGTACTTTTTTTAAAGTTGATTTTAATAGGTTTTCTTAACTGTAATTTATGACTCGAGTTCAATATTTTTTTAATTTTTAACAATATTTCTTCGTCTTTGCTTGTTATCCTAAGATATTTCCCTCTTAAATATGATGCATCTTCCAAACTTCCATCAGCAAAAATATACCCCAATATATAAGCCATTTCTGGAGTCCATTTTTCAAAGAAACTAGAATTAACTTGATATTTAATGCCCATATTTATTGGAGCGGGTAACGGGAGTCGAACCCGTATCTCATCCTTGGCAAGGACGTATAAGAACCGTTATACGATACCCGCGTGCCATATGCAATTATCATTTTACACTGTACTTTTATATTATAGCATCTTTACTTCTTCTCGTAAATACATTATATTATTGTCATATGCAAAATATCTTAAATTATATTCAAATTTGTGTCGGTATTCTTCTGATTACCAGCATTTTACTCCAGCATCGTGGTACCGGCCTTGGTGGTGCTTTTGGTGGCGAAGGTAATGTTTACCGCAGCCGCCGTGGTGCCGAAAAATTTCTCTTTAATGCGACTGTCGCCCTGGCTGTGATTTTTGTTGGCCTGGCAGTTGCTCATATCGTTCTTTAAGTTCTAAGGAAACCAAATGCAAAACAAGGATTGGTTTAGTTTTAGTAAAATCAAAAAATACTTTTACCGTCAGACTTGGACTGGGATCAAGACGGTTCATGAACGTTTGACTCAAATCGATCAAGCGATAATTTTTGTTTTGATTTTGGCAATTTTTGCGTCAGGCTTTTTTATTTGGCGTAATCATTGGATTAAAACTACTTATGAAGTTCCGGCAAATGGCGGAACTTTGGTTGAGGGAATTGTCGGCGAACCCAAAAATTTGGATCAATATTTAGCCAGATTGACTAGCGCGGGTTTAACTAAACTTCAGCCAACTGGTGAAGTCAAAGGCGATTTAGCTGAAAGTTGGCAAGTTTCAACAGATAATAAAACATTTGATTTTAAATTGCGTGATGGGGTTAGTTCCCAAGATCTTTCAAATCAACTTCAAGCATCAAATATTTGGCCAAATATTGAAGTTGCCACCCCAACCGATGATCATATTCAATTTAAATTTAAAGCTCCATTTAGCCCATTTTTATACACTTCGACTGAACCGGTTTTTAATCTTGGACCATATAAAATCACTAAAGAAGATAAAACTCAAATTACATTGGTGGCGCGTGATGATTATTGGCAGGGAAGACCTTATATTGATAAAATTATTGTTCGACTTTATCCGAATGAAGATGCTTTAATTCGGGCCGCTAAAAGTCATCAGATTATGAATTACGTTATTGTCGATAAAAACGAGTGGCGAACCAGTAATTCTAATCTATTGGAAATGGCCTTACCAAAGCAATTAGATCTTTTCTTTAATATGAATAATGCTGATTTGAAAAATAAAGCTTTACGCCAGGCTTTGCGTGATAATAAACCAGCCGACAAGGCATATAAATTTACTTTAGTTACCTCTGACACGACTAAAAATATACAGATGGCCGAACAAATTAAAGCTCAATACGCGGCTTTAAAGGTTGATGTTACGATTCAAAAATACAGCAATGTTGTTTTGCAGAAGGATATTATTCCCAAACGGAGTTACGATATACTACTCTATGGTTTGGATTACGGTCCTGATCCTGATCCGTATCCATTTTGGCATTCGTCGCAAATTGCTTCAACTAAAAATCCGACCGGGATGAATTTATCAAATTATTATAATAAATCAGCTGACCGGTTGCTCGAAGATGCACGTCAAACTTTTGATTTTAAGGTGCGCGAAGATAAATATAATCAATTTAATAAGATTTTAGATGATGATGTACCATATATAAAATTGTTACAAGAGTCGATGGATTATGTGGTTAGCCCCAATGTAAAAGGTTTGGATAAGATTTTTGGCTTTAGTGAAACCGACCGATTCTTAAATGTGAACCAGTGGTATTTAAAGACAAAGAGAATTAAAAAATGACATCGTAATGTCATCCTGAGCCGCTATCCGGCGAAGGATCTTAATTTGCCCGAGTGGTGAAACGGTATACACGCATGCTTCAGGTGCATGTGATCGCAAGGTCGTGGAGGTTCAACTCCTCTCTCGGGCACCATCAATATTTTACTTGATAAATTCTAGTTTGATTTTGGTCATAGATTTTTGAGAAATTTTCCGGATGTTTTACTAAATCAATTTCAAGAACATTGGTTTCTGGTGTAATAATAAACTGAATTTTATATTTTTTAATTAAATTTAATTTGTTCTCAAAGCTAATATTTGTAAAAATTGAATCGATCTTTTTTTGATTGGTAGAACGTGGATAGGCAGCCATAAAATTGTCGGTCAAAAGCGGTAAAATATCGGTCGTGTAATCATTAGCTAATATCACTGATTTGGCTGGAATTTTTGAATTTACAAAATCAATCATATTTTGGCCACCGATAGAATCTAATTCTAATTTAGTATGATCGGCATCATATTTTTCAGGTTTTTGAGCTAAATCGATATAAGCTGGCGAAAAGAAAAAGAAAAGAATAACAGTAGCTAATAAAAAGATTATTAAATAATTTTTAAAATGATCTTTAATGAAATTATTGAAATTGATTTTCGTTTGCCAAAGACAAATGAGAGAAATAATCGCGATGATTATTATTAATAAAAACCAATAATAATTATTTAATAAATTTGTGAGATTTAAATTTACAAAAGTCTTGTTATATAAGTTTGAAATAAAATGAAACTTTTGTTCTAGAAATATTTCGATTAAGAAAACTAAACTCAAACCAATATTCAATATTTTTTGCCATTTAATTTCAGTAATTATAGAATCTAAATAACTTAAAAATAAGGTTAAACAAACACCCCAAATCGCGAAATCCCAAGTGACGTAACTATCTAAACGTGATAAAAAAACTGACCCAAAAATATGCAAAAATAAAATTTGTATAAAACTTAAATTAAAAAAATAAATAATTGGCAAAACCAAAAACAAGCTAAAAATAAAAACTAGTCGTATGTTTTTTCGAATTAAGAAAATCAAAACAGGAAAAATCAAAAAAGTAATTTTACTAAATAAAAATAAATTATTAAACGTTGGCTGGCTGATTTCTTCCGATAATTCTTGGTTAAAGTTAAACAAATGCCAGTGCCAAAATATTAGAAAAAATACTAAAACAATAATAAAATAACTAGCTAAAATAGCTAGAGACTTTTTAAATAAAATTTTCAAATTCTCATTTTTGAAAGAAAAAATTCCAAAAGTTAAAACAAAAAAACTGTAAATTAGGCCAAAATAAATAAATTGTAAACTATGAATAAGGCTGGTAAAAAAAAGTAGCAACCAAAAAATTGTTAATATTTTTTGATTATTTTGTTCAAAAATGTATTTTAAACTTAAGCCAAATAAAAGCGGTATTAAAATAAAAAGTCCAAGTGTATTTGGCACGGCTAGGCGTTCAAACAGATAACTATGATTAAAAAGTAAAATCGTAATTAGAAAAAAACTTAAACTAAGGGCGGATAGAGTTCTGTTTTGAAAAATTAAACTTAGTAGCCAGGCCCAAATAATGATAACAAAAATGCTTAAGGGAATAAGCGCGGCTTGCCAGATGATAAAAATATCAGTTTTGCAAATATGACTTATTAGCGCCAAAAAAATGTGCCAAAGCGGAAAACTGTAAACGGGATGAAAAATATTTGTGCCAATAAAATTAAGATTCTTGATACTTAAAGCTTGGCCACTGACCGCCTTTTTCATAATCGCCAAATGGAAAAATGATTCTTCTTCGAAAATAGCGCCGTGACTTTGCGCTACGTAAATCGTAAAAATGGCTAAAATAATTGGCAAAATCCAAATAAAATTTTCTTTAAAAAAGTTAAAATTAATTTTCCATTCAAGATTAAATCGGTCCGGAATTTTAACTTTGCTAACTACAACCAAAACAAAAAATCCAATAAAATAAAAAATAACGAGTTCGCCAATATTTAAATTTGTTAAAAGCCCAATAGCCGTTAGAAACATATTCCAAATGAAACTCAAAATAAACCAAGAAATAATTTTTTCTAGTAAGTTGTTTTTAGACCAAAAATTAAAAATTAGAGCCAAGAAAAAACCTGGCAAAAGCATTAAAATAAATAAAATTATCGCCGAGTAAAACATGACCACATCATATAGATTCTAACGTTCGTCCGCAAGGCGTTTGACAAGCTGAAAAATAGTTGAGATGATAATTAAAAGATTAATTTAACGAACTAAAAAGGAGACGGGGTGACTAAAAGATTAAAGATTCTACTATCGATCTGGGTGGTTGTCATGATGGTATCAGCCGGCGGGCTTTTTATGTATCAAAAACAATTAAGGAGTTCGGCCGATACGTTATCACCGTTTAGTTCTTTAAGTCATCATCATGGAACACCGAAGCCACGTCCATCAAGTCCTTATATTGGTCTAAATCATAATCACAAAAACTTTTTAATAGTAACAACTAATCCAGCTTCTAGTGTGAGTACAACTAGTGCTACACTAAATGGATCAGTTAATAAGCAAGCGGCAAATCGAGGTTTTGTGCTTTACACTGGTTCAACTTGTGTCACTGGTCCGCATTATTTTGATTCTGCAATTGGCGGTATCGGAAACTTCTCTCAAACGTTAAAAACAACAAGTTCTTTTACTTTGCAACCGAACACAGCCTATTCATATAAGGCCTATGCTAGTGCTGTATCTGGCGGTTTGAGCCTTTATGGTAACTGTGTCCCATTTACAACTACATCTACAAATCCGGTTATTGCCACTTATACCATTACGTCATCAGCAACTTCACTATCAGCGAATTATACTGGTACGATTACGCCTTTAGGTAACACCACTGTTCAATTAGGTAAAAGTCAACAATATATAATTAAGTCAAATGCAGGCTCAAACCAATTTGATGTTTTAGTTGATGGTAAATCTATTGGTGCGGCGCAGCTTTACACCTTTACCAATGTAACTACTAATCATACGATTGTAGTAAATTTTGGGCCAATTCCGGTCGTACCAACTCCAACTCCAAAACCAACACCGACAGTACCTAAACCAACTCCAACTCCTACACCTACACCAACAATTATTCCACAAGCTATGGCCAGTGGTATAGTCACTTATTCTAGCGCAGCTTCATCTGGTGCAATCGTAACGATCGCGAAAACCGGTATTGTTACTATTTTGAAAACTTTGACTACAGATACCAAGGGTATCTACCAAGTCACCGGCTTAGCGGCGGGTAACTATTCAGCTACAGCTAAACAGCATATCTGCACAAAGTATTTCTTCTTTATTAATATTTGTCGCGATTATACTGGTACAGCCAATTTCACTTTAACGGCTGGCAAAAATACGGTTATTCCAAATATTGTCTTAAAATAAATTAAAGATAATATATTAAAAAAGACCCAATAATATGGGTCTTTTTTAATTAGCGCAAGATTTTCCGGCTAAATATCCGGAGCTCCAGGCCCATTGTAAATTAAAACCACCAGAGTCGCCGTCGACATCCAAAATCTCGCCAGCGAAATAAAGGCCGGGCACAATTTTTGATTCCAGAGTTTTAACATCAACTTCATCTAAATTAACACCGCCGTGGGTAACTTGCGCTTCTTTAAATGGTCGAACGCCAGAGATTGTTAATTCGATGTTTTTTAAAATTTTACTGATATTTATGCGATCAACTTTGGAAACTTCGGCCGCTTTTTTGTCAGGATTAATTTTTAAGATTGATAAAATAATTGGCGCTAAATTTGAAGGGATTAAGCCAGCTAAAACATTTTTAATTTGTTTGGCGCCATTTGAAGAAATAATCGAAATAATTTTTTCATCTAATTTTTTAAGTTCCATTTCCGGAAATAAATCTAAACTGATTTTAACATCTGATTTACCTAAAAACGGTCCAATAAAACCAGCTTGAGCCATAGCTGCTGGGCCAGAAAGTCCAAAGTGGGTGAATAACGAATCACCATATTTTTCGTGAATTTTTTCATTATTAACTATTGTTTTAACATTAGCTTCAACTTTTAAACCTTGAACATCTTTAATCCAAGTTTCTTTTATTTCGATGGGCGATAGAGCAGGGTAGAGGTCGGCTATTGTGTGCCCCATTTTGGTGAGCCAGAAATACGCATCCCCCGAAGTTCCTAAGTGTTCAGCGGATTTGCCGCCAGTGGTTAAAATTAATTTATGCGTAATTATTTCTCGACTATCTTGTAGAACTATTTTAAACGCTTCCCCTACTTTTTCGATTTTTCGAACTTGATTACCAAGAACTATATCAATATTTTGATTTTCAATTTCGCCGATTAGAGCATCAACCACGCTACTGGCCTGATCACTTCGTGGAAAAATTCGGCCCAAATTTTCTTCCTTCAAAATTAGTCCCAGATTTTCAAAAAAATTCATTGTGGTAAACTGATCAAAATTTTTCAAAACCGACTCAATGAATTGAGAATTTCCACCGTGATAGCGGCTAACATCAGCGAATTTATTAGTCAAATTACAGCGACCGTTACCGGTCGCAAGGACTTTTCGACCTAGTTGAGGATTTTTTTCAATCAAAATCACACTAGCTTTATTTTTACTAGCTGTGATTGCGGCCATCATACCAGAGGCACCGCCGCCAACAATGGCAATGTCATATATTTTTTGATTTAATTTACTCATATCCAAAATATTATAGCATAAAAATTCGGTTTTGTCGACCCTAAAAAGCTAAAAAACCTCACCTCCACTTCCGCCTTTAGGCATGCAGTGGCGGTGGTCGAAAATTCATCTCAGTCTTTACAATCAAATTTGATAGTGGTATTTTAACAAAGGGAGCTCTACGACAATTATGTCCGAAATAGCTCTCTTTTTGTGTGATTAGAATTCAAGGGGGAAGCATGAGCAATGCAACTCTGGTTCACAAGAATTGGCCAACATTCCCAATCATCAGACTGGACATCACTAGTCCAGAAATTGGCAAGCATTTGGCAGACTACATCAGACAGATGTTCAAGGTTTGCTTCAAAAACGGAATTGATGTTGATAGCCTTTGTCTAAACGGTGGCTATCTGATAGTTGGCCACAAGCCAGGATTTGGTACATCAAAACTGGCACCAACTAGTGAATCCCACTGGCAATTTGTGATTGCGATCGATCCATTGCTTACTGGCTCGGAGCGAACAAGAGCTATTCTTGGAGCAATCGCTGACAGTTTTTTCTACGATCGCAGTTTGCGCTTACCAAGGTCTTTTGTTGATGACAATGAAGTCTCGACTCATCCGAGAGCGATAAGAATTCGAAACGCCTTTGTCGAATCGATCATGTCGTACTCTGACTAAATTACTTTCTCCTCCAGGGTAACTTGGAGGTTTTTTTGTTGATTTTTTTAGGAATTTAAGGTATGATGGAGATACAAGTGTGCCCAGGTGGCGGAATTGGTATACGCTTAGCCTTGAGGTGGCTATGGGAGCAATCCCGTGCAGGTTCAAGTCCTGTCCTGGGCACCAAATGAGACAGGTTCGCTGTTTAAGACCAATATTGAGGTATAAACAGGGCTAATTTCGGTGTTTAATAAGCGTTTTTCATTATATCGCAATCCGGTGGGGTATATTGAACACAAGAGCGCCCGCTTCTGTTCCAGGTTTGATTTTTGATATGTTTCCACTAAATTCGCTAATTTCGTTTCGATAAATTTTATAATGAGCTCCAAGCTGTATTTGCGTAGCAAGTCGTCATTTTTGGTAATCTGAATGTCTCTCACCTTTTCTTCGACGATTTTGTTTTGTTCTTTAAACATTTCATCGGAATAAACACCCGATAAATTCTTTTCGATCAACGCCTGCCGAAATTCATACAGTTTTTTCAGTTCATCGTCCGCCTGAGCTCTTCTTTTAACCAATTCCGAGGCCCGACTGTAGTATTTTGTCCGAAGATAGGAAATAAATAATTCGATAGTTTTCTTTTTCGGAGCCACTTTGCCCAACTCTTCAATCGTTGCTTCCTCCAACAATCCTGCGGCCACATTTGAGCCGCTACAACGATGGGAACAGAAATAATGGGCGTAATGCTTCCTTTTCCCTTTACACCAACCGCCGGTCATTGAGGCGCCACACTTGCCGCATTTTATAATTCGTCTTAATGGAAAATCGGGATTGTCTGGATTTCTTCTGGCCAGCGGCGCCGATATATTGACGTTTCTGCCATCCAGGACGGCCTGCACCCGATAAAATTGTTCCTCGGTTACCATCGGCGGGTGCTGACCTTGAGTTTCCAGTCCATGCTTTTTGGAGACGATTTTACCGATATAAAATTTATTGCGGAAAATTCTACTCAACTCTTGTGGGTATATTTTTCCGCCTTTACCGCTTGTAATGCCTTTTTCGTTGAGAATTACGGCCAGCTGCCGCAAAGTTTTGGTACCGGTAGCCGTTTGAGCCCAAGTTTCTTGCCAAATATCCCAAGTTTTGGAGTCTTTAATGGCATAACCGCTTTGAGATATATAGCCAGGAGGTACGCAGCCGTTACTTGGGAGACCTGCCCAAAACCTGGCACGCATACCGTTTTTAGTTCGTTCGCTTCGGACATCATTATCCATTTGAGCAAAACCGGCCAGCATCGTTTCGACGAATTTTTCCGTCGGGCTGTTGCCGGTCGGCTCGGTCACGGAAAGCAGTTTAATTTCCGATTCCATCAACTTTTTCCTGATAGCCAAATAGTCCGCCGTTTGGCGCGAAATTCGGTCTAATCGGTAAACAATCACCGCGTCGACCTCTTTCCGATGTTTTCGACAATACTCTAACATCTCAATTAATACTGGTCGACCGGTAATCGTTTTGGCGGATCGTCCCTCTTCACGAAAAACCTGTAAAATTTCGATTTCCCGGCGTTCCGCTTCCTTGCGGCAAATGTCCTCCTGTGTTTCCAGCGAATAATTGCCGACTTGTTCTTCGGTTGAGACCCGAAGATAAACCACCGCCTTGGATGGTTGTTGGGTTTTACCGGCTGTAAAATGCTCCATTTTGTCCCTCCTTTGTTAATTGCTTTAATGTTTTGCCATCAAAAACTTGTTTTTCGTACTCGTCAAGCCAAGAATCTAAAAGAAATTGAAACTCGGCGATATAGACTCCCAATTCTTCATCAGGAACTCCAGCCACTTCTTCCCCAAGAATCTTTCTGGCTTTTTGAAGCTTGGTCTCTTCTTTCTTGTCTAAAAATATGGTGTTAAGCGTCTCTTCATCAATGTTTCTTCTGTCGTTAGTAAAATCCATCATTACAGCGGGGCTTTTTATGGAAGGTGGAACGGTAGGGCGGTTAATTATTGGGATATCCAATAAGGCTGTGCTGCCGGTATTTTGTTCAATTGATTTTAATTGAGATAACTGCAATTTAACCTCCAAAGTATCGCTATATTTATATAATACTATCGTAATAGCGATACTGTCAAGAGGGTGAATTGAACCTGTAATAAGTGCGAGAAGTGGCTTTGAGATCAAAATATTATAAGTTATCCACAGGACTTTTTGTGGTCATAATAAGCAAGCAAAAAATTGACAATTTATGAGATCATCTGTTAGTATGCAGGTGAATTAACAAGCGATAATTTCTAAAGTAAAACGGAGGGGAAGGAGTATGTTTTGGACATATTTTCCTACCTCGAACAAAACGATCAGATCAAAAACTATCAGCCGACACCTCAAGACGGCAAATTCGTGGCCGATCTGTTTAACGCCTTTCACCACCACCTGCCACTCGATTTTCTTCAAAAGTCATTCGTGATCTCTATTTTATTTCCGGGAACCGTTTCGTCAAAATTAGCCTTTTTCTCATATTTATCATCTCTATCGTCGCTCTCATTCGCGCCGATTTTTGTAATTATCGGTATTATCGCTCTCTTATTTATCCTTTACCTGATATTCAAATTGTTCGGCCACAAACTGATTAAAAAAGAACCTCTTGCTTATTTGATGCTCACGTTTCCATCCAATACTGAAAAGTCCGCCTACGCGACAGAGCAGCTCTTTTCGCTCTTTCACGCTTTAGCCGGACAGCGTTCCTTTTTTCAAAGAATTTTAAGATCAAAAACAGAGTATTCTTTGGAAATCGTGTCGAGCCGAGAATTGGGAATAAGATATGTTATGAGTGCGCCCGCTTCCGATGCCGAAATCATCGCAAAAAGCCTTATCTCTTTTCTACCAGGTCTCTCAATCGAGGAAATTGAAGATTATCTGCCGGACAATTTTGTCTCCGATTCTTTTAAAGAAAAACAAAAAGCGGGTATCGGTATCACCGAACTGAAATTAAAAAACGATTTCGCACTGGCCTTGGAAAAAAACAAGGTGTTGGCTGAACACGACACGATCGCCTATTTAGCCGGCAATATGACCAAACTCGCATCTGGCGAAGAGATGGTTTTTCAAATCGTCTTGACGCCCATAACCGATTCCGCCCACGGTAAAATTATGAAGCGCGTCTTAGAAATCGAAAATAAAATTTATACCAATCAACCGCTATCGGGGGAACTGCACAAAAGTGCAATCGAGGCATCTTTATCGTGGCCGGCGGCTGTCTTCGAATGGCTCGGTGGTCTTGTCGGAGCTTTTGCCAGAACCGTTTCGGACGTGATTGGGCATTTTTTAGGTGGCTCGCAGGAATATCATGATCCGGTTTCGCAACGGTCAACTCTTTTAGCCGCCCAGCGTCAGGAGATTATTAACCCTTACGAACAGGAACTGCAAATAAGGGTTAAGGAAAAACTGGGTCAGCCGATGTTTGAAACCTCGCTTCGCCTATATGTTCGCGTCAAAAACAAGCGAGAATACGGTTTAAGAGTTTCAGGCTTTCTGGCCTCGCTCGGACAGCTTTCAGGTCGTCATCAATCATTGGTCGTCAAATCTCCGGGGTGGTTTACTTCGGTCAAGTCTGTACTCTCGGCGTTCCAGGGCCGAGAATTGTCTTCGGCCCACAATCCGATTCTTTCGGCCTCGGAACTGGCCGATCTCTATCATTTCCCATATGCAGGCACGACCAAAACCGAGGATCTTGTTAAAAGCAAAAATAATCCGCTGCCGGCGCCGTTATCGTTTAAACAGGCTTCGACCGAGTTTGATAATGTCTTTGCTAAAAACCTTTACGGAGGCTCCGAAACTTTAATCGGACAAACCCTGGAAGAACGCCGGCGCCACACCTATATTTTAGGGGCGACGGGTTCGGGTAAAACAACCTTGTTGTCGACCATGATTTACAACGATATTGCCAATGGCAAGGGGGTAGCCGTAGTCGATCCGCACGGACAACTGGTGGAGAATCTTTTACGGGTAATTCCCGAAGAACGCATCAAAGACGTGGTATGGTTCGCGCCCGACGACGACGGATATCCCGTCGCCTTAAACTTGTTGGAACTCGAATATGATAACACTCTTACTTCGAGTCAGCTTGAAAAACGAAAGTCTCTGGTGGTAAGCAGTATCGTCTCCATTATTAAAAAGTTTTATCCCGTAAATTCGTTCGGCCCGAGAATGGAATATGTTTTAAAAAACGCGATTCTAACCGCTCTGGAAACGCCTGAGCCGACACTGCAAACGGTTCTCGACATTTTAACCAAAGAGGCTTATCGCAAGGAGGTGATGAAAACTTTGGAAAACGAAACTTTAAAAGACTACTGGACTTACGAATTCGCCAAATACGGCGACCTTCAAAGAAACACTGTCGTCTCTCCGATTACCAACAAAATCGGCGGACTCTTAAGCTCGCCGATTAATCGCAACATCCTGCTTCAAAAGAAAAGCAAGTTGGATTTTGACGAGGTTTTGAATTCTGGTAAAATTCTGCTCTGTGATTTAAGCAAAGGTAAAATCGGCGAAGACGAATCAAGCTTTTTCGGCTCGCTGGTCATTGCCAAAATCCAGTTGGCGGCGCTCTCCAGGGCCAGGATTCCGGAAGAAAAACGAAAAGATTTTTACCTCTATGTCGACGAGTTTCAAAACTTCGCGACTAAAAGTTTCGGCGAATTGGTCTCGGAAGCCAGGAAATACCGGCTTTCAACGATTTTGGCGCATCAGTCGATTTCGCAGATCGAAGACCAAAATATCGTCAAAACGATCCTAGCCAACGTCGGCACGGTCATTTGTTTTAGAACGGCCAATCCCGAAGACGAGCAATTCATTCTGCCGATCTTTTCGCCCGAAGTTTCCAAACACGAAATCGGAAACTTGCCGCTTTACAACTTTTACCTGAAAATATCGGTGGGCAAACCCCAAGACGCTTTCCTAGCACAGGCAGATGATTTTACAATTGAAAGTAACGAGAAAACCGCCGAAGACACGATCAACCGTTCTCGCAAACAATACGCCGTGCCAGTCGAGACATTAAAGAAACCGCGGGCGGTGAAAACGGAGAATGAAGAAATCAAAAAAGTTAAGACTAAAGCTATCGCAAAAAAACCGATCAAACAGCCGGAAACCGAACCCGAATTAGAGCCGAAAACGGAGTCCGAAAACGGGAAAATTTGGTGGTAGGCGTTACCACCAACAAATGACGGGTTTTGAGATTAAAACAATGGAATGTTTTCGCATTAACCTTATACAAGGAGGAGTAGGTAGGGATTGGCATAAGTATAAGTAAAAAAACAAAAATACAAACAAACTGCAACACAACAACATCAATCAAATTAAAAACTCCAATGACTAAACTACCCTCAATTACCAAAACACAAGAAAATATTATCCAACTCATCTATCGCTTCAGATTTCTTAATCGAATCCAAATACAAAAATTACTCAAAATTAAATCGGTCAGTAAACTCAATTACTATCTAAAAGACCTGACCGAAAAAGAATATCTTAAGCGATCACATGAAGATACGTTCCCAAACAAACTTCGGCCGGCCGTTTACCATATCGGCCCAAACGGGATCCGGTTTTTGAGATCGCAAGATAATTGCGAAGCCGAAGCGATCAAGAATCTTTATCGGGAAGATAATCGATCAAGCAGTTTTAGGGATTGTTGTCTTCTGCTGGCCGATATTTACCTCGGATTTGAAAACCGCCAAGACAAAGATGTCCAATCGATCATGCAGATGAGAAGCGATTATCCGGCCCATCCGCTCAAAGATATACTTAGCGATCTCAAGCCTTCCGCCTATGTTGCCCAAAAGAAATCTGGCAAGACTAAACGGTCCTTTTTGGAAATTTTGTACGATCTGCCGGATCAATATTTAAGGCAAAGAATAAAGCAATATCTTAAATTTTATCGAGGAAGCGTTTGGGAATCAGAAACGAAAACGGATTTCCCGACGATTATGATCGTCTGCCCCAATGACAGAGTTCTGGCCTACGTCAGACATTACGTCAAAACAAAGCTCGCACAATTCGACGGATCGGATTTGATCATCGATTTGACCACGTCCGATAAGGTTAAAGAGTTTGGCCTTACCAGTGATATTTGGAAGAAAATTTAAGCAATAAATTTCGCTTGTGTTTCTATCGGCGATAAAATTTGCTATAGTTTGGGCAAGAAAGGATAATATGGAAATATTCGTTGAAGAATATCTGGCGAAATCGGTGCCGAATACAAAACAGTGGGTTGAAAAAATTATTGACAAATGCGCCAGGAGAATAAAATTTAAGGATGCCAAAATCGGTGTTTTTCTAACGCCGGGATCGAATGGCTTGGAAGATGTCAACGGTATCGGAGGGTACTGCCCTTCGAGCGCTCTTGTCGAGATAAGCGTCGATTTAAATCATCCGAATTTTGATTTTGATTCGCTTAAATTAACTTTGGCTCACGAACTTTACCATCTCGCGCGCCGACAATCGGGAATCAAAATCGGCGAGAGTACGGTTTTAGAATGCCTAATCAGCGAAGGGTTGGCCGATCGATTTGTCTACGAAACTTACGGATTAACACCCGTCTGGATTTCTAAACTAGGTGGAACGGATGCGGCCAAGTTACTAAAGAAAATATCCCCAATTTTGGATGAAAAAATTGATGATGAAATTTACAACGATTGGTTTTTAAGCGGTTCAAAGAAACTAGGCGTTGCTAAATGGTCGGGCTACTCGCTTAGTTACGCGTTAGTGTCGCAGATATTAAAGAAGGATAAAAAGTTGAATTCCATATCATTTTTAGATGTTCCCGCGAAAGAAATCGCCGATATAACCACTTTGTATGATAAAGTATGAATTTCAACCACAAAAAAAGCCCGGAAGTCTGGAAACTCCCGAGCCTTTTAATTAGTACTCTTTGGCAAGCATTATAGTCACAACCCGTTTGCATGTATCTGAAAGCGGATCCTCAAAATGTGTTAAAGTCGGATCAAAGTAATCGATCTTCCAAAGTACTCTTTGACCTTTCCAATCAAAATATCCCAAATCGTGCCAGCCGTAAAAATCATCATGCTTGTTAAACTTATTAAAAGAACGGACTGCATAAAGCAATTCTTCAATATCCGGTAATTCAGCCGCCTTGTTAGTTAATACAACATTTAAACCTAGCTGTCGGGCAACATCGTTGCGCCTCGCCATCTCTTTGAACTTATTTTCCTGATTATCCATTTTAACCTCCAATAATTAAATTAAATTAAAGAAAAAGGCCTGAAAGTCACCACAACTTCCAGGCCCTCATCTCTCAATACTCCTCAGCCAGCATCACCGTTAACCTGCGCTGGCACTCCGGAGATGTCGGGTCTTGCCAATAGCCCAATGATTGATCGTAGTAATCAATCTTCCAAAAAACTCTTTCCCGCTGCCAAATGAGCGAACCGAAGTCATGCTCACCATAGGGATCATTGTCATCGGTAAACCGATCGTAATCGCGCACCGCGGCTAGTAACCCTTCGGGATCCGGTAAGTCCCGTGCTCCAGAAGTCATTAACACTCCATATCCCATCCTACGGAACCCATCGTTCTTTTGCGCCACGTCCAAAGTTTGTACACAGTTCATTTTGACCTCCATTCTATTATCTTTAATCTCAAGAACAAGCGTATCGACCTTCCGCCTGTCGACTGGAAGGCAAGGACAGCACGCTAAAATAGTCAAGGTGGAGTCCTACCTTAATGAAAGTATTTAATAGTCAAAAGAACCGACCTTGACGATTTTAGACCTGTCCTTACGATGGGAAGACTGGGCGGAAGAAAAGAAACCCACCATTGACAAAATCTTGACGCCAGTGATGGGGGGGTAAAATGAAAATAGGAAAGCTATTAAAAAAGGAGTAACAATATGTCAAATTTAGAAAGTGAACAAGGAGAATTTAAATCAGAAGAAGAAAGACAAGCCGCAGAAGGTTTTGAAGCACCGGTTAATGGCCAACAAGAAATCAAAGAAACTGAAAATATCACTGTCCCGGAAAGAAATGGAAGAAATTTTATTCAGTCTATGCGAGAAAAATTTCCCAAGATATCCGATGAAGACAAAAAAGCAATTACGGCAGGCATCCTGAGTGGTCTTATGGCGGTTACGGGAGTTGGCATGGCTCTTGGCGCAGGCATTGATAAAGGGCTTACCGGAGCAGAAGCAATAGAGTTGGCTTCAGCTGGTGCTGGTTTTATGATGACGGGAATAATTGCATTAGGATCATTAGGGCAGAGAAGAACGCAATAAAAAGGAGATTATAATGAACAATGATTTGAATTTAATCGAATTATCAAATAAAACTAAAAATGTACTAGTATCGGTTGGTTTTTCAGAAGAAGAAGCGAACAACCAATTAATGGACTTGTCGGAAATTATTACATCCGCTTTTGCTCAAAAAATGACAGACAAATCACTGTTAAACAACCCCGAAGAGACAAGAAGAATATTTTTTGAAACCGCTAAACCAATAGTTAAAGAATATCTTCAGAATATTAGTCAAAGTCTGAACGACGACGAAAAGAAAAAGCTATTTGATCAAATTAATAACTTGCCCGAAAAATAGATAAACGACGAAAATAAAGAAGGAGACAAAGATGGGCGAATCACTGGGCTACATGCCAGAGGAAGAAATTGCAAAATTTGAAAAAGAACCTACGCAAGCTGAGCAACCTGTCGGGAATGAGCCCGGCGACCGGTTTGACGAACTTTTACTTGAACAGTTAGGACAATTTGAAAGAACTCAAACAGAACAGTTTCAAGCTACGAATGAAAGTTTGGAAAATTTTGTCAGAGAAATTAATGAAAAATTTTCTGCCGAAGATCAGAGAGAAATCTACGATGCACTAACTTTAATGTTTACTCTGCATATTTATCAAAAAGATCGGCCAGAAGGAAGCCCTTATGTCAGTCACCCTCTGGCTGTTGCCCAAAAAGCCATCGGTATGTCGCCCAACCCGGACAAAGGATTGGTTATCGCAGCCTTAATGCATGATTCGGTTGAAGATCAAGCCGATAAATTAGCGTCTCTGACCGAGCAGACTGACACATCTCTAACGGACGAGCAAAAAGCTTTGACGGAAATTCAAACCAAATACGGTGAGAGAGTGGCAAATATTGTCTCACATCTATCAAATCCCGATTTTGATGCCGTTTTAGCTAGTCAAGGTATTACCAAAGAAAATTCTCAATATAAAGAATTAAAAAATAAACTTTATGCCGAACATGTAGCGGAAGCCATTGAAGATCCTGATGTTTTGCGGATTAAATTGGCGGATTTTTCCGAAAACGCTTTAAAATTATCAAAATTACCAACCGAGACAGATGCTCAGATAAAGCAAAAACAAAAATATATTGATAAATACGTGCCGGTTATGAAAATTTTCGCCGATCGCCTGCAACGCGACAATCTTTTTCCGGAATATCAAACAGCATTAATTGAAGAATATAACAAATTAAAATAACTAAAAAGGAGAAAAATGTCAATTGAAGACAATGGCGAGTTCAAGTCTAAAGAAGAAAAACAAGCGGCCGAACAGTTTGAATTAGAACAAGAGAATACTTCTTCACAAAACGAATTACAAACAGATCCTGTACTCGGTGAAGTCGATGCTTTTCTTGAAAGATGCAGATCAGGGCTTTCACAAGAAGAATCTAAACGTACAGGCAACGGATCAATCATATCTGAAATTCGTAATGCTACTCAAGAATGGAAAGATTTAGCCGCCAAATACAATGAGTTATCCAATCAGATTCAAGGAGAAGATAGGACTGCGACAGAAGCAGAGTGGTCTGAACTAAATAAACTACAAAATAAGATAACTAAAAAACAAGCAGAAGCTATCTCAAATTACAATAAAGTTGCTAACGGCCTTTTACTGCCAAATAAAACAGAGCAGCATTCTAGAGGTGAAGCAGAAAAATCAAGACAAGAGGTTGACGATGCATACTGGCATATGCGACATGCCGAGCTTAATGGCGATCCCGATGATTTAACCGAGGCAAGATCTAATTACAAAAAATTATCCGAGGAACATCAAACTCGTTCAAGCGATGTCAGACAAGACGAGAGAGATTTCGACGATCAAATGTCTGGAAGATAACAAATAGAGAAGGAGAAAAATGGACGAACAGCAAAATGAAAAAGAGCAAGCTTCGTTTGAAGAAAGCTTGAGCGATGAGCAAAGAAAAAAAATGGCAGGACAGATTACCGAATTGGGTGGCCAATTGCATGACGAATGGCGCGCACCAAGAAAACAAGAAGACGGCACATTCGAGCCGCGAATAAAAACGACAAAAGATCAAGCTTGGATTGAAAAAAACGGAACCGACCAAATAGATATCGCAAATAACTCTTATGAAAATTTACCGGAAGATTGGAAAGGCGAAAACAAAGCTTCAGCCGAAGTAGCAATTCCGGAAATTTATAAAGCTATTTCTGAAGGAAAAGAATTAGATGATCAATTTATTGAAGAAACGAGCGATATAATTCATCAAAAATGGCTTGAGAGAAACGGTAGCTGGGCTCCCGCAGAACAAAATAAACCATATGCGGAACTTTCCGAAGAAGAAAAAGAAAAAGACCGCGCAATTGTCAGAAAAGCGGTTGAAACTTATAAAGAAAACGCTACCAACTAAAGATAAAAACATGTAAATTGACCCGCAAAGTAAATCGCAAGATCGAAATGCGGGTTTTTGTTTTGGCCTGTTTGTTTTATAAATGTCATTTTTAGATCTAAGCCGTAAATGACATTTTCCGCGAGAGCGAGCCGAAGCGAGATCTCTATACAATTAGAAGACAGGTGGAAGAAAACCCTTGATTTTTCTTGAATTATCCGTAGCTTTTCGCTACGATAAGATTGAGATTATTATACAAAATCATTTGATTAATTCTGGTGGATTCCCTGAAACAATAAGGAGAATAAAAGGATGGGTGAATTTCAAAATCATAGTGTAGAATTTGATAATTTAGGTGGATTAACTTCTGAAGATCGGCAAGCAATTTTGATGCGAGGCGATTTAAGAAAGCGCAGTCAAGAACTCAAGGTTAACGCGCTTAATTTAAATCCACCAGAAAGTACGCCTGAACACAAAGCTTACTACGAACGAATTTTATCTTTAGTAAACCGTGAGGCAGATGGCGAAGAAAAGATGGATCCAGCTCAAGCCGAAGCCACTTTGGATGAAAAAGAAAAAGGTATGCGTGTTAAGATCGCCACCATGGGAGAAATTGCTCCTAACTTTGGCGGCTACTTGTATGCTAACTTAGCAAAATATGAGCAACTTGCCGGACAAGATTTTTCAGAGGATTTATCCAAATCAAAAGAATACATGGACCGAGCGACTCATATTCCAAAACTCGTGCCTTCAAACCTGCTGCCGGATGCAATTACGCTTGGTATTCAAAAAAGATTTTTAGATACTCAAGAATTGCCAAGCAAAGAAAAAATTGCTCAAGCCGCCCAAATGGATCCAGAACTTATTAAATCATATGCTTTAGTTCTCCATGAAAATGAACGTGAAGATTTTCTAAAACTTATCCCTGAGGATCAACGCCGCCAGATTGGTATTGAACTAGACACATCGGTGTCGAGTGTTTTACACCAATCGTTAATTGAAAAAAATACACCAGAAGAAGAGCAACGCCGCCAAGTCAGAATGCGTTTATTTAGAGAGTTAAGAAGCTCTCTATCAGAAACTGATCCGTCGGACAAAAAAACAGTTCAATTAATGGGTGAAGCTTTAGGAACTCTTGGCGAAGATGCCAGACAGTTGATCTTGGAACTCATTCGGGATGAAACGGATAGTCGAGAAGAAGGTGTAGATAGACAAACAGATCATTTGCCCCGAATCATGAAAGTGATGATAGATAATTTTGATGATTGGCGTGGCAACGATATTATTTTGCAAACAGCAGCGTCTCCAGAATTAAATCATCATATGTCTATTTATCTATTTGGCAAACTGGTAGATAAAGGATACTTACCAAAAGATGTTGCCGATTGGTGGAACACAAGAAAAACAACTGCTTCCAATGAGGGTCGTGAGCCAGATGATGAAAAATTTAGGCTCGATATCCTAAAAGGTACGGTTGATGAATTAGGAGTTATTCCTAATAAAGAAATTTTGGAATTCATTTCAAAGGATGAAAACTGGCAAGGTGATGATGGGCAAACAGTTCCGGTTTCCGAGCGTTTTGAAAGAATTGCCTCATCTCAAGCAGAATTCAGTGGAGTTAAGTCTAACAGTGAGCTAGTAGATTTACTAAAAAATAATGAAAACAAAGCGATGATTTATTTCCTTCTTCACGGCGGAGATGATCGCTTTAATTTAATTAACAATTATAGTTTTGATAAATTTAAGGAAATGCTTGGACTTATATCCGATTTGGAAATAAATGAACGACCGATTCAAAGTTTCAAAGAAACCTTGCTAAATTCTGGAATGAACGAGGGTCAAGCAAATGATGTTATTACCAGACTAAGAGCAGGCCATTTTCCACTGCCAAATTCACAACAGGCATATCAAGAGGTTAGCTTTGAAATCTCGGAAAATGCTGCTTTAAATAATGCTAACGGCGAAATCGGTCAGGTTTTGGGTAAAGATCAGTTGGGCGTGGTTTTAACTTTCCCAATGTATCGTGAATACTTGGAAGCCGACGGGAGCGAACAAGCACAAGAAATGTTTGCCAGAATGCAGCAAGCCACTACTTTTACCGACAGACAGGCAATAATTGCCGAGATAAACGGATTATATCCGGATTTTCAAGAGAGAATTAAAAACGATTTGCAAGATTCTTGGATTAAATTCGGCGATAAAATGGTTATTGAAACAACTCTGGATCAAGTTTTAACCAGCGATCAAATCCAGATTCATGGCGAAGAATTATTGCCTAAACTAGATGCTAAAAGAATTGATTTAAAACGCATAAATAAAGAATTGCTTATTGCCTTAAAGAGTGAAAATAGAAATGTTTCGGATCTAAACAGTGAAATTTCTCGTAAAAAGAAAGCCAGAACTGGCCTTGAACAAGGATTGGCCAGGCAAACTGATGTAGGCAAGCGCGGTGAGCTTCAAAGAAAAATTGACGAAATCGATTCAGATATTGCTAACTTAGAAACTCGTCGTGCTGCAGTTGGAGAAATGAAAGTTGATGATCGTTTTACGGGATTAAGCAAGGAAGAAAAAGAGGCTGAAGTTGATCGCTTAAGCCAAGAAATAATTGCTTTGACCGAAAAAAGCCCGAGCGCGATTTTTACATTCATTACCATGCAGGTTTTAGGCGAACAAAGGTTAAGAGAAAACGATATTACTTTAGTCAAAGAAATGGAAAGCCATTTGCAGGGACCGTTTCAAACTATCAATGATGTTCTGACCTATGAACGACCAAAAACAGAAAGCAAAAAACGAACCCGTGTTGGTTTACAATATTTGGATAAAGTTGATCGTTTGGCAACTATGGTCCGTTTTGCCGACAGTAAAATTTGTTGTTTTTCCAGCTCTAATTATGAGATGCGGGTTCAACATAATACGCCTAATAAAATTTGGGTGGCTTCGATTAATAAAGACCCAATGAGTTTTGTTCTTTCGATGGAAATGCCTCAAGTCCAAACTGATCAACCAGGCAAAAAGGTAAATGAAAACATCGGGTTTATCTTTGGCAGTTTTGCTCAAGATAATGAGGGCAAACTTGGCGTCATGATGAACGGCATTTACTACGCCCCTGGCATTGAAGACGCAAGACAAGTCGAACAAATTATGGGTGGAGTTGAGAAAATTTTCGAGGGCTTACCCATTAATACCGAAGTGATAGCAACCCAATATGGCGGTTCAGTTAAAATGCCGGAGAGTTTTTCAACGGAACCGATTGAGATGACACGATTAAGAGCTATTGACGACGGTCGTGGTAGGCCGGAGTCAATGATATATGATGATTTGGCGACTGGTACCGATTTAAACAAACCTCATATGTATGGCGGCTCCGCTTGGCACAGATCGCTAGAAGGTAGGACTAATGGGTGAAAATTTAGAGCCTTTTGAAATTCAACGCGAGGCATTAGCTGAAAGATTAAAACTCAAAGAACAATGGGAGTCACAGATTAGTATTCTTAATGAAACAGGAATTCTACAATTGCTCCCAGAAAGTCAGGAGCTAGGGATCGTTGGTATTGATGGTGAAGAATATCCAATTCCAGATTATAAAGAAATCATAGATCGTCTTACACCAGAAAAAGCACAAATTCTGGAGCAGAAAATTGAACAAGGGTTTAGTAAAATGCTATTAGTGCCTTTTGGTATGTCCATGGAGACCTTAGCTCAAAGGTACAGAGAAGTAGTTCTTAAAAAAAGTAATGAAGAAACTCTTTTGGATACTGATGGTTTAAGGATTGAGTTAGACAAAAATAACCCCTTCCCAAACCTAATATCCCTGAACACTGACATCGATAAAAGACTGTCCTACTATCCAAGTAATTTTGAGGAGCAAGAGGGCTTCACTAAGTCTGAGATACTCAGTAGAGGTGCCGGGTTTAAGATCGAGTTTATCGAGGATCGACCAGACTTATCTGATAACCGGCAAGCTCAAGGTGGAAGATTCAGTCCACCATCCAGGAGTATGCCAGCCAGGTATCTAGAGATAATCCAGAACGATGAAAACATGTCGAATGAACAAGGATGGACGATGGAAACGTGGTTAACATATGCTATTACGAATTTAAAAGAAAGAAACCAACAAATTGATAGTAATCGTTGGGGAAAGTTTTCTTGGCTTTTGGGCGCCTATTTCCCAGCACAAGCTCCTAGTGTGCCAATAGTGATGTATGCAGGTTGGTCTAAAGGCAAAGCAGAATTATTTAGTGGTGAATTTGATGATAGGTCAACCAACGCTAGTCTACGTACTTCAGTGGAGATATAACTATGAATAATGAATCATTACAACCATTTGAAATTCAACGTGAAGCGTTAGCTGAGCGATTGAATCTAAGAGAACAGTGGGAATCACAAGTTAAAATCTTGAATGAGACTGGTATTTTGGAGATCCTTCCAGAGGCCCAAGAGTTGGGAATCATTGGTATTGACGGTCGAGAGCATCCAGTACCAGATTTTCAGGAAATTATGTCTCGAATTTCGCCGGAGCAGATGGAAGTCTTAGAGAAAAAGAATGAGCAAGGATTCAATAAAATGGTCCTAGTTCCTTTTGCTGTACCGCTAGACATATTGATTGATCGATACAAAAAGCTTCTTATTGAAAAAGATGCGGAAGGATCACTCTCATCAACTGATGGTTCAAAACTTAATCTCGATCGCGACCAACCAATCTATGTTTGGGACAAATATACCGGTGCTGATGCAAGCGGTGAGTTAGTTTATTTCCCGAATACATTTGATCAACAAAATCACGGTGGTAAAACAAAAAATACCCTAATACAAGAAGGTAAATCTTGGCAATTTGAATTACTTGAAGAAAATATTAATATCCCTGCTAAAGGTCAGGGAGAGATACTTGACGGCCGCAAACAACTAGAAGCCGGACAATCACCAAATCAATATTTAAAAGAATTACAAATCGATCCTCAATATCAAAATGAGGTCGGCTTGACACCAGAAGCATGGTTGGTTTTAGCTATAACCCAATTAAAAGAAAACCATGGCCAAATTGACGATTATCAAGGTCAAGGCAAAATAAATTTTCTTACGGGTGCCTATTTCCCCGGTTCTGACAGTGTCCCGCGCGCGCGCTGGAGCCGTGACGGTCGTCGGGCGTTCTTGGACAGGAGCGTTCCCTCTGGCTCGCTTTCGAGCATTGGGTGTCGCTCCTCGGTGGAAATTCAGTAATTTGATATTTGGCTTTTAAACTTTCTTTTTTCTTTATCTTTGATTCGGTATCCCGCCTTCGGCGGGCCACTGCAAAAATTTTAAAGGAGATAGATATGGAGAGTAATATGAGTGAAAATCTTCAACCATTTGAAATACAGCGCGAAGCACTTGCTGAACGGCTAAAACTCAAAGACCAGTGGGCATCACAGGTTAAGATGCTGAATGAAGCGGGTGTTTTGGAATTGCTTCCAGAGAGTCAGGAGCTAGGAATTATCGGAATTGATGGACAAGAATATGCAATACCTAGTTATGAACAAATTTTAGGTCGTATTACTCAAGGAAAAGCTGAGATTTTAGAAAATCAAACAGAAAACGGTTATAAGCAATTAATTTTAACTCCTTTCGCAATGCCTTTGAGGCAACTGTGTAAATTAGTTGAAGGATCATTTAAGAAAGTCTTATCAGAAAACCAAGTTGTTGATGCTTATGGAAGTGATGAAAGAATCAATTCTGATAACTTTATTGAAGATAATGGAAATATTCTCGATTCCGATATTAACGGAGAAATGGTTTACTACCCAAACTCAGACGATAGCAAAGACGGTTTGACAAAAATAGATTGCATTAAAGAAAATGGTGGTTGGGAAATTGATTTTATTGCCAAAGAACCTCAGAAATACATACAAGATATCAACAAGCAAAAAAAGGCCATGGTGCAAGGTGGATTTAGAGGATTAACTCTTGAAAGCTGGTTGACTCAGTCAATGAATTTTTTCCAGAACGAGAAAAAGTTTTCAGATTATCTCGAACCATGTCTTTTGGCGGGATCGTCTCTGCGAGAGAAGAGGACTATCCCGGCAGCATGGTTTGCTGATAATCGATCTAATTACAAAGGTAAATATTTAGTAATAAAAACTTTAGAAGAAAATCGTAATCAAAATAAAGCATTTGGCGGTTTTTCGCAAACTGACGGAAATGCGCGTTTCAGCGTGAATTTATAAAGGGAAAATATGAATGAATCCTTACAACCATTTGAAGTCCAAAGAGAAGCTTTAACTGAAAGGCTAAAACTCAAAGAGCAGTGGGAATCGCAAATAAAAATACTTAACGAAGTTGGAATTCTTGAAATTCTACCTGAAAGTCAGGAGCTGGGAATCATTGGAATTGATCAAAAAGAATATCCAATCCCCAATTATGAAGATATTCTTAATAAAATTACTCAAGAACAAGCAGACTTAGTAACCCAAAAAACTGAACAGGGGTTTAATAAGTTAATATTGGTTCCCTTCGCTAAATCCCTTCAAGAAACCATAGAACTCTATGCTAGATTATTAGTCCAAAAAAAACACGAAAAGACCCTTGTAGGGGCTGAAAACGAAGAATTTGACCTCGATATCAATAATCCTATCGTTGATATGACTAAAAATGATTCTTTGTTTTATATTCCATCAAATGGAAAAAGATTCACGAAATCGGAATTTCTTGTAAGCGAAATGCGTTACCCGGGTTGGCAAGTCGCATTAATCGAAGATTCTCCCGTCCCGTTCGAGAAAGATTCAGATAAAAAGGAATATGGCTACAAACAACCAAATGGCGATTTAGTAAGAGATTGGAGTCATCAGCTAAAGCTAATGAAAGAGAACGAATCTTATATCGGCGAAGAGGAAATATCTCCAGAGGCATGGCTTGCATATGCCATCACTAACTTAAAGGAAAAAAACCAGCAGATTGATTTTCAAAATGAATCAATTGACAGGTGTTGGCTTGGTGCTTTTAGTAAAAAAGGAGAAACTGTTTACTCTTTATTTAAAAACAATCAAATTAACTTTCATATCTATTCTCCCTTTGAGAGGGAGAAATCAAAAGCTATTTTTAGGTCGGTCGTACAGATTTAAACTATTTAAATTTAGATTGAAAAGGTAATATGAATGAATCATTACAACCATTTGAAATCCAAAGAGAATCCTTAGCTGAAAGACTAAAACTAAAAGACCAATGGGAATCTCAAATTCGTGTACTAAATGAGGCTGGTATTTTAGAAATTCTTCCTGAAAGCCAAGAATTGGGAGTTATTGGCGTTGATGGTCAGCAATATCCGATACCAGAATACTCTGATGTGCTTAACCAACTAACACCAGAAAATTTGGAATTATTAGAGGCAAAACAGGAAGAAGATTATAACAAACTAATTATTACGCCGTTTGCGATGCCTTTAAAACAACTAATTGATAGATATTCTTCTCTTCTAAAGAGAAAAGACAAAACAGGAGAACTTAAAGATTCACAAGGAAATAGTATAAATATATCTGACGGTGATGAACCTATTAAGTTACCTGTTAAACTTATCGAAGATGGTTACGATGACACACTCTTGTATTTTGGAAAATTGGGCGAAGAACAAGAGACTGGTAAAACAAAAAAGAAATCGATAGAGCAAGGAAAAATTTGGCACTTTTGTCTGGTTCAGGATACAAACTCTCTTGAAAACAAGAGGATTGAGACGAAAATCGATTCTTATCTTCAAGAAGGCGGTTTATCTGGATATACGCTTGAAGATTGGTTGATGCATGCAATTACGAATTTGCAAGAAAGTGGAAAACAAATAGATTGCACTGATTCCAAAGAAATAATCCCAAATTGGTTAATGGGATCGTACCTTCCAAAAGATGATTGTTATTTCAGAGCAGCCTATGATATTCACGATCCCTCTTCTACTGGCGCTGTCATCGGCGGCGCAAAAGGAGAAATTTTGAAAAGTCGAAAGAATTTTATTAATTTTAGAAACTTGATTGAGCTAGGAAGCAATTTATGAATGAATCCTTGCAACCTTTTGAAACCCAGTGTGAGGCACTTGCCGAACGATTAAAACTCAAGGAACAGTGGGAATCACAGGTTCAGTTTCTCAATGAAGTAGGTATTTTAGAATTATTACCTGAATCGCAAGAATTGGGCATTGTTGGAATTGATGGTCGGGAATACCCAGTTCCTGAATATTCGGAGATAATGCAAAAAATCACCCCGGAAAAGGCGGAGATTTTGGAAAGAAAATCCGAACAAGGATTTAATAAAATGCTCTTAGTGCCTTTCGCGATACCTTTAGAAAGGTTGATAGATCGTTATGAACGAGAATTAGTTAAACAATCTGAAAATGGCGGTGTAATCAATTCTAATGGTGAAAAGATAGAAATTAATCCGAAAAATCCAATAACTTTTATGGATAATGAATTTAAAAGCTCAGATCTAACTAAAAAGTTAGCCTACTACCCAACTCATCCCGATTATGGTGGCGAAACGAAATCAGAAATAATTTCAAAAGATAGCCCCTGGAAATTTCATTTTGTTGAAGATTTAGACCATATTCCTCAGCAAGAGGAAGGTCAAACTATTGGCGGCAGAAAACAGCTTGAAACAGGTATGAGTCCAAGACAATATTTACTTCAGGTACAACGAAATGCTATGTATTCGAACGAACAAGGTATGACACCAGAAGACTGGCTTTGTAATGCAATTTTAAATTTAAGAAATAACGGAAAGCAAATTGATAGCGCTGGAAGAAACGGTCAAACTTGTTATTTAATCGGTTCTGGTTATCAATATGGCCCGTCAGGTGAAGAAATAGCTAGTGCTGGATGGGGTCGCATAAAAAGTGATTCTGCTTTTTTGGGTGCCGACTTCAATAGTGAATCACAACAAAATTTTGGCGTTAGAACTGTAGTAGAAATCTAAAGGAATATTATGACAGAAAACTTACAACCATTCGAAATTCAACGCGAAGCATTTGCCGAGCGGTTAAATCTGAAAGAACAATGGGAATCACAGGTCAAAATACTTAATGAAGTAGGTATTCTTGAGATACTGCCCGAAAGTCAGGAATTAGGGATCATTGGTATTGACGGTCAAGAGTATCCAGTACCAGATTTCCAGGAAATTATGTCTCGAATTACCCCAGAACAGATGGAAGTTTTAGAAAAGAAAAATGAGCAAGGTTTTAACAAAATGCTTATTACTCCCTTTGGCATGCCTCTGGACATCCTAATTAGTAGGTATAAAGAACTCTTACTTAAAAAAGATTCTGAAAGCACGTTACTGGCTACCGATGGCTCGAAACTTGATCTTGATAGAAATGAACCAACATGGGTTTGGGAAGGATACAACGGTGCTGACGCAAACGGAGGGCTAGTTTATTTTCCAGAAAGCTTCACCCAAAATCATGAGGGGCAAACTAAACAAGAGATATTGGCTAACTCAGGTGCTTTCAAAATCGAGTTTATTGAAGATACGCCAGACATGCCTCGAAACGAACAAACTCAAGGCGGCCGCATTAAACCTACTCCAGGTAAAAAAGCGTCTCAGTATCTTGAAATCATGCAAAACGATGAAAATATGACCAACGAGCATGGTCTCACCCCTGAAACATGGCTGACTTATGCTATTACTAACTTAAAAGAAAGAAACCAACAAATAGATGACTGGCAAGGTCAAGGTAAGGGTTCCTGGCTTACCGGTGCTTATTTCCCGGCTTCTGGCTTTGTCCCGTGCGCGGACTGGGACCGTGACGCTCGTCTGGCGTACTTGGACGGGAGCGGTCCCTCTGTCTCGTTTTCGGGCTTTGGGTGTCGCTCCTCGGTGGAAATAAAATAGTTTTGAAATTTGTTCTTTAATTTTTCTTTATATTTTTAACTTTAGGTGCTGGCGTTAGCCAGCTAGACGCAATTGGGCTAATGAACCCGCCTTGGGCGGGGCGCCCAAAATTTGTTTTAGAAAATAAGTGAAACTTCGCTAACCGCGAACACTTTCGAAAAACAGCAAACAAATGAATTTCCACGTGAGCCCCGTTCATTCCGATTTGAGAGGAATGAAATATGAAAGCTAATTCTAAATTGGATGGCTGCGGCTGTCTGATGAATAATGCGGCGGGGTCACAAATGGTTCTGACAATGTCCCGAACGCGAACTGGAACCGTGACGATCGTCAGGCGAACTTGAACAGGAACGATCCCTCTAACTCGAATTCGAACATTGGGTGTCGCTCCTCGGTGGAAGTTCTTTTTGTTTTAAGAAAGGGCTTAATATCAAAAACGTGCACCTAGTTTTGCAAAATATAGTTAATTATTTTGTCTTTTAGTTCTTTGGTAAAGCCTCTGTGAATGTTTACTTTTTGTTTTAGCCAACTAAAACTGCCCTCTAAAGAATTGGTGGTTTTGGGGATATTAAGTTCAGGATATTTTAGATACGTAAAAAGATATGGCAAATTAGTTTTAAGGCTTCTAAAAGCCGCTCGCGTTCTCTTGTGAGTATAATGCCATCGGTTTGTAATTTGGTCGGTTGTTCTCTCCTTTAGAAACTCTTGCCACTTTTGGTGCCATAGGAGTAGTTTTTGGGTAAATTCTTTCTCGGTGGCATAGGTCAAAGTATCGCTAATAGCTTTGAGTTCTAAGCTTGCTTCTAACTTTGGGTTTAAGGTTAAATAACGCTGGATAATTTGTTTTTGATGAAAATGACACATCTGGACTGGGACATCTAAAAATAGATTTCTCACTCCGGGTCTGCCATCCAAAACAATAGCTTTAAACTTAAAGCCTTGATTTTCTAGGGTAATTCTTCCCATTAGGTACTCGTTGATTGTCTCGAATATAACAGGTTTGAAATAGAGATTACGTTTGAGCTCGACCGCTCTAAAAACCAGAAAACCGTATGCTCTGCCAAAGAAAGTAGCATCGACAACAAAAACTAGACCATCAGGTGTGGTCTTCTTTTTAATGGTTTTCGCTTTCTCGATTTTAGTTCTAACCCAGTTGATGCTTTTGCCGTACTCGCAAGAGAGATTCTTGAGAGTCTGGCGCTTTCCGACATATTTTCCCAGGATAATTTGTTCTAATTTTTGAGGTCTGGATTTCGTTTGAAAATAACTTTGGCAATCTTTGCAAAAATATCTTTGCTTTTTTGCCGAGCGAGTACTTTTACCCTTTTTTACGCAACGATTTGAACTGCATTTAGGACAGTTTTTTTAACCATGTTTACATCCTCCTGTAAATTAACTTTAAATTACTGGTTCAAATATATCACATTCAGGTTAAGTTAGGTGCACGTTTTTGATATTAAGCCTAAGAAAGAGATCGAATCCATCCGCCAAGCATGCGGCCGATTTCTCTTAAATCAGATTGCGCTTGGAAAATTTTGGTTTCATTCCCTAAATGCAGTTCCAAGCAGGCTCTTAGTTTCAGAGTAATTATTTCTAATCGGCCGGAAGCTTTAAGGAGATAAGAAGATTTTAGGGTTTTCGGCGCATTTTTAGCCATAATTAGCTCTTCAAGCAGATCCAAAATCGAATTTTCAAGACTCATGCCCAAAGAATAGCGCCATCTTTTTTCGAGCTTGGCGTTAAATTCAAGAATGAATTTATATAAATCGTAGGATTGATTAATGATGGGTAATATTTCCATTGATTTAAGTATAGCAAATATTTATTTTTCCTGGTACACTTTTCGCCGAGGTAAAAGAAAAACATCGGAGTTGGAAGAGTATCAATATTATTTAGAAAAAAATATTTTAGAACTTTATGGACGGCTAAATGATGGTAACTATCAGCATGGTGGCTATAGAAGTTTTTGGGTTTCTGATTCCAAACGCCGTAAAATCGCCGTCGCTTCAATCGATGATAGAATAGTCCATCGTCTGTTATACGAATTTCTCGTGAGTATTTTTGATAAAACTTTTATTTATGATGCTTGGAGTTGCCGGAAAAATAAGGGTATTGTCGGCGCAATCGATAGGGCTCAAGAATTTTCCTATAAATATAAAGACGGATATTTCTGGAAAGCGGATATTAAAAAATTCTTTGATTATGTTGACCACGAAAATCTTCGGCAGTTCCTTTTTAGAAGAGTTGGTTGCGAGAACGCTAAAAGATTATTAAATGAGGTGATCTCAAGTTACGGACTCGAGAGAGAGAGAGAGAGAGAGAGAGAGAGAGAGAGACGGGCTGCGGCCCTACTTACCCGCCGGCAGGCGGGGAATACCAATCGGAAATTTGACCAGCCAGATTTTTGCCAATATTTATCTTAATGAACTCGACCGGTTTGTAAAACATGGTTTAAAAGCCAAAGCTTATTTAAGATATGGTGACGATTTTGCTATCTTCTCGCATGATTTAGACGAACTTCGTGACATGAGGCTGAAAACAATCGAATTCATTACTAATCATTTAAAATTGATTTTGAATTCAAGAGCTGATTCTATTCATAAGACCAAACAAGGACTTTATTTTCTAGGTGTTCGTATTTATCCCAACGGGCGAAGATTATCTAATCGAAACAGGGGAAGAGTTTTTCGCAGGTTAAATAACCGGAATATATCCGGCTATCGAGGAATAATTAACCGGCATGATCATAAAAAGTTGAGAGAGTTTGATTGGGCTGTTAAAGATTTGATTTAATTAAAACTTGCTCGCTTATAGTTTTTATAATATCACCGCCTATTGTGTGCGGTTTCGATGAAGCGTTTGATTAGCAACTTAATACCAAGTTTTATAACCTGATAACCGTTCAATAAGCACCATAATAACGCCGGAAATATGACTCCCGTTAAAAACGTCTTGATTGTCTGGAAAAAGTTGTATTTCGAGTTTGCGACTAAACTCCGGTATAATCTCTCGTACTGGAATTTGTAGCCTTCGACCATTTTTTTGTTTAAATCAAGATAGGTCATAACCTGCATGGCCGCGTTTTCGTCTACGATTCGACGCATCATTTCCCGACTTTCCCTTTGGGACAAAATATTCAGACTTCCTTCCCAAAGTATTTCTCGATCAATAACGGCCACCTTTTCATGAATCAATCCGGGTAGTTGGAAAACACAGACTCCCAACTCTTCGTAATCTTTTATAGCACAGGAAATCTCTGTTCGCATTAGATAGTCGTGCTCCTCAAGAGGACGAGTGAAGATAAAAACACAAATATTTCTTCTTCGAAGCTCAGTTAATGATTTTCTGAAAAACTCCGATCGGAACTTGCTTACAAATGGACTGTAAATGATAATTTCTTTTTTGGCCTTGAGCATATCTTGGACGAAAACCCGATAAAATGTCCTTTCATTATAAAGATCGAGTTTTTGTAATTC
The DNA here is from genome assembly GCA_903877885.1 of uncultured Candidatus Berkelbacteria bacterium. GTDB lineage: Bacteria > Patescibacteriota > UBA1384 > UBA12157 > UBA12157 > CAIRFN01. The sequence goes on from CAIRFN010000006.1 coordinate 61,239, forward strand.
ATGTAATTTTTTGGCGTCGATTTCGTTCTGGATGTTCATCAAATGTTGTCTATGCGCCGGCGAATTAATTGGCATGGTTTTCTCCTTTTTGTTAAAACTATCGTTCGAAGTCTTTTAATATTTTGGTTTTTATGATACTATGACCTCATAATGGATAATGAAAAAGCAAGAATTAATCTGGTTGGCAAACTTCGTAAAGAAAGAGAAAAGGCAAGACTGACTCAGGCAGAAGTTGCCACGGCTTCTGGTATTGGCATAAATTATTATGCTCAGATTGAGCGTGGCGAAGTAAATTTCTCGGTTGAAAAGTTGCTAAGCATAATGAAGAAGCTGAAAATAAAGTCGATAGATATCTAATCTGGTTAATCTTTTTCCTTGTATGTGCTCACTAAAAAACTGAGCCACCTTAAAAGGTGTTCAAATGAAAGTGCATCAAGGGCACCAAACAAAAAACAGACCAGAGTTTTTAATCTAAAAATTCCAGTCTGTTTTTTAGTTTCTTAACCATATGTTACCACCTCCAAGGTGGCAACGTGGTAAATTTTAACCATATAGCCCACTTCCGAAGTGGGCTGTGAAGTGGGCTGTGACAGGTTAATAACCATAGATTCCACCTCTAAGGTGGACAGTGATAAGGTTATGATTATTGTTCGAGCCCGCAGGCGAGAACTAATATAAATTTGTCATTGCGTAACGATTTTTCCCAAACAAAAAACCGCATTTATCCAACTTGATATTTGCGGTTTCTTAAGATTGCTATTATTTCGTAAATTTGAAAGTTTGAAGAATCTGGTCGAACTGAGTGTAATCTATATTTCCTCTTGAAATAACATATGTCTGAGAATTATTTGCAATGACTACAGCTTCTATCCTTTTACTATTATCTTCTCTTACAGGGTCATTACTGAATATTTTAATACCCTTGATATCATCTAACACATAATCCTCTTTCTGGCTATACGAAATACTATAACCAGTTTTTTCATAAATTTGTTCTGGGGTAAGGGATTCAATATTAATGCTAAATCCAATTTTTTTACCCTTATCGTCAAATGAAACAATATTTAGGTAATATTTGTTTTGTTCCACAGCACCGCTTGTGATAGTTTCTGTGATATCTTTTGGGCTAAAATTATTAGGGTACTTTATCGAATAGCTATATTTAGAATTTGTATAAGTTTGCCATTCAGTAGTTGATGTACTTAAATTTGTTGGTGTGGCTGTTGCAGTATTATTTGACGGAATGGTAGTTGATACTTCTGGTTTGCTAATTGATTTTGAATAAACGATGTAACCAATTAAACCGATGATAATTACAACCAAAATGCCAACTAACCACTTCAGGGTGGTATTAGAACCTGATTTGTTCTGTTCCATTTTTCCTCCTCAAATTTTATTTAGTTTAATTCTACTACTACTACTTTACAACAAAATAGACTAAAAAATATCAGTTTGTATTAAAGCCATTGAAAAATAAGGCAAAATCAGGTAAAATAAAGAAGGAATGGGCGGTTGGCTCAGTTGGTAGAGCGCTTCGTTTATTTACCCCGTTAAATAGATTCCGGCCGCTTAACTCAGCGGTAGAGTACTTCGTTTACATCGAAGGAGTCGCAGGTTCGAATCCTGCAGCGGCCAAATTTAACGGGGCAAGTCGAGAGGGTCAGAGGCTCGCTTTGCTCCGACTTCCGTCGGCGAATCCTCTATTGCCCACCACCTTGTTATTAGGTTACCTTTATGGTAAGATAAATATATCTTAAATATCAGCCTCCTAATACAATAAATTTTCGATAGATTTGCATTTGATCTTTGTTTGAACAAGTGAGATAATATTTTTATGAATAGTCTCATCAGTTCAAAAGAAAGAGTCATATCTTTACGAAAAGAAGGTAAAAGTTATGGAGAAATAAATAAGATTTTAGGATTACCTAAAAGCACTTTATCAACCTGGCTAAAAGATTTGCCGATTTCTAAAAAGGTAAGAGAGAAAAATATTAATAATGCTAAATCTGTTTGGGCTAAAAATATTATAGAGTTTAATAAATTACGCTCTGAAAAATACCAAAAAGATACACAATTACTATTAGATAATTTTTCTTTACAAGTTCCTTTGGTTTCAAAAGATATTCTATTTTTTATCGGTTTGTCGTTATTTTGGGCTGAAGGTGGAAAAAGAGAAAAATGGAGTGTAATATTCGTCAATTCCGATCCAATAATGGTCAAAGCGATGATGAGATTTTTCAGAGAAGTTTGCTTTGTTCCGGAAGAAAAATTCAGACTAAGAATGCACATCTACCCAAATATCGATGAAAATGAAGCTAAAGAATTTTGGTCAAAGATAACCAAATTACCATTAACGCAATTTGGAAAGTCACAAACTCAAATCAGTAAAAGTAGCCAGCATAAAAGACCAATAAATAGGTTGCCATATGGAACCTTAAATATAAGAATTGGAGATGCCAGCCTAAATAAGAAAATAAAAGGATGGCTTTTAGGATTAGGTAAACAATTTAACAATATGCCTGGGTAGCTCAGTGGTAGAGCACATGACTGAATTTTCGGTCCACTCGACAGTAATGTCGATGTGAGAATCGGGTGAATTCGGGGAAACCTCGCAAATCGCGGGTCAATCCCGAGCCGAGCCTCGGTGGGTTTAAGTATCGAGGAAGGTGTAGAGACTAATAGGTGAGTCCCAACAATAATCCTATAAATAGCGCCCGACTTCCCTCTGGGAAGATGAGATAGTCCACCACGTAATTGGAAAATCATGGTGTCGGCAGTCCGATCCTGCCCCCAGGCACCAGCATAAATTTATCAAAGGTGATAAATAGTTTCGGCAGTTCGCCTTTAGGTATAGTTCCTGCCCCCAGGCACCAAATTATATCACTGCTAAAAATATTAGTAGTGAATGTTTAGTATTGGAAAAACATGAAAATACCAAGCTTAATTAATTTCAAAGATTTAGTGAGTTTCACCCGAATTTTTGAAATTACGCCAAGTGGTACGGGCAAATATCTTTATTTAGGGATTTTGTTCAGTCTTGGCTTAATTACCGCTTGTGTGATCTGGTTTTTCAATCACTTAATCAAAAAAGATTGGCAAAATCTTTACGCGAAAATCACCGGTTTATTAGCCACGATTAGTATTATTGGCTTGGTTTTAATCGCGCTTCGGTATCAGCAAGTGCCATATCTTGGCAGCCGCTTATTGATGGATATTCTAGGTTTAATTACAGTTTTTTGGATTATTGATATTGTCAGATACCGCTATGTCACTATTCCTGAAGAATTGGGTAAGCGCCAGAAAAAAGCCGAATTTACTAAATATCTGCCCAAAAATTACAAAATTTGATTTTCAAAGAAAGGAAATATATATCATGTCAAACGAACCACAGTCGATGAAAGATTTGGTGGCCGATTATGCCAACAGATTAGTCCCATTCAAACAAGGAGATGTTGTTGAAGTTAAAATCCTAGAAGTCAGCCGAACCCGCGCGTTAGTGGATGTGGCTGGACTCTCTTTGGGTTATATTCCGGAAAAAGAAATGTCGCCGGAAATGGGTGAAATGAAGCCTGGCGATAAAGTCTTGGCTTATGTTTTAGTTTTGGAAAACCCAGATGGTTATTGTATTTTGTCTTTAAAACGCGCTGATAAAGAACGCGTTACCAAAATTCTGGAAGAAAAATTCACTAGCGGCGGAGTACTTCCGGTTAAATGTCACGACGCTAACCGCGGCGGTTTGCTTTGTGCCTATGGTGAATACGAAGGATTCTTACCAGTTTCCCAATTAGCATCCTCACATTATCCAAAAGTTTCTTCAGGTGATAAAGATGAAATTTTGGCTAAACTTCGCCAATTATTGAATCAGACTTTTCAAGTTAAAATCATTTCTTTTGAACCAAATAATAATAAATTGATTTTCTCGGAAAAAGCGGCAGGGGATTCTGTTCAACAAGAAAAAATTAAAAACTATCAACTTGGCGATATTTTAGAAGGCGAAATTACCGGTATTGTTGATTTCGGTTTGTTTATTAGTCTTGGTGAAGTTGAAGGTTTGGTCCACATTACCGAAGTTGCTTGGGGTCATATCGATAATTTACGCGATATGTTCAAGGTTGGTCAAAAGGTTAAAGTCCAAATTATCTCTACTGAAAATAATCGTTTGTCACTTTCGATTAAACGGTTGATTGAAGATCCTTGGATTAAAACTGTTGAAAAATACAAAGTTGGCGACAAAGTTAAAGCTAAAGCGACTCGCAATACTCCATTTGGCGCTTTTGTTACTTTCGATGGTTTAGACGGTTTGGTTCATAAAACAAAAATGGGCGGCCGAGAAATCGAAGTTGGTTCTGAATACGATTTCTATATCGTTTCGATTGAACCAGAACTTCATAAATTGAATCTCTCCATGGATGAAGCCGGTTCTGAAGAAGTATCAAAAGAAGAATCAAACGCAAAACCAGCTAAAAAAGCCAAAGCTACTAAAAAAACAGCTAAAGCTAAAACCAAAAAATCTAAATAACAAAATTTAGTAAAAAATACGGAGGTGGTTCATGATTGTCACTTGGCAAGGCGGACAGGATTTTACTTTAAAATCCAAAGGTATAAACGTGGTCTTGAAAGATAAACCAAAACTAGGGGATATGGTTATCGACGAGCCAGGCGAATATGAAATTGGCGGTGTCCAACTCGATTGGATCGACGGCGTTGTTCAAGTTTATTTAGAAGGTTTAAATGTCAGCCATATTAAAAAAGGTAAAGTTTTATCTGACGAAGAGTTAGAAAAGTTAAATGGGATTGATATATTGCTGATTGGCGTTGGTGGCGGTGAATTCACTGAAACAAAAACTGCTCATGCCGTGGTCAACCAAATTGATCCATCAGTGGTAATTCCGATGTATACCAACCCGATCGAAGATTTTATTAAAGAAGAGGGGGGCGCGTCCGAACCTCTGGCTGAATACAAAGTTACTAAGCCAGAATTGCCGATTGATGGTCGAAAAATCGTCATCCTCAATGCTGAATCTAAATAAAACCCCAATTCACAAAGTTATCGCCAGGTTTGCAATGGCAGAAAAAATTCTGTTGATTATTCACGAAACTCCTGATGGCGATACTTTGGCTGCGGCCACAGTTTTATCTAAAGTTCTTAAAAAAATGGGTAAAAGTCCGGCGATGGTTTGTAAAGATTTGATTCCTAAACCATTTCTTTTTTTGCCAGAAGTAAGCGAAATCCACCACGATCTTTTATTCGGCGATTATGATTTGCTGGCCGTGATTGATTGTGGCGATATCAAGCGAACTGGTTTTGCCGACCGACTTAAAAAATTTTCTAAAACAAAATCCAAAACAATTATCAATATTGATCATCATCCCAAAAATGATTTGCATAAAATTGCCCATTTGAACTTAGTTGATTATGAGGCGTCATCGACTTCAGAAATTGTTTATGAATTGTGTCAAAAGATGAATGCCGATTTGGATAAAAATCTGGCGACAGCTCTTCTAACCGGAATTTACACTGATACCGGCGGTTTTAAACATTCCAATACTTCGGATAAAACTTTGCGGATTGCCGGCGAACTATTGCGAAGTGGTGGTAAAATTAAAACTATCACAGAAAATATTAGCTTGAATAAGACTGTGCCGGCCTTAAAACTTTGGGGTTTAGCCTTAAAGCGAATGCATCGTCATCCAAAATTAGGTATTGTTTCATCGGTCATTACGCGTGAAGATTTGACTAATTGTGGTGCGACTGATGATGATTTAGCAGGGGTCGTTAATTTAATCAACACTGTACCAGATGCCAAAGCGGCGATTTTGTTTCATGAAACACAAGACAAAAAAATCCGCGCCTCGCTTCGAACCGAAAGCGATTCGGTTGATGTCTCGCGCCTAGCTAATATTTTCGGCGGCGGCGGACATAAAAGAGCGGCTGGTTTTACGATCGATGGTTATTTAAAAACCACCGATAACGTCTGGCAGATTGTATTAAATTGAGTTTTAAGGTATAATAATAGTGTGCCCGAGTGTTGGAACGGTAGACAATCATCGCTTAAAACGATGCGACTCGAAAGGGTCATGCGAGTTCGAATCTCGCCTCGGGCATTTTAATTTTAAAAATATAAAATGACGATCAAAAGTGACTTTTTTAGAAATTGGTCTTCAGAAATGGCTTATATTCTTGGATTTGTTACTGCGGATGGCAGTATTTCCAAAAGGAAAGATCGAAAAAATTCTTATATTTTTAATATTACCAGTAAGGACAGAGATCATTTAAAAAATATTGCTAATAGTTTAGGTTCAGACATTAGATTAGGTTTAAAAAATAACGGTAGTTCTCCGATTAAAAATTGTTCTTATTTCCAAATTTGTAATTTAGAAATGTGTTTAGATCTCATTAATTTAGGTATTGTACCTCGAAAAACATACTCATTAATTATGCCATCAATTCCTGATGAATATTTCGCTGATTATGTCAGAGGATTTTTTTGATGGTGATGGTTCGGTCTATATTTATCCAGTTAACAATACGCCACAAGTAAAATCAGAGTTTGTCTGTTGTAGTAAGGATTTTATAGTTGAACTTAATAAGCGACTTTGTAACTGTCTAGGAATTCCTTCTAAAAATATTCATATTGATAACTTAAATCATGAAGTAAAGCTACCGTTATACTCGATCTGTTTTTATATCGATGATAGTTTGAAACTGGCAGACTTCTTTTATAAAAATAATCCGACATTATATTTACCGCGAAAACGAGAGTTATTTGAAAAATGGCTGACTGTCAAAAGACGTGGTTATAAAAAAGAAGCTTACCCGTCAAAAATCGGCTGGCAACTAAATCTAAATGCAAGTAAAAAATAATCAGTAATGATTATTTTTTTGTATCTGATTTTCTAACCATATGTTACCACCTCCAAGGTGGTAACGTGGTAATTTCTAACCATATAGCCCACTTCCGAAGTGGGCTGTGACAGGTTAAGAACCGTAGATTCCACCTCTAAGGTGGACAGTGATAAGGTTAGAAATATAGTTTCTGTCATTGCGAGCGGCAGCGCGGCAATCTATGATTCGGAATATTGAATCTCCGCGATTGCACAGCAATCCATCATTTTTTTCAATTAAAAAACCCGCAGATTAATCTTTTGATTTCTCTGCGGGAAGCTAAATCATGAGAAACTTATTCAGAGATTGATTTGTCTAATTCCTTAAGTCGAATTAGCGCGCGGTTACGTATCATTTCTAAATTAAGCTCAAATTCGTGTATACCAGCGTGACGGTCAATACACATACCATTCTTGTCAATGTTAAAGCTATTAGCTTGTTTCTCGCTTGAAATAGTATCATTTAGTTGGTCAATCCAAGATAATAACGTTTCTCTGTCTAAACTATCTATTGTCTCATATAGTGAATGTCTCGCTTCCGAATTGCGAAGCACTTTATTGCGAATATCATTCATCACATTCCTGTTAATAGGATTAGCTTTTGGTTTATCGCTACCTGTCTCTGGCGCTTTGAATTCATCTTTACTTTCTGGTGCTTGCCCTGGAATTGGGTCTGACATGATTTGCCTCCTTGTTACTTAATTTTAGAAAGGTGATCCCTTCCAATCTAAATCTACTCTCTCTCTCTCTCTCTCGAAATCAAGGTTTTGTCAAGACTTAATACCCAAACCTTGAGATTGTTTAAATTTTTTGATACACTAAAGTCAGATAAAAGAGATTTGAGGGAAATATGAAAAAAACTGTTCAATTTGTGGTTGTGAGTGTGCTCATAGTCGGGCTTTTCTTAGGTTTTTATTTCTTTTACCCTCATGTTTGGGGCGAGGTTTTGTATCCGCTTAAATATCAGGACTTTATTGCTAAATACTCTAAAGAAAATAATCTTGATCCAAACTTGGTCTGTGCCGTTATTTACACTGAAAGTCGGTTTAATGCTGATTCAGTTTCCGGTGCTGGTGCCAAAGGTTTAATGCAGATTATACCTGGCACAGCTAAAGGTATTGCCGAGCGGATGGGTGATCAAACCGTTGGTAACTTACTTGATCCAGAAACCAGTATTCGATATGGCACCCATTATCTTCGTGAACAGTTGGATCAATATAATAATGATTTAGATGAAGTTCTGGCTAGTTACAACGCCGGCGGCGGCCGAGCTAATGCCTGGCGCATGTATGGCGAACCGCTCCCAACCCAAACAGTCGGTTATATTTACTCGGTTAAACGGGTTCAAAAAATGTATAACGAAGTCTATGGTAATTGGTGGGTTCAACCAACAGTTCAAAAACCAAATGCTTTTTATCAAGGTATCGATAATTTTCAAAACTTTGCTAGCGATTTAATTACAGGAAAAAAATGACAAGCAACGAACTCCGCAAAAATTTTTTAGATTTTTTTAAAGAAAACGACCATTCTGTTTCGCCGTCGGCTTCTTTAATTCCTGAAGGTGATACTTCAGTTTTGTTTAATACTGCCGGCATGCAGCCATTTAAACGATTTTATTTAGAACCAGATCTGGCGCCTGGTGCAAGAGTCACCACAAGTCAAAAATGCATTCGCACCGGTGATATTTTAGAAGTCGGGGATAATACTCACTTAACTTTTTTTGAAATGTTGGGAAATTTTAGTTTTGGCTATCCTGCCAAACAAGGTTCATATTTTAAAAAAGAAGCGATTGAATTTGCTTGGAAATTTTTAACCGAAGTTTTAGCGGTTAAGCCGTCGCGGATTTATGCCACCTATTTTGCTGGTGACGAAAATATCAGTGAAGATTCCGAATCATTAGCGATTCTTAAAACAATCAAAGATTTACACAAAATTGTGCCGCAAGGCGCCGAGGATAATTTTTGGTCTTTAGGTACTGAAAACTCACCTGGCGGCCCAACCGTAGAATTTTACATTGACAATGTTGAAATTTGGAATTTGGTTTTTAATGAATATATTTATCAAAACGGTAAATATGTGCCCAGCCAGCTCAAAGGTGTAGATACTGGCATGGGTTTTGAAAGATTATTGGCTAGTCTTAATAATTTTGACAATGTTTATGAAACAGACTTACTTTCTCCGATAATTTCCAAAATCAAAGAAGTCGCTGGTTCATTTCATCCCTTTCATGAAAAAGATTTTCGAATTATCGCGGACCATTTGAAAGCGGCTTTATTCTTGCTTAATGAAGGAGTATTACCGGCCAATAAAGATCAAGGTTATATTGTTCGCCGGTTAATTCGTCGGGCCATTATCAAACTCAATGGTTTGGGCGTGCGCGAAAATGTTTTAAAAGAAATCGCCCAAACAGTTTTTACGATTTACACTGGTGTTTATGATTTTAGTATTTATACGGTTTTGCCGGAACTGGAAAAAGAAGAAGTTCGTTTTCGCGTCACTTTAGCGTCGGGTTTAAAATTATTACAATCGAAAAAAGTTCTAACTGGCCAAGATTTGTTTGATCTTTATCAGTCCTATGGTTTGCCATTGGAAGTGAGTTTGGAAGAAGCCAAAAATCATCATATCAATATTGAAGAAAATGCGCTTGATTCTTACAATGAATTATTCAAAAGTCATCAGGAATTGTCACGAACAGCCTCCGCTGGCATGTTCAAAGGTGGATTGGTTGGTCAATCCGAACAGACAACCAAATATCACACCGCGACTCACTTATTATTAGCCGCCTTGCGCCAGGTTTTGGGCGACGGTATTCACCAAAAAGGCGCTAATATTACTGATGAGAGAATTCGGTTTGATTTTAGTTATGCGGAAAAGATGACGCCTGAACAAATCCAACAAGTTGAAGATTTGGTTAATGAAAAAATCAAAGCTGATTTGCAGGTTTCAATGCAAGAAATGCGATTGGAAGACGCTCAAAACTGTGGTGCCATGGGTGATTTTGCGACCAAATATGGCGAGACAGTCAAAGTTTATTCGATTGGCAATTATTCCACGACTGAGCCGCCTTTTAGTCGAGAAATTTGTGGCGGTCCACATATTACTAACACTGGAATTTTAGGTCATTTTAAAATTATTAAAGAAGAATCTTCCTCTGCCGGTGTGCGTCGGATTAAAGCCATTTTAGAATAAGTTCTCATATAATATCTGATCAACTTTGTATCATGTCCTTCTTTTTGTTATACTTAAATTATGAAGGCCAGAAAGCCAATTTTCTGTATGGGCCTCAAGGAGGATTTTAAGGTGGGACTATTTGATTTCTTATCAAACAATCGAGTTGAAGACAATTATGCCATTGCCCTGGACATTGGAACAGAGTATGCTAAATCTCTGATTTTTAAGGTTGATGATGGCAAATGTATCGTTGTTGGCGCTGGTCGCCAGAGACAGAGACTTTCCGACATGCAAGGCGGCGCGGTGACCGATATTCATGGTGTAGTCCAAAATTGTCAAAAATCTTTAGAGCGCGCCGCGACTCAAGCCGGGCTAATGCCAACTCAAGTGATTATGGGAATCGCTGGCGAATTGGTTAAAGGTAGTACCACGACGATTAAATATACTAGGCCGGAATCAAAGACTAATATTACTTTAGATGAACTCAAAGATATTATTAGTAAAGTTCAACGTCGAGCTTTTGATCGCGCGCGCCAAATTCTGTCTTGGGAAACAGGTCATGCTGAAATCGATGTTAAACTGGTTAACGCCGCTATCGTGGAAGTAAAAATCGATGGTCATAAAGTGACCAATCCTTTGGGTTTTCAAGGTCGCGAGGTTCAAGTCGGGGTTTTTAATGCCTTTGCGCCGATTGTTCATTTGGGCGCCATGCAAACGATTGCCGATGAATTAGGTTTGGATTTGTTGAGTATTGTGGCCGACCCTTATGCTTTGGCTAAATCGGTTGGGCCGAAAGAATCTTCGGAATTTTCAGCCATTTTTGTCGACATTGGTGGCGGTACCACTGATATTGCGGTTGTGAGCCAAGGTGGTGTCGAAGGCACGAAAATGTTTGCTCTCGGCGGCCGAAGCTTTACTAAACGAATCGCCACAATTATGGGTAGTTCTTTTGAAGAAGCGGAAGACACAAAAATCAAATATTCGGCCAATGCACTTCCATCTGATGATATGGATTTAATTCGGCGCGGTTTGGAAACCGATTGTCAGGTTTGGCTTTCGGGCGTAGAATTAACTTTGGAGGAGTTTTCTAATATCGAACTTCTACCGAGTCGGATTCTGATGTGTGGCGGCGGTTCAAACTTACCAGATTTGGCTGAAACCCTGGCCAAAGCCGAATGGAGTAAAAAATTGCCGTTCGCCAGACGACCCAGTGTCCATTTTATTAAATCAGAAGATGTGGAAAATATTGTTGATCAAACTGGTGATTTAACTCACCTATGGGATATTACGCCGATGAGTTTAGCTAATATGGCGATCGATCTGGTTGGCGCCGAAGGCGCTGTTGACTCGGTGTTGAACCGAATTGTCTCAAGTTTAAGAGAATGAAACGGAGTAACCTTTGGATGAAATAATTTATTTAGAACCAGATGAAGAAATAACTTCGGCGATTGATAAGATTAAAAAGGCTAAAAATTCTAATCTTGGTTTAGTCGTGCCGCGTGATGCCACACTGCTACAAAGCGTGGTCAATTTGCGTTTGATTTCCAAAGAAGCGGCCTTATTGGGTAAAAATATTGCCATTGTGACGGCTGACAAAATCGGTCGGAATTTAGCGGCGCAAGTTGGTTTGCCGGTTTATAATTCGATTAGGGATGATATGCCGAGTTCTACTCCAGCGCCGGTTTCAGCTCGCGATGAAGTGTTGGAAATTGATAGCCGCGAACCAGCTGTGTCGAACTCTAATTCCGATGACAATAGTAGTCGTCGATCAGGTCCAAGTGTTCATCATTTTCAAGATGATCGTCCAACAATTCACTGGAAATCTCATCAAAAACCGGTAATTAAACAATCAGAACCGGTGGAAAAAGTGACGCCTAAAAATATTATCGAAAAAGTTCAGAAAATCGATCACAAAACTAAAACCGTTTTTTGGCCAGTTTTTTTGATTATTCTATTTCTGGCTGGATTAGCCGCATATTTATTATACCCGGCGGCCACAGTAGAAGTTATGGTCAAATCTGAGGATTTAAATAAAACTCAACCAATTATTTTTATCACCACAGTGACAACGCCTAACTCTGATCAAAATACTTTCCCGGGAATTTTAGTCACTTCGAGTAATAGCGCTACTCAAAAATTTCCGGCTACCGGCCAAAAAAATCTGGGCGGCAAAGCAATCGCGGCAGTCACCTTCACTAATGGACTCGATTCTCTGTCTCATAAATATCCGGCTGGGACTAAACTAGTGGCTTCCAATAAAAACTATTTATTAAAAGCTGATGTCACGGTTCCGGGCGCTACAGTTTCCAATTTACAAGTCGTACCTGGTTCGGCTACTGGTCAAATCGAAGCCGAAAATGCTGGCGAAGATTATAATATTAAAGCGACTAAATTTGTAATCACTGGTGTTCCTGCTAATCAACAAGCGGCGCTTTATGCTCAATCCTCAACTGATTTAAAAGGTGGTTTTACAAAAATTGCCCAAGTCGTTTCTCAAACTGACTATGACAATGCAGTTAAAGCTACCTCCGATGGACTTTTGACAACCCTAGATCAAGATATAAAAACTAAAACTATAGGGTTAACTTTAGTCGATAAGTCAACAGTTTTATCTAGCCCCGAAATTACGGCTACTTCTCAAGTTGATCAAGAGGCGACCGATTTTCAACTGACAGTTAAACTTTCCAAACAGGTGATGGCTTATGATTATACTAAATTTACCGATTTCTTAATCGGATCGCTTGGTAAAGGCGTGTCAGCTGATAAAATGATTGTAATTCCATCAAACGATAGCATTGCTTTTACTATCGATAAACAAGCTTATGATAAAGGCGAATTAGACACGACGGCTAATGTGGCGGCAAAAATTGCTACCAAAATTTCGGCTGACCAAATTAAAAACCAAATTATTGGTAAAAGCGATTCTGCCGCTCGCCAGTTAATTCTTGGTCAAGCCGGAGTGGAAAACGTAAATATCAGTTATCGACCGACCTTTCTCAAAATGATTTCTTATTTAGCCCAAAATGTAACAGTTAAAATTGAATATGACGCGAAAACGTCTTCAAACGGGAGTACGACCAAATGACAAAATTACTGGGATTGGATTTAGGTTTACGACGAATTGGGGTAGCTTTATCAGACGGCCAAGTGGTGGCTGGTCAAGATACAATTGAATATTGGGATCGAACCGAAGCAATTCAAAAAATTTTAGAGATTGTCCGTGTTGAGCAAGTTGAAAAAATTATTTTGGGCTTACCGCAAAATGGTTCGACCGAAAACGGCGACATGGTCCGTAGTTTTGCTTTAGAAATTAGTAAATTAGCCGGGTTACCAATTGAATATGTTGATGAAACTCTAACCAGCAAAGAAGCGGCCCGAATGCTTAGTGAACTTAAAATTGATCCAAAAACCAATAAATACAAACAAGAAATCGATCGAATTAGCGCTAAATTAATTTTGGAACAATATTTAAAGGAAAAATGCCCAAAATAAAAAATATCAAACTTATCATTTTATCAATTATTGCGGTGATAATTTTGTTTATAGCAACTTGTATTGTCAGCACGATTTTTTGGGTTAAACCAAACATTGAAATTATTTTTACGATTAACGCTGGTCAAGGCACGCGAGAAATTGCCGCTAATCTTCAAGAAAAAAAAGCGATTTCCTCAAGTTTTATTTTTTCGACTTTGGTTTATGCCAATCATTGGTATTTACAAGATGGCGTTTACAAAATTACGCCAGAACAAAATTTAATTAGTATTGCTAAAATGATCCATGATGGTCGCGTCCAAGAATATGTGATTACGATTCCTGAAGGTTGGCGCGTAACTCAAATTGATAATTTACTAACCCAAAAGAAAATTATTCAAAAAGGCGAGTTTACCAAAATCGCTCAAATAAAAGAAGGTTATCTTTTTCCGGATACTTACCGTTTGGCCTTGAATGCCACTCCTCAAGAAATTATGGATTTAATGCTAGCTAATTTTGATAAGAAAACCTTAGGTTTAAACTTAAAACCACAAGATATCATCTTAGCTTCGATTGTCGAGCGCGAGGCTAAACTCGATTCCGATCGATCAAAAATCGCTGGGCTTTATTTGAACCGTTTAAATATTGGCATGAAATTGGATGCCGACCCGACAATTCAATATGCCAAAGGTTCATGGGCGCCAATCGCCAAAAGTGATTATGCTAATTATCAATCACCTTATAATACTTATTTACACGCCGGATTGCCGCCAACAGCGATTTGTAATCCAGGGTTAAAATCAATCGAAGCGGTTTTGAACCCGGACAAAAATAATTACATTTATTTTTTCAATAACAGTGATGGTAGCGCCGTTTTTAGCCAGACATATGAAGAACATTTGACCAAATTAGAGCATAAAAAGTAGGGAGAAAATTGGAGGAAGATTTTTTTGGTCCTAAACCCAAACAATCCAATCGCCGCTTATTTACAGTGGTTCTAATTTTTATTATTTTGATTTTCGCCGGTTTGGCATATTTTACTTTTTCTAAAAATCAAATCAAAACTCAAGCCAGTGCTGTGATTGTGAATTTACCTCAAGCCGATAATACTGCTGATTGGAAAACTTATGCCAATGATAAATACGGCTATTCGATCAAATATCCCAATAATTGGTATGTGTTTGATAAAGATCCAACTGAAGTTAAGATTCAGCCCGATCAAGAATTAACGGCCGACGAACTTCAAACTCAAGGCACAGATTTAACTTATTTAAAAGCGATTAATATCGAAGTTAAAGATTCTGGAACGCAAACTTTGGCGGATTTAATAACTGCCGCTTATCCGACTTATATTTATACCAAGGAAGCCGTTCAAATCGACGGTCAAGATGGCTTTAAAGTTAAAACCGGATGTTTGGCTAATGATTGCGCTAGAACCGATATTTTTGTTATTTTTAATAATCGGCTTTATCGCTTTAAACAAAACCAAAGTTTAGATTCCGATGTTTTTGATAAAATGGTGTCGACCATTAAATTAACGCAGACGATTCAAAGTTCGATTTCAAATTTAGTTGACTTAAAAACTTATACGAATCAAGATTTAAAATTTGAATTTAAATACCCAGCTTTGTGGCAAGACTTGGCCTTTTATCCAGTCGAAAAAGATCAATTAACCAAAGGTAATGCTTTTACCAGTTTATATCAAGAAAACAGCACTCAACCGGTTTATTATGACCCTGACAATTTGTATAGTTTCAGTATTTATTCCAAAGATTTTGACAATCATATTATTACTACGCCGAGCGCCGAAAAGGTTGACTTAACTTGGGATAAACAGACTTTTATCGATCACATTAAACCACAAGATACAGTGATGGGCTATCAAGTTTTGGGAAAAAACGCGGTTTTAGTGATCACTCATAGCGATCGCGAATGTTTTCCAAATTTTCAGATCACAGTTTATGTGCCGACTAATAATCCTAACTATCCAAATTTAATGGTTAATATTAATACGGCTGACATTGATAAGGATCAAACAGTGGTTGATTATTTGCATTTTCAAAGCGCTGGCGGTAAAAGCGTTTGTGATACAACTTTGCCTTACCAAGATATTGCTGATAAAATAATAAATGGGACTTATTCGGTCAAAATGAAAACGGAAATTCAGACAATCCAAGATTTAGCTGATAGTTTTAAAAATTTATAGAAAATAAATAACCAAAATGTCATCCTCGACCGGACGGCGTCCGGATCGGGGATCCAGGGATAATTATCATGGATTCCAGATCAAGGTTACCAACCTGTCTGGAATGACGAATTAAAAAGGAGAAAAAATGGAAAAAAACAAATGGCTTTGGATTACTCTAATCGTTCTACTGGTAATTTTTGTTGGTTTTGTTGTTTGGCAAATGACAGCAATATCAGTAAAGCCAGTTAAAAATCAAACAACATCAACGTCATCCACTCCAACTGAAGTAGAAATCGCCACATCAACTAAAAACTATGCCAATACTAAAAACAATTATACTATCGATTATCCGTCGAACTTTATAATTTCGTCTTTGGACACAAAAATTCCGGTGGCCACAGCTGATTCAATTAATTTTATTCCAAACGGTAGTCAAATCCCGGCTTTGATTGTTCAAGTTTCTGCCGATCCGGCTCAAACTGTTCAAGCGATTTCAGATAATTTGGCTAAACAAAAAGCAACTAAAACCGATTTGACTGTGGCTAATGAAAAAGCCAGCAAGTTTATGTTGGCCAACCCAATGACTGGTGACATTGAAGAATATATTGCTTTTTCCCACGTCAATAAAACTTATTTATTAAGCGGCAATCCCAAAGTAGTTGAAAGCATTATCTCGACCTTAAAATTCACAACAAAATAAACTATATCGTAGCTCAGGCCTTAGCCTGTTAATAAATAATGTCATTCACTTTACCTAAAGGCGAGCCGGTGTGAGTTCATCGAACACCGACATCAAGAATCCAGAATAATTAATGGATTCCAGATCTAGATTGCCAATCTGTCTGGAATGACAAATTAAGAAGGAGAGAAAATGCACACATCAACAAAATGGTTACTCGGAATTTTAATCGCTGTCATCATTATCGCCGCTGGTTTTTTTGGTTGGTTGATTTTAAATTCGACGATTAAAACACCTCAACCGATTGTTCAAACAGCGATATCAACACCTTCCCCAGAGATTTTTTTATCCACTCCAATTTCAGTCTCACCGACTCCGATCGCAAGTAGTAATTCTAAAATTTACGCTAACCAAACTTATGGTTTTTCAATGACTTTTCCAACTGGATGGGAAGGTTATAAAATGAAGGAAATGGACATTCCTGGTGAAATCGCGACTTATTATGTTAACTTACCAACTAAATTTCCGGCCTCGCCCGAAGGTGATTCGACGGCCGATAAAGGTTATTTTTCGCCATTTGTCATTAGTGTTTACACTCTTGATCAGTGGAATGCAACTCAAAAAGATGAAGGTCCAAAAGACACTTTGATTATCAAAAATTCTAAATATGCTTTTGCTTGGACACATGCGCAATGGGTACCAGAAGATTTCAAGAATGATAAAGATATCAATTCGATTATTACTAGTTTTAAACTGAATTAATTTTTTGTATTTTAACTAAATCGATGTTAATCTAAAACAAAGGCTAGTTGTTTATTAAGGATAAAAATGAGTCAGAAACAAGACGAAAAAACCAGAGAAATCGTTATCGACGCCATGACGACAGTTATGATGCCGGTTTTGGATAAACTTTTTGATGAGGTTTCTACGATAAGAAAAGACGTTTCAGTTTTAAAAAAAGATGTTTCGGTTCTGAAAGATGACGTCTCGATTCTTAAAGAAGATGTTCATGATTTGCAATTAACAACAAGTCGTATCGAAACATTGCAAAGATCCGAATTGCGCCGAGTTGATGATCATGAAGTCAGAATCGCAAAAATAGAAAAAGTAATAAGTAGATAAGGAAAAAATGTCTAAATCCACGAAATGGTTACTGGGAATTTTGATCGGCGTGGTCGTCATCGCCGCTGGTTTTTTCGGTTATATTTTTATGAATAAGCCAAAAAACAATATCGCCATCGTTCCAACTCCAACCGCAACATCATCAGTAATTTCCACCGCCGACTGGAAGACGTATACGAATAAGGATTTGGGCTTTAGCTTTAAATATCCGGCGAATTGCGCCGAAAGTAGTTCGTCAATGGTCGGAGGAATTCAAATTATAACCAATAATACCTACAGTAATGATTGTAATTTTAGTGTTGTGCCATATGATAATTTGGATGCAATCTCGATTAGTGTGCCAACTCCAAGGAAGAGTTTATCTGATTTTACTAAAGACCCTGATTTAAGTGACATCAAACAAATAAGTTTTCAAGGGAATGAAGCACTAACAGGAGTGTTTACAAACAATAATATTTCATATAAGGAATACGTACTTTATATTGTTCATAATAGTCATCTCTATGAAATTAGTTATGTACTTTCAAGCAAAGGCCAGAATTTTAATATCGAAATTTCCAAACAAATTATTTCCACCTTTCAATTTACCGATTCGGCGGCTGTTTCCACCGCTGATTGGAAGACGTATGAAAATAAAGATTTAGGATTTAGTTTTAAATATCCAAGTGATTGGAAAAATTTTGAAATTAAGAAAACTTGCAATGGAGTAAATAAAGATGAATGTGATTATTTGGGTAATACTATAGATTATTCGTACTCTTTTTTCGCTCATAAAAAAGGTTACCAGCAATATCTAGCGGGTACTAGAAATACTCAAAAAGTGAATCCAAATTGGACGGTAAATGAATTTAAAAATTCCGATATTTATGAGTCGATTTATACTATTGCTCAGGCTAAAAAATTCGGTACAAATGCTTTGCTAACTATTGAATATACAAATTATGAGTGTAGCCCGAGTATCGATGCGGTCGTAAGTATTCCAACGAATAATAAAAACTATCCTAATTTAAGGATTGCAGTTTCGATTGACAGTAAAGAGCTTGGGCAAGATCCTCTTATGATTGATTATGTTAAGAATAATCCTGATATGCAGTGTGACCCACCATTCGGGCAAATCGCAAAGAAGATAATTGACGGCGCTTACCCCATTATGAATTCTAAGCTAGAAATAGTACAAAAGATTTCAGATTCGTTCAGGAGTGAAGTTAAATAAATTTAAATATCGAATTTTTATTCTCGAGCCGGTAGTTATCGGTCCAGAATGACAAAGAAAACATCGAAAAACCGCTTTGGTTAGTCCGAGCGGTTTTTGGTTGGAATTATTTAAGTTTTGTGTTAATCTAAAACAAAGGGAGGGCTTTAATCAAGTCGTTGTTTTTGGTATATTAAAGACTCGGAAACACTAAAAAAAGGAGCGGATGTCTTATAGTTTTATGGACAAATTTTGGTCAGCGTTTTCTCATGATATCGGTATCGATTTAGGTACCGCTAATACTTTGGTGTATGTCAAAGACAAAGGTATTATTATCAATGAGCCTTCGACCGTGGCTATTAACCAAAAAACTAAACAGATTTTGGCGATTGGTGAAGAGGCACGTAAAATGGTTGGCCGTACGCCTAGCCATATCGTGGCGATTAGACCATTGGTTGACGGGGTGATTTCCGATTTTGAAGTCACTGAGCAAATGCTCAAATATTTTATTGATAAAGTTCATCATGAAAAGTTCTCCTTGTTTCCTCGCCCAAGAGTAGTGATTGGCATTCCTTATGGTGTCACCGAGGTTGAGCGTCGCGCTGTTGAAGAAGCGGCGATTAACGCCGGCGCGCGCGAAGTTTATTTAATTGAAGAGCCGCTGGCGGCGGCCATTGGCGCCAGACTGCCAATTCAAGAAGCGGCTGGTAGTATGATTGTCGATATCGGCGGTGGTACCACTGAAGTAGCGGTAATTTCTTTGGGTGGCATTGTTGCCAGTCGCAGTCTTCGAATTGCCGGCGATGAATTAAATCAAGATATTATCGATTTTGCCCGCAATCAATTTAATCTTTTATTAGGTGAACGCACAGCCGAAGAAATTAAAATGAAAATTGGCTCAGCTCACGAACTAATGGAAATGCTGACTTGTCCAATGCGCGGTCGCGATTTAGTTTCGGGACTACCAAAAGAAATTATTATTAACGACGAGCAGATCCGTTCGGCGCTTAAAAAATCAATTAGTCAGATTGTCGATGCGGTTCGTCAAACGATTGAAGAAACGCCGCCAGAATTAGTGGCTGATATTATGGATAAAGGTTTAGTTTTGTGTGGCGGCGGCGCGATGCTCAAGGGCTTAAGCGATGTGATTGCCGAAGCTGTTCAAACTAAAGTTCATATTGCTGATGACCCTTTAACTTCTGTTGTTCGGGGTACTGGTTTCGTGCTGGAAGATTTGGAAACATTAAAACAAGTGTTGCTACCAGCTCAATTCAATAACTAAAGAAGGTTTTATGAAGAAGTATCGCGCCAGTTTAATTGTTTTAGCGATTGTGGCAATTCTATTTGTCTCGTCTTTTTTTGGTTCAATTAATTTTGCTAAAAATCTTTTCTGGAAAATGGCTCGACCGGTTAGTCTAGTGCTAAATGGTTCCATTGGTCGAGTACCAACTTTTTTCAAAAATATTTTTTATATTAATCAAATCTTAAAACAAAATCACGATTTGGTTTCGGAAAACCTGAATTTACAATCACAGCTGGCCAAAACCAATGAAGTTAGCTATGAAAACGAGATTTTGAAAAAAGAATTACAGTTTGCTAATAGTCAAGACAAAACTAATGTTTTAGTGCCAGCGGCAATAATTGGACGGACTTCCGGTTATTTAAAAGCTGTCACTATTGATAAAGGCGAGAAAGATGGTCTGTCTAAAGGCCAAGCTGTGATTTCTCAAGGGTTTTTGGTCGGTTTAGTTAATTCAGTTAGAGTCGATAACGCTGATGTGACTTTGATCACTGATTATAATTCTTTAGTTCCAGCTATTTTGCAAGATTCGCGCGGCACCGGACTTTTGCGCGGTGGACTCGAAGGTCTGGTGGTTGAAGATATTCCGCTTAATACGACTATTAGTAAAAATGAGATTGTGGCCACTTCTGGTTTGGGTGGCCAAGTACCACCAGGATTAGCGATTGGTAAAGTTGATCAAACTATTTCCAAACCAGGAGAAATTTTCCAAAAAATAACTGTGCTTTCGCCGGTCGATTTTTCCAAATTAGAAGTTTTGTTTGTGGTAAAAAAATGAAAAGTATTCAAATCTTTTTATTGATTATTTTTTTGAGTTTATGTCAAATTGGTCTAATGTCTAATTTTGCTATTTTTGGCAATTGGCCGAATTTAATTTTAATTATGAGTTTAGTTTTAATTTTTTGTGATCGCGAAGCGGAAGCTTTTTTGGCGGCAACTTTTGGTGGTTTGCTTTTGGATTTGGCCAGTCCGATGTTTTTTGGTTTCTATTTTATTTCTCTTAGTGCGATTACTTTGATAGTCAAATATATTTTCAGTAAATTTTTAACCGAAATCAATCCAATTATTGTAGCGGCTGTGACCGGTGTAACAATGATTGTTTACGATTTGACTATGGCTTTGATTAATCATCAATTTAGTTTAATTGGTCTTGTTTCTAATGCCATTTATGCCATTGTTTTAGCTTTTGTTTTTTATTACTTTTTTAATTTGCGTTCAAGTCATTCCAGTAATATTTCTTTTAGTAGTAGGCTCAAATGAGTATATTTGATCAATTTGATCAGAATTTGCCAGGCGATAATCAGGCTCGAAAAATTGAACTTGATAAAGATGAATATGAACTTTTTTCCGCTGGAGAAGAAATTTTTGATCGAGAGCCAAAGAATTTTACGTGGCTTTATCTTGCCACCTTACTGGTTTTTTTAAGTTTAACCACACAACTATTAAATTTACAAATTACTCATGGTAGTTTTAATCGCTATTTGGCTGAAGGAAACCGCATTCGGACTCGTACAGTCCCGGCGCCACGGGGAATTATCTATGACAATACTGGTAAACCATTAGTCTTAAATAATGCTTCTTTTAGTCTTAAAATTTACCCGGTGGATTTACCAAGAACCGCACCTGAACGACAAGCTTTTTATAACAATTTAAGTCAAATCACTCAAATTTCCGCTGATGAGATTAAAACTAAAGTTGATGAAAAAGGTGCTTATTCAACTTTTCCAGTAATTTTAAAAGAAAACATTGATCGTGATACAGCTTTGCTTTTAGAAACTAAAATTATTGATTTACCTGGTGTTGTAATGTCAGTTGATCCGATTCGAAATTACAGTCTGATTGCTGGATTAGCGCCAATTCTTGGTTATACTGGCAAAGTGACAGATACTGATTTACAAGCTAATCGCGATCCGTCATTGTCGCTTGATGAATCAATTGGTAAAGATGGTTTGGAAAAAGTTTACCAAACTTATCTTAAAGGTCACGATGGGATTAATGAAATCGAAGTTGATTCTCGGGGTCGAGCTCAAAGAATATTAACTAGTTTACCGGCTCAAACTGGTAGCAATTTGGTTTTATCAATCAATGCGGATTTAGAACAAACCATTTCCAAAGCTTTGGCTGATGAAATCGATGTTTCTGGCGCTAAAGCTGGCGCCGCCGTGGCAGTTAATCCGCAAACCGGTGAAATTTTAGCTATGGTTAGCTTACCAACTTACGACGATAATATTTTTTCCGGCGGCGCCTCGAATCAAGATTATCAAAAATTGTTGAATGATAAAAATCTGCCACTATTTAATCGAGCGGTTTCGGGCGAATATCCATCAGGTTCAACCATTAAACCAATTGTGGCTGCCGCCGGTCTTCAAGAAGGCGTGATCACTGAAAAAACCACTTTGGATTGTCCGGCGGAAATTAAAGTTGGGAGTTGGACTTTTCCAGATTGGAAATATCATGGTTTAACCGATGTTAAAAAAGCGATTGCTGAAAGTGTGAATATTTACTTTTACGCCATTGGTGGCGGTTGGGATAAAGTTAAAGGAATTGGTCCGGATAAACTTAAAGAATATTATAATAAATTTGGACTTGGGGCGAAAACTGGAATTGATCTACCGAGTGAAGCTGATGGTTTGGTACCAGATCCGGCTTGGAAGAAAAAAGTTAAAAATGAAATGTGGTATTTGGGCGATACTTATCATATGTCGATCGGCCAGGGTGATGTTTTAGTCACACCTCTACAAATGGCAATGGCGACTGCGGCGGTCGCCAATGGTGGTGAGCTCTTAAAACCTCGACTTTTAACCAAAGTGACTGATAGTGATGGCAATGTTTTACAAACAATTCCCAAACAGATTACAAGGAGTAATCTAGTTGACGCTAATAATCTGCGGATTGTCCGTGATGGCATGCGTCAAACGGTGACTTCTGGTTCAGGCCAAGCTTTGAAAGATATGGCTGTGCCCGTGTCCGCCAAAACCGGTACAGCTCAATTTGGCGATGAAGATAAAACTCATGCCTGGATGGTGGCGTTTGCACCTTCGGATAATCCACAAATGGCGATTGCGGTGATTATTGAAGGCGGCGGTGAAGGTTATGCCACTGCTGGCCCAGTGATCAAAGCGGCAATTAACGAGTATTTCCCCAAGTGAAGGCTTGACAATCATTCGCAAATATTATAAAATAAATAAAGTTAAGTTAAATTAAAGGCGGGATTTTTTTATTATTAAATTAGAAATGACATTATGCCAAAAGAAACATTATTAACTCAAGCTGGGTTGGAAAAATTAAAATTACAATTAAAAGAATTAAAAGAACGTCGCAAAACTGTGGCTGAACGGATTAAAATTGCCCGTGAATATGGCGATCTTAGTGAAAACAGCGAATATGATGATGCTCGTAATGAGCAATCTTTTGTTGAAGGTAAAATCCAAGATTTGGAAGAGATGATTAAAAATGCTCGTGTGGTTGCCAAATCTGCCGCCAATGACAAAATCGAAATGGGTTCAACTGTAACGCTTAAAAATGCCGATGATACTTTTTCTTATGAAATTGTTGGCGCTAATGAATCCGATCCACTTCATGGTAAAATTTCGGCTGAATCGCCAATGGGTTTCTCCTTAATCGGCAAAGCTAAAGGTGAAAAAGTCGATATTACCACTCCAAATGGCACGACTACATACGAGATTGTTGAAGTAAAGTAATTAATTGTCATCCCAGACGGGTAGGTTACCTGATCTGGGATCCAGAATAATACAAAAAAGAGAATTTGGTTGCACCAGGTTCTTTTTTTTGATACAATCAAACCAAATAGATAGATTAGGTCCCTCGTCGCGTTTTCGAGCTTTGCTCTCAACGCTTCTCGGGATGACACCAATGAAAAGGATAAAGTATGTCATTTTGGGTAGATGAAATTGTTGATGGAATTTTAGCGAAAAATAATAAGGACTCATATCTGATTACTGATTGGAAAACTCCAAGCGGTCATGTTCATATTGGGGCTTTGCGCGGTGTCATCGTCCATGGTGTTGTCAGCGAAGGCCTGGAATCGAAAGATAAAACTACAGTTTTCCAGTATGGTTTTGATGATTATGACCCAATGGACGGTTTGCCTGTTTATATTGATCAAGATTTTAAGAAATATATGGGTTTACCACTTTGTAATGTGCCAGCTCCCGATGGCGTGAGTGAAAGTTATGCCAAACAATATGCTCAAGAATTTATGAATGTGATTGATAAAATGAGTTTCAAAACAAAAATAGTTTGGACATCAGAACTTTATAAATCAGGTAAGTTTAATCAAGCGATTAAAATAGTTTTAGATAATGCGCAACTAATTCGTCAAATTAATAAAGAAATTTCTGGAAGTGACAAAGGTGACGATTGGTTTCCACTTAATATTGTTTGTCCAAAATGCGGTAAAGTCGGCACAACCAAGGTTTATGGCTGGGATGGTGAAAAAGTTAAATTCAAGTGTGAAAAAGACTTAGTTGATTGGGCTGAAGGTTGTGAATATGAAGGCGAAATCAGCCCGTTCGATGGTAACGGTAAATTGCCGTGGAAAGTTGAATGGCCGAGTAAATGGTCTGTTTTTGGCTCTGATATTGAAGGTGAAGGAAAAGACCATGCGGCTTCTAGTGGTTCAAGACAAGTGGCAGATAAAATTTTCAGGGAAGTTTTTAAAGGTCAACCACCATTTGATATTCCTTATGAACATATTTTAATTGGCGGCGCTAAAATGAGTTCCAGTAAAGGCCTAGGTGTAACCGCTGCTCAAATGGCCGAACTTTTGCCAGCTAACATTTTAAAATTTTTATTTACTAGAACAAAATATAAAAGAGCAATTGAATTTAATCCGGAAGGCGATACGATTCCACTTTTGTATGACGAATATGATCGTTGCGCCGCAGATTATCTAAATCCGCCAGCTGGCGGAGATACTGATATGGCCAGGGCATTTTTTTTCACGGAAACAGATTTAGAGAAAGATTTACCGCAATATTATTTACGATTTTCCAAAATTGCTAATTTCTTGCAAATGCCGCGAATAGATATCTTAACTTATGCCAAAGAAGAAAAAACATCAGATTTAACTGAAGTTGAAAAAGTCGAAATTGAAAATCGCATTGAAGTGGCCAAAAAATGGCTGGCCGATTATGCGCCGGAATCGGTTAAATTTACGGTCCAAGAAAATTTGCCAGAAATTACCAAAAATTTAACTGAAACTCAAAAAAACTATTTACACCAATTGGCTGATGTTATTTCAAAACAAGAAAAATGGACTGGTGAAGATTTGCATAAAGCGATTCATGATTTGAAAAATGAGACTGCAATTGCACCAAAAGATGCTTTTTCCGCGATTTATATAACAATCTTAGGAAAAGATTCCGGCCCGCAGGCCGGTTGGCTACTTGCTAGTTTAGACCATGATTTTGTAGTTGAGAGATTGAGAGAAATATAAAATCCATCGGAGGGGTGATAATTGAGAATCGAGATAGATCAAAGCGGGAAAATTGAATATACAAATAAGCCGACAATTGTGGCTTATTCCAAAAAGAGTAAAGATGTTTCAATTTTTACAACACAAATTGGGAAAAAATCAAGAGCACATGATTTAGCTTGGAAAGAGTTTCAAGATAAAACACATAAAACAGTTCAAAGAATTAGTGCGGGAGAGATAATTAAAATAATTAAAAAATCGGGGAATGTTTAAGCGCCGAATGGTTACGGCGGGTCGACACCCTACCCGATCATGAGTAAATTATAACGTATTTTATCGAGTTTGTCAAGTTCAAGAATATTTTAATCAAGAGGAAAAAACAATGTTAGATATCAAATTTGTTCGAGAAAATTTAGACGAAGTTAAAAAATCTTTAAGCAAAAAAGGTCATGAATACGATTTGGAAACAGTCTTAAAACTCGACGATCAAAAACGTGATTTACAAAATCGAATTGAACTGTTGCAGGCCGAAGCCAACAAACTCGCCAAAGAAGGCCAGCGTTCCGATCGAGCTGTGGAAATCAAACAAATGCTCAAAGATTTGGAACCGCAATTAATTGAAGCCAAAGAAAAATTATTTGTCGAATTAGCTCAAATTCCAAACTTACCAGCTGAAGATGTACCGACCGCCGAAGAAGGGGACAAGGAAACCTACAAATGGGGCGAGATTCCTAAATTTGATTTTGAAGTCAAAGATCATTTGGAGTTGGGTGAAGCGCTCGATTTAATTGATATGGAGCGTGGCGCTCGGGTTTCTGGTGCCAGGTTTTATTACTTAAAAAACGAACTGGTTTTGCTGGAATTTGCTTTAATTCAATATTTGGCCGGAAAATTAACCAAAAAGGGTTTTACGCCAATGATTGTGCCAGATTTGGTTAAAGAAGAGGCGATGTTTGCGACTGGTTTTTTTCCGGCTGAAAAAAATGAAATTTACCACGTTAATCCTGATGAAGACAATCTCTATTTAATTGGCACAGCTGAAGTGCCACTGGCCTCTTATCACGCTGGTGAAACCTTAACTTATGAAGAATTACCGAAAAAATATTTTGGCTTTTCCAGTTGTTTTCGTCGTGAAGCAGGAAGCTATGGTCGTGATACCAAGGGGATTATTCGTGTTCATCAGTTTGATAAAGTGGAAATGTTTGTTTTTGCTCGACCGGAAGAGGCTTGGCAGATTTTCGAAGAACTTTATATGATCAACCGCGAAATCTTTGAGGAATTGGGACTTCCCTACCATCAAATCAATATTAATGCTGGCGAACTGGGCGCGCCAAATACTAAAAAAATTGATACTGAAGTTTGGATTCCGTCGCAAAATACTTATCGTGAGCTAACTTCTTGTTCCAATGATTCTGATTATCAAGCCCGTCGGATGAATTGCCGCTATAAAACTAAAGAAGGTAAAACCGAATTTGTTCATACCTTGAACGACACGGCGATCGCAGTGGCTCGAACACTCGTTGCGATTATGGAAAATTATCAACAAGCCGACGGCTCGATTAAAGTGCCAGAGGTTTTGGTGAAGTATACGAATTTCGATGTAATCAAGGAGAAAAAATAATATGACGATTCAAATCACTGGTCACAATGTTGAATTAAATGATGATTTAAAAAGTTATACTGAAGAAAAAGTCTTGAAATTCGTTGATTTAATTGAAGAGCCGGCTTCTTGCAATATTTTCTTATCCAATGAGTTCGGTCCTAAAGGTGGCGAAGACAAATTAGTCAGATTAACCTTATCACTGCCTGGTGAAAAAAATCCGATTCATGTCGAAGCCCAAACCGACGATTTCTTTGGTTCGATTGATTTAGCCCAAGAAAAGCTTGAACAACAGATTTTAAAATACAAGGAACAGGTTAAAATCGGCGACCGTCATATTGAGGAATAAAAATGAACGAATTACTAACTAAAAAAGAAGCAGTTGATTTTCTTGTGCTGAAAGAGCAAATAACAGAGGCCGTTTTTACTTTGAGAAAGAAAAACTTCAAAAATGGATTGATGATTTTCATTGGAGAACAATTGAGCTAAATCTTGCTGATTATCAACTTTGTCTTGACTTTGCTTTAGCTCAACATTTTAGAGGTTATGTTGTTTCCGATTGGGGTACTGCAAGACAGAGAGAATTTGGTCAAAAGTTGACCAATTGGATCAAAGGTCAATTAGCAGAAGTTGCTGTAAAAAAGTTTTTTAAGAATGAGTTTGGTGTTGAAATTGAATTAGATTTTAGGATTTATGATCAAATAGTTCCACAGGATATCATCGGAGTTAAAATAAAAGACAAGATTAGACAACCAAAAATTGGAATAGGAATAAAAGCTTCCAAACCCAAAAGTGCTTATCTTATTTTAGGTGAAAATGAAATCAGTATTCCGGAACGAAGGTCAGATTTTTATATTTATTGTAGACCAGATATTCCTGATGATCATCTTCTGCGGTTAACTAGAAATGAAATTATTAAAGCTGTTAAAAATGAGCAACATTTTTCGACATATAAAGATAAAATTCCTTATTTTGTACCAATAAAATGCGAAATAGTAGGTTTCTGTGCGATCAATGAACTCGAAAAGGTGTCTAGTATTGAAGGGCAAGTGTTTGATAATGGTTATAGGTTTGTCCGCAAGTCAGGCAAATTACATCGATCCAGAGAAGATTGGGAAGGCTTGTTGGGTCGGTTGTAAAGAAAAATCAATTTTGTCAGTTTTTTTATAGATTTGAATATTCGATTTTACACTTTCATATTTAACACCGGCAAATGTTTTTAATATCGCCTCGAATATTTCTTGTGCAACTTTTGGTGGAACGGCCATGCCAATTTGTTTGCGAACTTGCTCTTTAGAACCTTCGAATTGAAAATTATCAGGAAAAGTTTGAATTCTAGCACGTTCGCGATTTGTAAGTGCTCTATTCTCCTCCCAATGGTAAACATGCGTTCCGCCGCCGCCGCTTCCGGTAATTGTATATGATGGTTTTTCCGGGTGTAATCTTTTATATATTTGGCTCATCTTGGCGCCTTTTACATTCATTTGTAAATGACTAGGAATCCCTTTATACCATGCATTTTCGCCAGCTGGGATAAATTTAAGTCTTTCAATAACTAAATCGGATTGTTTTGTAATCTCATTATTAAATGCATTCTCAGGAATTGGCGGATTTTCTATTGCTGATTTTGCCGAAATAAAATCGTTCTTTGTAATTGGTGCTGGAATATCAAATTTTAACTGTAAATCTTTTCGGATTCCAACAATTACTATTCGATGCCTTGTTTGCGGCACACCATATTCTTCAAATTTATACAGGTTTACCGTAATTTCATAACCTTTACCTGCAATTTCTAAATCAGAAAGAATTTTTTCAAAAGCTTTTCCGTTATTTGCACTTTGTAAACCACTTACGTTTTCTGCAATAAACCATTTTGGGTTTTTTGCTTCGATAGCTTTAATGCCATATGTATACAATGGTCCGAATTTACCGTTGAAACCTTTCTGTTTGCCAACTAAACTAAAATCGTTGCAAGGAAAACCAAAAGCTAAAGCGTCAAAATCCGGTACCTTATTAAAATCTATTTCTTCGACGGGTTTGCAAATTACAGCTTTTGGATTTTCTGGATGAATATTTTTAATATAAGTTTGGCATGTAGATTCATCGTAATCGTTTGCCCAAATCGGGTTTATCGAAAGAATAGTATCTTCGGTTTTAATGTTTGATTTAAGTGCTCCTAAAGCTAATCCGCCAGGTCCGCAAAAAAGTTCAGCCAAGCGGAAAGTTATTTTTTTCATATATTTTCCTATGCGTTATTATTTTTTTATTATCTATATCTATTATATTACAAATAATTAAAATGTCACTGTGGATAACTCGAACAAAAAACGAACATAAAATATTTATTACTTTTTCAATAGTTTATTATTAAAAATGACTAGATTTATTCAACCGATCTGGTATACTTTAGTTAGTCCAAGTTAACGCAAGAAAGGCACAAAATGCTGGATTTTTTAGGTAAAATGTTTGGTTCAAACCAAGGCGTAATTAATCAACTCCAACCAATAGTTGATTCGATTAATGCACTCGAACCAGATTTTGGAAAATTAACCGATGAAGAATTAAAAAATAAAACTCAAGAATTTAAAGAACGGTTGGTAAAAGGTGAAACGCTCGATGATCTTCTACCTGAAGCCTTTGCAGCCGTGAGAGAAGCCTCAAAACGCACCATTGGCCAGCGTCATTTTGACGTTCAATTAGTTGGTGGCATTGTCTTGCATCAGGGTAAAATCGCTGAAATGCGCACTGGTGAAGGTAAGACCTTGGTTGCGACTTTACCACTTTACTTAAATGCGCTCGAAGGAAAAGGTGTTCATCTTATTACTGTCAACGATTATTTGGCGCGGTTTCATTGCGCCTGGATGGGCCAAATTTATCATAAATTAGGATTATCAACCGCGGTTATTAATCACGAATCATCATTTGTCTATAATCCGATCAAAAGTGATCCAGATGCCGATCCGGTTAATATTGAATACGAAAATTTGCAAGCCGTTTCCAGACAAGACGCTTACAATGCCGATATTACCTATGGCACTAATAACGAATTTGGTTTTGATTATTTGCGCGACAATATGGTCCAAAGTTTGGAGCAAATGGCTCAACGCGAACAGCATTTTGCTATTGTTGATGAAGTTGACTCTATTTTAATTGATGAGGCGCGCACTCCTTTAATTATTTCAGCGCCCGCCGAAGAATCGGCCGGACTTTACCGTCAATTTGCTCAAATGGTGCCAAAATTAGAAGAAACAACCGATTACACCATTGATGAAAAAATGCGTGCTGTCAGTTTGACTGAAATTGGTATGGATAAGGTTGAGAAACTACTGGGTATTGAAAATATCTATGAAGCTAAATCGATCGAACTAGTCCATCATCTGGAGCAAGCTTTAATCGCCAATGTGCTTTACAAAAAAGATAAAGATTATGTGGTCAAAGATGGTGAAGTGGTGATCGTCGATGAATTTACCGGCCGATTAATGCCCGGTCGCCGTTACTCTGAAGGTTTACATCAAGCCATTGAAGCTAAAGAAGGGGTGGAAGTTCAGCGCGAATCAAATACTTTGGCGACGATTTCTTTTCAGAATTTGTTTCGCATGTATAAAAAGCTTGCCGGTATGACTGGAACGGCCGCTACTGAAGCTGAAGAATTTTACAAAATTTACAAATTGGATGTGGTGGAAATTCCAACCAATAAAGATAATATTCGCAAAGATTTGCAAGATTTAATTTACAAATCTGAAGAAGCCAAATTTCTAGCCGTGGTCGAAGAAGTTAAGCGTCGCAATGCGCTTGGTCAGCCAGTTTTGGTTGGCACAATTAGCATTGAAAAATCAGAGAAATTATCCCAAATGCTAAACCGCCGAGGGGTCAAACACGAAGTTTTAAATGCTAAGCACCATGAACGTGAAGCCAAGATTATTGAACAAGCCGGCCGCGCCGGCGCGGTTACAGTGGCCACAAACATGGCTGGTCGCGGTGTTGATATTTTGCTTGGCGGCGCGCCAATGAACACCGAAAAACGCGAAGAAGTGGCTGTTCTAGGCGGACTTCATATTATTGGAACCGAGCGACATGAATCTCGTCGAATTGATAATCAGCTCCGCGGTCGCGCCGGTCGTCAGGGTGATCCAGGTTCAAGTCAATTCTATGTTTGTATGGACGATGACTTAATGCGCATTTTTGGTGGCGACAGGATGAAAAGTTTGATGGACACCTTAAAGTTACCCGATGATATGCCAATTGAGCATTCTCTAATTTCCAAGTCAATTGAGTCAGCTCAACGCAAAGTTGAAGGTCATAACTTTGATATTCGAAAACAACTTGTTGAATATGATGATGTGGCCAACAAACATCGCCAAGCAATTTACGCCAAACGCAAACATATTTTGGAAGCGGATAGTATTCATCAAGATATTTTAGATTTGATGGACGATGAGGCTCAAACAGAATATCAAGCCAAGTATGACAAAATTGGCGCTGAGCCAATGGATCAAATTGAAAAAATGGTTTATTTGCGTTCAATCGATACGATTTGGGTTGAGCATTTGAATGCGCTCGACGTTTTGCGCGAAGGCATTGGTTTACGAGGTTATGGTCAACGCGACCCGTTAGTCGAGTACAAAGCCGAAGCTTACAATCTATTTCAACGTTTAATGACCAGTATCGACGCTCAAGTGGTGGATTTTCTGCTTAAAGCCGAAATCAAAGTTGGTCCGCAAAATTTATCGATTGAGCAAGCGCCGCAGAGAAATATGCGTCTTCAAGGCGCCGATGAAAGTCTAGCCGGCGGGGCAATTCAAAAACAAAAAAATGATGTCATTTCGAGTGGTAGCGAGAAATCTATAAAAAATAATAAAGTGGAAGTCACGGTTCGTAAGCGTCCATCAACTGACTCTGATTCTGAATCACCAAAATCCGCGCCTAGTCCATTCGGCCAAGTCGGTAGAAATGACCCTTGCCCCTGCGGTTCGGGCAAGAAGTTCAAAAAATGCCATGGGAAATAATATAGTAAAGGACTGTCCTTCCAGGTTCAACAGTACCAGGTTAAGGACTGTCCTTAAGTAATAGGTGGTGACATGGGTGTATTAAAATATAAAGAATCGGCGCCAAATACATATTATCATTTGTATAATCGAGGGAATAAAAAGAAGGAAATTTTTCTTGATAAAACTGATTATCGAATTTATCTTAATCGGTTATTAAAAGCTAGTAAAAAATATAACTTTTCAATTATTGCTTATTGCCTAATGCCGAATCATTTCCATCTAATTGTAAAGCAAAACGATTTATCCTCACCTGCGAATTTAATGGCATCAGTTAATACTAGCTACTCGATGATTTTTAATCTAAAATATAAAACAGTTGGTCATTTATTTCAGGATCGATATAAGCAGAAAATAATCAAAGATGATCAATATATACTAAATTTAATTGCTTATATTCATTTTAATCCAGTTAATGATAAATTATGCGTTTTCCCTAAAGAGTATTGTTGGAGTAGTTATCTGGAATATGCCGGGTTAGTGAAAAATTGGTTATGTGATAAACAGCTAATGGATAGTTTTAATCTAAAAGGACAGTCCTTTGAGGATTATATTCGTTCGTCTTACGAAATCAGTCCGTATGATGCATTTGATCAAGATTAATAGTAAAGGACTGTCCTTAAGTAATAAAGTAATAGGATGAAATTTAAAAATATCATAGGGAATAATTATATGGAAAACAAAATTAATCAAGAACAATTTATAGAAATTGTCGAAAATATTGCAAAAGAAACAACAAAAATGTCCCAAAAGATAATTGGAGATATTTTCCCAATAAAATCATTAACAATATTTGCGCATAGCGGAAAAGAATTTGATCAATTGGTAGAAATATTATCGGAAATGGGCAAACAATATAACTATAATAATGGTCCAAGAATTGAGCTGTTCGAGCCGATTGAAGTCGAAAATAATAATGTAGAATATATAAGAATTAGAAAACCAGATATTGAGCGTCCGCAAATTGGTTGTAATGATTTTGAAACAAACTACGAAGATTTCAAGGAAAAATACTTATCTAAATATCCAAATAATCTTTTTCTTATTGAGAGAACAGATTACGAGATGATTGAAATGAAAGATAAAGATTTTGATGTTTTGGCTTATGTGGTTTCTAATTAATAAATTTTTTTAAATTTATGGGAAATAAAATGAAAATTATGATTTGCGGGAGTATGAGTTTTGCTAAAGAAATGATCGAGCTTCAAAAGAAGCTTGAGGATTTTGGTCATGAAGTTTCTATTCCTTGTGATACCGATTTACATGTTGAAAAACCGGAATTTATTGACGATCTGGACAAAGACCGCGAACATTTGATTGCCAATAATGTGATGAAAAAATGTTTTAAACTTTTAGCTAACAGCAAAACCGTTATTTTTCTTAATTTACCAAAAAATAAAATTGAAGGTTATATTGGAACATCTTCTTTGATGGAAATGGGATTGGCTTATTATTTAGGCAAAAAAATTTATTTAATGTATCCATTTCCTGATCCAAAAAACCATCGTTGGGCGCACGAAGTCGCGTCATTTATGCCAATAATTTTAGATGGTAAAATTGAAACTTTTAAAATAAATTAATTAAAAAATGAACAGTAAAGGACTGTCCTTCCAGGTTCAACAGTACCAGGTTAAGGACTGTCCTTAAGTAATAGGTGATAATTTGAAAGGGCAAAATGACTGAACAAGATTCAACTAACAAAATTCCACAAGACCAAAGAGAATTTACAGCGCCGCCGACTGGTGAGGTGAAATCAAAGTTAGAGGATGCTTCATCAATATTAAATAATATTGTGTCTGCTGAATTTTTAGCCAAATGCACTATTTCTTGGTCAGGAATTTCAGGAAGTAATACCAAAGAAACGTTTGAAAACTTGCTCGAATCTATCGACTATTATATTAAACTGGGAAATCGGGACGAGCAGGCTGAGGCTGGTCATTTATTAAACTTTTTGCGGCAGGCAGATCAGGTAGATTTTGACGCACTTGGAATCCAAGATGGCTCGAGTCTAACCACTGAAATACAAAAAATTTGGGAACCTGGTGGACGAATTGCAAATATTATCTGGAAACAAAAAACGGAATCTGGACCAGCAACATCAACTTCGCAAAAAGTAGAAACAGCCGTTGATACGAAGGAAGTAGAACCTCAATTTACGGTTCCGGCCCGAGTTTCTGAAATGGGTAAACTTACTACTTGGCCTAGAAATGAATATGGAAATTTCGGGGAGAAAGATGAATATTCTTCAGGTGTTTATGCGGTTGTTTTTAGTGATAAATTTAAAGAAAGAGAATCTCTTAATGGTAAAACATTTGTGGCCACTGATTATATCTCACCAGACGCTATAAAATATGAGCCAAAGGGATTTGTTATTATCTGTCATAAAATGACTGGAAATCCTGTAGTAAGAGATAGGCATGGTGGCACCAGAGCTTTCGATCGGCTAAGGACAATTGCTTTTACACCAGAAGAAATTTCTCAAGCGGGTGGTAAAGAAGCATTAATACAACAGTTAGATCAAATGGGAATTTGGGAAGATAGTTCTGGTCTTTGGTCTACAGCTAATGATGAAAAAAATCCGGAAGATATCGTGCGAGCAACTCCAAGTGTTGATGAAATAGTTTTACAGAAAAATTTTCAGGAGGAGAAATGATTAAAAAAGAAGGATCAAAGTGGGTGCTTTACACCCACGATGGTGAAAAAATTTTAGGCACGCATAAAACTAAAAAAGAAGCAGTAGCCCAGGAAGTGGCAATCAATATCAGCAAAGCTCAAGCAGCTGTTCATATTGTTTCTAAAAGAAAATCAATTAAACAAAAATGAAACCAATTACAACTTTTACAACTAAATCCGGCAGAGAGGTTCAAATTATTGAACCGACGACGGAATGGCTGGATGAAATTACTCGCTGGACTAATATTATTGCCAAGGAAGATACATTTTTAACTTTTGATCCGGGTAAAGTCATTATCAAAGAAGATGAAGAAAAGTGGCTAAAGCACCAAATTGTTTGCAAAGAAAAAGGTACAGGCCTATTATTTTGGGCAATTTACAATAATCAGATTATCGGTTCAGTCGATATTCATCGCGGTTCTTCGATTCGCGATTATCATATTGGCACGGTTGGTTTGATTGTGGATCAAAATTTTCGCAACGATGGTTTAGGAAAGTTTTTGTTAAATTTGATTTTAGAAAAAGCCACAGAATTAGGAATTCGCACTGCTATTTTACAGGTTTTTTCTGACAATGAAACGGGTCTGGCACTTTATCAAAAGGCCGGATTTATTGAATACGGCAAATTGCCAGATGGACTCTGGCGCAAAAATCATTTTTCTGACGATATTTTTATGTATAAACATTTGTTAAAATGAGGGGCAAATGACAAATAAAGAAATTGCGCATACTTTAAATCAAATTGCTAAAATTTTGGAAATTACTGATGTACTAAAGAATCGTTTTCGGGTAATTGCCTATCAACGCGCGGCGGAAAATATTGGTAATATGACCGAAGATTTGTCGACGCTTTATCATGAAAAAGGTCGCGAAGCGCTCGATGATTTGCCTGGTGTCGGCGAATCAATCGCTCAAAAAATCGAAGAGCTCTTAAACACCAAAAAGCTTAAATATTTGCAAGAACTCAAAAAGGAAATTCCGGTTGCTGAAGCCAATTTCTTAGATATTCCCGGCGTTGGTCCTAAAATGGCAGTTAAAATTGCTAAAGTTTTTAAAGCCAAAGACATTGACGATCTTAAAAAACGCTTAGAAGCGGGCGATGGTCAAGATATTTTTCAAGACAAAACACGCCGCAATTTGTTGCGCGGCATTGAAGTGATGGCCAAATTAACCGGTCGACTTTTGACTACCGAGGCCTTACCGATTGCCGAAGAAGTGACCAAGCGAGTCAGGAATATGAAAGAAACAATTCAAGCCGATTTTGTCGGAAGTTTGCGTCGATCAAAAGAAACGATTGGCGATCTTGATATTGTGGCTACAAGCAAGGAACCTAAAAAAATCATTGATAAATTTGTCAGACTTCCTTTTGTCGATCATATTATTACTCAAGGTCAAACCAAATCAACGATTATTCATTGGCAAGGTGTGCAAATCGATTTGGAAATCGTGCCCGAAGACGAATATGGTTCGCTTTTACAACATTTTACTGGTAGTAAAGAACATAATGTTGCTTTGCGAACTTTTGCTCAAACTCAAAATAAATCTGTTTCCGAGCATGGCATCAAAAGCAAAAACAAATTGCATAAATTTAAAACTGAAAAAGGTGTCTATAATTTTTTGGGACTTGATTATATTGAACCGGAATTGCGTGAAAATCGCGGTGAAATTGAAGCGGCTAAAAATCATACTTTGCCAAAACTAATCACCCTTTCCGATATCAAAGGCGACTTGCATGTTCATTCCGATTGGTCTGATGGCTTGATGTCCATCGAGGAAATTGCCACTCATACCGAAAAGATGGGTTATGAATATGTGGCCATTTCCGACCATACGGTTGGTTTGGGAATTGCCAATGGTCTGGACGAGCAGGATTTAGTGGATCGCCAAAAGGAAATTGATAAGGTTCAAAAAAATCATAAGATTAAATTATTGTCGGCCGTGGAAGTGAATATTAAAGCTAATGGTCAACTAGATATTAAAGACGAGATGCTCTCCAAACTGGATTTAGTTGTGGCTTCGGTTCACGCCAGTTTTCATCAAGAAAAAGAGGTGATGACCGCCAGAATTTTGAGCGCGATTAACAATCCTAATGTGGATATTATTGGTCATCCGTCAGGTCGAATCATTGGTCAACGCGAAAGCTATGAAGTCGATTGGCCACAAATTTTCGAAGCCTGCGCTAAAACCAAAACTGCTTTGGAAATTTCCGCCTTTCCTAATCGCCTTGACTTGATGGATTATTTGGTTCAAACCGCAAAAAAAGCTGGGGTCAAATTTGCTATTTCAACAGATGCCCACCACACCAACCATTTTGATCTAATGCGTTATGGCATTGCCGTCGCCCGCCGCGGTTGGTTAGAAAAAGACGATGTGATAAATACCGGGTCTTTATCTGATCTAATCAATAAAAAATATTAAACTTGAATTCCATTCCTAATTCGGTTACGATAGAGACTGGAAGTTACTTTAAAGCTCTCTAAAGGAGATGGGTTGATTGAAGTTATTGGATTAAGTAAACAATATGGGAATATTTTGGCGGTCGACAATATCAATGCCAAAATTGAACGCGGCGAATTCGTGTTTTTAGTTGGGCCTTCCGGCGCTGGCAAATCTACTTTGATTAAATTGCTGGTTTGCGAAGAACGACCGACTTCAGGCAAAATTATTGTGGCCGAACGAAATATCGCCAAACTTTTGCCTTCCGAACTACCATATTACCGCCGCAAAGTCGGCGTTGTTTTTCAGGATTTTAAACTTTTACCGCAAAAAACCGTTTATGAAAATGTCGCTTTCGCTTTGGAAGTATGTGACGCCACTCGCGCTGAAATCGAAGATAAAGTCCCCAAAATTTTAGATTTAGTCGGAATGCTTAAACGCCGAAATAACTTACCAAGCGAACTTTCCGGCGGCGAACGCCAACGCGTTAGTATCGCCCGGGCCATGATTCATAATCCGAAAATTCTAATTGCTGATGAACCGACTGGTAATCTCGATCCAGTTAATGCTTGGGAAATCGTCGATTTACTGGAACGCGTTAATAATTTAGGTACAACCATTATTTTTGCCACCCATAATAAAAGTATTGTCGATCGCTTAAAGCGCCGCGTGATTTTAATGAAAGGCGGCAAAATTGTGTCCGACCGAATTAAGGGAGGCTACGCCATATGAGAGCAGAATCATCGCGAAGAATTATTAAATTGGGGCTCACTAATTTCTGGCGTAACCGTTGGTTAAGCTTTACCGCCACTTTGATTATGACTTTGACTTTGTTGATTGTCAGTTTTTTTGCGATTTCTAATTTAGCAATTAGTCGGGAAACTAAAACCATTCGCGAAAAAATGGATGTCAGTGTTTATTTTAATGATTCGGCCTCAACGACTCAAATTACGGACATGCAAAAACAATTGGCCAGTAGAACCGATATCCGTCAGATTGCCTATGTTTCTAAAGAAGAGGCTTTAGTTGCCTGTAAAAAAGACATTGTTTGCAATCGAACAATCACGGCCAATAACTCGACCGAAAATCCGTTACCACGAAGTTTACAAATTAAACCCGATCAGGCTGAAAGTCTGCCTCAAATCGCCGATTTCTTAAAGCAAGAGCAGTTCAAATCAATTGTTCAAAAAATCAGTTATCAGGACAATAGCCAAATTGTTGATCGATTAGTTGGTATTACTTCGTTTACGCGCGAATTTGGTTGGTTGGTTTGTCTGGTTTTTATTTTTATTTCCATTTTGGTAGTTATTAATACGATTCGTTTAACGATGTTTACCAGACGTGACGAGATTGAAATTATGCGACTGGTTGGCGCCAATGACGCGTTTATCAAAATTCCTTTTTTGATTGAAGGTTTGATTTATGGTATTTTGGCGACAATTCTCGCCGTTGGCTTGGTTTGGGCAGGAGTAGCTTTAATTTTACCTCGGGTTAGTCACTATCTTGGTGCAACTAGCAGTATTGCGTTGATGACTTTTTTCTATAATAATTTTTGGTTAATGTTTGGCTTAGAATTAATTGTTGGCGTGGCTATTGGCATTTGTTGTAGCTTGATTATTATTCGCAAACATTTGAAATTTTAAATGAAAACAAGGTTATATCAACTTATTTTGGTTTTACTAATGCTGGCTGTTGCCGGTGTTAGTTTTCCTTATAGTGCTAAAGCTAATGCCATTGATGATAAGAAAAAGCAGATCGCCGATTTACAACAGCAAATTCAATCAACCCAAGCCACCTTATCACAAAAATCAGAACAGGTTCAATCGCTTCAGGGCCAAATTGAGACTATGAATACGCAAATTCATCAGACCGAATTACAGATTTCGCAAACTCAAGATCAAACCGATCAAACCCAATTAGAAATAAATGATCTAACGACGCAAATTTCTGCTCAAGAAGCAGATTTGGTGACTAAAAAAGCCGATTTAGCCGAAATCGCCCGTCAGGTTTATGAAGCTGGCACACCTTCAACTTTGGAAATTATTGTTGGTTCAAATTCGCTCTCGGAAATTATGGATAAAACTCAATATATGGATTCGATTAATCAACAAGTTCAAGATAAAATTGCCGAAATTAATCAGATTAAAACCGATTTAGAAACAAAAAAAGCTGATCAAGAACAGAAAAAGCAAGATTTAGGCCAACTTCTATCGCAACAAAAAGAGTTTCAATCCGGTCTTGATTCGCAAAAAGCCAATAAAGCTGATCTTTTAACTCAAACTAAAGGTCAACAAGCAGAATATCAAAAAATTCTGGCTCAAAAACAAGCCGAATGGGATCAATCCAATGCTGAACTACGTCAAATGGAAGGTGGCACGATTGGTGTGGCCGGTGCCTACAAATTACTTTTTTGGCCAATGCTTGGTCGACTTGGTGTGCCATTTGGCGCTTGCGGCTGTCAAGCTTATTTTTGTGGCAAGTGTCATACCGGAGTGGATATTATCGCTCCCTATGCTACGCCAATTAAAGCGGCTAAAGACGGTATTGTGGTTGATGTAGTCAATGGTTGTCGCGATCATATTGGCCTAAATGTACCTTATAGTATGATTATTTGTGGCGGTGGTTATGGTAATCATGTTAAAATAAAATCGAGCGATGGCTATAGCGAAATTTATGGTCATATGACGCCAGGTTCACTTAAGGTTTCTGTCGGTCAATCGGTTAAAGGCGGAAAAACTGTTTTGGGTAACGAAGGTTCTTCTGGTTATTCGACCGGTTATCATTTGCATTTTGAAATTCGTAGTCCGGCCAATGTGCCAGTCGGCCCATCATTACCGTGAGAAAGAGGTAAAAATGTCTATTCTACTTATAATCTATTTTATTTTTCTGTTCTGCTACATTATTTTTAATGTTTATGCGATTCTAAGAGTTCGGTCAATGCGACTTGAGGGCGATAAAACTAATACTTTTCTAGCAATTTATTCTATTGTTTTAGTAATCATTATTTTAATTTCTTTGATCACTATTTTAGGTTTAAATTGGTCGACAAATTTAAATTTACCGATTAATTAGAAAGTTTTTTTATGGCTTTTATTAAAAATCCTATTCCAGGACATGAAAATGATCAAATTATAATTTTTGCTCGCCGGCATTTTGCCTCGATGATTGGTACGGTATTTATAATTTTGATTATGATTATTATTCCAATTTTTTTAATGAATGGTATAAAAGTTGCTAGTCCAAAAATTCTTTCCACAATTGCAGCCAATTTTATTTTTGTGATTGGTTCAATTTACTATTTAGTTTTAGCTGCTTTTGTTTTTATGCAGTGGGTTAGTTATTATTACGATATTTTAATTGTGACCGATAAAGAAGTTTTGGATATTAAACAAATTGGACTTTTTGACCGTCAAATCACGGAAATTTCCTTACT
Organism: uncultured Candidatus Berkelbacteria bacterium; assembly: GCA_903877885.1. Taxonomy (GTDB): domain Bacteria; phylum Patescibacteriota; class UBA1384; order UBA12157; family UBA12157; genus CAIRFN01. The sequence continues at coordinate 101,871 of CAIRFN010000006.1, forward strand.
TCGAATTCAAGATGTTTCTGCTCAAGTCAACGGTTTTTGGCCAACTTTGTTTAATTACGGCGATGTCGTTGCTGAAAGCGCTGGGGAAAATAGTCGGACTTACGTGATTGAAAATATCGGTAATCCGATTAAAATTGCTAATCAGATTTTACAATTGCATACCGAACATATTGATAAAGAGGATCGCGCGGCCGAAATAATTGTGGCTGAAGGTGATTTACGTGGTGGCTATCGAAGTACTCCATCTTGTCCGCCTTGCGAACCTTGCCAACCAGCTACATCATCAAGTTCGTTTGCATCTTCCGAGCCATTGACCGAGATTCAACCAAATGTGACTGTTAAAACTCCATTTGGATCATCGTCGCAATCGCCAGTAGAAAATCAATCACAACCAACATATCAAACTGAAGATCAAGCCGAACAAGGTGATATTTCTAAAGATGATTTAGACAAAGGCGGCGAGGTCAAACTTTAGGACTTAAAAGATGTCGGATTCGTTCAAGCGTCTTTTGATTTTTATTTTATTTTTTAGTTTCGTTCTCTTTTTTGGCTTACAAAAAGTTCAGGCCTCTGATTCTGATATTGTGATTAATGAAGTAATGGTGCATCCATCATCTCCTCAAGATAAAAATGAATGGATCGAGCTTTACAATAACAGTTCTAAAGATATTGATATCAATGGTTGGACACTTAAATGCGGCAGCTCTTCAGAAAAAACAATAATCGATACAGAAACAATTATTGCTGGTCACGACTATTTAATTTTAGCTCGTGATAAAACAATTTTTCATGGTTTTCCAGTAATCCAAGTTGATATGGGACGAGGCTTAACTGATGGAGGAAGTAGTGTAATACTTGCTAATAATGATGGGAATAGTAGTGTTTTTACTTGGTCCAAGGATAGCAAAATCGATTATTCATGGGAGAGAATATCGCCTGAAGAATCAGATATACAAGAAAGTTATATTAGCGATGGTACACCGGGAGAGGAAAATTCTAGTAAAAAAGATATTCCAGCGCCGCTGGCTGCGACAGATTTAAAAACTGATATTACTGGTCCAAATTCGGTTGATTTTTCTTGGGAAAATACTGACAAGCAAAAATTAAGTTTTACTTTATTATTGTGGCAAAACGAGGATAAATCTGATCAACAAGAAATCGATTGTTCAACCACTAAAAGTTATTCAGCTAAAAATCTGGAATATGGAGATTATCATTGGCAAATAACATCAGCGAATGAAAATGAAGATACTACTTCCGACATTCAAACTTTTACTTTAGAAAAACCAGATTATTCTAAAAACATTATTATCAATGAAATTTCACCACATCCAGGAACTGGAACAGATGACGAATTTATCGAACTAACAAATACTGGCGATGATGAAGTTGATTTAACTGGCTGGTTTTTAGACGATGCTGAAGGTGGTAGCACTCCTTATGAAATTCCATCTGGAAATAAAATTGGTCCAGATGAATTTTTGGTTTTTTATAAAATCGATACAAAATTATCTTTGAATGACGCGGGCGATTCGGCGCGATTGCTTTTTCCCGACGAAACCGTGGCGTCAAGTCAAAGCTATACTGACGCGCCAACCGATCAATCTTGGGCGAGAGATGTAAAAAACGTGTGGAGTTGGACGGAAAAAATAACACCAAAGGCCACCAATATTATTTATTTAACACCAAAACCAGTAGCTGTAACTACCGAAGAAGATGTGGTAGTTATTAATAAAACGCCAATTAAAATCAAAACTGGAAAAACAAAAAATTATAAAAATAAATTAGTCGAAGTCGAAGCTACAGTGGTGGAAACTTCTGGCCGAACTTTTTATCTTGACGATGGTTCTGGTAAAGCTAAAATTTACATTCAGACGCAAACGAAAATTCAAAAACCACCAATGCATAAAGGTGATATTTTTGGGCTAATTGGCGTGGTTAATTTATATCGCGAAACATGGCGAATTTTGCCGCGCGATCAAGAAGATATTTGGTTAATTGAATCAGCTACCAAAAAATCAGTGGCATTAGCTAAAACAACGCCAAAAAAAATTGCATCGACTTCCAACGAAGAATCGACTGATGTTTCAGCGAAAACTAACCAAGCCCGGGCGCCAAATTTATTAAATCCAATTGGCGAGGTTAAAGCGGCGGAAGCGGCAAATATAATATCAACCGAAAATAATGCGACTAATACTCCGTGGTGGCTCAATTTAATCGAGACCTTGATTGGACTTGCGATTATTTTTATGGTAATATTAGTTATTAAAATAAAACAACGACCACATTTTAAAGTGATCGGAGGAAATTTTGGTAACGACGACACATGACCAAATGGAAACAATTGAATTGGCCCAAAAGCTGGCTAAAAAACTGGTTGGTGGGAAAGTTTTGGCTCTTCATGGCGATTTAGGTGGTGGCAAAACCACTTTCACCAAAGGCTTAGCCGAAGCTTTAAAAGTTGAAGAAATAATTACTTCGCCAACTTTTGTCATGCTTAAAAATTATCCAGCCAAATTATCTGATGGTAAAAAAATCGAGTTAGTTCATATTGACGCTTATCGGGCGGAAACTATTGACGATATTAAATCAGTCGGCATTGAAGACTTTTTAAACCGTGATGATGTGGTAATGGTGGTCGAGTGGGCGGAAAAAATCAGCGAAATATTACCTAAAAATATGATTAATATTAATTTTAAATTTATTGACGAGAACACTCGCGCCATTGAAATTGAGGATAAATGATTCTAATAATTAGCACACTGAATCGATACGATTTTTCACTTGGCTTATTTGACGACCAATTAATTATGGAAACGTTTGATACTCAAGATCAATCCCAAGATTTATTACCGCAAATCGATTTATTTTTGAAAAATAACAAAATTACTTTACAAGATCTGACCGCCATTTTTGTTGATTTGGGACCCGGTTCATACACCGGGATTCGCGTTGGCGTCACCATTGCTAATACTTTAGCTTGGTCTTTAAATATTCCAGTATATGGCTTTAAAACCGAAGAACTAAAAAAATCTTTGGTAGAAACAAAAATCTCTGACAATTTTACCCATCCGGTCTTGCCTTTGTATCAAGATAAAAAAATGATATAATAATTGAAGATTAAGGGGATGTTTTTAATTTAAGGAAAAAATGTCATATCGAAGAAAAACGGTTGTTGGTTTTACTCGATCGAACGCCACTACTGTTCGTTGGCTCTTTTTTGCGGCTGTGGTATTGGTGATTTGTGTTGGCGCTTGGCTAGGCAGCTTATTTTTTAATTCGATTGGTAAAGCCACGGCTGATTCGGGTAAAAATTCTTTACTTTCGATCTTTTCAAGTAAAATTCAAGGCGAAGCTGAAGGCCGCACCAATATTTTGATTTTAGGTCAAGGTGGCGACAATCATCCTGGCGGCAACTTAACCGATACTATTGAAGTAATGTCGATCGATTGGACTGATAAAAAAGTAGCAATGATTTCACTCCCGCGGGATTTATGGGTTCAAATTCCTGGCGGTGGTTATACTAAAATTAATGGCATTGAGTATTACGGTGGTCTTAATTCTAAAAAAACTGGTCTTAGTGGTGGAAAAGCAATTTCGCAAACCGTTAGTCAAGTTTTAGGTATTCCGATTCAATACTATGTCGAGATTGATTTTACTGGTTTTAAAGAAATTGTGGATAAACTTGGTGGCGTGGACATTTATGTGGACAAAGCAATTTCCGATCCGTTTTATCCAGCCGCGGATATGATTCATTACGATCCTTTTTATATCACTGTTGGTTGGCATCATATGGACGGCGCTTTGGCATTAAAATACTCGCGATCGCGCGAAACTACTTCTGATTTTGACCGCGCTCGCCGCCAACAACAGGTTATTGCTGCGATTAAAACAAAACTAGCTTCAGCTCAAACATTAGCCAATCCTTTAAAAATCACCGATCTTTTAGGAATTGTTGGTAATCGTATTAAAACCGATTTTTCAGCCGGTGAAATCAAATCTTTATGGGATAAAATCCAGGGGATCGATCAGGCTAATGCGATTAGTTATGTTTTTGATACTAATCCTCAAGGACCGCTGGTGGCGACTCAAGATGAGCGCGGTTACATTATTATCCCAAGAAAAGGAATTGGTAAATATGACGATTTACAATATATTGCCAAAAACATCTTTGTTTTAACGCCAGATCAAATTAATCAAGGTTATACTTTAAGTCCAGCCGCCCAAGCGGAAATCAAACCAAAAGCCTCACCGAGTCCAAGTATCGCGGTAGTAAAACCAAAAATCGAAATTTTAAACGCCAGTAATACAAAAGATGCGGCTGTAAAACTAGCCACTACTTTAGAAACTCAAGGTTATAATATTCTTTCAAACGGCAATACTAATGATAGTTACCGCCAAACTACTGTTTTTAGTTGTGATAATTCACTGAATATTAATACACTCCAAATTGCTAAAACTTTAGCCAGTCAACTTAAGGCTGTAGCTAAATCAAAATCTAGTTGTAGCGGCTATGATATTCAAATTATTATTGGTCAAAGTGGTACTTAAATATGACTAAAGATCATTGGTTTTGGCAAATAAAAGTTATTTTGGGTTTATTTTTGGCTGCCGCGATTTACGGTTTCTTTTATTTTGAAACTTCAAATTTACTAAATATAATTGTTGCTATTATTGCAGTTGTAACTTACGCCTGGGCGATTTTTCAAAAAACCGAGGTGCCGGCGGCGGCCAGTAAAAGAGAAATAGCAATTCTCTTTACGCTCTATTTAGGTTTTTACAGTTTATACAATTTACTTTATGGTGTTGGCGCTCAATTAGCTTTAGTTATGCTTGCTGTCTGGCTTTTAGTCAGTGTTCTTTTTATTATTCTGCTAATTCTTGATAAAATTAATACAATTTTGGCTCATCCCCTGTTTTGGACTTTTTCCGCACTGATTGGTCTAATTATTTTGGAAATTTTCTTAAGTTTGTCTTTTTGGCCAATTGATCCAAAGATTAAAAGTCTGATTTTAGTAGTAATATTTTATTTAACTACAAACCTGATTTACTTGTATACGCACAATATGTTAAAATTTAAAAAGATTATAGGATTTTTAATTGTCAGCTTTTTGATTTTAGGTTTATTTATTTTGAGTCTGTGGCTTAGTCTCAAAGGAGGGTAATGGGAATTTTAGGAATTTTAAAACAATTAGGATTAAATTTATTAAACCGTTTGAAACCGCGGGCAACTTTTCGCTGGATTTTTTCTGCGGTGATTTGGATTTTAATTTTGATTTATCTTGGATACGGCATTTATTTTAGCTTCCAAATCTATAAATACGAAAATGAATCTCGAGTAATTAAACTTTCAACCTACATCTATCCGTTTCCAGCTGCGGTCGTAAACGGCAAAATTGTTTGGGCCAGTTCTTATTATCAACAGTTAACTTATATCGAACAATTTTATTCGGCTTTACAAAAACCAATTGATAAAACAGATTTGAAAGCTAAAATTATCGATAAATTGGCTGAAAACCAGATTATCGAGTTTCAAGCTCTGCGTTATAATGTTCATGTTTCTAATCAGGAATTTGCTGATGCTTATCAACAAGTTGTCGACCAGGCTGGTGGCGAAGTTAATTTAAAAAAAGTTTTAAATACTCAATATGGTATGAGTGAACGAGAATTTAAAGCTTTGGTAATGATCGGAGTACTCAAAGAAAAAATTCAAAATAATTTAATGGTTCAGGTTAAAGTTGCTCATATTTTAATTAAAAATGAGAAAACCGCCAATGATGTTTTTGCTCAAACTAAAACCAATAATAATTTTGGCGATTTAGCTAAAAAATATTCTGAAGATTTGAAATCTCGTGATGCTGGCGGCGAACTTGGGTGGTTAGGCAAAGGTCAATTGGTGGTAGACGGCAATCCTTTAACCGAATTTGATACTGCCGCTTTCGCGGCTAAATCTGGTGATATTGTTGGCCCAATTAAAACAACGGCTGGTTTTGAAATTGTTAAAATTGAAGATAAAAAAGGCGTGATTGATGATAGCTTTGATCATTGGCTCTCAATTCTAAAATCCCAAGCCAAAGTTTGGAAGTGGATAAAATAAAAGTATCTGACTAAAAGGCTATTGAAAGAGTTAGTATTTTATGGTAGAATTAATTCACGGAGGAGAGTTGGATTTGAGAGAAAACACATGTAATAACAAGAGAAATGTTTGTTACGTGGATGAAAATTTCTTTAAAAATTGGACGCCAGAAATGGCCTATGTTCTAGGATTTTTTGCAGCCGATGGTTGTTTAACAGTTAATCATAAAAGAGGAAATAAATATATTGAGTTTACTTCCACTGATTATGACATAATAGAAAAAATCAAAACTGCTTTAAAATCAGATCATAAAATCGGGATCAGACTTGGTAAGAAAAATTGTAAAACCGCTTATAGATTGCAAATCGGTAGCAAGGAAATATTTGACGATTTGATAGCTTTAGGTTTTACTCCGACAAAAAGTTTGGTAATGAAATTTCCAATAATTCCTACAAGATATTTAGCACATTTTGTAAGAGGTTATTTTGATGGCGATGGTCATAGTAATTTTTGCCGATTTTATAGAAAAGATCGTTTAACTTACGGTAAATTTCTTCAATCTGGTTTTACTTCTGGGAGCAAAATTTTTTTAGAAAAATTACAGTTGATTTTAAAAGAGAATATCAATTTAAAATTAGGAACGTTATATTCTCATTCTGGTTTTAGATTAAATTACTCTTCAAAAGATAGTAAAAAATTATTTGATTTTATTTACAAAGATTGCAGTAACACAATATATTTAGTCAGAAAATATTTGAAATTTAAAAATGAAATAGAAAAATTTTGGGGTTGTAGCTCAGTTGGTTAGAGTAATTGCCTGTCACGCAATAGGTCGCGGGTTCGAGTCCCGTCAACCCCGCCAATTAAAAATGCCCGAGTTTATCTCGGACTTTTTTAATTGTAAATAATATTTCTTCCAAAAATTTGACAACAAAATAATATCATAATATAATTAAATAAAGATACCGGTCGAGAGACCGCCGAAGCTCTAGAAGCTCGAACAAATTTTGTTACGAGTTTTTTTAAATTAAAAAAATAATAAAAAAAGGAGAAAAACATGCCTATTGAAGTTAATAAGGAAGTAACTACCACGAGTACCGGTCCTGCTCGTGATCAAGTTAGTCAAACGGCCACATCGACGAGAGTGCCAACAAATACTGAATCAAGAGATGACTATTCGGATAGAGGAAACGCGTGGGTTTGGTACGTTGTGGGAATAATCGATTTTTTACTTTTGTTAAGAATTTTGTTCCACTTATTCGGTGCTCGAGCAGTCGGATTTACTAATTTTCTCTACAGTCTCACCGGCTTTTTCACTATGCCTTTTCAGGGTATTTTCCCTAATCCCAATATAGAAGGAGCTTATTTTGATATGGCTGCCCTTACAGCGATTATCGTCTACTTATTGCTTGGCTGGATGATTGTTGGCTTAATTGATTTGGCTACCCGGCCAGCTGACAGTAAAAAAGTTTAAGGAAATAAAATGGATTTAAATACATTTTTTCAAATCTCTGTCAGTATTTTCTGTATTGTGGCTACCGTTTTCATGCTGATATTATTTGTCTGGATATTTATACTTCATGCACAACTATCTAAATTGATTAAAAAGATTGAAGAAATTTCAGAAATTGCCAAGATTACAGCAGAAGAAATTAAGGATTTTGTCGAAAGGATTATTCAATCAATAGAAATATTTAAAAAAAGCATTTTTACATTTGAGTTTATTCGTAAAATTACAGCTGAAATTATAGGATTTATTAAAAATAATAATAACTCGAAAGGAGTTGAAGATGGACAAGCAGAATAGTGGGATGGGTAAAGGAATTTTAATTGGAGCTTCAGTCGGTGTTTTAGCTGGTGCTATTGCCGGAGTATTATTCGCGCCGCAATCTGGCAAAGAAACTAGAGCCAATATCGCCAACTATATTCATGAAATGAAAGACAAAATTGCCGAGGAATTGATGAATGTCGAAGAAGTGACTAAAGAAAAATACAATGAAATTGTTGAAAAAATCGTTAAAGTTTATGAATTAGAAAAGAAAATTACTGTCGAAGAAGCTCAAGACATTAAAGAAAAACTTGACGCTAATTATGACGAAGTGGTTAAGGTTATTAAAAAATAATAAATACAAAATAAAAAAGGAGGTGGGATGAAAACATTTAGAAACATTTTATTCGTTTTACTGGTCGCTATATTCATATTTGCTACGACCGGTCAAGCTAGAGCGGCAACTAATATTGGGCTTGGCGCGGCTGCCGGTTATGCCGTACTCGCTGGATCTGGTATTACCAATACTGGTCCAACAACTGTGGCTGGAGACACTGGATCATCGCCGACGCACACAGAAACTGGATTTGGCCCTGGCGCTAATGCTATTACTTTTGCTAGTGGCGTAAATCACAATAGTGCTGATCCAAATGACGCAACGACCCAACAAGCTCAAGTGGATTTAACTACAGCCTATAATAATGCGGCGGGACAATCTTCGATATCAGACTTAAGCGGCCAAGATTTGGGCGGAATGACATTGACAGCTGGTGTTTATACTTTTAGTTCTTCAGCTCAACTTACAGGAACATTAACGCTAAATGGTCAAGGAAATGCTGATGCTGTTTTCATTTTTCAGATTGGTTCAACTTTAACTACCGCCTCGGCTAGTTCGGTTTTGTTAACAAATAGTGCCCAATCCTGCCATGTCTTTTGGCAAATTGGCAGTTCTGCCACACTCGGTACAACTACCTCATTTATCGGTAATATTATGGCGTTAACCAGTATTACCTTAAATACCGGCGCCACAGTAGACGGTCGAGTTTTGGCTCGAAACGGTGCAGTTACACTTGATACTAATACTATTACCGCTTCGGTTTGCGCTACTACAACTTCTTCGTCATCGTCATCGTCGTCTTCTTCTTCTTCGACTACCTATGCCGAGCGCGCAGCTGCGAGAGCCAAAAAAACTGCCACGCCAACACCAGCACCGGCCTTACCAGAAACTGGAGTTGCAACTCAAGAAAAAGGTAATCTCTGGTATATTGCCAACCTGATTGGTATTACGGTATTTTTGATTTCAGCCTATTTCATTAGCAAAAAACAAACTACATAGTATATGTTAGTGAAAACTATGTCACGACGAACATCAATAGTTATTATCCTTACAGGATTAGCGGTTTTCTTAAATCTATTTTTCTATTTTGTTTCGAAGAATGCAGTTCAAAATGACTTAAGTCGATCGACAGAAAAAAGCGTTTTGGCTGCAAAACAATCAGAAAATTACGGGTTGCCAGTCCGAATTAAAATCCCTCGGATTGGTGTAGATGCCGCTATTGAGTCTGTTGGTCTTACCACTAATGGAGCCATGGAAGTACCAAATGGTCAAAACAATGCGGCGTGGTTTAGTCTTGGACCGCGTCCGGGCGATATCGGCAGTGCAGTTATTGATGGTCATTATGGCATCTGGAAAAATGGTAAAGAAACAGTCTTTAATGATTTAGATAAATTACGTCAAGGTGACGAAATATCTATTGAAGAAGATAATGGCGTCACAGTGTCTTTTGTCGTACGTGAAACTCAAATTTATGATTCCAAAGCAGATGCTTCAAAAATATTTACTTCAGTTGATGGGAAATCACATCTTAATTTGATTACTTGCGAAGGGACTTGGAACCAAGTTTCCAAAACGTATCCCAGACGGCTAATTGTGTTTGCTGATCGTATGATTGCTAACCTTTAATTTTTGACATATGATGAACTCATGGAAAAAGAAAATTATACACCCGAAATGCAAAAGTTTTTGGATGAATTTATTGCGATTGGTGATAAAGATAAAAACCTAAATTCTGGCAATGACAAGATGTTGCATACCGCTCTTTGGTATGAAAAGTTTCGTCGCGCGATGGAAGATCAGGAAGATCATCTGATTTTTAAAAATGCCATCAGCCGAATTGTCAGACGTCGTTATGCTTTGGCTTTTTCCAATACCGTCGAATCGCTTTTTGATGGTTTGATGAATGAACTGGCTTGGGCCGATTACATTAATTTGGACAGTCTGACTGACGAGCAAGTGACTGAAATAAAATCAATCATCGGCCGTTATATTGTTTTGTTAAATAGTGTTAAGTCGCATTCTTTGGAAAATGATGCCAGCAAAATTATTATTGGCTGGATGGCATGCGAAATCGATGAACTTTTGTTTTGTCACAAGCGCCAAGAATTAATTGTGGATTTTGCTTATAATTGTTTGCGTGAAAATTTACAGTTTGGCCCGGGCAATTTTAATCAAAAAGAAATTGAAATTCAACTAAAGCTGGCGATTTTAACTTTAGTTTTTAAGCCGGATTATAATTATGCCCAGTTTTGGCTCACCAAAAAGATTTTTCCTGAGTTTAGTAATTTTAATTTGACTCAAGCACAGGAAATTGGTTTCCATTTTGAAAATATTATTAGTCAAATCAATAAAGTTTTTAAAAATATCCACAGTAAAGATTATCTTTTATATGCCAAAAGACAAATTGCGCCTTTTATTTTAATTAAAGAATTACCAAATTATCAGAGTAATTTAACGGCCATTAGCAAAGATCCGATAAAGTTAAGAGATGCTTTGGTTGATGTTTATGATTCGTTGTTAATGAAAACAAGAGATAAAGTCTGGCGGGGGACAATTCGGGCTTTTATTTTCATTTTCCTTACTAAAATTTCGCTAGCTTTTATTATTGAAATGCCTTTTGACCAATATTTGCGCGGTTCGATCGATTATATTCCTTTGATTATTAATATTGGTTTCCCACCGGTTTTAATGTTTTTATCTGGCATTTCGGTTAAAACTCCACCTTCAAGCAACCACCAAATTGTGATCAATGCGATTAATAATCTTATTACTTATCAACGAATTGATTCAAAGCCTTTTTATATTGGCATTAAACACCGATCAACTGGCGAGAAAATTTTTGATTTCCTGTATTTAGTTTTTAATTTTGGTATTGTAATTGGTGTGATTCTTTTGCTTCGTAAAATCGGGTTTAACTTTGTCAGTATTTTATTATTCTTTACCTTTGTGTCAGCAGTTAGTTTCTTTGCTTTTCGAATTAGAAATGTGGCGCTGGAACTTTTGATGCGAGTTAGTCGCGATAATTTTCTAGTTTCTTTAATTGAATTTGTTTTTTTACCTTTTATTTTGATTGGAAAAATTATTTCATCGGCCATCACCAAATCGAATCCTTTTACGATTACTCTGGATTTTCTAATTGAAGCGCCGCTTAAAACTATTATTAAAATCAGCAATTCCTGGTTAAGATTTGTCAGGCAGAAAAAAGAAGATTTAGATATTTAAAAAATTGTCTTCCTTTTTCAGGGAAAAATTGCTATAATAAGTTAAATTGCAGATATGGTTTAGTGGCAGAACATATCCTTCCCAAGGATAGGATGCGGGTTCGATTCCCGCTATCTGCTCGGTGCCGATGTAGCTCAGGGGTAGAGCAACTCTTTCGAGAAGTTACACTTTCTTTTTTCTTAGCCATCTTAGCTCAGTGGTAGAGCAACTCTTTCGTAAAGAGTAGGTCCCGAGTTCAAGTCTCGGAGATGGCTCAGAAAAAAGAAAAAGAAGAGATCAGCGGTTCGAATCCGCTCATCGGCTCCAAAATAAAATTATTCAAAATGTTTCAAAGTATTTGGCGACAAATAAAATATTTTTTCGTAAATCCTTTCTGGCTTTCAGGAGCGGTTTTAATATTAATGGTTTTTGCCATTTTAATTAACGCTGCAATTTGGTATCTTTATATTAAGAACTATCGTGATTTAATCGGTATAGTTCAAATCGGTTATTCATCAGCAGTGCTAATCTTGAACATTTTGCTTGGTAATATTGTTTTTCGAAAAGAAAAACTAATTAGTATAATTTTATTAAGTGCCGGATTAATTATTCAAATTCTATTTATTATATTTTTAAGATTCTTTGCAATGACTCAAGCATTTTAATTTAGCAAACGGAGTAAAGTGAAAAAATCATTTTTGTGGCGATCTCTGGAAATTTTACCTGGTGCTTTGATTTGGTTTTCTTTTATTGCACCAATTATTTTGTCATTCTATATTCCAGCCTGGGTCGCCACCTATATTTTACTTCTTGATCTTTATTGGCTTTATCGATCGCTTATTATCGGTGTTAATTTGGTGATTGGCTATCGGAACTTAAAACATGATTCTCGCGTTGACTGGATGAAAAAATTGGAAGCGCTTGAACCAACCGAAATAATCAAAGATTGGAAAAAGATTTATCAGGTTGTGACTTTAGCTACTTACAAAGAAAGTTTTGAAACTTTGGATACTTCGATTCAAGCAGTCGCAGATGCTCAATTTCCAACAAAACGAAAAATTTTGGTTTTAGCCACTGAAGAGCGCGATAAAATTAATGCCAGAGAACTTGCTAGTCGTCTTCGCGAAAAATATGAATATAAATTTTTTAAATTTTTAGTCACTGAACATCCTGATGGGATTATTGGCGAGCACAAAGCCAAAGGTGCGAATGTGACTTGGGCAACTAAAAAATTACGACTTTTTCTTGATGAGAAAAAAATCGAATATGATAATGTGATCGTAACCACGGCTGATGCTGACACGCGAATTCATAAACAATATTTGGCTTGTCTTGCTTATAATTATTGTATTGAACCAAATCGCGATCGCCGGAGTTTTCAACCAATTACGCTTTACTCAAATAACATTTGGCAAGCGCCGGCAATTTGCCGAATTATTGCTTTTGGAAACTCATTTTGGCAAATGATTGAGGCGAGTCGCCCTTGGCGTTTAGTTAATTTTGCGACTCATGCCATGAGTATGAAAATGTTGATCGAGATTAATTATTGGGAAGTTGGTGTGGTTAATGAAGATTCTCGTCAATTTTGGCGTGCCTATTTTACTTTCAATGGCGATCACAAAGCCGTACCGCTTTTTGTACCGGTTTATATGGATGCGGTTTTGGCTTATTCATTTTGGAGTACAATTAAAAATCAATATTTACAAAAACAGCGTTGGGCCTATGGCGTAGAACATGTCCCATATGTAGTAATTGAATCATATAAAAACTGGAAAATTCCGTTTTGGGATAAAACAGTCAAAATCTATCGATTATTGGAAGGCAATTATTCTTGGGCTACCGCTTCGATTTTTATTGCGGTGATGGATTGGTTTCCTTTACTTTTGGGTCCAGGTTTTAGCCACACAGTTTTAGGTGTAAATCTTTTAACTTTGATTCGGACAATCATGGCTTTCACTTGGATTGGTATTGTGATTTCGGTTTGGATTTCACTACTGCTTTTGCCACCGCGACCAGCTCAATATAAAAAAGGCAAATTTGTGGAAATGATTTTACAATGGGTTTTAGTACCGGTTCAAGCCGTTCTTTTCTCCAGTTTTCCAGCCATTGATGCTCAAACCAGATTGATGCTTGGTAAATACATGACTTTCCGCGTGACAGAAAAAAAGGCAGTTTAAGTTGATTTATGGTTTGTTTTTTGCTATAATCAAATAGAATTTAATTTTAGATATTTATAAAACCCATGATTCATGCTTCATGATACATGATTCAATTTTTGTCGGGGATTGGTGCTTTACCTAAAGGCAGCTGGTTTACAGATGTCTGACGACATCATAGAGCGCCAAGTATTTTTTATCTGTCGGGGTGTGGCTCAGTTGGTAGAGCGCCGCTTTTGGGAAGCGGAGGTCGTGAGTTCGAGTCTCGCCACCCCGACAGATAAAAAATACAAATATAGAGCGGAGGTTGTGACGATTACTTTGGTAATCGGATAGCGTTCGAGTCTCGCCACCCCGACCACTTTAGTTTTTAGTAATTAGTATTTAGAAATTAGAATTTAATCCCTGCGGGTATAGCTCAATGGTAGAGTACAAGTTTTCCAAACTTGCTACGCGGGTCCGATTCCCGCTACCCGCTCCAAGTAAAATTCCTTTCTGTAAAATGGATTACATCCTATTCTTACAGAAACGTCATCACTTGGCACAGCCAGATTGATAGAGAATTTTACGCAGTCCCGTGATCACCGCAGTGATTTTATGGGACAATTATCATTGCCCTCGTAGTTCAATGGATAGAACAGCGGCGTTCTAAGCCGCGTGTTGGGGGTTCGATTCCCTCCGAGGGCGCCAAAATCAGGGGGTTCGCCTTTAGGTAAAGTATCCCTCCTGGGGCACCAAAAATTATCAAATATTTATATTTAGAGAGGGAATCATGCGTACAAAAATTGTTTGCACTATTGGTCCTAACACCGAATCTGATGAAAAAATTAAAGAACTCATCGAAAATGGCATGAATGTTGCCAGGCTTAATTTTTCGCACGATACTCATAAAAATCATGCTAAAAGAATTAAAACCATTCGAAAATGGGCAAAGCGTTTAAAGAAAAACGTGGCTATTTTGTGTGATTTGCAAGGTCCAAAAATTCGCACTGCTGATTTTCCTAATCCGCCACGCAAATTACGCGATGGCCAGAACGTTGTTTTAACCAGTTCTGTTTGCGAAAAATGTAAGGCCAACGAAATCATGATTATGGATCCTTATATTCATACTGATGTGAAACCAAAAGATACTATTCTAATCGATGATGGCGCGATTGAATTGATTGTGGTTAAAATTGTAGAACATCAAATTTTCTGTAAAGTTCTACATGGCGGCGATGTTTATCCGAAAAAAGGCGTGAACTTGCCACTGACAAAAACCACGACTAATTCCTTAACCGATAAAGATAGAATTGATTTGGAATTTATTTTAACTCAAGAACCAGATTGGATTGCTATTTCCTTTGTTCAAACCGCTAATGATGTGGAAGTTTTAAGAGAATTGATGGGTAAATCCAAAGCTAAGGTTATGTGCAAAATCGAAACGGCAGTGGCGATTGATAATCTCGATCCAATTATCCGCGCTTCCGATGGTATTATGGTTGCGCGCGGCGATTTGGGCGTAGAAATGCCAATTGAAAAATTGCCTTTGATCCAAAAACAAATTATCAAACGTTGTAATTATGATGCCACTCCGGTGGTGACTGCGACTCATATGCTTTCAAGTATGACTCATTCGCCATTTCCAACCAGAGCAGAAGTGACCGATATTGCTAATGCTGTTTTTGACGGCACTGACGCGGTAATGCTTTCTAATGAAACTACGATTGGTAAATATCCGGTTGAAGCCTTGAAAACCATGCGCAAGATTGTCGAAGAAACCGAAAAATATTTATACAAAAGAGAAAACGATCTCTAAATTTTCTTGAATTTTAATCTGTTTTATGGTAAGATAAGGTTGATATGGCGGCTGTAGCTCAGTTGGTAGAGCAATTGGTTGTGGTCCAATCGGTCGCGCGTTCGAATCGCGTCAGCCGCCCCATATAGAAGATGGAATTATCAAAAAATCAGGCCAAAAGCCTGGTTTTTTGTATTCAAAAAATTCTGTAATTAACCTGAAACCAATTTTTCCCTTGACGATTTTAAAAATAAAGTGTAAAATATAGTTTCGTGTCCTTGAACAATCAAAAATCAACTACCCTCAAAGGAGAGACTGATATGAGCCCAAACGCGAAAATGATGCTTGAAGAAGCCATTCGTCGAACTGTTGTATGCATCCTTGCCGGCGGCAAGGGCGAACGACTTTTACCACTGACTGCCCATCGAGCCAAGCCGGCCGTACCATTCGGTGGAAAATACCGAATGATCGACTTTGTGATGTCCAACTGCGTTAATTCCGGACTAAATAAAATCTATGTATTTCCCCAGCATCTGAATCAATCACTGAACGAACATTTATTGGCGGCTTGGGATATTTTCCATGCCGACCGCGATCAATTTTTACGAATTGTCTCGCCACAAGGCCGAGTAACTGACTCCTGGTATTCAGGCACAGCCGCATCAGTTCATGAAAATTTCCATTCAATTAAGCGTGATCATCCAAAATATGTAATTGTTCTATCATCAGATCAAATTTACGAAATGGATTATCGCGAACTCATATTGTCGCATATTGAATCAAATGCTGATTTAACCATCGTCGGTATTCCCACTCCTAGGTAAGAGGCCCACCGCTTTGGCGTAATGGAAATTGATAAAACCAGGAAATTGACTGGTTTCAAGGAAAAACCGAAAGATCCAGTATCAATTCCTGATCGCGAAGATGAAGCACTTATTTCCGG
The DNA here is from genome assembly GCA_903877885.1 of uncultured Candidatus Berkelbacteria bacterium. Taxonomy (GTDB): domain Bacteria; phylum Patescibacteriota; class UBA1384; order UBA12157; family UBA12157; genus CAIRFN01. The sequence goes on from CAIRFN010000006.1 coordinate 118,129, forward strand.
TGGTATGTATATGTTCACCGCGCCAGCTATGGTTGACGCTTTAAATTTAGATATGACAATCAAAAGCAGTAAGCATGATTTTGGAAAAAATGTGATTCCGCGAATGTTGCGCAAAAAAAAGCAGATTTATGTTCATCTGTTCCAGGATGAACAGGGAGCGCCTAAACATTGGTGTGATATTGGTTTGCCGGATGCTTATTTTGAAGCCAATATGGATTTGGTTTCAGTTAATCCGAAATTCAATCTTCATAATCCCGATTGGCCGTGGCGGACATTGAATACATCGACGTTTCCATTTAAAATCGTATTTCATTTGGAATGTCGAAGTTCGATTATCAGTGATGGTTGCATATTTGATGATTGCCGACTTTATCATGCTGTGATTGGTTCTGGTGTGAGAATCGGCTCAAATGTTGATGTCTCGGACGCTGTGATTATGGACGATGTGGAAATTAAAAACAATGTTCGTATTCATCGGGCGATTATCGATAAAGGAAATATCATTCCTGAAGGTTCTGTCATTGATGCTAATTGTATGAATTACGATGGCGAATATGAAATTACCGAATCTGGGGTTGTCATAATCGCCAGAAACTATGAACCATGGACTGGTGAATAGTTAAATATACTCCCGCAGAGAAATTTGCGGGTTTTTTAATATCTGGTTTTAAGGTTTTGGGTTGACAAACCGCTAAAAAAAGAGTATTATTTAACCATTAGTCACAAAAGACGCGATGCGTCACAAACTCTAGTTTGGAAGAAAATTGAATATTCGAAACGTTGCTATCATTGCCCACGTCGATCATGGTAAAACTACTTTAGTTGACGGGTTATTAAAACAATCTCACACTTTCCGTGAAAACGAAGCCGCTATGGGGCAGGTTTTGATTATGGACTCAAACGATCAAGAACGCGAACGCGGTATTACTATTTTAGCCAAGAATACTGCTGTAAACTTTAACGATGTTAAAATTAATATTATTGATACTCCTGGTCACGCTGATTTTGGCGGTGAGGTTGAACGAACTCTAAATATGGCTGATGGCGCGATTTTGGTGGTTGACGCTCAAGAAGGGCCAATGCCGCAAACCAAGTTTGTGCTTAAAAAAGCGATGGAAATTGGTCTGAAAGTAATTGTGGTTATCAATAAAATTGATAAAAAAGATGCTAATATTCAAACTACGATTAGCCGAATTTATGATTTATTTTTGGATTTAGCTATTACCGATGATCAGCTCGATTTTCCAGTTTATTATGCTATTGGTCGCGAAGGTAAAGCTTGGCCCCAAATGCCAGCCGATCCAACCGCCGATGCCGATTTAACCTGTATTTTTGAAGCGATTTTAGAATATGTGCCAGCCCCAAGTCAAGATGATGCCGCTCCTTTCCAGATGTTAGTCAGCGCTCTTGATTGGGACAATTTTCAAGGTAAATATGCGATGGGCCGCATTAAACGTGGTATTGTCAAACCTGGCTTAAATGTCGCTTTGATTAATAAAGACGGCGAAATTGAAACCACTCGGATTGATAAAATTTATTCATATCAAGGTCTAAAACGAATGGAGTTACCAGTCGCTTATTCTGGTGATATCGTTTCGATCACTGGTGTTAAAAACGCTTCAATTGGGGATACGATTGCTGATGCCGCTAACCCTGAAGCCTTGCCGATTATTAAAATTGAAGAACCAACTTTGAAAATGGCTGTTTCGGCTAATACCTCGCCATTTGCTGGCCGCGAAGGTCAGTTTGTGACCGGTCGTCAGATTTTGGAACGAATTAAAAAAGAATTGCAGACCAACGTGGCTTTGCGTTTGGAAGAAAAAGCTGGTGAGTTTGTTCTGTCCGGTCGCGGTGAACTTCATTTGTCGGTTTTTATCGAAACTTTGCGTCGTGAAGGTTATGAATTGCAAGTTGGCAAACCTCAAGTTATTAATAAAATGATCGATGGCGTTCTTTCTGAACCAGTCGAAGAATTAACTATCGATGTTGATTCTAACTATGTTGGCGCGGTTGTTTCTGAAGTTGGTCGTCGCAAAGGTATTATGCTTAACCAAGAAGAAAATGCTGATGGTTCAACTCGGTTAATTTTTGAAATTATTACTCGTGGATTATTAGGACTTCGTAATCAGCTTTTGACGCTTTCTAAAGGTACAGCGATTATGAACTCAATTTTCTTGCGTTTTGAACCAGTTAGCGCTGATATTCCAAAACTTCGCAATGGTGTTTTGGTTGCTTCTGGTCCAGGTAAAGCTATGACTTATGGCTTGGATATTGCTCAAGGTCGCGGTATTACTTTTATTCCACCGCAGACCGAGGTCTATGAAGGTATGATTATCGGTCAAAATGCCCGCGAAGATGATATTGAAATCAATGTGGCTAAAGAGAAAAAACAAACCAATGTTCGAGCATCTAGCTCTGATTTTGCGACAATTTTAACGCCGCCAACTGTTTTCAGTCTGGAACAATCATTAGATTTTATTGAAGATGATGAATATTTGGAAGTCACTCCTAAGAGTTTGCGACTTCGCAAAAAAATCTTGAACGGTTCCGCTCGCGCCAAACAAACCAAGAACTCCTAATAAATTAAATCGTTTAACCTTAAAGTACACCCCCGGGGTGTACTTTGGTTTTAGTACTATTTTACAGATGATATTTGTGAGATAATCAATATATCAATAAATAACAAATGTCATTCTCGAGCCGAGTGGTAACTCGACATCAAGAATCCAGAATAATTTTCCTGGATTCCAGATCTAGGTTGCCAACCTGTCTGGAATGACAAAATTAAAAAGGAGAAAAATGGAACAAAATCAAACTTCGAACTCGCCAAAATGGCTGTGGATAACTTTAATTGTTGTCGTCTTAATCGCGGCTGGATTTTTCACTTGGTTTCTTTTAATACAAAATAAACCAACTGTTTTACCTATTGTAACACCGATTTCTACTCCAGCCACAATCGCACCGTCTGTCTTGCCATCCGCTTCTTCTTCGCCAATCTCCACCGCCGACTGGAAGACGTATACAAATATTTTTTATAAAATTTCTTTTAAATATCCCGATAATATGTCTGCAAAAGTGTATTCTCCTGTTAAGGCAAATATGCTTAGTCCAATATCTGCTAGTCAAGAGGATCCAGATGTTTATATTTTTGAATCTGGTAAGACGACGGATCCCATTTTTGGTTTTCTATCTCAAGGTGAAACAACGGTAAATAAAGAGATAGGAAATTTAGAAACGACTAATAATCTAAATAAAAACGATGTAATTATCAACAGTAATCTTTTTATTGCTGGAAAAGTTGCTACAAAGGTGTCTGTCCCTGCTGGGAAATTGAAAGATTCTCAAGAAGCTTATGATTTTTATTTTATTCCAGTAAGCATGACACCAAACATTCAAGAAATATATCAAATAAAGATAAAAACAACTAGCTCTATTGCCAATCAAATACTTTCCACCTTCCAATTCACCCCGTAAAATTCACTCCATTCATCACGGGGCAGGCCAAATAAAATCAAAATCTAACTTCCAAAAAAGACTCAAGAGAACAACGAGTCTTTTTTTGTTTGTCATCCTGGAGCCGGAGGTTACTCCGACATTCAGGATCCAGGAATAGTTCTCGACAAGCTCGAACAATAACTGGATTACACTGGATTCCAGATCTCGAGCCTCTCGGGTCTGGAATGACATGACGATCTAACCAAAACTTAACACCTACGATGTGTTAAAAACGGTTAAGTTGCAATTTTATTCAGTTGTTTATATAATAGGTTTATTGTGAAAAACTTCTATTTTATTTTAGGATTAATTTTAATTATCGTGTGTTTTTGGGGTTTTGGCTCACAGAAAAAGACCGAGCAAAAAGTTGCCGGTCAAAAATCTGTGGCAGAGCCACAAACTCAAATCACACCACAGAAAGAGGAAAAAGTGAGTCAGTACAAATTCCCCGGTATTTTATCGGACGAAAAAATCAAAGGCAAAAAGGCGATCGTAAAAACTTCCAAAGGCACAATTGAATTTACTTTGGACAATGTCCAATCGCCAAAAACCGTCAGTAATTTCGTTTATTTAAGCGAACTTAATTATTACGACAATCTAACTTTTCACCGGGTTGTCCCTGGTTTTGTGATTCAAGGCGGCGATCCGACCGGGACTGGTTCGGGCGGACCTGGATATCAATTTGAAGATGAAAAAGTGACCTCGGACTACAAAGCGGGGACAGTAGCCATGGCCAATGCCGGTCCGAACACTAATGGTTCGCAATTTTTCATTTGCTTAGATGATCAACCATCTTTACCAAAACAATACAATGTTTTTGGTCAAGTAACTGTTGGCATGGACGTGGTTAAACAAATTCAAGTTGGCGATAAAATCGAATCGATTAAAATCGAAAATCAGTAAAAAATCAAAAAGGAGTTAAAGTGGATTTATCAATTATCCGTGAACGCATGGGCCAATTAGAAACTTTTAAACAAGAAAATAAAGTCGGTCGTGAAGCGCTTCGCAATGAATTAGAAAATAATCAGGAATATTTGGCAGTTTGCGAAGAAATTAAAGCTTTAAATTTAAAGAAAAAAAGAATTAAAGATTCGCTTTTAGCCAAGCCAGAAACTCAAAAATTAATGTCTGACATTAAAGAAAATAACGAGGAACTGACGATTCTTGATGAAATTTTATCTTCGGAATTAACCGAATATTATACTGAAAAAAAGACCGATGAAATTGAGGACAAAGATGGTGACTTGCGAAAATTCAAATTAGTGGCAAAAATTATGCCAAAAAAAGATAAGTACGATGATCGTGATGACGAAGGAAAATACGCAAAAATCGATCAAAATATTGTTGGAAAAAATTAAGTTCTAAAAAAATTTTAGCGGATCAATCCAATTGGAAAGTTCCGCTTTTTGTTGAACATAGCCAAGTAAATCAATTCGATTATTAGACAAAATAGCTAGGTGAAGATGGCGGCGCTCACCATCGGTTTCAGTGCTATAACCGGTTCCCAAAAGTCCAATTTGTTGGCCAGCCTTAACGGTTTGGTCAATTTTTGGTAAACTTGATGGTCGGATATGACCATATAAAACCGAATGGGCGACATTATCGATTTTAGTTTCTTCAATAATAACACCGCCATAACCAGAGGCAGTCCGAGCTAATTTAATTGTACCGTCAGCGATAGCAACGACTGGCACATCGGTTGTGATATCTTGATATTCGGCGTCAGTACCAGTGTGATAACCGGTAAAACGTTCAGGCTGAACAGGCGAATTTTTGGGTGTAACATAAATTCCAAATGGTTTTTTAGTTACTCGTGCTTTAAAGTTTTTGACAGGCTCAATAAAAATCTGGCTAGTTGTGGATATTGTTGGTGATAGATTTATGATAATAGGATTTGCTGATTTAGTAATTGCAGAATTTGTTTTTGAAAATTTAACAAAAATAAAAATGCCAATGCTGACTAATATTATTAAAATAATTAACCACAAATAGATTTTTTTCATGTCTCTTTTTTGAATTTGCCGACTAAAATTGGCAAATAATTATTAATTAAATAAATAATTGGTACTAAAATAATTAGCGTGATAATTGTCTCTACAAAGGCAAATAACAGGCTGATTTTTGGGAAAATATTTAAAACATAATGGAAAAAATCCGAAACATAATAATAAAAAACTGTATGCAAACACAAAATAATCAATGAATTTTGGCCTAAAAATTCCCACAAATTTGTTTTAGTAAAAATCGTTTGTTTTAAAATTCTAGCTAAAACCAAAAAACCTAAAGTACCGCAAATGCCGGTTAAAATAAAAATCCATTCGACTCCATAAATTCGATAATACATACTAATTTGTAAACCTTGCCAGCGGGCGAGGAAAAAGTCGATCAAAATAAGCGCTAGGCCGATTGGTGCGATCCAGGTTTTAGAAACCATTTTAAAATCATCTTTGTAAGATTTGACCATAAAACCTAAATAATAATAAATGATGGCGAAAAGGGCAATATCCAGATTCCAAAATAATCTAAGGCCCCGGCGTTCTAAATAAATGCCCAAAAAGAGTGAGGCCAAAACTGCTAAAAATAGCCAAAACTTTTTCAAATATTTTTGTAAAATATGGAAATAAATTTCCAACATAAATAAGCAAGTCAAGAACCAAAGCGGAATAAATGGTGCTGAAAGTTTGGCCGAATAAAGCATTTGCCAAATTGGTTCAAAATATTGTTTCGAATTAAAATAGAAAATCCAATAAATAAAATTAATTAAAAAGAAAACTAAATATGGCCAAAGTAAAGTCGCGGCTTTCTTTTTTAGAAACAGCCACCAGCTTTGATATTTTTCCGGATTGTATAAGTAACCGGACAAGAAAAAGAAAAATGGCATATGAAAGGAAAAAATAAAAACAAGCCAAGAGTATGGCAAAATGGTGTGACCCAAAACAACTAGAAAGATACAAAGGCCGCGGGCGGTGTCGATCCAAGCAATGCGATTTTTGGGCATTATTGGCCTGCCATTCTAATAATTAAATCAAGCACAGCCATACCTAAAATTGTCATCGAAGTGGTGTAAAAAGTCGGATGTTGGTGATGACTTTCAGGAATTAAGTCACTAGCGCCAATGTAGAAAAAAAGTCCGGCAAAGATTGCCAAGCAAAGGCCTAAAACCGGTTCAGAAATATTGATAAATAAAGCAGTCATCACACCAATGGCCGGTGCTAACGCATCGAAAACTAGCCAAGTGATGGCGGTTTTTTTATTGCCATGGCTCTTTAAAATCATATTGACTGTGTTAATGCCATCGGAAAAATCGTGGGCCAAAACCGCGGCGGCCACAATCCAACCAACAGCTGGGGAAACTTTGAAAGCTAAACCAATGCCCAAACCATCAAGAAAACTATGAATACACAAAGTTAAAGCGCCAAGTTTGCCATTATGTTTTGGGTTTTCGCAATGATCATCATGACCGTGAATCACAAAAAACCGATCGAATAACATATAGATAATAAAACCGACCGCAAAAAGCAGAGTGACGGTACGAATATCATAGGCCGATTTTGCAAGTGTAATTGCTTCCGGCGCTAAATCAAAAAAAGCGACGCCAACGACTGCGCCAGCGGAAAAACCTAAGATCAAATGCAATTTATCCTTAAATTTTAACGCGAATAAACCGCCTAAAAACGTACTAATAATAGTAATTAAACTGATAATTAAAGCCAATTTTAACCTTTCCGAATTAAATCTTCCAATAATTTACTTTGTTTTAAAAGCTCGCGATCTTGGCTATCTAAATGCGTCAAAATTTGTTCAATGTCATGGTAGCTTGATTTTGTAGTCTTATATTCTTCATCGGAGCGAATTTCAGCATGGCGATTTTGAATATTTTGACCGACCATAATTAACGGCATTAAAAGTAATTGAACAATATTGCCCATAAACAATAAAAAGGCAAACGGATATGGATCGAATGGCTGACTGGAAAACTTGGTTTGCCAGAGCATCCAGCCGGCCATAGCTAAAGCAAAAAAATAAACCGCATACATTGTACCAATCGCAGTTGTAATAGCTAAAGCGATTTTGTCTTGCAAACCTAACGACGCCTTGTGTAATTTGTTAACATTTTGTGGTTCGTGATGAATTTCATCTTGCATAAAATCTCCTTTATTCATATTGTAATTACTCTAGAAGCAAAAAGCAATCTTAAACTCTTTACATTCAACTCAATTTGTGCTACACTATACTTTAGTCAAAGTAATTGCTCTCGTTGATTTCCGAAATATTAAATTAATTTCGATGTTCAATTTAGCGCAATTTCGAAATTAATTAATCGCGCAATTTTTTTTGTGCACAAAAAGGAAATCTGATGCAAAGAAACAATTCTCGCAGCAGCTTTGGTCGTAACCGAAGCTCAAACTTTAGATCAAACAGCGGTACAACCACTCCAAGACCGTCTTTTCATGGTTCTGGAAATCGTGGTAATTTTGGTGGTGGTCGCAAATTTCGTGGTGAACGAATCGATATTTCCAAATTTATTAGAAAAGCGGTTATTCGTCCAGTTGTAGAAACCGTGGAAATTAAAAATACATTTTCTGATTTTGCGCTTTGTGCTCCGCTTTTGGACAACTTAAAACAAAGAAATTATTTAACGCCAACGCCAATTCAAGATCAATCGATTAACCATATCTTGGAAGGTCGCGACATTATTGGACTAGCTAACACTGGAACCGGTAAAACGGCTGCCTTTTTATTACCTTTAATCAACAAAGTTTTTTTAGACCCAAGCCAAAAAGTTTTAATTATCACTCCAACACGAGAATTAGCTTTTCAAATTGAAGAAGAATTACGCAAATTCTCTTGGGGAATGCGCATCTTTTTTGCTTGTTGTGTTGGTGGCGCGCCAATTTATAAACAAATTGGAAATTTACGCCGTAATCCAAATTTTGTCATCGGTACGCCCGGTCGTTTAAATGATATGATCGATCGTCACCAAATTCGTTTAAACGAATTTAACAATATTGTTTTGGACGAAGTTGATCGGATGTTGGACATGGGTTTTATTAATGTTATTACCGAAATGCTTAAAGCCATGCCAGCCGAACGACAATCCTTATTTTTCTCGGCTACTTTGCCGCTTAAAATCCGTGGTTTTATTGGTCAGTTTTTAAATAAGCCAGTGATGGTCGAAGTTAAAACCGGCGACACAGCCGAGCATGTTGATCAAGATGTTATTCGCTATGAACGCGAAGAAACTAAATTGGATCACTTATCAAACTTACTGAAAGATCCAGAATTTAGTCGAGTTTTAATTTTCGCGGAAACAAAAATGGAAGTCGAGAAACTAACTTCCAGCCTTTTGTATGGTGGTTTCAAAGCCGAATCAATTCATTCTAATAAAAATCAATCTCAACGCTCCAGAACTTTGAGTCAATTTAAAACTGGCGCAATTAATATTATGGTTGCCACTGACGTGGCCGCTCGAGGCTTAGACATCAAAGACGTTACTCATGTTATTAATTACACTATTCCGCAAACTTATAATGATTATATTCATCGAATCGGTCGAACCGGTCGGGCCGACCGTATGGGCAAGGCCTTGACCTTCGTCCCACAAAACGTTTACTAAGAAATAAAGCAAACCAATAAAAAACCAACCTCCGGGGTTGGTTTTTTATTGGTTTAAAATATTTTTAAATTTTTCCGAGATCTAAAACATCATTAAATTTTATTTGGGCGACAAAGTCGGGCATGTGACTAACCATGATTACAGTACCGGAAAAATCATTAATAGCTTTGGCAATGACTGGCAAATGTCTAAAGTTGATGTGGTTAGTTGGTTCATCTAAAATCAAAAGTCCCGGTTGCATTAAAACGAGTCGAGCAAAACTCAAAAGTCCTTTTTGTCCTTCAGAGAGCTCACTGATTTTTCGGCCCATCAAATCGCCAGTGATTAAAAAGCCGGCGGCGACCGATCGAAGTGTCTGTTCGTCAGTACCTTCAAGCAAAATTGAAGTTAAGGACTCAAAAACGGTTTGGTCAAAATCTAAATTGGAAAAATCTTGGCTGTAATAACCAACGCGAACTCCGTCTAAAATTTTAGCGTGTTCGTTTTTGCCACTGACCAAACTGCGTAAAAATGTGCTTTTGCCAACGCCGTTTGGACCAGCGACTAAAAGATGCATTTTCTTACGTAATTTAAGATCAACCTTTTTCATCTGTGGCTCGTGATTGCGAATGACTTTGATGGCATCAATTTCCACAATATTACCAACAATGTCTTGGACTTCAATGTCAAAATTTCGAATGGTGCGATCTTCGCGACGGACATCCACCATATTTTCTTCCATATCGGCCGCTTCGTCTTTGAGTTTTTTAGCCAGCTGGCGCATTTTTCCACCTTTGTGGGCGAAAAAGTTAACCTTCTCTTTACGGTCGATAATCGAACGGTGCAGTTGAGCATTTTTCATTTGTTCGCGCTCAATTCGCTTGGTGATTTCCAAGACGACGGAATAATAATCGCCAACATAGGTTTCAATTTTGTGAGTAAAATTATCCAAATAAATAACACCTTCGGTAAAACAATTCAAAAAGTCAGCGTCATGAGAAATCACAATCACGGTTTTTGGGTACATGACCAAAAATTCAATCAAATGGTCGATGCCGGCTTGATCTAAATTATTGGTCGGCTCGTCGAGTAATAAAATATCGGAATTTTGAATTAAGGCAAATGAAAGTAATAATCGCGCTTGTTGACCACCGGAAAGTTCACCAACTTTTCGTTCGGTCGGGACATCTAAGTTAACCGCAGTCATCACCTTATACATTCGGCTTTGCAAATCATTTGGAGTTTCGTCAAAGGCTTTGGTAAAATATTCGGTGACGGTTAAATCTAAATCTTCGCGAGCTACAACCTGACGGGCAGTCGCAATTGAAGCGTGATTAGTGACGGAAACTTGACCGGCTTTAGGTTTTAATTCGCCAGTGATTAATTTAAATAGAGAACTTTTGCCAGCGCCATTTTGGCCCATCAAAGTAATTTTGGCTGATTGGCGCACCGAAAAACTAGCGCCACTTAAAATTGGCTTGTCATGAACATATTCAAAATCAACTTCGTCGAATCGTAAAATTACTTCTTCTGGCATGGTTTTTGTCATTGCGATCCGCCGGCTGGCGGAGTGGCAATCCTTCAATTAAATAAAATGGCGTATTCTTTACGCCAATAAAAATAGTATATCATAAAAATCGTCGAAAGTCCAGCTTTAAGTAATAAAAAACCGCTTATTGCTAAGCGGTCTGATTTTTATTGAATGGTAGTTGTTCTAATAGCTGTTCGTGAATTTTAGTATGCCTCAACCAGATTATTTTTTTAATAATTAATGGTAATTTCTTGGTTTTTAAGAAGAAAAGATTCTGCCATGTTTGGGCTGAAATCATTTCTTCCAGATGACCTTGGATTAAATCAACTTGGTAGAAATTAGCAAAGCCAAACAAAGTTTCGGTGATTGAGCTAATACTGGCTCTAATCTCTGGTTCTGGTCCTGGTTCATCTTGATCGGCTAAGCGTCGAATTTTTTCACTTTGTTCGATCAGTGAGAAAAATCGAGTCAACGGGTCAAAACTTTCGGTGGAAACAATATTGACAGTTTCCGGAAAATCTAACTCATTAATATAACAAAACCGAATCAAGACAAAGAGGATATCGGAAAGTTCATCGACTAATTTGTGTCGAGATTTTTGTCCATGGCGATATTTTTCCCAAATTGTCAGCATTCTTCCAAGCGAACCGATCTCTGTGACTAATTCCAAAAAAGTGGTGTCATTGGTCCAGATTCTCGGTTCAATCTTGTCAAAACCTTTGATCGTTGGGATCGAAGCTTCGATTAGTTGATCGATGTTAATGGTCATTTTTTTCTCCTAACAAATCGACAAAGCAGTAAGGATCTTCGCCATTTAGTTTGCCGGTGGCAAAATAGGCGCCGATTGGGCAGGTGCCAAAGCACTTTTTAGTCCAATATTGGCAAGAGAAACATTTTTCCGGTTTACAGGATTTAAGTTGGCGATAATTCTGCCAGGTTGGTGACTCGTGCCAGATTTTCAGCAGGCTTTCTTCAAGCAAATTACCAGCCACAAACAAGCTTTTTTCTAAGTCTGTTAGCAACTCCATTTTTTGGACTGGAGCGACTTCACAAGGAAAAACATTGCCTTGTGGTGAAACAAAAGCAAATTCTCGGCCCGCCGGACAAGCGTGAATTCTGGGTACAATCGGGTGGGCCGGCAGATTTTCAGTGGACAATAAATCAAAATCCATTACCACTTTAGCTTTAGGATATTTTTTGCGCCAACCTTCAACCAGTCGATTGAATTCGAGTGTTTCGGCCGCGGTCAACATTTGCTTCTGAACTTCTTCATTGGCACCGCGGCCGAATGGCCTTGGATGAATAAAATCGATCAAAAGTAAATCTAATTGCTGACAGAGTGCTAATAGTGGCTCGACTGATTGATAATTAAGACGGGACAAAACCGTGTTGATTCTGACTTTGGGAATTCCCGCCGCTTTCAAACGGCTGATTGTTGCCACAGTCTGGTCATACGATCCGCCGGGCCGGAAATTGTCATTAATCTTTTTCGGGCCGTCGAGCGAAATAATCACATCGTCGATTTGGCGTTTGCAAATTTCATGAGTTAATTCATCAGTCCAAACGCCATTACTGGCTAGGCTGGTGTAAAAACCCAATTCAATGGCATAGTCCAAAATCTCCAAAAAGTCTGGTCGCATAGTTGGTTCTCCGCCAGTTAAACGCGCTTCGAACACGCCGACGCGATGCATCTCATCCAGAACTTTTTTCCAGTCTTCGGTGGTCATTTCGTTTTCCAAGGCTTGACCCGCCCCGTTGTAACACATTTTGCAACGCAGGTTACATTTACGAGTTAAAACCAAGTAAAGGCGATTTGGTGCCATAATGGTTTGACTGGGATACACTCCTTGAAAAGTCTGGTGAGAGTCGCTGTTTGAATCTCCGGCTTGACAGAAAAAGCAGTTGTCTTGGTTTAGGAATGTTTCTGCCTCTTCGCTTGAGCAAGTGAAAAATCGGCGACTGACTGCATCAAATACAGTGAAATAGGAACTAATAGCCAGTTCTTGTCTGGCTCGATATCGTAGTTTACTCATCATACGCTCACTTTCTCGAGTTGGTCGATAAACCAGGCCTCGAAGTCCAGCGCGGCCGAACTGCCGCTTTCCACTGCCACGTCCAGTAAATGATCTAAATACTGGTCGTAGGTTGTGGCATTGTATTCTTCCAGAGTTTTACAAAAACTCAAACCGAAAACTTCGGCCGCGCCAAATTTGAAATTGGCGTTGTTGGGAAAAGATTTAATCCGCGGTAAAACATAGGTGACTCCATTGTAAAACAACGGATTATACGGTCTGTCAATCTGGCATATAGTGTTAAAAACTTGGTTTTGACCGATTCGATCAATGGTGGAAATTTCCATAATTTGAATCGGAAAATCCAGTCGCCTGATGGTCAAATGCGGATTAGTGTAGGCGATTCCAGTTATTTCGTTTTTAATTGCTGGTAAACCGTTTTCCACAAAAATTGATTGAGCGTGAAAATGAGGTTCAAAACTGGCGCCAGAATTTTTCATATTGCAAAACACACTTGAACCGCATTGAGTTGAAAATTCTCTCAGAAATCGGAAGTCTTTGACTTTTGGATTCGGTCGATGCTCGTCAGTCAAAATTAAATAATGACAAATCGCCGAGCAACGGGGATGAAGCAGAAATGTCATATGATCGGATTTCGCGGTTTTAATTAAACCCGAGCCGGTTTCTTCCGGATCGCAGAGAAAACAGATTTGCTTACCGTTAGCGTCAAATTGTGGTATTGCTTGGGTTAAATACCATTTTTCAATATTTTGCGAATAAATTACGGTCAAATATTGTCTTTTTGTCGGATCTTCTGGCCGCAAGATTTTGCGCTTGCAGACATCGTCTTTCATGGTTTGACCATGAACTTGTTCCCAGGTTTCGCGTAGAACCGTATTTAAATCTGGCATTTTCGTTTCCCCCTGATTGTTAAGGTATCTCATCCTGATTCCAATCTTCAATTTTAATTCAAGATTGGAATAAAAACCGGAGAACTTTGAAAGTCTCCGGATCTCTAAATTTACTTCAGAGATTGATTAAAGATATTTTTTGTAGCAGTAAGGGTCCTGGCCATAGAGTTTGCTATTTTCGATTCGGCCACCGTTGGCAATAACCATTGCTCGGCATTTGCCTTCGCATTGCTTCATATAGAATCGACAACCGTGGCAACCGACCTTCTTGGTATTGCGGAAGTGTTCCATCGATGGGTGAAGCCAGGCTTCTTGAACTGAAGTATCGATTAAGTTCGGTCCTTTAAATTCCGGTTCATCCATCAGGAAACTGCAGGCGTTGACCGAGCCGTCAGGGCAAAGCCCAAAACCGGTTGAAAGCGCGCCGCAATCCGAATAATTGAATGGGTAAGGCAGCTCGCTTTTATCCGGGTAGTCGGGTGAGAAGCAATCCATGTTCTTGTGGATAATTTTGATACCCGATTCGCGGATGAACGTCGTTTCTCTTGTTTGTTGAACCGCTCGGCAAAATTCCATATATTCCTCGGTGCTCAACATGGTGTCGGGAAGCCCCGTGGTACTGCGACCATATGGCCGCAGAGGCACAAAGTTCAGGTTATAACCATGCTGTGCGGCTAAACTGGCGACATAAGGCATTTCTATTGCGTTATCGCGAGCTACGGTCATATTGATAGTGACACCGATGGTTTTCTGGTGACAACGGTTATAGTGATCCAGAAAATCGAAAGTCCACATGATTTTGCTAAACGTGCCGAGATTGCGACGTTTGTCATTGGTTTCTTCAGTGCCTTCCAGGGAAATGATGACTTCGTCGACTCCGGCATCAGTAATATCTTTGGCTACTTGCTCGCTCCAACAGCCGTTGGTATTGAGCATCACGGCCATGCCTAAACTTTTGGCATAAGCAATAGCTTGGGGTAAGTCGTCGCAAGAAGTCGCTTCGCCGCCGGTAAAACGCCATTCCATGGTGCCAGCGAGATAAAATTTATCCATAATCTGCATTGTTTGTCCTAATGTTCGCCGGTGACTGTCAGCATTTTTGCTGGCCGCCAAACAACATTGGGGGCAATCCAGATTGCATTGTCGAGTGTAAGTGTCATAGACGCGAAGCGGGGCACTCAAACAATGTTGGGGGATAATTGGGTTTCGAACTAATCGGGTTTTGCCATTGTAAACACAGTTAACATAATCGTTATCCATGATTTCCAAGGCACCCATATCCACAAAGCGCATAATTTCGGCGCGATCATAACCATATTTAATTAAATCTGGTATGTGTACGCCGTATGATCCGCAATGTTTAGTGATATGATCAGCTTGCAATATTTCCGCTACCATTTTATAGGTTCTGTCATCCAAAACATCGCAGCGGATTTTTTGAGCATCATGTAAGATGCCACCGAAATACTCTTTTCGAAGGGTAAAGCGCGTAGTTATCATGGTCCACCTCCTACAGTGTCCAGTTCGGGTCTTTGGCAAAGAGTTTATCAATCAAGACTTGATAGCTGGAAAACCAGCTTTCTTTAGTCGCCAGGCAAATACCGCAACAAGCTAAGTCGGCATGGCCATCTAAACTTGATTGGCGAATCGCTTGGAATTTGTCGTTTTGCCAAATTCTGGCAATCGTCTGGTCAGGATCATTTAAATCTCCAACCAGATCGTGATCAGCCCAATCATTGAAACAAGCGTTAACTTGTCCCCAGGGATTGATGGAAAATCTTGTCCAAAGTTGTGCACAAGGCACAACTTTACTTCTGTCTTGATCGCCAATTGGCGCCAACCGTCCACCATAGGTATGGTAGGGACGAACAATTGTCATATCGGCCAGCTTATTCCAGTAATTCAAAAAAGTTTCTTTCTCTTCCTGGAATTCCGGACAATCAACGGCCGAAACAATAATGCGGGTTTGATAACCACCGCTGTTACGCAACCGAATTAAATTAATGGCATTTTTAACTACCGTTTGAAAATAATTCGTGCCACGAAACTGTTGGTACAATTTTTCGCTAGCCGCATCAATGCTTAATTCCAGTAGATCGATGCCAGTATCCAGAAGATTTCTGGCATAGGTGTCGTCCAAAAGGATTACATTGGTAAAACTAGTAACTCTTTTTACACCGGCTTTTTTGGCATACTTAGCCATATCAATGTAATGCGGGTGCATTAGTGGTTCGCCTCGGCCGTGAAAACGGAGAATTGACCACGGGTATTTTGCAATCTCGTCAGCGATTTTGGGAAAGAGTTTCCATGGAAAAAATGCCTTTTTCCGGGGATCGAATTCTCCAGTTTTATCTTGTCCCATTTGACCGCGGCGAGACAGTCCCACCGGGCATTTAAGACAATTGCTGTTGCAAATGTAATGCTCTAAAGCAATTTGAACGACAACAGGAAATTCCTGCTCTTCACTGGTTTGAAAACCATAGCTGAAATCTTTCATCTCAACCTCCTTTAGCGGTTGTCTGGTAACGTTTGGGCCCAGCTTCGTTGGAGTTTTCGCTCCATGGTCTCGATGACCAAATCACGCCAAACCTCCACATCCTGTGGTGTAAAATATTCGGTTTGGACAACATAACAAGTGCTCCTGCCTCGACCGACTTGAATATATTTACTGTAATCGCGGTCAATTGTGGCGCCATATGCCTCGGGATTTTCCCAGACTGCTGTTCCCGGATAGGGAATAAACGGATAAACCACGAATTCATCAAACGGACAATTTTTTAATCCTTCAATAGATTCGTAGATAGTTTCTTCTGTTTCACCAGGAAAACCAACCAGAATATAAATTCTAACTTTTAATCCGGCGGCTTTGGCGTTTTGAATGGCTTTTAGATTAGTCTCGGCTCGAGTTTGTTTTCCCAAAATAGAAAGCATTTTATTAGACATACTTTCCACACCAATAGCGACATGACGACAACCACTTTGAGCTAACTGCTCGCAGGCGGTTGAGTTTAAGTTATTGGCTCTGGCAAAAACTCGATAGAGAATATCTAGCGGCGCAATTGCTTTGGTCATTTCGGTAATACGATGCGGCGAAAAGGTAA
This sequence comes from uncultured Candidatus Berkelbacteria bacterium, assembly GCA_903877885.1. Classification (GTDB taxonomy): domain Bacteria; phylum Patescibacteriota; class UBA1384; order UBA12157; family UBA12157; genus CAIRFN01. The sequence goes on from CAIRFN010000006.1 coordinate 134,775, forward strand.
ATAAGTCATCACTAAAACGGAAATTGGTTGTGCCGAAATTCGCGTTTAAACTTTGAATTTCAGTGACAACATTTTCCGGTGAGCGAAATCTTAATTGACCTCGACTAAACACCAGGCTGTTACAAAATTTGCAATTGTATGGACAACCCCGGCTAGAAATCAAACTAATACTTGGTTTTGTCTCTACAATTCGATTGTAACTAGCTAAATCGGTCAAATCATAATTTGGAAAAGGTAATCGATCTAAATCCTGAAGTGGTTGACCAACTAAAATACCTTTGGCTAGATAGCCATTGGCTTTGTAATTGGTAATTACTTCAGGAAAAGTTTGATCAGCCTCGCCAGTAATAATTAAATCAAAATCTTTGGCCGATTCGACAGCAAGCGCACTAACATGCGGCCCGCCAGCAATAGTTAAAGCTTGCGGGTTAATATTTTGCAATATTAAATTTTTTATTTCCAAAGTTCGCGCGTAAGTTACCGAATAAGTCGAGAAAGCATAAATTTTAGCGGCAGGGATTTGTTCGAGCCACTTGGTTGAGTCGAGGCCTGACAGATCGCAGATCTGACAAGAAATGCCCATTTTTTGAACAAGAGTGGCCAGGTAAAGAATGCCGAGTGGCGCTTCAAGCCGATCGTCATTTAATTCCGGGCACGGTGTGTTGACGAAAACTACGTCACGCATTTGTTCCCCCTTCGACCCTTAAGCTTTTAAGGTTCATCGAAATTGAACACCTTCAGTATAGTCTCTTTTGTCAATCTGTCAAGAGGGTAAAGTTAAAAATTAAAAGTGTTTATTGTGAAATCGACGGATATTAAAAAAAGCGGTGTTTAGCCGCTTTTGGTATTGTCGATTTTTTGGTTAATGAGATTGCATATACCAGTTGCCGCTGATTTTCTTGCTAAGTTTTGTTGAGCTAAGCGTCTGGTTTTATACTGAAGTTTTTCTCCCATGAAAAGCATTTGACACTCACCGATAAAGAATCTGTCTTCAGGTTTGACGTGAATCTTGGGAATGGGGACTTGATGAGCTCTGCACCATTTTGATAGAGTTTCGATGGTATCAGTCTCAATGACTATTCTTTTATACTCGCGAAGGTCATCTTCTGGTTTGTTTAAAACTTTTGTATTAAGTCTTTGCAAAAGTTCCGATAAATTTTCTTCATTGTAATAATTGTTCTGGTTCGTTAAGGTTGAAATTAATATTCTTTGATTTACTAAATCGCTAAAACGTCTAATTGGTGATGTAGCCCTAAGATAATAGTCGATTTTCATGTCTTCGTGTTTTTCTGGAGTAATTGAATAATTAGCAATAGACAAAACCTCGGTTTTCTTATGAACACGATAAAGTGCTGGTATACCAAGGTTTTTTAAATATTGAGCTACTAAGAGATTAAAAAGAATACTAAATTCAGTTATGATTATATGACCTTCTGTCTCGATTGAGTCACAAGCGAGACGCTTGCCGTCATCGTCGAAAATTATTCCTTCGCAAACATCTTCTCTAGAGATTTTTCTTTCAGGGAATCTTTTTCTCATAAGCTCCAGTGCCAGGTCAAAAGCTTGATTTATCATGGGAAAAATTTCGTCATGATTATTTCGTAACAACCAATGTATATCGGAGTAAAAAAGCTTTTTGATACTTCTAAAAATGGACTGGACAAATCGGGGTGTTCCAAGCAAATTGTAATCTTTGTCGAAAGAAATAACCATGGTTAGCGCTTGTCTGGTTTGACTTGGTAGAAAACTCGCTGTGCATTCAGCAATATTTTTTGGAAGCATATGCTTAATGGCAGTGCCATTTAAACGATAAACAGACTCTATTTGCTCATAAGCATTTATATCAAGTTCTGATCCTATTGGTATAATTGACGCGACTTCCGAAACAGAAATATTCAGTTTAAATATATCGTCTGTTCTTGTGAGCCAAAAACCGTCGTCTAAATCCATTGATGACGGTCGATCAATCGTAACTCCTGTCAAATTACATCTCATGGTAACCACCTCCTTGAGTTTGTTAATGTTCTTTGACCACTATACCTTAAAAGAGAAGTTATGTCAATGAAAAATAGGGGACGAAATTGGGGACGGTTCTGCCTGCCTGCCGGCAGGCAGGTTTTGACCTGAAGATTAGGCTTTTTGGGATTTTTTAAAATATTAAAAATAAATACAAAAAAATCCACCAAATGATTTTTGTAAATCATCTCGCGGATTTCTGATTTTTGGTAGACTTAATGCACTTTCCTTCGAACACCTTTTGAAATGGCTCGATCAAATTATGAGAGCATGTCTACTACCCAAGGATCAGGATAAATTTATATCTTGATCTCTTTTATTTTTAAAACTTCCTTAACTTCTCGTACCTTTTCAACTGACGGATTAACCTCGTCTCGCTCCATCTGGGCATAGTAGTTAGTGCTGATATCGGCTTTCTCGGCTACCTCCAATTGGGTCAGGTGAAGTTTTTCCCTGGCTGCCTTGAACTGTTCGCCGATTGTTTGATTCGATTTTGTAGAATTATCAGTACCCATACCGTTATTTTAGCAGATTTTACGCCTTATGACCAGTGGTCTGAAACTTTAAGACTATTTGTCCGCCTGATCGCTCTGTGGGCCGCCGGATTCCAAGACATCAAGAAGTCGTTTCAACCATTCTTCTTTACCAATTTCGTCAATCATCTTGGCGTTAGCCTTGACCCAAGTTTCCTTTGAAACCATAGTCTCATGCTCCAAGCAAAGCGCCGGCAAAATATTGATAGCGTAAAACGGGTTGGCAAACATTTCTTCAAGTTCTTTTTCATTCATATTATTCCTTTCATATTACAAGGCGAGTATAACACAAAGTCTCGATCAATATCAAAATAAATTAAGGAGGTCACAATGTTACGACAATCACCGGCATATAGACAACATTTAACAAATATCCAAAATGAAGTCGATGCCAAAAAATTAAAACAAATGCAAAAAGGCAATCTTTTTAACGAGAAGAGCTTTTATCAAGCATTTGTTAAAGATATGTTGGCTGCCAAAAAAGAAGTAGTGATTTACAGTCCGTTTGTATCGAAGTTCCGATCGGAGTTCTTTAGACGAACTCTTATCGAGCTTCGAAAGAGAAATATACCTGTTTTTATCTTTACCAGACCGCTTGAAGAGCATGATTATTTTATGAAAGCCGAAATTTCCTGCGCCTTAAAGGATTATGAAGAATCCGGCGCCTATATCACCTATCTACCAGGGTTTGTTCACGAAAAATTAGCTATCATTGATCGCGAAATTCTTTGGGAAGGGAGTTTAAATATTCTTTCGCAAAGGCAAAGCCGAGAAATGATGAGACGAATCTCGGATGAGATATTGGTGCAAGAAACGATGTCTTATCTGGGGCTGAACAAAAAACTGGCTGAAGCTTATAAATTTCAGTATGAACGGCTGTATCGCAATACGGCCAAGAATCTTGAAGAGAATAAACTGGCTAAGATCAAATTGTTCTTTTCGGGAGTAATTGTTCCGTTTCTTGCCTGGTGGCTATTTGCCGTCGCTAAAGTATTAATAGTATCACTGAAAGGAGCAAAACTTGTTTTTGGTTTGATAAATTTTCTTTACAAATAAAAGTGTGATTTTGTCATACTAAGCTTTCTGTGAAATATGGACTTTTTGAATTAATAATTTATGACTTTCTGGTATAATCAAGATATGGATATTAATGAATTTAAAACTGTTGCCGGATGGTACAAAAAAATGAAAGCAGATGGCTATACAGTGCCGCTGGCTCTTTATTTTACATTGGAGCGAATGGTCAAGGAAAAGAAGATGACTTTTCAACAAGCTTTTAACGAGTTGCAAACCAAAAATCGAATTCAAATAAATAACAAAAATATAAGTTTTTCCCTAAACGAGATTAAATAAAAAAATGACACAACAAATTTTAATGATTCACGGCGGAAATGCGTTTAAAACCCATGAAGAATACATCAGCTATTTACAGAACAAAGAATTTACCTTGAAGGAATTGAAATTCAAAGATTGGAAAGCAAATTTGGCGGAAGATTTGGGTAGTGGCCATGAAGTTTTTACACCTCGAATGCCTAACTCTCAAAATGCGCGATACGCAGAATGGAAAATTTGGTTTGAAAAAGTTCTCTCGCTTTTGGATGACAATCTAATTTTAATCGGTCACTCATTGGGCGGAATTTGTATTGCAAAATATCTTTCGGAAAACACATCTGCCAAAAAAATTAAAGCAACTTTTTTAGTGGCCGCGCCTTTCAACACGGCCGGCAAACATCCATTAGTGGATTTTATTATTTCTAATGATATTTCAGGATTGGCCGATCAGGTCGGCCAAATTTTTCTTTACCACAGTGAGGACGATAAAGTTGTGCCATACTCAAACTTCAAAGATTATACGAAAGCCTTACCAATGGCAGAGGGCAAGATATTTATTGATGCCGGTCATTTCCATCAAACTCATTTCCCGCAATTAGTCGAGGATATCAAATCATTAAATTAAAAGTGATCGAGGAAAATATGAAAATATACCTTCGAGAAATTGAACTGCAAGACTTTGAAATATTTGAAAAATATACTGACGATGAAGAGCTACACAAATACAATTCTTTTGACATTTACAAAAAAGCCAAAGAAGTTGGGTTTGAGAACTTTCTAAAAGACAAGGACGAAACACGTTATGCAATCTGCTTGAAAGATACTGGAGAAATAATTGGTGATATCGGGGAAAGAATTGTGCTTGATTCTTCTGATATTAAATTTGGTCTGACAATCTTTAGGAAAGATCTCTGGGACAAAGGCTTTGGATACCAAGCAGTGATGCAATTACTCGAAAAATTAAAGGTAAGGGGTGTCGAAACAGTTGTTTTAGATGTGGACAAGCGCAACAAACGCGCTCTGCGCTTATATGAGAAAATTGGATTTACTACTTATGAGGAAAGTGACAAGAAGTATCATATGTCAAAGAAACTATAGTTTGGTCAACTCATTCGCTCTCATTTATTCGGCTCATTTCTTCAACCGGAACCAAAAATTTTATGGTTCTCTGTATTCTACTGGTATTTCTAATCCAAATTTCTTACAAAGAGCTATAATATCTTCCGCATCATGTTTAGCTATTTCATGGTCTAACCTAAATTTGATCGCATATTCAAGAGAAACGCATTTTACTTCTTGACCGTTAATTTTGCCAATGCCCCCGAATGAATCAGCTGGGTTCATCTCGTTATTTTCGGCAGGACCAAAAATACCATCGCCTTTTTCGTCAAAGTGAATAGCGGTGATATCAATTTCATGACCTTTGCCGTCGGACATATGAAAATAGTTATCGGCTAAATCATCGCGTTGCAAAATCTTGTAATTTTGATCGCCAAGTAACTCTTTAATTTGTGTGACATCTTTTTCTTGGATAATAATATCTAGATCGCCATGCGGTCGAGTCAGCTCGCCGATCAAAGCGTCAATTCCCCAACCGCCATCTATCCAGGCGTCGATCTTATTGTCGTTTAATTGGGAATAGATATCCACGACATCTTTTGCCGTCATTTCTTGTTGCATAATTTTGATTCCTTTTGGCTATGAAATAGCGTATTCAATAACTTTGACTGGAATACCTTTTTCTCTCGCTTTATTGATCGTGTCTTGCACGCCGTCACTTCCGTTTACATGGAAAGCCAGGAGTTCATCGGCCGCATTGACGACTTGCATATTTCTTTCAAAGTAGGTAGTTTTATCGACGATCTTGTTGATTTTGTTCTCGATTATAGATTCTGGATTTATTTCTTTTAGCCTTGATAACTGCGCAATTAATTCTTCTGCTTGGTCATGAGTAATTACACCTTCATCTGCTCTTTTTCGATAATGTGCCGCGTAAATGTCCAGTGTGGTCGGTAGAAATATTTTAATCTGCTTGAAATCTTTGTTTAATTTCATCGCTTCGTCGGTGGCAAAATAATCAACATTAAGAGCACCGCCGGAAACAATACCATCGCCGTCTTTAATAATATCGGCGACTTCCTTGCGGACATCACTTTCAACTTTTTCGCTGGTTAGACGCCAACTACCACTAATTGCGATCCATTTCATATTAGAACCTTTTCCATACTCAGAACTTACTCCAAACTATAATTCCAAAATATTTGCTTTTTGTTTCATTGCTTCAAGAACGATTCCAATATGCTTATCCAGATCAATTCCAAGATCAGCTGCGCCCTCGACAATATCTTCGCGGCTAATTGCTGCCGAGAAACGGATTTTTCTCATGGTGATCTTGGCGTTTGGCGATATCCAAGGTTTGACCCCAATCAGCCAGGATCAAGCCAATAGTTGTTGCTTGCACTGCGCGCAAGCTAATTCCCGGCGGCAGCTCAAATTGCCGCACATCAACACTGTTTTGACCATAGGTAATCGCTAAGTCTGATTGGGCTGGTATTTTTACCAACGAATCCGCTTGCGGCAGTTGCGACATCAGATTAGTTGAAAACGCCAGCGATATCTGCGCAACAAAGACGATAAACCCGACTACGACTAAAAGCTTCATCTTCCTCTCCTTTAACTGATTTACCGAATAATCAATCTTAGCACTGAAATCGCCAAATGTCAAGAGAGAACCACTCGACTCTTGCATATTTTCCTTTTTTATGATATTTATGCTTTATGCCACGGACCTTAACATCTGATGGCAAACAAAGGGGAAAACATGGCTAAGCAATTGGCATTAATTTCCGGACCTTCCGGTACCGGAAAAGGTCCAGCTCTAGACGAAGTCCTAAAAAGACTGGCTAGCACTATTCAGGTTGGCCGGATTGTGCTTTACACAAGTCGGCCGATGCGAGCGGGCGAAATTCCCGATGTCACCTTTCACTATCTGACAGCCGAGCAAATCAAAAATCTGGACCCAAATCGATACATTATCGGTCAAGTCCGGCTCGACTGGCAAGCTATTGACTTGGAAGAAGTAAAAACCGTCCTGGCCAATTTCGATTTAGTTATCGTCGAGGTCTACCCAACGCTCGGCCAAAAATTATTGGAATGGCTGAAACTTCACCAGGAGTTTGATTCCTTTGAAGTTAAAACTATTGCCATGGTGCCGATGAGTAATGAAGAAATGGCTGTGGCCGCCCTTATTTGTGGCACAACCATGGAAAACGCTCTTTATCTGACAATGCGTGGCAAACTCGAACGACGCGCCAGCAAATCGGATACGCCCGAACAGATCCAAAGCCGCGCTTCTTTAGCCTACACTGAAATCCAGATGATGAAGGACTACCAACACCACATCGTCAACCATATCGGCGAAGACAACAAAATCGGCTGGTCAAAACCGCTCTGTATTGAAGCTGATCGAGTGGTTCAAGAACTGGTTTCGGTTATCCAACACGTTGAACCAAACCACTACCGAATCAGTTGGCATGATTACGAAGACGGTTGTAGTTTAAACAAAATTATTGAGGTCAAAAAGGGTGATGATCCGGAGCAAGCCGCCGAAAATCATCTTCGCCACTATCTTAAACCGAACATGTATGAACTGGAAGCCGTCACTCTGATTGATTTGACAAAGAAAGATAATCCAATCAAGAAATGGCGAATTGAAGTCGGACCGGTGTTTGAAGGGCCAGGCCCGGGCGACGGCAGCGATGCGTCGTTCGATGTGGTGATTTTCGTCGGCACAAAAGAAGAAATGAAACAAAAAGCCGAAGCGATGTGCCTGGTTTATTCTGGTTACAACCCAGATATCGGGCATTGCACAACTTCCTATTCGGCCACAATCGAAGACTAATTAAGAACTATATCTCCCGCTAAAAAATTAGCGGGTTTTTTATTTTTTAATTTTAGCGAGTACGGGATTTACGGACAGCTCGGAAACCCACGGTTTTCCGACGTCCGGCATAAATGTCGGACTGCCTTCCTCTAGCGGTAAACCTCTGGTTTCCCGACCCCTTCCTGGTCCGAATCCCAAATCTACATTAAAGCAAAAAATTCACCGAAATGGTGAATCCTTTGCTTTAGCGCGTGCGGGATTCGAACCCGCGATCTACAGAATGAAAATCTGTTATCCTAGGCCTCTAGACGAACGCGCCACATCTATATTGTTAAGCTATCTCCGATATTTTCCTTTAAAAAATCTCTTTGCCCACCTTTTTTCTTAAGATTGATTTCTCTTCGACGAGCATCTTTCTCGGATAGATACGCCTCGTAATAAATCAATTTGTAAGGTTTATGCTTATTTGTGTAATTTACTTTTCCTAAGTTGTGTTCGATTAATCGTCTTTTAATGTCATTACTATAACCAGTATAAGTGGTGTTGTCTCCAATACTTTTAATCAAATAGACGTAATACATTTCAGGCCTCTAGCCCGCTAACCGCGGGTCCGCGTATAGCGGAACGAACGCGCCACATCTAAAAATATTATATCATATTTTATCTCAATTGTCTATAACTTCTCAGTCTTGAAAGCTTGATTTTATGTTGAATTTTTGATACGATTAGTATGAAATGTATGAATTTAATTAAAATTATAAAAGGATAAAAAGTTCTAATATGAAAAAAAATCTCTTTCAAAACAAATCAATCGTATCTGTAATTATTATTTTACTAATTGTTGCCATTATCGGTGGTTACCTCTTTTGGCAAAAAATTAATTCCACGGTGGCTATTGATACGGCTCAAATTTCCGCACCGCAAATGAATTTAATTTCCGCTAATGGTGGAACTTTGAAAGAGGTTTTTGCCCAGGAAGGCGATGTTTTACCGCCTAATTCCTTGATTGCTCGGGTGGATAACGAAATTATTAAAACTCGAACTGGCGGTGAATTGATTAAACTTAATGATGGCGTTGGTCGGGCTGTGAGCAAAGGCGAAGCAATTGCGACAATTATTAGTCCTGGCGATTTGCAAGTTGTTGGTAAAATCGCTGAAAATAAAGGGTTGGATTCGATTCATGTTGGCCAAAACGCTTATTTTACAGTCGACGCCTTTGGCTCACAAAAGTTCTATGGCACGGTTAGCGAAATCGGCGCCACGGCCGACGTTGGTGCTTTAACATTCAATATTTCCGACAAACGAACTCAACAGAATTTTGATGTTAAAATCAGTTATGATGTTAACGCCTATCCGGATTTGAAAAATGGTATGTCAGCTAAGATTTGGATTATCAAATAAATTTGAAATTACGAAAGTTCTAAAATGACTATTGGTAAAAAAAACGTCGATATGAAATGGATTGTTCTTTTGACCGTTATCATCGGGACTTTTTTGGGTCGACTTGATCAGACTATTGTGGGTTTGGCCACTCCGAAAATTATTCAAGATTTTGGCATTACGATTTCTTCGGCCGGTTGGATTTCCACCGCCTACATTATTGCCAATGCGATTTTTGTACCGATTTGGGGAAAACTTGGTGATCTAATTGGTCGGCGCAAAGTTTATATTACCGGTTTTGTGGTTTTTATTATTGGTTCAGTTCTGGCTGCTTTTGCTTGGAATTTGGGCTCAATGGTGGTCTTCCGGGTGATTCAAGCCATCGCCGGTTCGGCTGATTATCCAACTGCGATGTCGATTTTATATTTTACTTTCAAAGATGAAAAAGAACGCAATCAAGCCTTGGGTATTTGGTCAGCGTCGTTTGCTGCGGCCGTGGTTTTTGGACCACTGATTGGTGGGCCGCTGATCGATAATTTTGGTTGGCCATCGGTTTTTATGTTAAACTTGCCGGTCGGTATTCTTGGTTTAGCTATGGCCTATATGTTTATTCAGGAATCGCGATCTGAAGAAAAAATTGTCAATTTTGACTGGTTTGGCGCTTCATATTTAGGCATTGTCTTAGCCTCTCTAGTTTTAGTTTTGGACAAAGGTTTGAGCTGGGGCTGGTTTTCTCTAAATAGTGTAATTGCTTACACCAGCATTATTGTCTTTTTGATTGCGTTTATTAAAGTCGAAACAAGTCACCCTGAACCGATTGTGGATTTAAAATTTTTCAAAAACAGTATTTTAGTTAACACAATGGTAAACAATTTTATTACTTTTATGGGTATGATGATGTTGATTTTTTTAATTCCGATTTTTGTTCAAACTTATTTAGGTTTCGATGCAACTAAAACCGGTTTTCTCTTTTTACCAATGGCTTTTGGCATGCTTTCCACTGCGCCCTTGGGTGGTGCTTTGAAGGGAAAAATTCAAGCCCGATTTATTATTATGGCCAGCTCTTTTGTGGCGGCCATTGGCATGTTTATGTTTATCGGACTGGATGCTAAATCTGGACCGTTAGATATTGGTTTACCATTATTTATCATGGCTGCAGGCATGGGTTTTGGGATGGCACCACGCACTAGTATCGTTGCTTCAGCTGTGCCGGCGCATGAAATCGGTAGTGCGTCTTCGCTTTTGGCCTTGGTTCGTAATATTTCCGGCGCTTTTGGCATTGCTATTGCCGGCACAATTTTAAATAACGGGGTTGAAAGTAAAATCGCTGATTTAATGCAAAATAGCAGTTTTACTCTGCCATCAACTCCGGCGCTCCAAGGCGCTTATACTCAAATTTTCGCTGGTTTGGTTCAACTTCGAGCTCAAATATTAACTTTCCGTGAAATTTTTGTTTTCGCCGCTGTCATTTCTTTGATTGGTGGCATTGCCGCTTACTGGATTCGAGTGGAAAAAGAATCCGATCTCAAAGTCATTGTGGAATAAAATCATTTACAAAAAAAGGACCGATAAATCAGTCCTGGTTAGTAGGTTGCAAACGAAATCGGTCCGAGTGGCATTTGACCGGTTTTTTGGTAAAATTTTTCGCTATAGTGATAAAGTGTTGAATAGTCTGAACCAATTTGCGAATTTAGATGTTGATGGTAAATTTCCAAACTCAATTTAGCATAATTTTTTGAAGTCTCATCTTTTTGGGCGAGCGCGAATTCCCAGAAGGCAGCCAAATCCATATCGGAAGTATCTCCACCTAAAAGCTGATATTCAAAGACCGATTTTTCAAAAACTTCAGTGTTAATGATTTGTCTTAAATATGCTTCTTCTAAAAGACTAAACGCTGGTGAATATCGGGAATAATTGGTTAAATCAAAAGCTACAGCCACAGCCGAATTCGGACTGGTAACAGCATAGGCAATTGTTGCTTCGTGCCAAGTTTGGGGATAAATCACTGTAGTAAAATAAAAATTATCGAATTTTTCAGGGTAGAGTTTTTTAAGCGTCTGGCTAAAATAAACCATCGTTTCGGCAAAGTGACGGCAGACACTTTCATGCTTGTCGATCAAAAGTTCGTCGACTGGTTCATTATCAGCGGAAAAAATTGCCCGAACAGGATTTGTTTTACTAATTTTAATAAAATCGCGGCCGTTTTGACGGTTTTGCCAGGCTTTGGTGGCCGGATCATAAGTTAAATGTTTGCTACAAATTTCAGCCGTGACCTGACAAAATGCGGCAAAATCTCCCTGATTAAATCGATCAGCAATAAACGAATTCTTTTGAAAAATTAAATTAGCTTCAGTTCTAACAAAATTTTCAAATCGTTGTTCATCTTTCGGTGGTTTTAAAAACGACAGTCCGGGTTTAATTAGAGTTTTAAGAATCGGACTGGCTAAGTTAATTTTTGAGCCAGAACTAATAATTTGTCGTGGGAAATAACCGAATCGGATTGTGGTTTTAGGATTAGTAAATTCTAGTAAACCATTCGTCCGACAGTCTGGAAAGGAACTAGTATTAATAGAATTGGGATCAATAATCATAGGTGATTGGTAGCTGACTTTAGCTCGATCATTTTTAAATAAATAAAAAGTGATTTTTGGATTATACATTAGATATTTGTTCCAGATATAAAATCCAAAAATGATGGTAAAAAAGACGCTTACCAGCCAGATCGGAATTTTCCAATACCATTTCATTTTTCGGCGGTTAGCTTTAGTTTTCAAGTTGCACCTCCTCGATGGATCAACTCGGAATTTTTATATTGTACCAGAAAATCTGGGGAAAGGAAAGGGAAATCAAATTCAACTAGACCTGGTGAAGTTTTTATGTTACAATTTAAGAGAAATAAGTCATTGCGAACAAAGCAAGCCCCTATAAGCAAAGCTTGTAGGTTTATAGCCCCTATAGCTCAGCGGATAGAGCGTACGGTTCCGGTCCGTAAGGCCAGAGGTCCGAGTCCTCTTGGGGGCACCACTTATTTTATTTAGAAATTATATATGCCCCTGTAGCTCAACGGATAGAGCACGAGCCTTCGAAGCTCGTGGTGCGGGTTCGATTCCTGCCGGGGGCACCATTTAAAATTTTTACAACGAGGGCCGGCATCCAGACCTCCGGTCATAACCAGACCTCCGGTCATAACCAGACCTCCGGTCATAGCTCAGTGGTATACAAATCTAGTATTCCGGTCATAGAGCAGCATATTAAAATATTTGGGCCAGTAGCTCAGTGGTATACAGACGCTTCCGCGTCATAGAGCATCGCCTCTTAAAATTTTCAATACAGTATGGAGGGCCGGTAGCTCAGTGGTAGAGCAGCTGACTCTTAATCAGCTTGTCGTGAGTCCGATCCTCACCCGGCCCTCCATGGGGTGTTGAAAATTTCAGACACGGGTAGCAATTTGTCGTGAGTCCGATCCTCACCTGGCCCTCCAAAAAATCACCAAATTTTATCTGGTGATTTTTTGTGTATTTGAGTTCTTATTTTTTACTCATATCTTAAGGCATCGATTGGGTTAAGTTTGGCGGCGCGTTGCGCCGGATAGTAACCAAAGATAATTCCAACTAAACTGGAAACGCCAACCGCAATCGCTACCGCTGAAAAATTAATAATGAACGGGATTTTAATTAAAAAGGCGGCAATATACGAAAGGCTGACGCCAACGATAATTCCAACAAGGCCGCCGGCAATAGTCAAAACCAGGGCTTCGATTAAGAACTGTCTTAAAATATCTCTTTTTTTAGCACCAATCGATTTTAACAAGCCAATTTCTTTGGTTCGTTCGGTCACGGTCACTAACATAATATTCATAATACCAATGCCGCCGACTACCAGAGAAATTCCAGCAATTCCCGCTAACATCAATGTTAATAAACCTGTCACCGTGCTCAAAGCGGAAATCGCATCTTTACTGGTGGCTAAATGAAAATCCGCTTTTGTTGGGTCGGTAATTTTATGATTGTCTAAAATCAGTTGAGTAATGTCGGCTTCGGTCTGACCGTTTAGATTAGCATCAACTGTTTGGACAAATAAAATCGATAAATAATCGCGACCAAAAACCAACTTTGAACCAGTTTCCAATGGAATAAAAACGCCGGTGTCTGGACTGGAAAATCCTGATGAACCTTTAGGCTTAGTCACGCCAACAACATGAAAAGTTTTATTGTTAATCGTAATTGTCTTACCAATCACGGCGCTACCTTCGCCAAAAAGATCGGTGGCCACTTGTGCCCCCAAAACAGCGACTCGGCTTAGGCTGGTATTATCGTCATCGGTAAAAAAACTACCTTGATCGATTTCCAGTTGGTTGACAGAAAAATAAGCCGCAGTTGTGCCAGTGATACTGTAAAATCCGGATTGATCGTTGGCGGCAACTGTTTCGGTTTGTAGTAGATCAGGCGCGACAGCTAAAATATTATTAATCTTATTTTTGTTTGTTAAACTAGTTGCATCAGCAATTGTTAAGGTGTCTTGGCGGCTAGCGGCGCGTTGAGCTAAATTTTGGGCGCCCGGAGCGATAATAATTAAGTTTGTGCCAAAGGAAGAAATCTGATTAGTAATCGAAGCAGTGGCACCATTACCAATAGAAATAATAATAATGACTGAGCCAACACCAATGACAATGCCCAGCATGGTGAGTAATGTCCGCATTAGGTTATTTTTAAGAGCGCTAAAGGCTAAAAAGATTAGTTCTCGAAGACTCATCTGGCCTCCTGTCTTTGAGAGTTTTGTCGATCAGAAACAATCAAGCCGTCTTTTAGTTCGATGATGCGGTGAGCGTGAGCGGCAATATCTGGTTCGTGAGTAATAATTACAATGGTGTGGCCTTGGCGATTAATTTCTTGCAAAATACCAATAATCTCGTATGAGGTTTTACTGTCCAAATTGCCAGTTGGTTCATCGGCCAAGATAATCGCCGGATTCATCACTAGCGCTCTAGCAATTGCCACCCGCTGAATTTGACCACCAGAAATACGATTAGACAAACTTTTGGCTTTGTCAGCGATTTTCACTTTGTCCAAAGCGGTCATGGCCCGATTAAAACGGTCTTTGGCGCCAATACCGGCGTACATCATTGGCCGCATTACATTGTTTAGAACCGACGTTCTAGCTAGTAAATTAAATGATTGAAAAACAAAGCCAATTTCTTGATTGCGAATTTCAGCCAAAGCATCATCATTATAAGTATTAATTTCTTTGCCTTTTAGAAAATATTTGCCTGAAGTTGGTGTATCCAGCGCGCCCATAATGTGCATGGTGGTAGACTTGCCAGAACCGGAAGCGCCGATAATGGCCACAAATTCACCGGCATTGATATCAAAAGAAATGCCTTTCAAGGCAGTGTAAACTTCATCATTTTCCAAAGGAAAGCTCTTGGTTACGTTCTGAAAAGAGATGAGCGGCGAAGCCATAAAAACCTTTCAAGTTTTAGTTAGTCGTTGCGCCGGTAAGTGGGTTAGTGCTTTTAGGTTGAGTTGTCAAAATAACTTGTTGGCCTTCGGTTAAGCCGTTGGTAATTTCAGTTCGGTCCGTACCCTTAAGTCCAACTTGAACCGGGACATAAACTAAGGTTTTAGATTTTGAGCCAGCTGGTGGCAGAATTTGAACGGCTTTTCCATTTTGATAAGGTTTGATGGCGGAATTAGCCACAGTTAAAACATTCTCGTGTTTTTCAGTTTCAATATCGACGTTACCACTCATTGCCCCGCGTAGCCCTTGATCAGGATTATTAATCGAGAAATAAACGCCGTAAGAAATCACACCAGAAGTGTTAGTACCGATTTGGTCAATTTTAGTAATTTTACCATCAAAAGTTTTACCTTTAATTGCGTCAATGGTAATAGTAGCTGCGGCGTCTAATTTAAGTTTGGGAATATCAATTTCATTAATTTGAGTTTTGAAAACTAAAGTTGATGACTTGGAAATAATTAAAACCGGCGAAATAGTGGTGCCAGAAACTCCAGTGGCGCTCACTTTATCACCAATCGAAAAACCTAAATTACTTACCATACCGGAAGTTGGCGCTTTGACTGTTAAATTACTTTTGCCGTCATAGGCGAGTTGAGCCGAATCAGCTGTTGCTTGAGCGCTGGAAATGGTGAGGCCAGCATCATTATATTTTTGCTGGGCGGCCGCTAAGTTAGTTTTAGCCGCATCCAGCGCAGCATCAGCGCTTTCCAATTCTAAATATTTATAAATATTCCCGGTGGTTGGATTAGTTGAACCTTTATGATAACCTTTACTCACAATATTATAATTGTTTTGAGCCGTATAAACCTGCTGTTTGGCAGTGTCGAGTGCTCCACCTAAAGATAATTGAGTTTGATCGGCAGTCGCTACACCATTTTGAGCTGCCAAAAGATTAGCATAAGCCAAAGCTTTATCTTGATCAGTGGCTAAACTACTGATACTAAACAAAGCCTGACCTTTACCCACGGTTTGGCCATCGGTAACAAAAATATTGTTAATTACGCCATCGATTGGCGCCACAATATTAGCCTGGCCATCAGTGATTAAATTTCCAGATTCGCTGACGGTATCAGAAATAGTATCGAGTTTAACCGTATCCATGGCGTAATTTGGTAGGACATTAGCTTTTTTATACATGGAATAGCCAATCAGCGCGACCACAATTAAAGCGATAATAATGTAAATTTTGTAACGGCCAAAAAAAGATGGAGTTTTGTTCATTTAAATCCTTTACCTAATTATATATTAAACTTCGATTCGTGAGAATAAGAAACTGCCTAAAATCAGTAAAAATGTGGTTAACGCTCCAAGAACCAATAAATCCAGACTGTAACCAAAATGGCTGGTGTTGGCTAACAAGCCGCGAATTAAATCCACACCATAGCTTAACGGGTTAAAAGTAGCAATGGTTTTTAAAGTTTTGGGCATGGAATCCATTGGAAATAAGGCGCCGGAAAGAAAGAAGAGTGGCATGACTAAAAAGTTCATAATAAGTTGAAAGCCATGGAAATCTTCCATTTTGGTGGCAATGGCAGTACCGAGCGCGGTAAACAAGAGTGAAATTAAAAACATGGCTGGAACGGAAATTAGCATTTCAAGAACACTAAACGGTCGAAAGCCAACAATGAAAGATAAGCCTAAAACAATCATACCTTGTAAAGTGGCCACTGTGGCGCCACCTAAAGTGCGGCCAAAAAAGATTTCGAAACGTGATACCGGTGCGGCTAAAGTTTCTTTCAAAAAACCAAACTGGCGATCCCAAATCAAATCAATTCCTGAACTAATAGCAGTAAACAAAATGCTTTGACCAATAATGCCGGGAATTAAAAAGTTCATGTAATTGCCAGCACCGGCACGAGCAAAAATTGCGCCAAAACCAAAACCAAAGGCAACCATAAAAAGCAAGGGTTGACCAAGCGCGCCAATAATTCTGGTACGACTTCTTAAATAACGTTTAATTTGTCTTAGCCACAAAATGTAAATTGTGCTCATTTTTTGCTCCACATCTGGTGTCTAGCGCGGTTTTGATCGGCAATGTTGGCAGATTCTTCGCGAATGGCGCTACCGGTCAGCGACAAAAAGGCTTCTTCGAGTGTATTAGTTTTAGTTTCTTCAGTTAATTCTTTAACCGTGCCTGAAGTAATAATTTTACCATGATCAATAATAGCGATTTCATCGGCGATTTTGGCCGCTTCTTCCATATAGTGGGTGGTAAAGAAAACGGTAATTTCTTCATCTTGATTCATTTTCTTCAAATAATCCCACATTAAATTCCGAGTTTGTGGATCCAAACCTAAAGTTGGTTCGTCGAGAAAAATGATTTTTGGGTGATGCAAAAGTCCGCGAGCAATTTCCAACCGGCGTTTCATGCCGCCGGAAAAAGTTTTAACCAAGTGATCTTTTTTATCCCAGAGTTCGACTAATTTCATCAAGTCTTCAATTCGTTTTTTACGAATATTTCGAGGAATTTTATAAAGAACTGAATGAAGCTCCATATTTTCGAATGCTGTTAGTTCGTCGTCTAAACTTGGATCTTGAAAAACAATGCCAAAACTTCGTCTAGCATCATCTTGATTATGCATTGGATCGTAACCATTGATTAAAATTGTACCGCTGGTTGGCCTCAGCATAGTGGTTAACATTTTGATAGTTGTGCTTTTACCGGCGCCATTTGGACCTAAAAAAGCAAAAATCTGGCCTTTAGGTACAGTAAAACTGATATTATCCACCGCGATAAAATCATCAAATTTTCGAACAAGGTTTTTTACCTCGATCATATTTTGTTCCATTTATCCCTCTTTTTGAGTGCTTTTAATATTTTCCCGAATTTTAGAAAACTTAGCCGTCATTTTATCCAAAAATTCGTTCATTTCGCTGGCCTTTATTAAGTGTAACATTTTTCCGTGGCCAAAGAAAATAAATTCATCGCCAGCCTTAATATTAAGTTCTTCCCGGGCTTTGCTCGGGATAACAATCTGACCACGTTCACCAATTGTGCTTGATCCAAAAAATCTTTCGTCTTTCAAAATAATCCTTTCTTGACATACTTTTCATACTAATCATACGAAAGAAAAAATCCTTTGTCAAGAACAAAAAATATTTCTTGTAAAAATAATATTTCAAGTGTAATATTAAAATCAATAATAAACGAGAAATCATTATGTATAAATTTGTCAATCCGAAACCTATAATAATAAAGTTAACCGATGAAATTGGATTTGAATTAAGAAAAAAAGCGGCAGATTATATTAGTGAAAATCAAAATAAGAGTGGAGCAGAACGTGGTAGTAAAGATGAGCAAGGTTTTGGTGCTTTAGCGGAAATTGTTATTAGAAAAAATCTTGGAATGCCAGAGATAAATAATGCTGATCATCCATTAGCTTATGATCTATTACTGCCAAGTGGCGTAAAAGTTGACGTTAAATGTAGAGGTGGATCGTTACCCTTTCGCGAAGAATATATTAGTAATGATGGCTTACCTCGTGAGGCTAAACATAATTTATTCGCTAGACAAATTTATGATGATCGGCTTGATACTGACATTTATCTTATGACACATTTAGAAACGCCAAAAGATCGGGCGTTGCCAGGGACAAAAAGACAGAAAAAATGGATTTTATATATTTGTGGCTGGGTTTCCAAAGAAAGAGTGGAGAGAGAAGGTGTTTTTTTACCTCGTGGCTCATTAACCGAACAAGGGAATACATGGTTCACCTATAGGGGCCAAGAAATTGAATTTTATCATAAGAATCTAAATGGACTTGAAGATATAAAATGTTTAGCTCAAATTAACAAAGAAGATGTGGAAAAGGATAAAAATATTATTGGCGATCTTAATTTGACGTCTGTTGATGCTTTAAGAATTGCGTATGATCTAGTTGGAAGAGGTATTATTGATAGAAAATATATCGATTTTGTGAAAGAAAAAGTAAAAATATCGGGAGTCGTAAAACCGATTTTACATGTCAATCAATATTATCATTTTTTGAATTGGCTTAAACAGAATGGTCAGATTACTGATAAAGAAATTAATAATCTTGAACAAATAATTCAAAAAGTTGATTATATGGGGATCTAAAATAGTTTGTTGGGTTTATTTGAAATTTCTTTTTTGGCATGATCTATTCTTCGGTTGCAGATTTCAATGTAATCAACGGCTTTATTCTTATGAAGATAAACTTCCTCATTTTTTTCTATACCAATAAATTTTCGACCTTCTAATACTGCAGAAACCAAGAAACTTCCGCTCCCACAAGCATTGTCTAATATAATATCATCAGAATCAGTAAAAGTTTTTATTAGATAGCGTCCAAGTTCTATTGGTTTTTGCGTCGGATGAAAAACCTCGCCTTCACTTTCTGCAGTTTTAAAATAGACTACATCATTCGGATATCTGTCGCCATTACTTTTAACTTCTACGGAATTAAAATCACCGTAGCTTCCAGTTAATTGATTTTTTCTAAAACCTTTATTAAAAGGAGTACCAGGCGTCATCTGGGGATGATATTTTGGCTGTTTTTTATAAAAAATACAAATGTCTTCATGTTTTCTTAAAGGTTGTTTTTTTGCATTTAAGAAATTGGTTGATTTAGATTTAATCCAAGTAATTTTATATTTGAAAAAAAGCGGATTAGAAAGAATTAGTTTGGCGGTAAAAATTCCTTGTCCAGTTAGGGCAATGACACCATTATCCTTAATGATTCTTTCATATTGAGTCCATAATTTATCTAATGGGATTATATCATCCCAGCTGTTTTGAGTCGTACCATACGGTAAATCGCACAAAATCATATCAACCGAATGATCGGGTAATTTCGGCAGAACATCGAGGCAATCACCTTTTATAACCTTGTTAGCGAAGTTTTCAATATCATCGTAGATATTTACGTTTTGGTCAAAATAATTTATTTTCGAGGATAATGAATTATTAACTAAACTAAGTATAGATTCACCCTTAAATCTACGCAAACCATTAATTTTTACGGATGGTATTTTGTTATCAGAAATATATCTTTTAATTGTAATCGTAGAAACTTTTAAAAAGTTTGCGATTTCATCAGTTGTATATAGCTCATTATAAACTATTCCCACGCGTCCCTCCTAAAGTATCATTTAGTATCATTATATATTAAATTGTATCAAAAAAGAATAGAGTGTTAATTCTTTTTTTATAAATAAGACTAATTTATTCCTTGCAACAATCGATTGCGTGTTTGACCATGGCGCCGAGTTTATCAAAAACGCCATTTTTTTTGAGATCGTTTTTATCTAACTGATTTTCATCAACTTTTCCAATGCCTTTAGAGTCCAGCACACCCAAATTCAAACCCCAAAATAAATTATATAAATTATAGGCTTTGGCAAACATTTCTTTGGCTTCTGGCTTTTTGCCGCGGCCCAAAAGTTTTGTGCCGACTTCCATTAAGCGCATACTAGCGGCTAGCAAATGTTTAGAAATACACCAAACTTCGCCTTCGTAATCAGCGATCATTTTTTTCATCAACTCTTTACGCATCTCTCGAACTTCGGCAAGTAAATCAAAATATTTATCATCGCCAGTTTTTTGGGCGGTAAAAAAGAAATGTTCTTCAATCGAAATTAAATTCATAATCCCGATTGATAAATCTTCTTCAGTCGATAAATCCAGAGGATTGTCTTTTTTTGAGTTTTTAATTTTTTTAATGAATTCATCGATGTCGTTAATATTTTTCATCATTTACCCCGTTAGAAGTTTGATTGCTGTTAGTTTTGGTGTATCAAATTTATATTTTATTTTTTTTGATTAAATTAATCTAAACCCGTTACGACTTCTAACGGGGTGAAATCCTGGTGGCAAAATAAAAGATGCCACTTAAAATTATTAAAATTCCCACCGGCATCACTACCCGTTGATAAGGAAATTGCGCATGATTATTATTTTTCTTTTTGATTTGTTCATAGCGTAAAACCATGGCATAAAAAAGAATACTACCGAAAATCATGCCTAAGATTAATTTATCAATGCCCCAAAAAACATTTAGCGGATGGCCGATTATATTATAGTAGTAAAGCGGAACGATCACGGTAACATAATAAAAAATCGGAATTAAAATGCCGTCTTGGTAAAAATTCCACTTTTTTGATTTCAGCCAATTGATGGTCCACAAGCTAGTGGAAACTAAAAGTCCACCAATCCAAAGGCCGGTAACGGTATCGTCGATTTTAAGCCAGCGGGCTAATCCAACGCCGCCAATAACGGCCGCAGTGCAAATTGGACATTGGGCGTGAGCTACACCGAGTGTCATTGATGATAGTAAACTAACGGTTGGAAATAGATATTTCTTGATCAAAAGACTCCTTGTTTAAAACTTTTTGGTTTTTTACATTACCAATAATTTAATAACTGGTAGTTAATTAGATGTGATCCCCTTCATTTCCAAGTGTTTTCATTGTAAAATAAACTTATGGATTTGACAAGGAAGAAATTTATTCATCAAAAAATAATTTTTGTATTACTGATGATTATTCTCGTAACGATTTTAGTTATCGGGTTTTTTCTGCGGCCAAAAAATCCGAAAACAAACATTATTTTATCTAATGAAAATACAATATCACCGTTAATTTCGATTTCGCCAACACCAACATTATTTTCAAAACCAGAAGCCATTCCAATAAAATTTTTAATTTCTAATTTCCCCTGGCAAAGTCAGGCGCCGCAGTCAAACTGGGATAATCTTCATAATGAAGCTTGCGAAGAGGCGAGTATCACGTTGGTTAAATATTATTTGACTAAGCAAAAATTGACTACAGAAATTATGGATCAACAAATTGTTAGTTTGGTTGCTTTGCAAGAAAAACCTGCCTCGCCGGCAGGCAGGAATGGTAAAAAACAGCAAAATTTAACAATTGCGGAGACTTTAAAATTGGCTCAAGATTACTTCAAACTTGATGGCAGAATTGTTAATAATGCCAATCTCACTGATTTAAAAAATGAAATTTCACAAGGTCATCCGGTAATTGTGCCAACTGCCGGAAGATTGCTAGGAAATCCAAATTTCAAAAATCCCGGGCCGGTTTATCATATGGTTGTAGCGATTGGCTATGATAGCAAAAATATTATCGTTCAAGATGTGGGTACGAAAAACGGCGAACATTATGTTTATAATCAAGAAATATTTTTTAATGCCTGGCACGATTGGACAGGCTCGGACTCAAGTATTGAACAGGGTAGAAAAAATTATTTGGTTTTGACAAATTAACCCTGTTAGCGTACAATGAGAATAGTTACTAATTAACAGAACAGATATCAATGGAGAACAACAATGACAATTTTTATTTATGTGATAGCCGCTTTGGCCGGTGGCACCGGTCTTGGTTATGCCGCCAGAATTTATATTGCCAAGCAACAAAATGATCAGCTTGAGCAAAAACAAAAGGAAATTTTACTCGAAGCTAAAACCGAAGCACTAAAAATTAAAGAAGACGCCAAAAAGGACGAAGAGCGATCTAAAAAAGATCTTCAAGAATTGGAGAAAAGTTTGCGTCGCCGCGAGGAAATGATTGATCGACGACTCGATTCAGTCGAAGATGAAAAGAAAAAGATTTTAGACAAAGAAAAAGAAATTAGTTCGATTAAAGATCAAATTTCTGATATCAAAAAGCACCAACAAGAAGGTTTGGAAAAAGTGGCCAAACTCAAAAAAGAAGAAGCGCGCGAATTATTACTTTCAAATATCGAACGCGAATATAAAGACGATTTGATTCGTAAAATTAAAGAACAAAAAGCGATTGCTCAAGAAGAAGCGCAAAACATTGCGCGAGAAATTTTGGCGACCGCGGTTCAACGACTTTCGTCCGATCATACTGTCGAAACCACCACTACATCGGTGCATTTACCGAGCGATGAAATGAAAGGCCGAATTATCGGTCGTGAAGGCAGAAATATTCAAATTTTTGAAAAAGAAACTGGTACGGATTTAATTATCGATGACACTCCGGACACTGTGGTTATTTCCGCTTTTGACCCGATTCGCCGCCACGTGGCTAAAATCGCCTTGGAAAAATTAATTTCCGACGGCCGTATTCATCCAGCCAGAATTGAAGAATTGGTTAAAAAAGCTCGCGAAGAAATCGCTGTTCAAGTTAAGGAAGCCGGTGAACAAGCCGCTTATGAAGTTGGTGTGGCTGGTTTGCATCCAGATTTAATTAAGATTTTAGGTCGCTTAAAATTCCGTACTTCTTATGGTCAAAACGTCTTGCAACATTCGATTGAAGCCACTTATATTGCCGGTATGCTGGCCGCTGAACTTGGTGCTGATGTCAATTTGGCTAAAAAAGCCGCCCTGTTGCACGATTTAGGTAAAGCGGTTGATCACGACGTACCAGGTGCGCATCATCATATTAGTATGGATATTGCTCGAAAATACGGTTTGAGTGAAGATATTATCCATGCTATTGGTGCCCATCATGACGATATTGAAGCTAAAACAGTTGAAGCGATTATTGTTCGCGCTGCTGATGCCATCTCTTCGAGCCGACCTGGTGCGCGTCGCGAAACCTTGGAAAACTATGTCAAACGTCTTGAAGAATTGGAAAATATTGCCAATTCCTTCCCAGGTGTAGACAGAACTTATGCCATTCAAGCCGGTCGTGAAGTTCGTATTTTGGTTAAACCAGAAGAGATCGATGATTTAACCGCTTTGAAATTATCCAAAGATATTGCTCGAAAAATTGAAGCAGATTTGCAATATCCTGGTACGATTAAAGTGAATGTGATTCGTGAGACCCGTGCTATCGAGTTCGCAAAATAGTTTACAAATTACAAATTTCATTACGAATTTACAAATAGATATTGAAACGAGCCCGCGGTTAGCGGGCTCGTTTTGCGCATTAGCGCAAGTGGATGGTGATTTGACCCACGCACTTTTTCAAGTCGTGGTTGACTTCGTTCCAGCCGGTGGGCTGAAGGAAGACGATATAGTCGCCATCCTGGGTTTTCAACTCAACGAACGTGTCTTTGAGTTGAAATTTCGGACACTCCCAGCTGGTTTCCCAGACTGCGATTCCGAACTTCGGTGACCAGACCTTTGCGGGCCCAGTGACCGAAATGGTCTGAAACGGCTTGCAGATTTTATACTGCTTGCCGTAACTGTCCTGGATAACCAGGAGCGGCAGCTTAGCTTTCCATGAATGGTAAGCCTGGCAACCGGCGATCGAGGCGTAAGCCGCGATCAGGAGGAGCGCAACGACGGCGATGAGCCGGTTGCGGAGGCCGCGGGTGCGACGAGTGTTACTGCGAATCATGCTTTTATCCTTACTTCAAGGTTCGAACTGCTTCAGAGAAGGATTTCTCTGTAAGCGCAAATATTCAGCACTAATATAGTATGATACCACAAAATCAGCCAAAAGTCAAGAGTAAGTGGTCCTATTTCTGGAAAATCTTGCCAATGACTTCTTCGGTGTCGGGATCGGTAATGGAAATATTTTCGACTGGAAAGACGGCGAAAACTTGTTCAATCACTTGAGCCAAATCTTCTTTTTGAACGCGAATAATACCGTTATTTTCTACCAACTTTTTATTTTTACAATCGAGTTTGGCAAACTTTTCCTTGGCTTCCAAATTATCCAAGAAGATTTCAATTTTCTTTTCTGGCGCATATTTATTTTTAAGTTCTGCCAAACCGCCATCATAAATTTTTTGGCCTTTATTAATAATCACCACCCGTTTGCACAGCGCTTCAATATCGCCCATGTAGTGACTAGTTAAAATCATGGTTGTCTTTTTTTCTTCATTGATTTTCTTTAAGAATTTGCGAATTGCGTGTGAAGAAATTACATCTAATCCGATTGTTGGTTCATCAAGAAAAATAATTTTTGGACTATGTAAAAACGAGGCAGCCAATTCGCATTTCATCCGTTCGCCCAAACTCATATTACGTAGCGCTTTAGTTAGTAATGGTTTCATATCTAAAATTTCGACTATTTCATCCAAATTCTTTTTATAAACTTCAGTCGGAATGGCATAAATTTCTTTGAGCAAATTAAAAGAATCAATCGCTGGCAAATCCCACCAGAGTTGATTTTTCTGACCCATCACAATGGCCATTTGACCTAAATATTTGTAATCGCGTTCCCAAGGCGTAAAACCTAAAACTTTGGCTTCGCCGGAAGATGGGTGAATAATTCCAGAAAGAATTTTTAAGAAAGTGGTTTTGCCGGCGCCATTGGGACCCAAAAAGCCAACAAATTCACCTTCTTCAATGGTAATATTTAATTTATTGACCGCGGTTGTTTCTACTTTTTTGGACTTAAAAAGATTGCGCCAATTAAACTCGGTTTTAGAGAAAACTTTGGAAATGTTTTTTGCTTCAATCGCAGACATGTTGTTCCTTTCAACTTGAGGCGCTGGAATATGTTCGTTGGCCTAATGACCATAAATATCGAACAACGGCGCCAAAAAGTAAGGTTATAAAAATCATAAATACAATGTATTCGGGTTGCGGCGGATAAAACAAGATTTGAGCCGGAAAATAGCTAACCGTCACAATTGGAAAAATAACTAAAATAGCAATTTTAATTCCTTCGGAAAAAATTCCGGCCGGGTAGCGCATAAAAGTATTAAGTTTATCCATGATTTCGGCGATAGTCCAAAGCCGAATGAACCAAAAAGCGGGGATAACGCATAAAATCATTAGAAAATAATATAAGATAAAACCAAAACCGGCTAAAATAAAAAACCAAATCACGTTATCTAAACCAATGGGAACACCGGATTTAATTGCGGCATAAATTGCTAACGGAATTAAAAAAATCAAAGTAATAAAATTGTAAATTCTGGGCGACTTAATAGAAACCATAATCATCGGATCAACCGGTTTGGCTAGATAAAAATCAAACTCGCCGCGGCGGATTAAATCTGTGGCCATTGATTGAATACCGCGTTTGGTCCAGGCATTGTGAGCTACAATAATAATTCGGGCAAAGGCGTACAAGAAAATCACTTGCCAATAATTCCAACCGGCTAGGTTTTGAATATTAGCAAAAATTACACCAAAGAAAATTAAAGAAATCGTAATATCTAAAATTCGCCACAAAAAACTAGATATAACATAACCTGGCATTTGTGAATCGCGAATAAAAGAATTACGCATCAAAACTAAATTGATTTTTATATATCTAAGCATATTTCAACGTCCTGTTCCGCTATAAATTTTCAAACCTTTTTTGTAAATGATGGCAAAAATTAACCAGAATAAAATGCCCCAACCTAGTATTTGCACCCAACCAATTAAAACTTCATTTAATGGCACTTTATTCATAAAAACATTAGCTGGAAAATCAAATAAATAACGAAATGGCAAAGCCATAAAAAAAGTTTTAAGTGCGCCGGGTAAAAAAGTTAAAGGGAAAATACTGCCGGCTAAAAAACTAATAATAAAACTAACCAGATTAATATTTCCTTCTTGATCACCAAGCCTAAAAGTTAAAGCATGTAAACAAAAATTAATGGCAAAACTCAAGAAAATTCCCAACAAAATAGTCACTATAAAACAAAGGGCCATTGTTAAGGTTGGTAAAATAATGTAGCTGGCGGCGAAAATAAAAATAAAAATTGCAAACGGAATATAAAGCAGTATTTCAATCGCTACTTGGCTTAAAGCAATTAAAAGGTAGCAATAAACAGCGTTCCAAGGTTTAACTAGTTTATTGGTAAACGTTCCGTTCCAGATCTCATTACTTAAATAAATAAAGTCCGTCACATCTAATCTAAAAATAAAGCTAATCACAAAATAATAAGTAATTGTATTCGCCAAGGTATAATTGCCGATATCGGTTTGGCCATTGGACGCAAAAACCGCTTTCCAGAGCGAAAAATAAATGAAAAAATAAATCAAACTAAAAATAATACCGACCAAATAATCGGCTTTATAGGTAAAAAATTCCCGAAAAGAAACATAAAAGTATGATAGATATTTTTTCATTTGATAAATACATCTTATCAGAATTTCCAGTATAAAAAAACCGCCACACGAGGTGGCGGTTGAGTGACGCGGCTAGTCGGTTGGAAAAACCCGTTTGTGGGTGAGTTGCTGCCAGAGCGTGTCGTCAGCAACAACTAGTTGCTCATCGAGAATCTCGGCCGCTTTTTCCAAGCCGTTAGCCATTTGTCGATCGTTGACGTAGGGCAAAGTTGCCCGAATGGCGTGGATAGCCAAATTGGCGACTTCACCGCGAACGGCGACAATGGAAAACAGGCTCCAAATCAACTTATCGGTTTCCTTCATGGTGACCTCCTAGTTTGATTCGAACTGTAAAAAATCAGCGATTTTTTTAAAAACAATCCGCATGTAGATTTACGGATTGCTATTATTATATCTTAAATTTTACAAAAAGTCAATATGGTGCCCCCTCTAGGAGTCGGACCTAGATTTAAGACTTAGGACGTCCTTGTTCTATCCATTGAACTAAAGGGGCTTTTTAATCACATCTAGATTTTATCACAAAGTTAAGGTATAATAAAGTCATAATCGGGGTGTATCCAGACGCTGAGGCGTCATAGCGCAGCCTGGTATAGCAGACGTCTTTGGCGTCATAGAGCGCATCATTAAATTATTTTTCGGGGTTTAGCGCAGTCTGGTAGCGCGCGTCGTTCGGGACGACGAGGTCGGCAGTTCAAATCTGCCATCCCCGAAAAATAATTTAATAAAGCAACGAGGTCGTGAGTCCGCCTTTAGGTAAAGCATCTCGCCACCCCGACCAAATTATTGATTTTTAACTAAAATTCTGATATAATCGATCCGTTTAGATAAAGATGGATTGAGGAAAAAATGGAAAAAGAAAAGAAAATTCAAATTGAAATTTCCACCAATACGATTTTAAAACTTGCTCTAGCGATTTTAATCTTTTGGTTTCTTTTTATTATTCATCAAATTGTAGTTCTCTTTTTATTGGTTTTAATTATTGTGGCCGCTTTAACGCCACTGGTCGATAGAATGACTAAATATATGCCACGAGCTTTGGCTGTCACTCTTTTAGCTTTGGGCTTTTTGGCCGTTTTAATTGTTTTTGGTTTTTTAATTGTGCCGCCGCTTTCAGCTGAAATTAAACAATTGGCGATTAATTTACCAATTATTATTTCTAAATTTGGGCCGATTTATCACAATTTTCAACTTTCAATTGGCAATTATCAAGAAAGTATTTTAAATATTTCCAGTCAAGTTGGACAATTAACGTCGGGAATTTATTCGACGACGATCGGTTTTATTTCCGGAATTGTTGGTCTTGTAACCATGTTAGTTTTGACTTTTTACATGTTAATTGATAAAGAAACAATCAATACTTATTTTTACGGCTGTTTTTCTAAAGATAAACAGGAAAAAGTAGCAAAAGTGGTAACTAAAATTAGTGAAAAAATGTCTCAATGGCTTGGCGGTCATTTGTTTTTGATGCTGGTCGTTGGCATTTTATATGGTCTAGCTCTAGCAATTCTAGGTGTACCTTATTCTTTAGTTTTGGCTATTTGGGGCGGGTTAGTCGAAATCATTCCTTATCTGGGGCCGTGGCTAGCAATTGTGCCAGCGGTTTTAATTGCTTTTACTATTTCTCCAATCACCGCCTTGTTCGTTTTTATTGCTTATATTATTATTCAACAATTGGAATCGCATTTTTTAACACCAAAAATTATTGGTCAGGCCGTCGGTCTTTCGCCAGTAATTATCATTTTAGCTTTGCTTATCGGCGCAAAATTAATGGGTCTTTTGGGTGTAATTATTGCTGTGCCAGTGGCCGCGATTATTTCAGTTTTAGTTTTAGATTGGTCGGAAATTAAAAAATTATGGAAATAAAAATTGAATTTTTTTCACAACAAATGCGAAACTTGCGCGAAGAGCACCAGTTAACCCAGGAAGAACTGGCACATCAATTAGGTGTGTCTCGACAATCAATTATTTCGCTGGAGCGCGGTCGCTGTTTGCCGAGTTTGCCATTGGCTTTGAGTTTGGCTGATTTGTTTGATTTGGTTTTGGAAGATATTTTGCGACCAACCCAAACGAATTTAAATATGCAAAATCAAACACAAATCAATGAACCTTTGGTGCAAATTGCTGAACAAGAAAATAATTATCTAGCCCAAATAAAATTGCCAGAAAATATTGATAAAACTAAAATCGAAGTTGAGCTCAAAGATGATTTATTGGTTGTAACTTTGCCGAAAGTGGCAGTTGCACCAAAAATAATTAAAATTCAAATAAAAAATTTATCATAATATGCCAAAAACAGAATTAAAATACAAACGCATTTTATTAAAACTTTCCGGCGAAGCATTGCTGGGTGAACGTGAATATGGTATCGATCCGGAAGTTTGCGATTACATTGCTAAAGAAATTGCCAAATTAGTTAAAAACAAAATCGAAGTGGTGGTGGTTTTAGGCGGCGGTAATATTTTCCGCGGGCTGGCGGCGGAAAAACACGGTATGAAACGAGTAACCGGCGATTATATTGGCATGCTTGCTACAGTGATGAATTCCTTGGCTTTGGGTAGCGCTTTAAATAAAATTAAAATCGAAAATCGCGTTCAGTCGGCCTTGGACATGTCAAAGGTTTGCGAACCTTATATCCGCAATCGCGCCATTCGACATTTGGAAAAGCATCGAGTGGTAATTGTGGCGGCGGGCTCGGGGCATCCATATTTTTCAACTGATACCGCGGCGGCAGTCAGAGCTTGCGAACTGGATTGCCAAGTGGTTTTGAAAGCGACAAAAGTTTCCGGCGTGTTTGATAGAGACCCGGCTAAACACGACGATGCTAAAAAATTTGATAAATTAACCTATTTGGATGTGATTAATAATGATCAAATAAACGTCATGGATAGTACGGCCATCACGCTTTGTAAAGATAATAATATTCCGATTTTGGTTTTAAAATTGACGATTAAAGATAATATTTTGAAAGCTTGCCAGGGTCATAAAATCGGGACAATAATTGAGGCTTGAAAAGTTTGCAATAATTTGCTAAAATAAGAGTAATGGTTAAACCTTTTATCATTGGAATAACCGGAGGGACAGCTTCGGGCAAAACTTTTGTCATTGAAGCACTCAAGGATTACTTTGGGTCCAATATTTTAGTTATTTCGCAAGATCAATATTACAAAAGTTCGGATGTCAAAACCATGGAACGTTGGGCTAGAATGAATCTTGACGAGCCAAAAGCTTTTGATAATGAATCATTGGCTGAGCATTTGAAAAAATTATTGAAAGGTGAAAAAGTGATGGCGCCGGTTTATAATTATGCCACTCATCAACAGGAGAAAGCCCAAATTGAATTAGAACCAAGGCCGGTGATTGTTCTGGAAGGCATCTTAATTTTCCACGAAAAAATCATTCGGAATTTGACTAATTGGAAAGTATTTTTGGAAGCCTCGCCCGATATTCGTTTGGCAAGAAGATTACTTCGAGATTTGGAAGAACGCGGAGTTGATCAAAATGAACTTCATGCCGACATCGAAAGATATATGAATATTGTTAAGCCGATGTATGATCAATATATTGCGCCAATGAAAAAGTTTGCCAACAAAGTTTACAATACGGATAATGGTTCGCTGGACGCGGCTAAAGATATTGTTGGTCGCTTAAAAAAGGTTTACAAAAAGCATAAAATTGTTGTTGAAGAAAAAGTGTTGAAGGAAAAAGAGTATCAGTTTTAAAAATATAATAGTTGATAAAAAAACATGGTGGGCGGTTAGCTCAGCTGGTAGAGCGCCTCGTTGACGTCGAGGAGGTTCAGAGGTTCGAACCCTCTACCGCCCACCATGTTTTTTTGTACCTGAATTAGCTCAGTGGTAACCAGATTTCGGCTGCCGCCTCAATCAAGATTGGCTATTACCAAATCGTCTTCGACGAAAGAGCGCCTCGTTGACGTTATGAATGATAGAAGTTCGAACCTCTATGACGCAAAGCGTCTGTTATACCGCCCACCATGAAAAAAACAGGTCTAAAGCCTGTTTTTTTGTATCCAAAATATATGATATGCTAGAAAAAACAGCTAAATAAAAAGGAATTAAATGAAAAAAATTGTCATTGCTCAACCGATGCATATGTATCCGGATCAAATCGAACGTTTGAAAAAATTGGGGTCTGTAACTTTTTACGACGAGTTTACTAAATCGTCAAATGAGTGGCTGGAGCGGGTCCAGGGCGCGGATATAATCTGTTCCAACAAGACTGGTTTAAAGCAAAAAATCTATGATTTGGAAAATGTCTACATGTCGCTACCGTTTGTCGGCGTTGGTTGGATGGACCTAGAAAAACTAAAGGCCAGAAATATTATTGTTTCCTGTTGCCCGGGTTGCAATAAAGAAGCAGTATCTGAATGGATGTTGACTATGATTTTGAATCTGGCTAGGGAAATTCCGGCCATGGTTAATAATGACAAAATGAAACGCAATTCCTGGACTGACAAAACCGGTTTAGCCGAAAAAAACGTGACGGTTTTAGGTCACGGCAATATCGGTTCGCGTATCGGCGAGGTTCTAAAAGTTTTATTGATGAATGTAACTTATTTTGACAAAGGCGATAATCTGTTGGAAAAAGTCAAAGATGCGGATTTTGTGGTTAATGCTTTAAGCGAAAACCCGGGGACGATTGGACTGCTGGACGCTGAATTTTTCCAGTCCCTAAAACAAGGCGTTTATTTTGTCACTATTACCAGTTCCACGCTCTATGACGCTGATGCCATGATTAGCGAAATTAAATCCGGCCGGATTGCCGGCGCGGCCGATGATTGCGGCACAATCGATGTGGGCGACTCCAGCGATCCATATTATTTGAAATTAACGGCTAATCTGAAGATTCTAACGACGCCGCATATTGCCGCCAGAACCGATGTGACTTGTCGCAAAAGTTACGATATGATGATTGATAACATCGAACACTATCTCAAAGGCGAATTGATTAATTTAGTTTAAAATAGATATTATTTAGAACCAAATAAACGTTTCCAAAAACCAGGTTTTCTAACAACATCTTCTTTTGGTGGTACGCCAACATAACCGATTTCGGTTACTTTGGGTTGCTCTTCTGCTGGTGTTCGATCGTAATGGCTAAAATCGGCTGAAAGCACATTGCCATTCGCGTCGGTCATTGGTTTCTGCTCTGGCGCTATTGGTACAGCCATTCGATATTCTGGTTTTGGTTGTTTTGACGGATCTGGTACTTCTAAATGAGTTGGTCTAGAATTATTTTGAATTGTAGCTTCATCGCTTCCTACATTTTTATTTTCGTCTGTTCCGCTTTGACCTTCTTGTCGAGCAATTTCTTCCATATCCATTCCCATGTTTTGTTCCATAAAACTCCTTTTTAATTTATTTAACTAAGTATATTTTAGTTCAATCATCATAAAATCACAAATAAAAAACCGCCAAATCAATTGGCGGCAGAGTTTTGACTAATTCTTTTAATCAGTTTGGAAATTGTGGTTAAATGGACTAAAGTTGATTTAACAATTTTTTCCGCGGTAGCTTGTTTTTTACCGGCCAAACTAATAATTCTGGTGGCAAAAAGATTGATTAAATCTTTTGTTCTTTCTAAACTTTCGATGGCTGTTTCCTCGATTGATTTTTCCTTTCCGACAGAAATTATATCTTCCGGCGGGTTCAAATCGTAAATGGCATCGAGAATTTGATCTAAATCTTTTTGATCAAGTTTAGGCAAATGAACCAAGATCGATTCTAATGTTATTGGTTCGACTACCAAAACTGTTGGCAATAAAATCGGCGCTTCAATTTCTACTACAGTTTTTCTACCAAGACGAGCCAAGGCAATTTCTTCGTTTTGTCGATTAATCTCTTTCTCTCGTTCGTAACAATCGGTTGGAATCAAACTTCGGTCAAGTTTAACTAAATCCACTAATTTTTCCATCCATTCGATTTTGACTAATCGGCCGGATTTCATCATTGAAACCGTACTTAACGGCACTTCGGCTTCGGCGCATAATTCTCTCTGTGCGAAACCTAGAGTTTTTCCTTTCTCGGCAATTAGTTCTGCCAGTTTCGCCAGCGTCAATGATTTGCCTTCAACCATTGTTTTCTCCTTATCGAATCGGACCACCAATATTTTAGCTGGTTAATAGTCATTTGTCAAGACAATTATGATAAATAGGCTATTAACCGATAAGCTATAAGAACAAGAAATCCGGCGCCAAGTAACAGGCTGAAGCATAGATGTATATTTCTCGTAAATTTTACACTAGTGTAGCCTAGCACAAAAGCGAGAAATAAACAGATCCAAATACTGATACTCCAGCTATCCAAACAAGCTTTATCTATGACGACTTCAAGTTCAGCCAAGATAAAGGTGGAAACCGCGGCCAGGTGGTAGGTTTGATGTTCGTTGTCAGGTTTGGCATTTTCAATTGTCAAATCTTCAAACAAGCAAAGCCTCCTTGAAAGTTGGTTGCGCTCGCTTCCATTTTACCGAACCAACCTTTTTTATGTCAACAAAAACAGGTCAGAAATATCAGTTCTTGATATCTTCGACCTGTTTTTTGTGGTGGAGCTGACGAGAATTGCACTCGTGTCCAAAAAGATTTTGACACAATTCTTTAAAAACAAGTTTAAATTTGTCTTCGTTTTTTCTTCTATCGACTAAGACAACCTAGATAGATATAGACCAAATTGTGACGCCCGTTCTCTCCGGTTGGTCATCAAAGAGACAGACGCTGCTGTAAAGCTTAAGCTATTAGGCTAGAGCTAAGGCAGGTGTAAACGTATTTTTTGCGTTTAACATTTTGCCATTTGATTTAACGAGTCAAAATGACGTGCTCGACTTGAAATTGTGGGTTGATCTTCCTGTCGAATCTAAACAGCCCCATTGACTAGAACTATATCATAATTTTAACAAAAAATCAATCATTTGACTTGCATTTTCAATTGCTAAAATCACTAAAACGATTTTTGTTAGATGTGGATAAGTTTCAGATTAACAGGTTCGGGGTCGAACCCTTGACAAAGTTGACAGATCTGGTACAATTAAAAACGTGTTAACTAAAAAAAGCCGACAAAACGTTGGCGTTGGTTAACGCAAAGAGATCAGTAGTTGACTTACAGTACTTTAAGAGGATGGGGCTCAGTTATTCGACTCTTTTCATTGGAGGTCATCATTTGTACACCCGCTCATTCGGGGCTTCAGTTTACAGCCCTCGTAAGGGGACAGGCTCAAGGGGATGCACCAAAAACAAACCTCAAACAAAAACAAAACAAAATTGACTCAAATAACAATCTAATTGCTCTAACACGCCCATTTTGGGCGGGGGGATTTGTTGCTCTTGGAATTGTGGCTAGTTTATTTTTAAACGCGCCTCAAGCCCATGCGGCGATTGGTTGGAGCGATAGCATGATTGCTCAAAAAGTTTTGGCTGATGCGACGCCGTTAGCGGTGGCGAATAACCAGCCGACTGAGTCAATTAATCCTACTGCTTCTAGCGCAGATGATTTTATCGAGAAGCCATTCGTGGCCGAGACAAAAATCACTCCGCCGGATCCACCAAAAGTTTTGGCTTCAAGTTATCGACGGACGCCAGCCGACTATTCATTGGTCACTGGACCGCATTACTTTCCATATGGCTATTGTACTTATTACGTTTCCCAAAAAAGAACTATTTCTTGGTCGGGAAACGCAGGGACATGGCTTAGTGGAGCAAAATCTTTTGGCTATTCGATTGGCGATGAACCAAAACCAGGTGCCATTTTGGTAACTGCAGAAGGCGGTCGCGCCGGTCATGTAGCCTATGTTGAATCTGTTAACGCCGACAGTTTTACCGTTTCTGAAATGAACTATAAAGGTTACGGTATTGTGTCTAGTCGAACCATCCCAGATTCATATGGCGCAATCAAAGGGTTTATCTATTAATTTGGTGATATCAAAAAGAGGAAATCGCAACAGCGAAATCCTCTTTTTTAGTATGTAAAATTTTTTATTAATTTAGTTCTCTGGCGGCGGTTCGGTTTAAATCGCGTTTTTTGAGTTCTTGCCGATGGTCATAGATTTTTTTGCCGCGAGCTAAGGCAATTTCTAATTTGGCATGGCCTTTTTTAATATAGAGCGCTAGAGGAATGAGCGATAAGCCTTTTTGTTGGGTTTTACCGATCAGCGAACGAATCTGACTTTTGTGAAGTAATAATTTGCGGCTGCGTTCCGGCTCTTTGACGAGAGAAATATGCATATTTAAAACCCAAGCCTCATTATCCGAAACACGACAAAAAGTGCCATTCAGATTGGCTCGATGAGCCCGAATCGCTTTAATCTCTTCGCCAGTCAAAACTAGTCCGGCTTCAAACTTTTCCAGAATTTCATATTCCAGATTGGCTAATTTGTTTTGAGCTATATATGACATTAATATTATTGTACCTGAAAAATCCCCAAAAAACTAGATTGCAAAATTGTGAATTTCTAACCTCACCTCCACTTCCGAAGTGGCGGTGGTTGTGTTTATGAAATAAAAACCTCATAAAAAATATGAGGTGTTTGTTTATGGTTGGAATAGTTTTGTTTTGTCTAATTTTATTTTTTAGCTCTTTCTCTCATTTCGTCTAAGCCACGATTTTTTTCTTCTTCCATGACAGCTTTCCAGGTTTGATTTAATCTGCTAGCAATTCGATCGGCGCGTTCTCTTCCATCTTCGCCACCACATGTTACTAATTCTGGTGGAATCGTAATAATTATGTGGGCGCCATCAGGGTAATCTGCGTGTACGCATTGGAGTTTAAAAGGACCATCAGTTGAAGCCCTTTTAACTCCTTCAGGAAGCCATTGCATCAAATTCTCATTTGCCACGGAATATCTCCTTTATGTAAGGGGTGTTTTGCTAATTTAAATATAACAAAATTTAAATCCAAAGCAATAGATTATCTTACGAATTAAACCTCGCTTCCACTTCCGAAGTGGCGGTGGTAGAATATAGCTATGAGAAAAGATCCGTTGGTTAATGGACAATGTTATCATATATTCAGTCGAAGCATTGCTAAATATATTATTTTTAATAATAGCAGTGACTTTGAGAGGTTGATTGAGCTCATCGATCTTTATCGATTTAATGATTTTTTTTATAAATACTCAGGTTTTCTTGAGCTAAATGCTTTTTTTAGATTAAAATATGTAGAAGGTTTGAAACTAACGAGTTCAAAATCAGTTGAAATAATTTCTTATTCAATCATGCCGACTCATATTCATTTAACACTTAAACAATTAGTGGATGGTGGGATTTCGAAATATATGGCAAAGATTTTGAATAGTTATACTCGATATTTTAATATTCAACATCAGAGAAAAGGCCCGTTGTGGGAGGGAAAATTTCAAAGCGTCTTAGTCAATGACGACGATCAGTTATTGCATTTAACCAGATATCATCATCTTAATCCTGTTTCGGCAGGGCTAGTTACTAAACCAGAAGATTGGACTTACTCGTCTTATAAAGAATATCTTGATGATCTAGAGGTAGATGGCTTTTGTGATTTTAAGGATCTAATTGTTTTCAATCGTGACCAATATAAAAAATTTGTTGAAGACCGA
Organism: uncultured Candidatus Berkelbacteria bacterium; assembly: GCA_903877885.1. Classification (GTDB taxonomy): domain Bacteria; phylum Patescibacteriota; class UBA1384; order UBA12157; family UBA12157; genus CAIRFN01. The sequence continues at coordinate 170,975 of CAIRFN010000006.1, forward strand.
ATTGATTATCAAAAGAAATTATCAGAAATAAAACATTTAATATTTAACGATTATAGTGGTTAATTTAACCTCACCTCCACTTCCGAAGTGGCGGTGAGGTTTGACAAAATTGGAAAGCTTTCGTAGTATGGAATTACTATGACTATTAAATTTCAAAAACTTTTTCCAGATGTAATCTTGCCAGGTTATACTCATGCTGCAGATGCCGGCATGGATTTGCGAACGCGTGAAGCTAAAATTTTGGCGCCAGGCGAACGATATTGTTTTAAAACCGGTTTTGCTATGGCTATTCCCGATGGCTATGTTGGTTTAGTTTGGGACCGATCTGGATTAGCGCTCAAAGAAGGTTTAACTTGTTTGGCCGGCGTAGTTGATTCTGGCTACCGAGGTGAAGTTGGCGTTGTTGCGCTAAACACATCTGACAAAAATATTGAAATTGAAGTAAATGATCGCGTTGCGCAAATGTTAATCCAACCAGTCGAAATTTGTGAAATAGAAGTTGTCGATGAATTATCAAATAGCGAGAGGGGCGAAGGAGGCTTTGGTGCCAGCGGAAAAAAATGAATTTAAACCTTGGAAACGTCTCTCTTGGGACGAGTTTTTTATGCGCATCGCCATTACCGCGACCGGGCGTGTTTCTTGCAATTACCATCGAATTGCCTCTGTTTACGTTGATGATGATCATAAAATAATTTCGATTGGCTACAATGGTCCGTCGGTTGGTGACTACGATGGCAATGTTTATGGTTGCGCTAAAGTTGATGGCGACCCGATGTCTGGCGAAATTCGCCGTTGTCGCGGTGTTCACAGCGAAGTTAACGGTATTATCAATGCTTTTGACACGCGCAGACTTAAAAACGCCACGCTCTACATTACTCAATTTCCTTGTTATGACTGCATGAAAGTTTTGAATAACGTCGGGATTAAAAAAATTATTTATCTTCATAATTATTTACGAGTTAAAGATGGCTCGGACGGTAATGATCGCCATCCTGAACCGGAAGCCATTGAGCTCGCGCATCGTAGAGGGATTATTTTAGAGCAATTTAGATTTGCCGATGACGCGGTTTTTGATTTTCCGGACGAAAAAAAGCGTGTTGATGAAGTTAATAATTTTAAAAAAGAATCGGTTAAAAAAACGATCGAGGATCATGAATCAAGATTTTAAAAAGGAGAAAAATGCCAGAGAAAATAAAGTTGAAGTTGACCGATGAAACACATCCCGAATATCAATATTTGAATTTAATTAAAGATATTCTTGCTAACGGGTCTGATAAGCCGCTTTTTGGTCATGAAGGCGAAGAAATTTTTATTCGCAGTGTTTTTGGTCGCCAAACTCGATATGACCTTTCTAAAGGTTTCCCTCTTCTTACAACCAAAAAAGTTTTTATGCGTGGGATTATTCATGAACTTTTGTGGTTTTTAAAAGGCGATTCTAATATTAAATATCTGGTTGATAATGATGTTCATATCTGGGACGAATGGGCTTACAAATACTATAATATTGCTGCCAAAAAAGGCGAAGTCTTAAAATTAACTCAAGAAGAATTTATTGCCAAAATTAAAGAATTGCCGGCTGATGATCCGAGTGTTAAGCGTTGGGGCGATTTAGGCAACGTTTATGGTGTGCAATGGAGGAAATGGCAGACTGGTGATGGTCGTTTTATCGATCAGCTGGCTTGGGCAATTAGCGAATTAAAAACCAACCCATATCGTAAATCGATTATGGTTTCGGCTTGGAATCCAGAGTTTATTTACGAGATGGCCTTGCCAGGCAAATCCATGGCTATTGCGCCGTGCCATACTATCTATCAGTTTGTGGTTAATAACGATAAATTATCATTACAACTTTACCAACGCAGTGCTGATACCTTTTTGGGCGTGCCGTTTAATATTGCTAGCTATGCTTTATTAACCATGATGGTGGCTCAAGTTATTGGGTTAAAACCAGGAGAATTTGTTCATACTTTTGGTGATGTTCATCTGTATTCCAATCATTTTGAACAAGCCAAAGAACAAATTGAGCGCGAGCCAAAGCCTTTCCCAACCATGAAAATTAATCCAAAAGTTAAGAATATCGATGATTTTAAATTTGAAGATTTCGAAGTCGTGGGTTACGATCCGCATCCGCCTATCAAAGGTGACATTACCGTAATCGGAGGATTTTAATTGAATAAACCAAAAATTAGCATCATTGTGGCTGTGGGTAAAAACCGAGAGATTGGTAAAAATAATCAACTCCTTTGGCATTTGCCGGAAGATTTAAAACGGTTTAAGGAGCTGACCACCAATCATCCGATTATTATGGGTGAGCGGACGTTCAATTCCATCGGCCGGGTTTTGCCAAATCGGACCAATATTGTTTTGTCGCAAGATGCTAATTTAAAAATTGATGGGGCGATTGTTTGCAGTTCAATTCCCAAAGCAATCGAAGTGGCCCAAAAACACGATGACGAGGAAATCTTTATTATTGGTGGCGCTTCGATTTACGCTCAAACCATCGATTTGGCTGATAAGTTGTATCTCACTTTGGTGGACCAAAACTTTGATGCCGATGTCTTTTTCCCGGATTACTCAAAATTTGATAAAATAATATCAGAAAGCGAATTGCAACAATCTGGCGATTTATCATTCAAATATTTAGTTTTAGAAAGAGGTTAATGTGAATTTAAAAAAACAAGATCCGGAAATTTTTAATATCATCGAATCGGAAAAAAAGCGACAGGTTGAAGGTTTGGAAATGATTGCCTCGGAAAACTATGTTTCCGAAGCGGTTTTGGAAGCTACGGGCTCGGTTTTAACCAATAAATATGCTGAAGGCTATCCAGGCGCTCGCTACTATGGCGGCTGCGAATTTATTGATCAAGCCGAGAGTTTAGCCATTACTAGGCTCAAAAAATTATTCAAATGCAAATTTGCCAATGTTCAACCTCATTCTGGTTCATCAGCCAATATGGCGGCTTATGCCGCTTTAATCAAACCCGGTGACAAAATTCTCGGTCAAGGTATGGATTCTGGTGGCCATTTGACTCATGGCGCGAAAGTCTCTTTCTCTGGAAAGTGGTTCGAATCTGTTTCTTATGGTCTCGATCCGGAAACCGGGGTTTTAAATTACGATGAAATCTTAAAAATCGCTAAACGTGAAAAACCAAAAGTAATCATGTGTGGCTATTCCGCTTATCCAAGAAAAATCGATTTTAAAAAGTTTCGAGAAATCGCCGATTCGGTTGGCGCCTATTTAATTGCTGATATTGCCCATATCGCCGGATTGGTTGCTACCGGTTATCATGAATCGCCAATTGGCGTGGCCGATATCGTTACCAGTACCACCCACAAGACCTTGAGAGGCCCTCGTTCAGGTATAATCATGACAAATGATGAAGAACTAGCCAAGAAAATTGATAAGGCGGTTTTCCCCATGCTTCAAGGTGGACCATTAGAACATGTTATTGCCGCTAAAGCGGTGGCTTTTGGTGAAGATTTGCTTCCGGAATATAAAAAATACATCAAGCAAGTTTTGGTTAATATGAAAACTTTTGCCAAGACTTTGCAAAGTTTTGATTTTGATTTAGTCACCGGCGGTACGGAAAATCATTTGATTTTAGTGGATTTAAGAAATAAAAATTTAACCGGAGTCGATTTTCAACACGCTTTGGAAGAAGCCGGGATTTCGGTCAATAAAAACGGCATTCCCAATGACCCAAATCCGCCGAAAGTTACTTCTGGTATTCGGGTTGGTACCGCTGCCCTTACTACTCGCGGTATGGGCGAAACCGAAATGAAACGCATTGCCGAATTATTTAACATCGTGGCAGAAAATATCAATAATCCAAAAGTTTTAGCCAAGGTTAAAAAAGAAGTAAAACAAATGACTAAAAACTTTCCGGTGCCGGGAATAAAATCATGAACAAACTAATTTGTTTGGTTGGAATGCCGGGGGCTGGTAAGTCGGCTGTGTCCGAATATCTATTATCCAAAAAAGATTTTGGTTATTTTCGGTTTGGTCAAATTGTGCTCGATAAAGTGATCGAAAGCGGCCAACCTCAATCCGAAGAATTAGAGCGGAAAATTCGCGAAGATATTCGTACTGAACACGGCATGGCCGCCATGGCGATTTTAAATTTACCAAAAATCGAATTACTGATTAAAAAAGGTGATGTGATTGGCGACGGCCTGTATTCTTGGGAAGAATATTTATTTTTGAAAGAAAAATTTGGCGATAATTTAATTATTGTTGCGATTTATTCTTCGCCTAAACTTAGATATTCACGGTTAGAAAATCGAGCTGAAAAACATGGCGTTGACACAGAACTTAAATTTAGAAGTTTTACAGAAGATGAAGTTAAAACTCGCGATCGGGCGGAAATCGAAAATTTGCATAAAGCTGGTCCGATCGCCATGGCCGATTATACTTTAATCAACACCACGACTCTCAAAAACTTACAATCTCAAATCGATCAAGTCCTCACGGAAATATACAAATAGCCAGCCATCTTGCCACCTTTGGCTATCTGGTGTAGAATAGAGATATTAAGATATCTTTATATGATTGGAGATCAAATGGAAACCGAATCAAACCAAAACGACCACAAAACAATTGGTCGTGAACTAGCCTTATTTAGCTTTGACGAACAGGTTCCAGGCGTTGTTTATTGGTGGCCAAAAGGCTGGACAATGTTTAATTTGATTAAAAATGATTTGGCTAAACAGCTCGCTGACGATGGTTACGTGGAAATAAACACGGCTAGAATTATCAGCACGGAAACTTTAAAACAAAGTGGCCATTTTGATAATTATCATGAAAAACTTTTCTTTGTTGGTAATGAAAAAGAACTCGAAAAACCAAAATGGTGTTTAAAGCCAATGAGTTGCCCAGGCGGTTTGAAAATTTTTAGTCAAGAAATTCATTCCTACAAAGAGTTGCCAATTAAAATTGCTGAATTCGGTTCAGTTTATCGCTATGAACAAGCCGGTGAAGTCAATGGTCTTCTTCGAGTTCGCAATTTGACTCAAGATGACGCCCATATTTATTGTGAAGAAAATCAAATCGAAGGCGAAATCGAAAAATTAATTGATTTTGTTAATGAGACTTATTTGCGTTACGGTTTTAAAGATATTCGAGTGGAGCTTTCGACTCGTCCAGAAAAATCAATTGGTTCTGATGAAGTTTGGGGAAAAGCCGAAAATGGCCTTAAAAAAGCTCTTGATGGCAAGAAAATCGAATATACTATCAACGCTGGCGATGGTGCTTTTTATGGTCCAAAAATCGATTTTCATGTCAAAGATTCTTTGGGCCGCTCTTGGCAAATGGGCACAATTCAGCTTGATTTTGCTATGGCTGAACGTCTTGACGCTAATTATATTGATCGAGATGGCAATAAAGTTCACCCGGTCATGATTCACCGCGCGATTTTTGGTTCACTTGAACGCTTCATTGCAATTTTGTTAGAATCAACTGGCGGGGCACTGCCTGCTTGGTGTGCGCCGGTTCAAGCGATGATTTTACCGATCTCCGAAAAACATGTCGAGCATGCTCAAAAAATTGCGGCTGAATTAAAAACCCAAAATATTCGAATTCAACTTGATGATCGCAATGAATCAGTTGGCCGCAAAATCCGCGATGCTGAACTTCAAAAAGTGCCATTTATTATTGTTTTAGGCGACAAAGAAATTGAGTCCGGCAAATTAGCCGTTCGTGTCCGCGGTAGTAGAGATTTAGAAAATCTCTCAATCGAAGAATTCGTTGAAAAAGTTAAATAATACTATTTAAAAAACTGTCCAAAAATATGGTTCAATTTATGAGCTAAATATCGCGATCGCGATAAAACGCTCATTATTTAAACCTGTAATTTGGATGGTTTTTTGTTATTTGTGGTTAATCAATTGATCGAGGATTTCCCACCGTCTTTTTTTGTCGGAAGCGGGAACATCATCTTTCATTTTAGCTGAAACTGTACCAACGCGTGGTGAGTACTGGTTAACATAGGCTTTGAAAAAACCAATTTTCTGGCAAGCGTCAAAAGTGTGATTAAATTGCTCTTCGGTTTCACTGGGAAAACCAACGATAATATCAGTAGACAATTTTAGATTTTGAATTTTCGATTTTAATTTATCCACAAGTTCTAAAAATTGGGTGCTGGTGCATTTTCGGTTCATTTTGCGTAAAATTTCATCATCGCCAGATTGCATCGCCAAATGCAGTTCTTTAGTCCATTTTTTTAAATTACTAAAAGTTTCAATTAATTCATCCGACATATCTTGTGGATTAGAAGAAATAAAATTAAATTTAAAATCACCTTCAAAGTTATCCACAGCTTGCAAAAGTTTACTAAAATCAAAGTCATAGGAATTCACATTTTGGCCCAAAAGCCAAATTTCTTCAAAGCCTTTGTTGAGAGCGATTTTTACTTCTGCAGTGATATCTTCTGGTTTTCGAGAAACTTCACGTCCACGGGTGTAGGGGACGGCACAATAGGAACAGAAGTTGTTGCAACCAGTCATAATTGGAATATATGCGATCGATCCAGAAAGTTCTGGAATTATATCTAAATAATGATTTACATTATTGTTATTCTGGATTCCAGATCCGGAACCCGTCCGGTCTGGAATGACAGAGGAGAGGTGAGGCAAATCATCAATGTGCAGAAATTGAATATCGCGGGCCGCGTATTTTTTGCGGTCGCTTTCTAAAACACAACCGGTAATTAAAATTTGTTTACCGCCGGCGCGCCATTTTTTAATACCACCCCAAATTCGATCAATCCCTTTTTGTCTAACTGAACAAGAGTTCACAACCACCAAATCAGCCTCTTGTTCGGAGGCTGATTCATATCCTAAACTATTTAATTTTGATTCAATTCGTTGGGAATCAGATATATTCATCTGACAACCAAGAGTCATTATAAAATATGTCATAAAATTATCAGCTGATTTATTATAGCATTAAAAAAGTTTCTAATCAATAAATAAAAAACCGAACAAAATTAATTCTGTTCGGAAAGATAATTCTTCAGTGTTTCGTTAAACTTCGTTGTCTTTAACCAAGAATATTGGTGGGGCTCCGTTGATAAAGATGTATTGGATGTAATCGATATCGATTGGTTGAGCAAGCTGCCAAATATCGTCACTATCTAACGAACCGGGTATCGGTTCTTCGAGTCGACATTGACCACCAAGAGTATCAAAACTTCTGATGCGGACTGGGTTATCAAGCTTCACTCTTAGCGCATTGAGTGATTCTTCGGTGACAATGCCATGGTGCCAGTCATATTCTAATCCCTGCGGATTAACCTGGACGCCATCATTTTCTCTTATTGTCAAGTTTGGTCTTTGCTGAACATCACAAATCATTGTTGCCATCTACGGTTACCTCCCCTTAAGATAAAATTATCATACATTAAAATTAGATTTAAATCAACCAAAAAATGCCCTTTCGGGCATTCTTGGCTATACTTATATAGTTATAAATCTTACTCTTCTTTAGCTTCTTCGCTTTCGGCTTTTTCGGCTTCTGTTGCGGCTTCCATACTTTCAATGGCGGCTTTTTCGGCATCGCCAGTTGATTCAGTTTCCATTTCTTCCAATTCGGCCTCAGAACGTGGTTCGCTGACCATGGCAATGGTTTCATCAGCGTCGGTAATAACTTCAATACCTTCTGGAATAGTTAAATCAGAAACTTTGATCGAATCTTCAAAGGTTTTTAGAACGGAAATATCGACTTCGATTTCAGAAACCAATTTGTCTGGCAAACATTTAACTTCAATCGCATCTTTACTGGTAATTAAATTACCTTCTAAATCACGAACAGCTGGCGATTCACCAACAAATGTTAGTGGAATTTCAGTGTGAATTTCTTCTTTCATGTTAACTTTATACAAATCGACATGAAGAATTTGATCAGTGATTGGGTCGTATTGTGGTTCAAGAATCAAGGTTTTAACTGGTTCTTGGCCATCAATTTTCAAAGTAACGATAGTTGAGCTACCAGCTTCTTTGTAAATTTTTTCAAATTCTTGGCGACCAAAACTTAAATTTAAGTTTTCAAAACCACGGCCATACAGGACGGCAGGAATTTTGTTGTCATTTCGAACTTGTCTTGCTTTTCGGCCGAGTTTCTCGCGAACTTCAGCGGTTAAATTGACTGTTTGTTGCATGATATTTTTCCTCTATTTCTGGCAAATTTTTCACTTTGCCCAAATTTTTTCAAAATCGCCTTTAAAACTTTTTAAACTATTTGATAAATCTAAGACTTCATCGGTAGTAATGGCTGGTTCAATTTTAGTGTCATCAGCCTTATTTTCTTCATTGAACATGGACATAAACACGGTCAGATGGCCGTCGGTACAGGTTGTTTGAACGACCAAGATTTGTTCGAAAGCGCCGCGAACTTTGATTTGAGATAACTCAAATTTTTTGCCGCAAATCGGACAAGCCAGGTCACGCTGAATTTGTTTCAATAATTCTGGCATATTTGGCATATTTAAATCCTCGTATGAAGATATTGTATCTTAAATCAGGCAAAAAGTCAAATATTAGAATCGAGTAAATCTGGTCTTCGGACTTTAGTTCGTTCGATTGACTGATCGCGTCGCCATTTGGCGATTTCGGCATGATTGCCGGAGAGTAAAATCTCCGGTACATATTTCCCTAAAAATGTTTCAGGTCTGGTATATTGAGGGTATTCTAAAAGATTTTCCGAGAACGATTCTTCTTGGATTGATTCTTCTTTATCGATAAAACCAGGAATCATTCGGCAAGTAGCATCAATAATTGTTTGAGCTGGTAAATCGCCAGAAGTTAAGACAAAATCACCCAAAGAAATTTCTTCATCAACCAAGTCGCGAATGCGTTCATCATAGCCTTCAAATCGACCGGCAATCAAAATTAAATTATCTTCTTTGGCAAATCTTTTCGTATCATTTTGATCAAACTTTTTTCCTTGAGGACAAAGTAATATAATTTTTGATTTTTTATTCCGAATTTTATCGAGGGCATTTGCCATCACATCAACTTTTAAAACCATGCCTGGGCCGCCACCATAAGGAGTATCATCGATTGAGCGGTGGATGTCGAAAGCATAGTCATGCAAATTATGAATATTAACCTCAATAATTTCGCGACTAATGCCACGCGCAATTAGACCCGTTTGTAAAAACGAATCGTAGATACCAGGTTGAGTTGTAATGATATTAAAATTCATATTTTTTCCATTTCTTAACAAAAAATCGCCAAATCTGTCAAACAGAAATTGTGGCGATTTCTTGTATTTTAAATTTTATAATTTATCGCAATAAATTTCCGCGACAAACTTCCCTGACCAATTTATCGATAGATAAATTTCTATGATAAATAGGTTTGGCTATACCACTTCAGTGGCTTGACCATCTTCTAATGGCTTTTCGTCATTAGCTTCAGGTACGCGTACTTCTCTTCCACCTTCTGGCTCAACAATCTTCAGGTTAACCCGAGCATTGTTTTTGGCGCCAAGAACGCGAAGTAGGGTACGGATCGATTTAGCGGTGCGACCTTCTTTACCGATGATTTTGCCCATATCTTCTGGATTAACGGTAAGTTCGATTAAAACTCCCATTTCATCGACAGAACGACTGGTTTTAACATCGTTTGGATTGTCAACAATCGCTTTTACAACTGTTTCAACAAATTCTTGATCAGCTTGTACCATAGTAATCCTTTGCATGTGTTTGATACTGGTGTATCTTTGGTTTTGGGCAGTTCGACCAACTGCTTTAAAATCTAATTTAATTGTAACAAATTAACAATAAACTGCAACAAGTTAAAGATATTATTCAGCTTTTTCTTCAGTCTTTTCTTCTTCTTTTTCTGCGACTTCTTCAATAACCGCTTCCTCGGCTGGTTTTTCTTCAACGGTTTCGGTCTTTTCAGCTACTTTTTCCGCTTCTTCTTCCTTAATCTCGGAAATTGCTTCTTCGGCAGCAGCCATTAACGGATCAACATGATCAGCGGCTTCTTTTTCAGCTTCGACTTGAGCGTCAAAAGCTTCTTTAGCCGCTTCTTTTTCGGCTTGTTCACGAGCTTTTTCGACTTCTTCTTCAGCCTTGATTCGTTCTAATTCTTTTTTGCTAATTTTGCGATATTTTTTGACCACAATGGATTTGTGTTCCATTTTTTCACGAGTCATAAGTTTAGCGACGGTGTTTGAAGGTTGTGCACCTTTTTTCATCCAATCAATCGCTTTCTCTTGGTTTAAAACTAATTCTTTAGTTCTTGGGTCATAGTTACCGATCATTTCCACATATGGAGAAGTAACCGCTTTGCGGCTATCGGCGACGACGATTCTATAATTTGGTTGTCCTTTTTTGCCTGTTCGGCGAAGTCTAATGACTAACATGTTTTTTCCTCTACCCTGAATTTAATTTAAGGGTCAATTTTATTTAAAATCGATTCCTTAGAGGGCATCTTTGTGACAGATGTTTAGAAATCTTTAATAATTATATCAAATTTACTATCTATTGTCAATCAGATATAACTATTTTATTTTTCCAAACCATTTTGGCTTGGTCCCGTGGAAGCCTTTGATAAAATCGGTAAAGCTCATGATCTGTTTTCCTTCGGGTTGAACCACATCTAAAACAAGTTTGTTATCGTCCATATGAGTTTGATGGATAATCAATCTTTTATCATCAATAAAGGTGTAAGATCCTGGCCAAGGAAAATAGGCGCGAATTTGCGCGTCGATTTTGGCAGTTGGTTTTGTCCAATCAATTTCGCCGTCTTCTTTTTTAAATTTTTTTGTTCGGCTAGCTAAATTTTCATCTTGATCCATTGGATGAAGTTTATTATGGATTAGTCGAGGCAGTGAATGATAAAGCAATTTAACGGCGGCGACAGCCAAGCGTTTTTCCAAACTTAAGCTATTATCATCTTCATCAATATCAATTTTGATTTGTGAAAGGACTGGCCCTTTATCAATTTCTGGCACCATTTTAATAAGTGACACGCCAGTTTCAACATCATTATTTAATATTGCAGTTTGAATTGGGGTGGCACCGCGGTATTTTGGTAAAAGTGATGGATGCAAATTAAGGGCGCCGAACTTGGCGACAGTTAAAATGTCATTTTTTAGAATTTGGCCGAAGTCGCTTAAAATAATTATATCTGGATCTTGAGCTTTAATTTTTTCTAAATCCAAATTAATGTTTTCGGTTTCTAGAATTGGTAAATCAAACCTAATCGCTTCTTCGTGTACGTTCGTGAACTTAGTTGCTTTATCTCGTCCGGCTGGTTTGGCTTTTTCAGTTACAACCAGCGGGATGTTTAAACCCAAAGAAATTAAGCCGCGCAAAATAATCGCTGCAAATTCGCCGGAGCCAACGAAAACAATTTTCTTTGATTTTAAATCTGGAAAATCGCTTAAATATTTTTCTCGAACTCGGTCAGTAAACATAATACCGTTTAAATGATCGATTTCGTGTTGCAAAATGCGGGCTAAAAAACCTTTGGGCGCAATCTTTTTAGTTCGACCCATCTCATCTTGATATTTAACTTTAAGTTTTTTGCTTCGCTCGGTTTCCAATTCAATTGGTGGAATTGAAAGACAACCTTCATCAGCCAAATCAGTTTCATTGGAATATTCAATAATTTCCGGATTGACAAAACAAGTCAAAGGAATAATTCCCCGATCTTCATAAGGACATTCGACAATTAAAACTCGATTATCAATGCCAAGTTGATTGGCAGCTAAACCAACGCCGCCTTCGCCCCGTAAAGCTTTGGTCATAGCTTTAATTTGATCAATTAAAGATTCGTTAAAATCGACCACTTTTTGAGTTGTCTTTTTTAAGATTTTATTTGGAACTGTGACTATTTTTAAGTTTTTCAATGTTTTTCTCGTATAACTTTTCTAATTTAATGGCACAGGAAAGACTGGAAAATTCTTTAGCGCTTTCTTTGGCATTTTTACCCATCTCTTTACGTTTTTCGGGATTATCTAAAAGCGATTCTATTTTACCAGCAAAATCATTAATATTCAAGTCTGTAAGGTAACCATCATGGCCATTTCTTACTAAATCCGATGGCCCCATTTTATTTACAGCCACAACTGGAATGCCGGCAGCCATCGCTTCAGTCACCACTATACCTTGAGTTTCGGTGATTGAAGGAAAAACAAACAAGTCGGCCGCACCATAAAATTTGTTAGCATTTTTCTTTTGCATCATGTCGGTAAAACTAACATAATCATTAATGCCCATTTTTTTAGCTAGGTCTTCATAAAAATTAAGTTCTGGCCCGCCGCCGACCATTAATAAATGAACATCAGCCAAACGGTGTTTTTTTAATCTGTTAGCTAAAATCTTTTTAAAAGCTTTGAATAAAAAATCGATATTTTTTTCTTTGGCAATTCGGCTTAAATACAATAGAATTTTTCTATTTTCCGGAATATCCCATTTGGCGCGAATGACTTTATCGGGAAAATGATGCTCCATTTCCTCAATATGAATGCCAGTCGGAATAGCTTCAATTGGCTTTGTTACGCCATAAGTTTTTAAAATTCTGGCCATTGAAGGTGACGGCGTAATAACCTGGTCGCAATCGTTGCAAAAATCGCGGCTAATATTTTTCAAGATTTGTTTAGCGGCTAAATTGAAAATTGGGACATAATGAGTATATTCGGCAATTAAAGTATGGTAGGTATAAACCATCGGAATGTTGAGTTCGTGTGCCACTCTCATTCCCAGTCGGCCCATGGTAAAAAGATGTTGCGAATGAATAATATCTAATTTTAATTCTTTAGCTTTTTTAATAACTTTGGCAGCTGCAGTTGGCAAAGCAATTGGATAGTTTTCTTCGCCCGGCCAGGTGAAAGAAGGAAAGCGAAAAACATGATCCGGATCTTTGTCTTTAAAACCTTTAGTTTTTGGTGTAAAAACGTAAATCTTATGACCTCTTTTTTCCAACTCTTCGCGAAAGGTTTCAATCGAAACCACCACGCCGTTTAAGGTTGGCAAATAACATTCAGAAAAAATCCCAATATTCATATTTCTCCTAACTTTCTTCTACTATAACAAAATATTAGACAATATCGAAGGGGTCGACGTCAATAATCCAACCTTTGCCAAGTTTTTTTAAAAATTCATCAAGTGTAGTGTTTCTTTTTGGTAATTTTAAAATCAGTTGATAGTAAAAATAATCGCGTTTTTGTAAATTCCGCGCTGGCGCCGGGCCTAAAATATCTAATTCAATTTTTTCTTGTGTGACAATTTTTTGAATTTGGGTTTTTACTTTTTGCGTTTCCAGCTTGCATTCAGCTTCGCTGTAACTTCGATATGCTAATTTAATTAATTTAACGAAGGGTGGAAAATTGAATTTTTGGCGATTAACTATTTCTGTTTGGTAAAATTTTTCATAATCCAAACTGGCCAGTGAACCGATAAAGCTGCTTTCTGATAATCGCGTTTGAATTATACCTGTTTCGGCAATGCTCAAAAATTTGTAAAAGTTCTGAAATGATTTTTCAAAATTTCGAAATCCAGGAAAATTTAAACTTTGGTCTGCGTCTATAATAGCGACAAATTCGATTACTGGAAAGATTTTTTTAAGCGCAAAACTGGTCACTACCGCAATATTCCAATCAGAATTTAAATCGTCTTCATGATCCTTCTCCACTCGAATTATTTTGGCATCTGGATATTGTTTTTTAATAATGCTAACTATTTTCCCAGTCGTTAAACCAATATCTTTTAAGTTTAAACTTTGGCATTTCGGACATTTAATAATATTGGAAAATTGTTTTTCGCAATTATTACAATAAAAATTATCATCAATAATATTTAATGGCAACTGACATTGGGGACAAACATAAGTCCAACCACAATCGTCGCAAGTTCGACGCGAAGCTTGACCGCGACGATTTAAAACCAAAATCGCTTTTTGATTATTTTCTAAAATCAATTCGATTTTTTCTTTGAGCGGTTGACTTAAAATTTGTTTTTCAAAAGTCATATTTACAATCGAAATATCGGGGACTTTTTCGTTTTTATTTTTATACAAGAATTTATTAGTTTTAGCTTGGAAATAAGTTTCAATACTCGGTGCGCTTGAGCCTAGTACTAGACTCACGTTCGTGAGCTTGGTAAGTTGTTGCGCCACTTTAATCGCGCTAAATCTTGGTGATTGGTCGGATTTATAAGTTTCATTTTCCTCTTTGTCAATAATAATTAAACCCAAATTTGGCGCAGGCGAAAAGATTGCCGAAGTCGAACCTAAAATAATTTTTGCTTCCCCCCGACGAATTTTATCCCAAGCTAACCACCGCTGGGTCAGTGTTAAATTACCGTGAATAATTGTAATATCTTCTTTAATATATTTAGTAAAATAATCAATCAAACTTAAATCCGGCACTAAAATAATTGTTTGTTTTTTCTGCGCCAACGTTTTTTTAATCGCCCGTAAATAGAATTTTAATCTGCTTGCAAAATCCGCCACAATTAAATATTGTTTAGCGTTAATATTTGGACTAGACTGGATTTCAATATCATAGTTAAGATTTTTCTTGATTGTTCGTTTGGCCGGTGGTACTACAAAGTTGAACAACGTCTTACTAAAATCGCTTAAATAATAATCGCTCATCCACTTAGCTAAATCGGTTTGTGTTTTGTAGACGACTGGCACTGGGTCGATCACGGCGACGATTGGTTTTAAATTTAGAATTTGCGACGAGCGTTTAATTTCTACAATTATGCCTTCAATATTTCTGCCGCGAAACGGCACCAAAACTAAAAGACCGATTTTAATCATCGGTAAAATTTCCGGCGGGATTGAGTAATCAAAAATTCCCTCACCCCGAGTTCTAATTTTCGGCACAACCTTGGCAATTTGCATAATATAATAGTACTACTTAATCTTCATGTCGTTCAACAGTAAAACGAAATAAGGCGATTTCTTCGTCGGGCTCGATGCCGCCTTTTTCGCGAGCGATTGTGACTTGTTCTTCAACGCTTTTTATTCCTTTGATATCGGGTAAAAGCAAGCCATCGCGGCCGTCGGAAGCTTGAACAATAATGCCGTATTTTTCAATATCCAAATCATCATTGGAAAAAACTTGTTCTGGTTCGTTTAATACATCAACACTAACCTTTAAATCCGCGAGTTCTTTAATTTCAACTGGTAAAAATCTCGGATCTTGAGTGGCGGCAGCCACAGCATTGGCTTCGATTTCGCCGGCTAGATTTTTGTAAGTTGGTAAAACTGTGCCAATACAACCGCGCAGTTTATCGTTTTTATCGCGCAAAGTGACAAAACAGCTAGCGCGACGCGTTAAAATTTCCGGATTAACTTTTTTTAAATCCGGCAATTCTTCTTTTTCTAAATATAATTTGATAGTATCGTAAGCTAATTGTTGGTAAATATCCATTTTGGTCTAACTTTCTGGAACCTCGAAATTGGCAACGGCATAGCCAACGCCAAACGGGCCTTCATAACTTAAAATTTGTGGTTCATAATTCATTTGGTCAAGCGCGCCGAGCAGAATTAAAATTGAGCGAAAGCCGCACTCGAACCAGTTGTCAATAATATCATCTTCATAAAAAAGAATATCTTGAATTTGTTTATTTTTTAAATCGTTAATCAACTGTTCATCATATGTTTTAGTTTCTGGAATTTGGATTAACTGATGGCTTAAATCACCAGAAGCTAAAATTCCGACTCGACCAGCGTATTTTTTTGCAACTTCGCCAATGATTTGACCAAAAGCAAAATGTTTGGCTCGATCTAAATTTGAATAAGAAATGTTAACGATTTTTAAACCCATTTCTTGAGCGGTGCGCAGATAATACAAGGGGACCATTGCACCGTGATCAAGTTCATAAAACTCGCCACCATTATCATATGGCACAAATGGAATGCCTTCTTTGTTGGCTGCTTCGGCGATATTTTCGACTAATTCCAAATCATTATTGTATTCAAAGGTGATATTTGGCTGATCAAATTGGGCTAGAGTGCCGAAACTTTTGGGCATAGCCGAAATATTAAAGCGATCCGGATAAATCAGTCCATGAGGTGAGATAATAATTAAGGTTTCAATTTCGGCTTCGCCAAAAATATGAGCTAGCTTACGCATACTAACAGCAGTGTCGGCGACTTTTTTCAAATCCTCTTTGCCGATTTCCGGAATTAAAAGTGGTGGATGCGGGGCTAGCCCGGCGAAATTTAATGACATATTTATCCTTGTGGTAAAACATCGGGTGTTTTAATCGGTCCAAATAAATCGATCGGATAGATGGCGACAATGGCGCGACCGATCATATTTTGTTTTGGCACTGTACCCCATTCGCGCGAGTCAGAGGAGTGTGGTCGGTTGTCGCCGAGCACAAAATATTCATTTTGACCAACAGTGATTTTAAAATCTTCAACGCTGGTCGTCGTAGTAATCCCTGGGGACAAAAATGACTGATCGAGCATTTTACCATTAACGTAAACTTTATTATCTTTAATTTCCACATTATCGCCAGGCAGACCAATCATTCGTTTAATGTAATCATCTTGCGGACTTTTTGGTGCCTGGAAAATCACCACTTCTCCACGAATTGGTTCGCGCAGTCTGTAACTTATCTTATCAACTAAAATCATTTCGTTGTTTTGAAAATTTTGCTCCATACTCGGGCCATCAACCAAAAAAGGTTGAATTACAAAAAGTCTTAAGGCGATACCTAAAATTAGAATGATATCAAAGGCTTTAACTGTGCTCCACCATCCTTCGATCGCCTCGTCGTCTTGCGGTTGATCCTTATATTGATTGGAAATGTATTTAATCCAGAGTACAAAACCCCAAATACCAAAAATAGTTAAAACTGCGCTGACGATTAACATGATCGAAAGACCGGGTGTGTTAGGAGTTAAAGATGTTAGAACAAGTAAACCATAAACTAGATTTAAAAGCGAAATAATAAGAGTTCGTGTTGCCGAAGCTTTGAAACAAAAACAGATAATCACGACTAAAGCAGTGAAACCAGCCAAATAATATTCGTAAGACGTTGGTAAAATAGGCATGAATTCCTTTCTTTAAATTGGTGGTCGCTACTGGATTTGAACCAGTGACCTCTTGCGTGTGATGCAAGCGCTCTAACCAACTGAGCTAAGCGACCAAAACTAATCAAATTTTACCATATTTTTAGACTTTTGGCCAGAGGCAATAAATAATATATAATAGAGAAAGTATGTATCCAATTTTATTTTATCTTGGCAACTTTCCGATTTATTCTCACGGCGTGATGATTGTTTTAGGTATGATTGTTGGTGGCGCTATCACCACCAGATTTTTAAGTCGAACAATTCCGGTATATGAAACTTTTATGGAAGTTATTCTAGCCTCGCTTTTTGGCGGAATTTTGGGTGCCAGAATTCTTTATCTACTCCTTTACTCAAATCAATTTTCTAGTTTCAAAGATATGATGTCATTTTGGAACGGGGGAATGGTTTCTTTCGGCGGCGCTATTGGTGGAATTTTGGCGGCCGGGTTAGTTTTGAAACTAAAAAAAGAACCGGTTTTAAAATGGTTAGATTTTAGTATTTTTGGGCTAATGATCGGTTGGGCCATCGGTCGAATTGGCTGTTTTTTAAATGGCGATAGTGTTGGAATTTACACCACATCAATTTTGGCGATTTGGGGTCGATATCAAACCGCCTTATTCGAAAGTATCTGGCTGGTTTTAATTAGCGGTTTTCTATATTGTTTTTACCAAAAAAATAAAAATGTTTGGCCAAGCGGAATAATCTTTAGTTTAGCGATTGGTTTGTATGGATTTGGTCGCTTTTTAATTGATTTTGTTCAAGACGAACCAATCTGGTTCTGGCATTTGCGTTATGGCCAAATCGGATCTATTTCAACCTTGGTATTTGCAATCATTTTGATTTTAGTGATAATGGAAAGAGAACGAAAAACTAAAATCAAGTAAATTATGAAAATAGCCAAAAATATTGAAATAAAATTTTTAGGGACTTCCAGCGGCGAGCCAATTCCTCGAGGTGATGATTGCGAGCAATGCCAGTCAAAGGACATAAAAGATAAACGTCTGCGGGCGAGTATTTTGATTAACAAAAAAATTTTGGTTGACGCTGGTCCAGATGTTTTAAAGCAACTTACTCGATCTCAAATTGAAAATTTAGAACTGGTGCTTATCACTCATGACCATCGGGATCATTGCGGCGGAATTATTGATCTTACAAAAATCAAAAAAGATTTGGAAATTATTCATCTTAAACCTGGTCAGCATTTTGCTTGGGAAGGGATTGATTTTTATGCTTTCAAAATCCGTCATTCCGAAGTTGTTACTACAGTTGGTTTGGAAATTAATTCGATCGTTTACATTCCAGATTCGGCCGATTTAGAATGGGCTCAAAAATATTTAAAGGAATCGAAAATTGCTATTTTGGACGGTTCAGTTTTAAATCGTAGTTTTGCAGGTCATATGTCGATTAACGAAATAATTAATCAAACCAAAAATCTGCGTAATTTGCGCCAAATTTATTTTACACACAATGGTCATACTCACCGAACTCACGATGAGATGATTAGAACTGTCAAAGCTCTGGGTGACCACCGTTACACCCTGGCATATGATGGTTTAGAAATCGAAGTTTAAGGTTGACTAAATTCAAAAAATCTTTTATTCTAAGTTTATCCTTTGACCGGAGGGCGAATAAGGTGAATTTTGGACAACCGATTTTTAATATCAACTTTAAAGTCAAAACCACGCAAGATATTTTTGCTGGTTTAAAACTTTCCTTGCCACTTCATTTGATTGTCGAAGATTTAGAAAAAATCAATCAGGCGTTGAAATTTATCAGTGATAATTTTTCTGGTCATAATCATGTAACTTCAAGCGGTTATATTGCCAGGGGAAAGTGCTCGCGCTTTAAATCATTTATTACGGCCGAGATTGAACTAGATTCAGTTGCGATTGCTCGATTTAACCTGGTAAGGTTTAAACAATACAAAGAATCTGAAGTTTTTGTTTGTCATGCGCATATCAATGAGAGTAGAGTTGAACTATCGGTTCGAAATATTTTTTATGATGGCCATGGCTTTTATATCGAAGACATTCGTCATAAAGATCATCGTGCCAAAAATTTACAAGCTGCAATTGATCATCTGACACCGCACCATGTCGATTCCGAAGGGGGTTTGGGATGAAAATTCTGTCACTACTATCGATGCTTCCGGCGATACTGTTTTTGATCACAATTCCCGCGATCATCATTTTGACGCCGAATAGTGTCTATAGAATCTGTTTTACTCTCACAGGGATTTTCACCTTTGTGCTATTTGTAGCTATTCTGGTGGCTTTACTTCTCCCTAGAAACGAACCAGCGATCGGCGAGTGCTGATTGCAAATTACTTACCATCTTGCCTCTGTCTATTCAGGGGCTTTTTATTAACCAAAAAACCAACCCCAGGGGTTGGTTTTTTAAGGTTTTGTTATTATCAAAATTGAATTTATACAGTAGCGACTTTGACGCGTTCAACCAGTGTAGTAAATTCAGCGGCGTTTTGTTCAGCCATTTGGGAAAGCACTTTGCGGTCGAGATCGATTTTGTTATCTTTCAAAGCTTTCATAAAGACTGAATAAGTGATGCCGTTTAGTCGGCAAGCGGCATTAATCTGGATAATCCAAAGAGCGCGGAAGTCGCGTTTCTTGGTTCGGCGGTGAGCATAAGCATGTTGGCCAGCTTTAAGAATGGCTTGGTTAGCCATTTTGACCAAATTCTTACGACCATGTCGATAACCTTTGGTTTTAGCAAATAGATTTTTATGAGTTTTTTTAGTGGTAACACCACGTTTTACACGAGCCATACTATCCTTTCAGGATTTTTAAAGGTAAGGAACCATTTTTCTAATATTTTTGGCATCAACTTTATTAAAAGCGACGGTTTTATCGGCATCGCGACGAACGCGTTTGCTTTTACCGGTTGAACGATGCTGGGCTGAAGTTTTTCGATGTAAAACCAAACCACTTTTAGTGATTTTAACAATTCTTTTGACAGCTGATTTACAGGTTTTTAGTTTCATTCGGTTATTCCTCTACAAATTTACAAACTAATACCTGCCTGGCCGACAGGCAGGCTAATATTAAGAAATATAATATCTTAGTTTTTTTATTATATCATATTATTTTGATTGAATCAATACCGCGGAGAAGCGATTACCCATTCTTTCAAGACTGGTTTCGCTAGTGGCATTGGTATCGGTCATAATTCGATTCATCAAAGCGCGAACCCGATCTTGGAAGATCATTTCGCGGCCGCGAAGTTGAATCGTAACTTTAACCTTATCGCCGGCAGCAAAAAACTTTTTAATTCGGCCTTCTTTGACTTCTAAATCATGATCACCAATTTTAATTCCCATGCGAACTTCTTTAATAGTTGTCTCATGAGATTTGGCTTTTTGCTTGGAAATCTGTTTTTGCAGGTTATAAAGATGTTTGCCGTAATCCATTAATTTGGCAATCGGCGGATTTTGGGTTTCGTTTAACAAAACTAAATCTGTTTCAGCCTGATAAGCAAGATAAAGAGCCTGGTCAATACCGACCTTGCCTAAAACTTTGCCCTCTTCGTCAATTAACATGACTTCTGGGGCAGTAATTTCCTGATTAATTTTTTGTCCTTTAATTTTGTCTCCTAAATCCAAATAATAATTTAACGCTTTTCCTGGATAATTATATCACGGGCAACCACAATTTTCAAGGCCCGAGGCATATCGCGGCAAATAATTGGTGTTTTGGCGATGATTTCATCATCAACTCGAACCGACAAAGATGCTTCCAAAGTCTCAATTTTAATTTCATTGGAAACAAATCGGCTAGAATAAATATCATTAATGTCTTCTTTTCGGCCGATAAAAGCATTGAATAAACTTTTGATACTGGTTTTGTTTTCGTAACTTAAATCCTTAATCTCTACTTTTACACCTGGTTTGATAATAATTTTATTAAAATCAGCGCTCAATTGAATCTCATCCATAGTCAAATAGGCAGTGGCCGGTTTAACTGATTCAATTGTTGCTTCGGTCATAAAATATTTATTTGGTTCAATACAACAAGCATTAACAGTTCTTAGCTTTCGAAATTTTAAAGCCTGGCAAGCTTCTTTATAATCATGAACGCCAATGCGCTTGGCTATTTTAGATTCATAATCTTCGGGAATAATACCTAAAACAGTATCTTTATTACTATCTTGGTTAATAATTGCCGTGACAATTTTATTAACGATTTTTTCCGAACCAACGGCCACGATTGTCGAATAACCTTTAGTAATACCCAAAGTCGCCAGTTCTTCAATTGTTCTTGCCGGCGATGGAAAAACGGTTTCACCCGCAATGCCTAAATCGCCTAAAGTATCTTTGACTTTCTCTTGCCACAAGGCTTTGTTTCCGGCCGGCTCCATTATATAGTAGTACACTTACTACTCCTTTAGAGCATTGTTAAACTTCAGCCGGTGTTTCAACTTGATCTTCTTTAACCTCTTCAACGTGCGATTTGGTCATTTCTTTGTCACCATTAGGCATATTTGATTTACCGATGAAAATGGCACCAGAGCGAATATTTAAATCCTTGGTGGTAGTTGAACCATAAACTTTACCAGTTGGTAGAATTTCGATTTTTGCGCTAGCCGTGATTGAACCATAAACAATGCCAGCGATTTGGACTGTTTCGGCTGAAATCGGGCCTTTAATATAGGCTGTTTCAGCAATAATGATGTTTTTGTCGGATTTGACTTCACCTTCAATTTGACCATGGATCGTGATTTCACTGGCATCGTAGAGAGTACCGACGAGTTTGACATTTGCCCCAACGATTGTGCTGGGACCCGAGACATTTTTGTCGCCAATCATTTAAGACCTCCTTAAATTTAATATTTTGAATATACTTCTATGCTATCGAGAATCATTCTAGTTGTCAAATGGCATTATTGACAATCGAGTATGATTAGTTAAGATAAGATCAGGAGGCGAACCTTATGACTACGACAAATCGATTTCCCTTGATTCTTTGGGACGAAACCGAAGAATATAAAACCGAATATCAAGCCGCTTGCGAGAGATTCAAAACTCTTTATCAAAAATTGCTTGATCGAGGTTTCCGTTGTACTTTTTTGGGCGATTTAAAATATGATCAAAACGGTGATGTTCAAGTTTGGCTAAATTCTAATCCATCATTATATCGAAGTGATTGGACGGCTCAAATTGCTCAAGAAAAAGCTTTAATTCATGGCGATACCGGTTGGTGGAGTCTGGACGAACTTGCGGATTTTGTTGACGGCCATGGTTTGATGTTCGAATGTGCGATGTGGGATTTTGGCTGGCGTCGCAATAAATTAGATCAAACCAAGTGGACCAAATTATCGGCCAAAGAAAAGGATAAAACTTGCCCGGCTAAAATTACAGCCAGGGAAGAAAAAAATAAACATCTATTTCTGATGATGATTGGCCGAATACCGCAGTGGCGGAAACTAATGGTCTTACCAAATTCTTCGGCCGGGATGAATCGAACCTATAATATCAGAGTTACGACTAAAGGAATGATTTTTATTTATCTTTGGTATAATTCTTTTACGGCGTCTTCGACTGAACAAATGGGGATTTTGTCAGTAATGGCTAATAAACGGGCTTTAATTGCTGCCAATCAAAATGATTTTGTAGTCAAAGCCTTTAACGCCAAATTAGATGAACAAGATGTGATTTATATCAAGTTTATGCGAAACGACAAATGCATTTTGGAATTTATTTGGCCTAGCCAAATTTCGGCATGCCATATAAACCAATTGTTCGACGATTTGGCTTGCAAGGTTGAATCGATCAAAATTTAACTTACCAAGTCGGCTTTTTATAAGGCCGATTTTTTAAATCAGCTCATAACAATCCCTTTACAACTCTTGACGAATCTGGTACAATTGGAAAAGCATTAAACGCAAAAAATATTTTTTGCCCTCAAATATGGAGTAAATAATCAATGAAAGACAAAATTGTCATCCATGGCGCTCGCGCCCACAACCTAAAAAACGTGACTGTTAGTATTCCTCGTGATGAATTAGTTGTTATCACCGGCCTTTCCGGCTCGGGTAAATCATCACTGGCCTTTGACACTTTATATATGGAAGGCCAACGCCGCTATGTGGAAAGTTTATCCAGTTACGCTCGTCAATTTTTAGGTAATTTGGAAAAACCGGATGTCGATTTTATTGAAAATTTGTCTCCTTCAATCTCGATTGATCAGCGTTCAGCCACCCAAAATCCGCGTTCAACTGTTGGTACTATTACTGAAATTTACGATTATTTAAGATTGTTGTTTTCAAGAATCGGTCATCCACATTGTCCACAATGCTCAAAAGAATTAGTTCGTCAACAGCCACAAGAAATTGCCGTGACAATCAAGAAAGATTTTGATTTGGAATCAGGCAAGGCTAATGTTCTAATTTTAGCTCCAGTGGTTCGTAAACAAACCGGCGAACATAAATATATCTTAAGTAAACTTCGCGCTCAAAAAATTACTCGAGTTCGAATTGATGATATTTTGATGGATTTGGTTGAAGCTTTGATGCTAACTTTGGAAAAAAGCAAACTTCACACTATTGAAGCAGTTGTGGCTCAAGTAAATCCGAATGAATTGCTTGAAGAAGCCAAATTTGAAAAACAAATTGAAAAAGCTCTTGAAATGGGTGATGGTCAAATTACGGTTAAAGATTTAACGACTGATGATGAAAAAAAATATTCTAAACATTTTACATGTAACAAATGTGGGACGATTCTGGAAGAATTACAACCAAGAATTTTCAGTTTTAACTCGCCATATGGCGCCTGTCCATCGTGCCAAGGTTTGGGTGTAAAAATGGAAATCGACCCAAAGTTGGTGATTCCAAATCCTCGTTTAACTTTAGCCGAAGGGGCAATTCGAC
Organism: uncultured Candidatus Berkelbacteria bacterium; assembly: GCA_903877885.1. Lineage (GTDB taxonomy): Bacteria > Patescibacteriota > UBA1384 > UBA12157 > UBA12157 > CAIRFN01. The sequence goes on from CAIRFN010000006.1 coordinate 194,900, forward strand.
CTTGGGCAAGAATCACTAGCCGTGCCAACTGGCATAATAAAGCTTTGCAAGAATTATCAGCCAAATATAAATTCTCGCTCGATGACGCTGTCGAAGATTTGCCGAAAAAAGTGGTTAACATTATTCTTTATGGTGATATGAAAGACGGCGGTACATTTGAAGGTGTTATTCCCAACTTTGAAGCCCGCTATGATGAAACTGATTCTGATTATTTAAAGACTGAAATTGAAAAATACATGGTGGAAAAAGTTTGTCCAACCTGTCACGGCCAAAGACTCCGTCCAGAAGTTTTAAATATCACTCTGGATAACAAAAACATTGTTGATGTGACCAGTATGAATATCGAAAAACTGTTAGAATATTTCAAAGAACTATCCCAAAGCAAGAATTTGAAAGATTTTGAACAAATGATCGCCGGCCAGATTATTAAAGAAGTACGCGAACGGTTGCAGTATTTGTGCGATGTTGGTTTGGGTTATTTAACCTTAGACCGTAATGCCAGCACTTTAGCTGGTGGCGAGGCCCAACGAATTCGACTGGCGACTCAACTCGGCACCGGGCTGATGGGTGTGGTTTATGTGCTTGACGAACCATCAATCGGACTTCATCCGCGTGATCATGACAAAATGTTGAAAACTTTGAATACCTTGAAAGAACTTGGTAATACGGTGGTGGTGGTTGAACACGATCAAGCTACGATCGAAGCCGCGGACTGGGTCATTGATATGGGTCCAGGCGCTGGCGATCACGGTGGTTTGGTTTGCGCTGAAGGTACTTTGGAGGATATTAAAAACAATCCAAATTCACCAACCGGTTTGTATTTGTCTGGCAAAAAAGAAATTGCTATTCCAAAACATCGCCGACCACAGACCGACGCGCAAATTGTAGTTAAAGGTGCGCAAGAATTTAATCTTAAAAATATCGATGTCGCGATTCCACTTAATAATTTTGTGGTTGTTTCCGGTGTTTCCGGATCTGGAAAATCAACCTTGATTTTGGATATTTTAGCCAAGGACTTGGCTCGCCAATTACATCACGCCAAAGAACCAGTTGGCAAGCATAAATCCATTTCTGGCGTTAAATATTTAGATAAAGTTATTTCCATTGATCAGTCGCCAATCGGCCGCACACCTCGAAGTAATACCGCGACTTATACTAATTTGTTTATGCCAATTCGGGAATTATTTGCCAACACGCCGGAATCAATCACACGCAAATATGAAGCGGCTAAATTCAGTTTTAACCTTCGTGGTGGCCGTTGTGAAAATTGTCGCGGGGACGGATCACTAAAAATCGAAATGCATTTTTTACCTGATGTTTATATGCCTTGCCCAGAATGTAAGGGCAAACGTTATAATAAAGAAGTTTTGGAAATTACCTGGCGTGACAAAACCATTGCTGATGTTTTGGAGATGTCAGTTGAAGAAGCTTTAGCTTTCTTTGCTGGCGAAACTGAAATTATCGACAAACTTAAGGTTTTGGAAGCTGTTGGTTTAGGCTATATGCATCTTGGTCAACCAGCCACTATGCTTTCGGGTGGAGAGGCACAACGCATTAAACTGGCGACCGAGCTGTCACGTCATGATACTGGCAAAACTTTGTATATTCTAGATGAACCAACAACCGGTTTGCATTTTGAAGATATCAAACGTTTGTTGGCAGTTTTACAGGCTTTGGTTGATAAAGGTAATACTGTGGTGGTAATTGAGCATAATCTTGATGTAATGAAATCGGCTGACTGGATTATTGATATGGGCCCAGAGGGCGGCGACAAGGGCGGTCAAATGGTTGGCGCTGGCACACCGGAACAAATCGCCAAACTCAAAGAATCCTACACCGGTAAATATTTAAAAGATTTTTTAAAAAAATAAATAGAATTAGAATAAATTAAACCTGAAAAAGTCCACTTCCGAAGTGGGCTTTTTGGGTATTAAAATTAAATTATTTTTCTAAATATTTCGCAGATAGTACTCGACGGGTGCTAAATTATCGGTAAGAACTGGAGCGTCTGGAATTTTTTCTTGCCAGAGACTTCGTAATAAAATATTCTGATTAATGTCATCAGAATGGAAAGAGTATTTTTGGTTGGTTTTAGTGGCGACTAACATAATATTTTGTAATCCCGTGGGATTTGGCACTAAACCAGTAGGTAAAAATACAAAGACTTGCGGAAAAACTTGACTAAATGTTTTGTATTCTGCTTGAGCAAATTTACCATTGTCACCAGTCAGGGCTGAAACCATGTTTACGATCACAATGCCATGATCATCTAGACTCTGGTTCATTTCTTTAACCGACTCTATGGTTGTTAAATTATAAGGTGGCGTCAATGAATTAAAAGCATCAATCAAGATGGTATTATATTGTTTTTTATTTTGGTTTAAAAACAATCTGCCATCTTCGTTGGTGATTTTAAGTCTAGAATCTTCTTGAAAATTAAAATATTTTTTGGCAATTTTAGTCATCATTGGATCAATTTCGACAACGTCAATCTTTGATTCAGGATGTCTTGCTAAAAAATCTCGCGGGTAAGTAAAAGCGCCACCACCAATCATTAGAGTATTTTGTGGCCCGGGATTGAAATAGTCGGCGAGTCGATAAAATTTAGTGTAAGTCGCAACCAGATCATTGTCTATAAAAATTGCAGATTGGGCGCCGCGGGGACCGGTGGCTAAAATTCTAACTGGTCTCAAAGTTGACTGGTCTTTTGCTTCAAATATTTTTACAGTTGAATAGTAAGTTTCGATCAAGTTATTTTTTTGTTTTTGACAAACTACCAAAGAACTAAATAATAGAATTAAAGTAAGTGATAAAAACAGATTCGTCTTCAAATTGAGTTTGGGAACAATTATTAAAGCTAGGGCAAAGGTACCAAAAGCCAATCCGATTAATATTTTTGTGATGCCAAAAAACGGAATTAACCAGAAACCGGCGCTAAAAGTACCTAAAATACTACCGACGGTCGATAGAGCATATAGATTGCCTACAGTTTGTCCAGACGCTTTTAAATCAATCAATTTTAATTTTGCTGCATAGGGCGAAACCATGCCTAAAAAAATGTTCGGTAAGGCAAATAAAATTAAAGCGGAAGCAAAAGAATTAAAACGAAGATCAGAAAAGATTTTTTGGGTGACTTCTAAAATTTGTTCATGACATATTCCGATAGCGCCAATCAAAATTGAAGAAATGACCAAGATGCCAAAAAGAATTTTGTAATTTGGATTACGGTCAGCTAGTTTCCCACCTTGCCAATAACCGATCGATAAACTCCCTAAAATTACACCAATTAAACTTGTCCAAATAAAAAGAGATGTTCCCAATGTTGGTGCTAGGATTCGAGAGCCAACTAATTCCAAAATCATTACGACTGCACCACTAAAAAGCACAATTATTTCTAAATTATATTTTTTCATATACAAATTATATCATTTTAATGTAAATCAAACTATTTTTATTTGTTATTAAAAAAGGGGACAGACGAGTTGTCCCCAGGAAGGGTGAGAAATTCGAGATTAATGGCGAGAAGTTTTGTGTAAGGTTCTGGTGTAGGTTAGATGTTTGGTGGAATTAGTGTAATTAAGTGGTAGATCTTTTAAGATCCAGAATAAAATAGCAAAAAGCAAAATTCCAAAGAACAAATCAATTATCGTAAAACTTCGATAACGTTGTTGTAGGTGCATAATTTCCTCCCTTAGCCTCGAATATAATATCATATCAAACCAAGAAAATTTCGTCAACACTGATGTTTTTGGATACGAAAAAAGCCTTAAGTAATCGATAAGCCAGGTTCTGTTTAGGCAGCATCTATCTTCGCGTCGGACCCAGTGGACATCTGTCGAGCAGACATTGATGATAATGGGCCATCCGACTTGCACCGAGCTAGGCTTGCCACAGACATACATTACTGTATGAACGCGTGAGCTCTTACCTCACGATTTCAACCTTACCTCCGCGGTTAGCGGATCGGCGGTATATTTTCTGTTGCGCTGTTCTCGAACCTCACGGCCCGCTCATTTTCACGAGCGCTGTACTCTTTGGTGCCTGGACTTTCCTCACTCTTGCGAGCGGAACTGCCTCGATTACTTAAGGCGGATAAATCATATCACAATTTCCTTGAAAAATCAAGATAAAAGTGGTAGAATATAAAAGTACTAATATTCCCGGATCGTCTAATGGCAGGACGGCTGGTTTTGGTCCAGTAAGTTGGGGTTCGAATCCCTATCCGGGAGCTTAAAAAATGAACACATTGAGTGGTCATTTTTTGTTTGAATAGTTCAACTATCATACACTAACTTCCAAGGTTAGTATATGGTTGCCGGTTGGGCCGAAGGCGTTGACCAATATTATCGTAAATTGAACTATTGAATGCGTGGTTTTTGTATAAAAAATCCCGCAGAAGCGGGAGTTGTAGAATAATGTAAAAATTAATGGAGTTCAAGTTCTTTTAAGCCAGATTGATCAATCTTCACAAAAATTGTGTGGTGATTTGGTCCTTCAATATCCCATGAGCCACCATCATTTTCGCAGATTTGGTAATTATCAAACGGTTTAATACATATCAAACCATATTTGTATCCAACTCTCTCAAATTGAGCGCGAACAGATGATCTTCCTAATTCGGTTATTTTAAGAACAGTATTATGATCGGACGGAGTATGAATTTCTTCACCAATATAGAATGGTATCCCATCTTTTTCAATTGGATTAGCAATATATCCAACAGTAATTATCATCTGCTCCATCGAGGTAGCGAGCATTGTTGCACTAATATAGCGTAGCTGAAAACCTTCGGTTGGATGAAAGATTTGCAGATCAAGACTGGTATTGCGAAGCATAGACCAGGGAGCAAGTTGCACATTCCAATTTCTTGCTTGATAAAAAGTAAAAATCTGTTGATGCAAAATCGCGGTTGGATTTTTGGTCCCCGATGCGATTTTCAGCTGAAATTCTTCAGGCGAAGATGGGAAGCCGAATGGATATTCAAAATGTGGGGTCAAACAGAGAAACTTTTGTAAAGGATCGATCGAATTCATAGGTCCGCTCCTTATTGAGAAGATGTTTATAAGTTAACAGATAGAATAAGAAAACGCAATATTTTTGTAAACAAATAATCCGATACTAACTTCCAAGGTTAGTATCGGATTAGTATATGGTTGATAACTGATTGACATATCCAATTTTTTCTGGTTTAATACAATTATCTTGTACCGGAGGTAAGTTAGATGAGTACCTTAAGACAACAACTTCGTGAAGTGCGCCAAAATATCGCTGAAGCGGACAGTTTATTATTGTTAGATGGAATGAAATATCCACGTGGACGATTTTATAATTTAGAAGAAGATGCAGTTGGAAAGAGAGAATCAAGTATTGCCATCATCCAAGCATACAATCTTTTAAAAGAAACCGGTAAAAATTATCCGAAACTGTTAAATCATCTTTACTATTTAGCCAGAGATGTTTATCAATCAGAGCATGATGATTATATTTTGAGAGTTAGCGAAACACCGACCGAAGTTCGCGATCAGATCAAAGCTATTGCCGGCGAAGGTCGTCAAATTCATAATTCACCGGGCATTTCCATCGAACGTCGAATCACGGATTCCCGCTTGTTTGTTATTGGAGATAATATCTTCCCGGCACAAATTCGAGATTCCAAACGCGGTTGTAGCGCCTCGATTTGCACCAACTGTTTTGAGCCGATTGCATATTCGACCCAAAAGTGTCGATGTTGCAACTTTGAATTGATTGGACCGTTTGGTTTTCCGGAAATTGAAGTCTGGCAAAAACTTTCTGAATTCGAAAAAAGAAGGTTGGTCGAAAAAGTCTATTGTAGTAACAATCATGGAAAATTAGGCGTATTAGTCAAAGGAGAACTGAAGAAAGTTGTTTTAGCTAAAATCAGAGTTTTCAATATCAGCCGGCGATAGTATCAAAGGCTTTTTAATTACCAAAAAAACGGCCGCCTGGCCGTTTTTTGGATTAGACTATACAAATCTAATTAGTAGTCTCGGTTGTCGTTGTTTTATGATTGATTCTCGGTAAATATTTACCATTGAATGAACCGACGGTCGGAATTGATTTGACATCAGCTTTAACCGTGGTCAAATCAGTATCGGCATTGATTTTTGCCTTCAAGGTATTAAGGCTGGCAATATCGGCATTGATATCATTGATGATCGCGCCTTTTTGGTCAGTATCCAAAGTCGTTTTTTTAGTGGTAATGCTAATTAAACGATTTAAACGATTGATATCTTTGCGGATTATTCTTGCACCTAATTTCTGCCACTTTTTGACTTGCTTTTGATTGATTTTAACAATTTTTTGTTCAAGTCTAACTTTAGCGGTCGCGATTTTTTGCTCGCGGGTCAAGGCGGTATCGCTTTTAGCTGAAACCATTGTTGGCATCATTAGAATTACTGCCAAAGCAATTATTAAGATCAGTTTTTTGTTCATATATCTCCTTAATTAATCAAATATTATTTAGCAAGTAAAATTGATTTTTTTAGCCTCCTTTCTTTTTCTTAGCTATATCATATTTTGAAAAACTTAGAATTTACTGAAAATGTTTGCGATTTTGAAATTTGTAAATTTCAAACCAAGCAATTGATAAGAACGACAGACCGAAACTGACCAATAAATTAGTCAAAGAAATTTGTTCGAATTTAAAAATATCATTTAAAAATGGCATATAAATTGAAGCAGCCAGAAAAATTAAGGCAACAAAAATTATTATTTTGAAAGCTAGATTTGTTTTAAAAATTGATTTAAAAATAGATTTGGTCCAACTTAAGTTGGCGGCTAACAGGAATAAATTGGAAAAGATAATGGTGGAAAATGTCATTGTTCGGATTTGGTCGGGAGATAAGCCACTAGTTTGGGCATAGTTATAACTAACAAGAATTAGGATCAGGGCCGACAAGCCTTGAAAAAAACTAATCATCAGCATTTTTGAACTAAAAATCGGTTCGCTGATTGATCGAGGTTTTTGGTGCATAATATCAGGATCAGCCGGTTCTTGTTCAAATACAATGGTGCAGGCCGGATCGATAATTAATTCTAAAAAGACAATGTGAGCTGGCAGCAAGATAAGCGGCCAACCAAGTAAAACCGGTATGAGTGATAAACCAGCGATCGGAATATGAACTGCTAAAGTGTAACTCATGGCTTTAATTAAATTATTATAAATTCTTCGACCAAGTCTAATACCGCCAACAATTGAAACAAAATTATCATCAAGTAAAATCAAAGATGCGGCCTCGCGGGCGACGTCAGTGCCACGTGCGCCCATAGCAATGCCAATGTGCGCTGATTTTAAGGCTGGCGCGTCGTTAACGCCATCACCGGTCATCGCCACAATTTCACCATTGGCTTTTAGGGCGTTAACAATCAATAATTTTTGTTCAGGAATAACTCGGGCAAAAACATTGGTGATTTTAATTTTTTCGGCTAATTCTGCGGCTGACATTTCTTCTAGTTCACCACCAGTAATAACGGTTTCGAAGTTTTTAAGACCAATAGTTTTGGCAATATTAATCGCGGTTTCTGGATAATCACCGGTAATCATAATTGTTCGAACTCCGGCCGAATAGCACAGTTCGACAGCATTAGTAACTTCCTTGCGAACCGGGTCGGAAAGTCCGACTAAGCCTAAAAATTCGAAATTAATTTCCTGGCGATTGTCTGGCAAGGTTTTTTGATTAGAATTGGCTTTAGCCACGCCCAAAACTCTCAAACCATTTTGAGCCATTTTTTTAATTTCTTGATGAATTGCCAATTTTTTATCTTCAGCCAGTTTGCATAGATGCATAATTGCTTCCGGTGAACCTTTCGCTGCTATCAAATAATTATTATCTTTGATCGATTGCCAGCCATGAACAACTGTTAGTGAAGTTTTTTCCAAAGGATATTCTTTGACTAATTTGTGATTATGATAGATTTGACTAAAGTTTGGTAAAACATCACGACCCAAATTAAGGAAAGCAGTTTCCATCGGATCGAACGGTTCGGGTTGGCAAGCGTAAATGGCATAAGTTAAAATCTCATGACCTTGGCCGTTTGCAAAATCCGTTCCAGAGTAATTACCGCTTTCAGAATTTATTTGAGCAATAATCATTTTATTTTCGGTAATAGTGCCGGTTTTATCGACGCATAAAACGCTGGCGCTACCGAGTGTTTCAATTGCCGCTGAACGCCTGGTTAAAACATTGTTTTTTGAAAGTCGCCAAGCACCGACAGCTAGGAAAATCGTCAAGATAATCGGAAATTCTTCCGGTAAAAGGCTCATTGCCATCGTAATGCCAGCTAAAATCGCTTGGATCCAACTGCCACGGGTTAAGCCATAATAAATAATTAGAATTAGAGAAAGACTAATGCTAATCAAAGCCACTTTTCTAATCATTTTTCCAACTTCTTTTTGAAGTAGCGTTTTTTCTGGTGTAATACTCGCCAAAGCTTTGCCAATCCGACCAACTTGAGTCAGCTGACCAGTGGCGATTACTTGAGCTAAGCCGTGACCTTTAACAACTAAAGTGCCAGAAAAAACATAAGGCAGATTATCACCGCCAGGTTTTATTTCCGGCAAATTTTCAGTTTGGACTAGTTTGTTTACCGCCACAGATTCTCCAGTTAAAAGCGATTCATCGACTTGTAGATTAATTGCTTCCAAAATAATAGCATCGGCTGGAATACGGTCGCCTTCGGCTAAAATAATCAGATCATTTTCTACTACTTCTCGGCCAGGGATTCTAATTATTTTTCCATCGCGCATCACCAAAGCTCGCGGACTGGCCAAATTTTTTAAAGCCTCCAAAGATTTTTCGGTTTTTCGTTCCTGATAAATAGTAATACCAACAATAAATAGGACAAAGAATAATAAAAGACTACCTTCTTTTTGATCGCCTAAGAAAAAGTAAATCGTGGCACTGATTAATAGTAATAAAATCATCGGTTCTTTAATGACTTCAAAAAATAAGGTCAAAGTATTTTTTGATTTTTCTGATTCAATTTCGTTAAAACCAAATTTTTTTAGGTTTGATCTCGCTTGAGCCGAAGTCAAACCTTGAAATTTTGTATTCATAATCTCTTTCTTTTTCTACTATATATATTAGTATAGCAAAAAATATTGATTGAGTCTTTGAAAACTTATATTGACAATTGAACAGATTTGTGGTACTATATATATGTAAGTTTAATGACCTCGTGAAGATGACGAATCGACCCGAGACGTAAGCTTAGGTCGATTTATTAGTAATTCCTCGTTTACGAGGAAATTTCAAGGAAAAAATGGAAACTCAAAACAACAAATTGTTTGTTGGTAATCTTCCTTTTTCGATTGATGACGCCAAATTAGCCGCTCTCGTCACTGACGCTGATGCTACTTTGAAAGTCGTTGAAGCTAAAGTCATTGTTGACCGCTTCACCAATCGTTCAAAAGGTTTTGGTTTCATTACCTTAGAATCAGACGAAATGGCCCAAACCGCTATCTCTTTGATCAACGGTAAAGAAATCGACGGCCGTCAAATCGCCGCCAATATTGCCCGACCAATGGAAAAACGCGATAACAATCGTGGTGGTTCATTCCGTCGCTCATTCTAACTTCGGTTAGAAGCAAATAACAAAAAGTCCCAAAGTCGCAAGATAAGGGATTTTTTGTTGTATAAAATCTTGATTAAATATTGAAATTCGTTTAATCTTAAAGTGCCATGAAAAAAACCTTAAATATTTCCCGGGAAATTTTGGCGGTTTTATTAACTTCGGTTATTCTTTTGTTTTCTTTCCTTGCTTTCAGAACTAACATTTTCAACCAGACAAACGGTCGGACTTTTTTAGTGCAACCGATTTCGGCGATTATTGTACCGCACCATGATTTAGCCAGTTCCCTTCGAGCCAGAACTCTGTTAGACGCTTCAGCTAAGGTTAATCCAAAAACTGTGGTCATTGTTTCGCCAAATCATTTTGATGCCGGTGGCTATAATATTGAAACGACCGATCGAACTTGGCGACTAACCAATGCCTATTTTATGCCAGACACGACTAAAATCCAGGCGCTTAACTTGCCACTTGTAGATATGGCATTTGATCGCGAACATGGTATTTTTAACCTGTTAGATCCGGTTAAAACTGTTTTTCCTGATACAAAAATTATCCCGATTATGATCAAACAAAATACACCAGCTGCTCAAATCGATGATCTGGAAAAGAGCTTGGAATTGGTTTGCGGTGGTGGTTGTCTTCTAATTTCTTCGATTGATTTTTCACATTATCAACCAGCTTCGATTGCTTCGGTTCATGATCTGTTGAGCATTAAAACATTATCAAATCTCAATGAAAACTTAGCTTGGCAAACCGAGGTTGATTCTAATCCAACCTTATATTTAACAATCAAATGGGCTAAAGCCAAAAACACCAATGATTTTCACTTGTCGGCTAATACCAATTCTGGCATTATCTCTCATTCGCCGGATGCCGAATCAACCAGTTATGTTTCCGGTTGGTTTGAGTCCGGTTTGGTAAATCCGACCAAAACCGAAACTTTTGTCGCTGGATTTAATTTAAATAATCTGTCTGATAAGAGATTAGCAAATGGTTTAGATCAAAAAATTGATTTGAATAATAATCATGAGATGGGTTTGATTTGCTACAATAAACCAGAATATTGCGGTTTAAACCGGTTGTTTTGGGGTCCGAATTTTTACCATCCGATTCTAAATGGTTTGGTTGTTGAAGGTGAAATTCAAACCGATCAATATAAATTGGTTTTGGCTCCAACCGATCCGCAAACCAATTTGATTCTAACCGGTCAAAAAAAGCTAGATGAAATTAATCAAATTCGTCATAATTTAGGGTTAAATCCTACTACAATTGTTGATGAATATGATACAATATATTTAAATAAGTAAGATTTAGGGAGGGAAAATGAAGAAAATTTGGCTTTGGATCTCAATTATTGTCTTAATTTTAGCGCTTGGTGGTGAACTATCGTATCTTTATTGGCCACAGATTAAGGTATTTAGTCAAAAATATTTGCCAAAATCGGCTCAAACTGTTCAACCGATTATTCAAATTGCCGCTAGTCCTTCGGCCAGCCCGACAGTCAAATCGGTTGTAGTTTCCGACGCCGGTGTGACCTGGATTGAACCCAAAAAACTCGATGATTTGAAATTAACAGCTGCTCAAACGACAAACGACGCCATCAATAATACTAATATCTATTACAAAATCGCCGATCTAACTGGCGGCGGCGAGTTAGATTTGGATGTTTATCAACCAGATTGTCCGTGTCAGCCGGAACTACTTCGATTTAAAAAAGATTCGGCTGGTAAATACACCTATTTAGTTAAAAACTCGGCCGAGCAGGATTATTCGACTTTTAGCCAAGTTATCAAACCTGAAGTAGTCGCCGACTATCAAACTATTTATCAATCAATTACGGCGCCAGACTTTTTAACCGTAAATGGCGCAACCTTAAAAGCCGGTGGTAATACTGGATTATTTTCCGATATCAGTAAAGACGCTCAAGAAATTACCACGACTGATTATGGTAAAATCTATCGAACCGGCATAAATTATTCCTTAAAGTTGGCCGATTCAACTTATGCCATCTATGTTAATAAATTTTCATTTCAAACCGATAATGAAATTTCCCTTGTAACCTGGCTAGACGGCACAGCTAATACTGCGCGTTACACGGCCGAAGGTTATGTTGCTTGCGGTCGAACCGCTTCGAATAATATTGTTAGCGACACGACTGATATTTCCAGTCGTTTAACTCAAATCGGTAAAACTAATGCCGGTGATCCGGTTTATACGGTGGTGGCTACCGACGCTTTAATGAAAGCGGCTTATGATAATTACAAGGTCGGTCGTGATAAGGATATTTTGACAATTGACCAATTTGCGGCCAAAAAACCAATTTTCATCTGGAAGAATGCTCTTGGCGATTATATTGTTTTTACCGGTCGTGATTTTGCAGGACTTGCCGAATGCGGTAAACCAGTAATTTATTTGTATCCAACCGAGGAAACTCAAGTCAATGTTAAGCTTGGGGCGACTATTACCAAATCTGAACCCGTTTATAATAATGGTTGGCAAGTGATGGCTAAACCTAATGGCGAATTAACTTTTGGCGATAAAATATATCAATCGCTTTATTGGGAAGGCACTGGTCAAGATTATCCGATTGTCAATCAAGGTTTTGTCGTAGCCAAGGCAGATTTAGAAAGAACATTGAAAGAGCAAGTAGCTAAATTAGGCTTGAATGATAAGGAATCCGCTGATTTTATGGCTTTCTGGTTACCAAAAATGCCTAAAACTGCTTATACTCGTTTAACTTGGTTTGGCACAAAAGACATAAATCGATTGGCGCCGCTAACAATTACCCCAAAACCAGATACAGTTATTCGCATTTTCTTGGATTTTCAAGGTTTAAATCAAAAAATCGATCTTAAACCACAAGTTTTGAGCGCGATCCCGCGTCAAGGTTTCACCGTTATCGAGTGGGGCGGTTTACTTAAGTAAAAAATATTTAAACCTGTGGATAAGTGGCAAAATCTGATCGAAATTTTATCAATATTACTCCTTAAAAAAACCGATTTTAACCTGTAAAGTCGGTTTTTTACTTGACAAAAAATTAGCTAATCTTAATAATAGATATGTAACCTAAATAACAGGTTAAATTATTTACTCGGGACTGACCCGAGTAAACACCGGAAGGAGGTGATACAAATGGCATTTTCAGTACAATCCCAAAAGTCAGGTCAAACCTACTACCTTCACTCTAAAGAAGTGACTCTACGTGGTGGCCGACTCCAAACCATCTATTTCTTCGCTCGCGAAGTCAAAGATGGCGCTATGGATTCATTACCAGCTGGCTATGAAGTTATGGAAAACTCACGCACTGGTCTTCCAATGCTTCGCAAGGCCAAATAGTTTTGGCCGAGAAGCAGATAGTTGCTTCGCAAGGCTAAATAATTCATATTATTTAGAAGATATTAAAAGAAAACTTGTTTCTTCCGGAATCTTCGGTTGACGCAGGTTTTCTTTTTTTATGTTTCTCTCTTGACTTTTAACCTGAAATATGGTAGAATATACCAGATTAGTTGGTTTTTGACATAGCAGTCAAAACCTGCTAACTTTAAAAGAAAGACCCATAAAATTAAATTATTAAAACTTATATGAAAAAACGATCTGAATTATTTTTTACCATTGCTCTAATCCCCGTCGACCTAATTATGGTCCTCGTGGCTTTTATTTTAGCCTATAAATTACGGTTCTATTTTAATTTGGTTCCAATTACTTATTATGAACCATTTGAAAGTTATTTCCGCTTTATTTTGTATACCATTCCTTTATGGTTTGTAGTTTTTGCCGCCAACGGTTTGTACTCAACCGACCGCCGCGGCGTAGCTCGGGAATTTGGTAAAATTTGCGTCTCGGTTTCTGCTGCTATTGCCCTTTTGATGGTCGGGATCTTTTTAACTCGTATTTACTTTTTTTCTCGTTTAGTGATTGGTTTAGCTTGGATTTTAACAATCCTGACTGTTTTGGCTGGTCGCTACATTCTACTTTTGGTGCAAAGACTGCTTTATCGCCGCGGTATAGGGGTTCACAGAGTCATAGTTATTGGTAACAATGGTCTGGCCAAAGCCATGGTTAAACAGTTAACCGAAGATAAAAATCTTGGTTACAAAATGGTTAAATTAATCGACAAAGAGGGGATTGAAAAGTTGGAAACTATTTTTCGAAATAATCCTGCCGACGATATTTTAATCGCCGATGCTGATTTAGACCAAAACGAAGTGGTCAAAGTTTCGAATTTTTGCCGCGAACATAATTTAGGTTTTAAGGCAATTCCTAACTTGTTTCTGGTTCAATCGGCCCATGCTTCAATGCAAACTTTGGCCGGTATTCCGGTTTTGGAATTCAAACGAACTCAACTTGATGGTTGGGGTCGAATTATTAAACGTATTTTAGATATTATCGGTTCTTTGATTTTGATTATTCTAACCTCACCGTTTATGCTGATTGTAGCCATTTTGGTTAAATTAACCTCAAAAGGTCCAATTTTATATCGACCAGAACGGGTTGGATTAGATAAAAATTTTGTGATGTATAAGTTTCGAACCATGCATGAAAATGCTGAAAAACTACATGAAGCTTATATTAAAAAATATGGTAATATGTTTAAACTTAAAAATGATCCGCGTTTAACTTCGGTCGGACATTTTCTTAGAAAAACTTCGCTTGATGAACTACCGCAATTTTTCAATGTCTTGAAAGGCGACATGAGCTTAATCGGCCCTCGCCCACCAATGCCAGAAGAAGTGGCTCGTTACAGTGATTTTCAAAAACGTCGACTTGGCGTCAAGCCAGGTATTTCTGGTATGTGGCAGGTTTCAGGCCGTTCGGAACTCTCGTTTGACGAATGGGTTAGATTAGACGCCTATTACATTGAACATTGGTCTTTGTGGCTTGATTTTGTTATTTTCTTAAAAACCATTTGGGTAGTGGTTAAAGGCCGCGGAGCGTGCTAAACTTAATATATGAAAGATATTAAAGATCTAAAAATCGCCATTGTGGTTGAAGAACTGACTCAACTTGGTGGGGCCGAACGTGTGCTCGACGCGCTACTGGAACTGTTTCCCAAAGCGCCAATTTATACTTTAGTTTGGGATAAAGAAAAAACCCAACACCGGTATGATCAGTTTGATGTTCGACCTTCTTTCATTCAAAAACTACCGTTTGGCATTAAAAAATATAAGTGGTATTTACCTTTGATGCCCATGGCAGTGGAAAGCTTTGACTTAAGTGAATTTGACCTAATAATTTCATCAAGCTCAGCTTTAATTAAAGGTATCGAAACCACTAAAAACCAAATCCATATCTGTTATTGTCATACGCCAACTAGGTATTTATGGAGCGATGTTAAAGATTATTTAAAAACCGCGCCAATTCCACTAGTTGCTCGGCCAATTATGCCGTTGGTAATATCAATGCTTAGAAAATGGGATTTGAAAGCCTCAAAACGGCCGGATTTTTATATTGCCAATGCTGAAAATATTAAACAGAAAATTAAAAAATATTATAATCGCGATTCAGTGGTAATCTACCCGCCGGTGGATACTGACAGATTTAAAATTAGTCAAAATATCCAGGATTATTTTTTAATTACTTCGCGGATTGAACCATATAAAAAAGTTGATTTGGTGGTCGAAGCCTTTAATAAATTGGGTTTAAAACTCAAAGTCGTTGGAAGTGGTACCAAAAAAGCGGAAATTGCCAAAATGGCTGGTCCAAATATCGAATTTACCGGGCGACTATCAGATGAAGATTTGGCTAAAGCCTATGAAAGCTGTATTGCCTATCTATTTCCTCAAGAGGAAGATTTTGGGATTGTGCCAGTTGAAGCGATGTCGGCGGGCCGCCCAGTGATTGCCTATAAAAAAGGCGGATCTTTGGAAACCGTCATTGAAGGTAAAACCGGCGAATTTTTCTATCCGCAAACTGTCGAAGCTCTGGTATCAGTAGTTAAAAATTTTGATGCTCAAAAATACAATTCTCAATTTATTCGCAACCACGCCTTAAAATTTTCTAAACACGTTTTCAAAGCTAAGATTTTAGAGTATATTAAAGATAAGATAAATTAAAAGGAGTACTTATGGAATTACGCGACTATTTCAAAATCATTGGTAAATACAAAGTTGTTTTCTGGACAATTATTATTTTGTGTGGACTCTCAGCTTTTGTTTGGACAAAAATTCAACCAGCTTCGTACTTGGCATCGAATACTTTTACGGTCAATAAATCGGCAAGTTTAAAGCAAAAAGATGTTAATTATTATCTTTACGATAATTATTACAATGTTCAATCATCTGGTTTGTTTAGTCAAATTGTAGCGACTTGGTTTGAGTCGCCATCACTGGTCACTGAAATCTATCAAAAAGCTGGTGTGGAAGTACCAAATGTGAGTCAAAAAACCTTGTCTCGGACTTTCAAAGCTGTTCGGACTGAACCAGCGACGATTAACGTGAGTATTTCTGGTTCAAATAAAGAAGATTTATCCAAGTTGTTAGACGCCGCGGCTGTGGTTTTGCAAAATCGAACCAATGAATTAAATAATGGTGGTGATTCAACTTACGATATCGCTATTTTTAAACCAGTCGTATCTGACGCCAGCTCAAACATTGTGCTAAATACAATTATTGGATTATTTGCTGGATTACTTTTATCAATCATTTTGATCTTGGGTGTAGAATACTTCAAAGCCGAAAAATAGTCTGATGCTGGCGGAGGGAAATTGGGCTTATTTACTAAAAATAAAACGGAAAAAGTACGTAAACGCACGAATATTGATACGATTGTGCGTGTTTTACGTATCGAAAAAAAGTTAATTAAAAAGGCTAACCACTTACATTTTTTTAGTTTTATCGTGTTTTTGATAACAATGGCTGTAATCTTAAATTTGAGTTTTTTTGGTACAGTGGCGGCTTCAACGATTAAAACTAAAACAGATATTTTAAAAACCTTTAAAAATGGGACTTATTTGGTTGTTTTTCAAAATAATTCGGAAATGCGACCAACCGGTGGTTTTATTGGTAGTTTTGCTACGGTTACATTTTCCGATTACAAGGTTCAGAAGATTGATTTTAACACCAATATTTACAAATTAGACGATGCTTTTACGGCTAAAAATCAAGTCGCGCCGCCGGCGCCTTTGGCAGTTGTTTCTCATAATCATTGGGCTTTACGGGACTCAAATTTTGCGATTGATTATCCAACCGCGGCTAAAGATATTCAGTGGTTTTTCGCTCAAGAATCTGGTCAAAAAGTTGATGGTGTAATTGCGGTTAATGCTTCGGTGGTTCAAGATCTACTCAAAATGACTGGTCCGGTTTATTTGGCTAAATATCAAACGACAATATCAGCTGATAATTTCTTTGATCAGATGGCCGAGAAGATTGAAAAGGAATATTTTTACGATGCTAGTCATCAGACGGAAAACGAACCGAAGACCATTTTAAAAGATTTGATGCCGATTTTAATGAACAAAGCATTCAGTTTGCCAAAAGTTCAATTAGTTAAATTTGTTTTACAAACGATGAATCAAAAACAGATTCTATTCCAATCCAATAATGATCAAATTGAACAAGCGATTTTGGCTAATAACTGGGGTGGTGAGATTCAAAGTTCGAACAGTGATTATTTGGCTATTAATAATGCCAATATCACGGACTTAAGTTTGCAAAAAAACGGTGGAGCTAAAACCAGCCTGAAAGTTAAGGAATCGGTTGATTATCGGGTTTCTAATCTTGATGATAATTTAGTGGCAAATCTGGCATTAACTCGTTCTCATACCGGTAGTTATGCCTGGCCAGACGGCACCAATGTTAACTGGACTAGAATTTTAGTGCCAGTTGGTTCAACTTTGCAAAAAGCCGAGTTAAATGGCCAAAATATTATGGATAAAATTCAAATTAGTGAGGATGCAGGAAAAACGACTTTTTCTTTGTGGCTAAATACCAATCCGCAAACCAGCAATGTTTTAAATCTAAGCTATAAATTGCCAATTTCAACGCAAAATTATCATCTTTTAGTTCAAAAACAACCAGGTAATTTGGGTGATAAGTTGTTTGCATCTTTCAATAATCAAGTTTTGTTCAATGGTGTTTTGGATACGGATAAAGATATAAAATTAAAAAATAAAAAATAATTTTTGTCATCCTGGAGCCGGATGGCATCCGACATTCAGGATCCAGATATTATTTCTGGATTCCGGATCCTGTTACGAGCCGGTCCGGAATGACATAATTTTGATTTAAAAAATCCCCCAAGAGTGGGGGAGTGGATAACTGCTTTTCAGGCAGTTTTTTTAGTCTTAATCTTCCGTATTAGTATCTATTCTGTCATCTTCAGTATAATTTGTTGGCAGCATATCCGAATAAATACTGGCTTCGGAGTCAGGATATACATCCGTGCTATTGCCGTAAAATCCGTTCTTTTTACCACCGGCGCCAACCAACGCAGTGATTTCCTCTCGACGATCAGGATTGGCTTTCCAGAAACTGAAGACCAATTTGGCTAAGGCAGTGTTATCGTTTGCGTCACCGCAATTATTCGATAATTCGCCATAGACTGGTATAACCCGACCATTAATACTATACCAATTTTTTTCTTCTTCCTGAATTGCTGGTCGGGACCAGAGAATAATTTCGGCTAAAGTCAGTTTCAATTCTCTGTTAAAACTTTCGGTAATATCGACAATTGTGCTCCAGCGATCAATGTATTCTAACTCCAGAATTTGTTGGGCTATTTCTGCTAGCACTTCAGGAGTTTTATTTTTAGAATAAGCATTCAACGCATCCAGAAAACAAAAATCAACCATTTTCAAACCCTCCAACAAATTCAGCCTTAAATTGTATTCAAGACTGTACGACTATTTTACGTCAAAAATTAGTTTTGGTCAAGCTAGATAATACCGAAATGTACACCCCGGGGGTGTACATTGGTTTGGTTTGTCAAAAAAATTCTAAATTGCGCCGAAGAGTTTGCCGATGAAATAACCAGCGAGCGCCGCGCTCATGCCGATAATGGCCATTTGAAAACCGCTTTTGACGGGTTTGCCGACTGTTAATTTGGCTTTGTAAATTCCGACTAAAAAGAGGACGACAACCGAAATAGCCAGACTTATCCACAGGGCGGTTTTAATTGGCGCGAAAAAATATGGTGTAATTGGCACAAATGAACCAACCAACGCCGAAAAACCGACCACAAAACTAGAGGTGTAAATTTCTTTTTGGGTCACGGCTTTAAGTTCCAGTTCTTCCTTCATCATTTGGTCAAGCCACAATTTATCACTCGATATAACTTTGGCCACAATATCGTCCAGAAGTTTACCATCAAAACCTTTACATTTGTAAATTTTGCGAATTTCCGCTTCTTCTTTTTCCGGCATAGTATCCATTTCCCGCTTTTCTCGAGCTAATTCCGACAAATAATGATCGCGCTCAGCCATTTTGCTGGTTAAAGCGACTGCGGCCATCGAAATACTTTCAGCAAAAGTGGCGGCCATACCGCCGGCAATGACAATTTTAAGATCATTGCTCGCCGCCGCGACACCTAAAATGACACCCAAAACATTAACCAGGCCGTCTTGGCCGCCTAAAATCATATCAGATAAAGTATTGCCACTATTTTTTCGAGAGAGTTCGCCACTATGCATATTTACCTCCTTAATAATGATATTTTTAGTATAACTCTTCTCTGTCATTTTGACAAAATATCCGGTACAATGTTATTGTAGTAAAAGAAAGCCGAAGGTTTAAATCACCTGATTTTTAAATATTGAAGAAAAAACAAAGGAGAGATTAGATGCCAGCACAACAAGAATATACCGCTAAAAATATTACTGTTTTAGAGGGACTCGAACCGGTTCGAAAACGACCGGGCATGTATATTGGGGGAACCGGACTCGAAGGTTTACACCATTTGATTTGGGAAATTGTGGATAACTCGTTCGATGAGGCAATGGCCGGATACGCCAAACAAATCGATGTTGAGCTCTTGCCAGATAATAAAGTTCGCGTGATCGATGATGGTCGTGGCATTCCAGTGGATAAACATCCAACGACCGGAAAATCCGCTTTGGAAACTGTCTACACTGTGCTTCACGCTGGTGGTAAATTTGGTGAAGGTGGTGGTTATAAAGTTTCCGGTGGTCTTCATGGTGTCGGCGCTTCGGTTGTAAACGCGCTTTCAACTCATTTGCGCGCTGAAGTTTATCGTGATGGTCATATTTATGCTCAAGAATATGCCAGAGGAAAAGTTTTGGGAGATGTCAAAATCGTGGGTGAAACTGATAAAGATAAACATGGTACAGCCATTACTTTTCAACCTGATCCGGAAATTTTTCCTAATACCACTTTTTCACTAGATACGATTTTAAATCATTTGCGTCAGCAAGCTTATTTAACCAAAAAAATTCATTTGCGCGTGGTTGATCATCGGGAAAATCCTGATGAGCCAGGTTATAATTTTTATTTTGAAGGCGGCGTGGCCAGTTTTGTTCGTCATATCAATAAAAATCGTGTGGCACTCAATGAACCACCGTTTTATTTTGAAAAAGAAGTGGCTGACAATACGGTTGAAGTTTCGATTGCTTATACCGATGATTACAATGAACACGTTTACACCTTTGCGAACAATATTTATACAGTTGAAGGTGGAACCCATTTGACTGGTTTTCGCACCGCTTTGACTCGCGCCATCAATGATTACGTTAAAAAATCGGAAATGAATAAAGGTGGAGATTTAACTTTTTCTGGTGAAGATGTGCGTGAAGGTTTAACGGCTGTGGTTTCGGTAAAATTACCAAATCCGCAATTTGAAGGTCAGACCAAAGGAAAGCTCGGCAACCCGGAAATGAAAAATATGGTTGAGCAGGTGACTTATGAAGGTCTGTCTTATTATTTTGAAGAACATCCACAAGATGCCCGAAAGATTATTGAAAAATGCGCTTTGTCGATGCGTGCTCGGGTGGCTGCCCGCGCCGCGCGCGATACCGTGATTCGAAAAGGCGCTCTGGAGGGTATGACTTTGCCAGGTAAGCTAGCAGATTGTTCCAATAAAGATTCCGCTAACTCCGAACTTTACATTGTCGAGGGTGATTCCGCCGGCGGATGTTGGGATGGAAATACTAAAATTGCCTTAGCCGATGGTCGCAATCTTTCATTTATTGATTTAGTCAAAGAAGATAAACAAGGTAAACAGAATTTTTGCTACACGATGCAGAAAAATGGTCATATTGGTGTTGCTCCAATTTTGAGTCCAAGAATAACCAAACGAAATACCGAAGTTATCAAGGTTACTTTGGACAATAATGAAGAACTTATTTGTACCCCAGACCATTTGTTTATGTTAAGAGATGGATCATATTTACAGGCAAAAGATTTAGACAGCAGTATGAGCTTAATGCCTTTAAGGAAAAAAACATCTCAATTGGGTGGACGAATTACGATTTCTGGTTATGAAATGGTCTTAAATCCTCAAAACCATAAATGGGTTTTTACACATTTACTAGCCGATAATTATAATCTTGAAAATAACGTTTATTTATCTGAAGATGGTAGTCATAAACATCATCAGGATTTTAATAAATTAAATAATAATCCCGATAATATTATCCGTATGACTCCAACTGACCATCTTGATTTGCATCGATCACATGCTAATAAAACTTTGCATACTCCAGAAACTATTGCTAAATGCAATGCAATTAAAAAGACGGAAGCTTATCGAGAAAAAATCAGCGCCACGATTAAAAATAATTATGGCCAAATGTTAAGCGAAAAAGCTAAAAAACAATGGAGCGATCCAGAATATAAAGAGTTTATGCTTCAAAAATATATGGCTTTTTTCAACCAAAATAAAGAATTTCGAATACGAATTCTAAACACTATAAACGAAGCTCAAAAACAATATTGGGCTAAGCCGGAAAACCGAGCTAAACAAGCTGAAAAAGTTAAAGAATATTTTACAACTCACCCGGAATTAAAAGCGATTTTAGCCGAGAAAGCCAAAACAGAATGGCAAGACGCGGAGTTATTGAATTGGCGTCGAGAAAAAACTAAAGAACAGTGGAATCAAGATTTTCGAGCTAAACGAAAAGTTGCCTATAACCAAGTTTATTTAAATACCGGTTTAAGTTTTGCTAAAAAAGTTCTGGAAAAAAACGGTCAAGTCGACTTATATAACCAAGAAAGATCGTCGCTACCAAAAAGAAATCCAAATCTTGTCAAAATGGAAACGCTGATTTCACGATTCTTTAATGGCAAAAAAGAAGAATTTGTTGAGGCAGTGGCCAATTTCAATCATAAAATTAAATCAATTGAAAAAATCAATCAAAAAATTGATGTCTATGATATCGAAGTTCCAAACACGCATAACTTCGCCTTAGCCAGTGGTATTTTTGTACACAATAGTGCCAAACAGGGTCGGGACAGAAAATTCCAGGCAATATTGCCACTTCGCGGTAAGATTTTAAACGTCGAACGCGCCCGTATGGATAAAATGCTATCTAACGAGGAAATTAAGAATTTGATTATTGCGATGGGTACCAGCATTGGCGATACTCTGAATATGGATAAAATGCGTTATGGTCGCGTCATCATTATGACTGATGCTGATGTTGACGGCGCCCATATTCGAACCTTATTATTAACTCTTTTCTATCGGCATTTTCAAGAAATCATTACCGGTGGACATTTGTTTATTGCCCAACCGCCGTTATTCTTGGTCCAAAAAGGTAAGACCAAACAATGGGCTTACAATGAAGGTCAGATGGAACAAGCGGTTAAAAAGATGGGTAAAGATGGGGTTAATGTTCAGCGTTACAAAGGTTTGGGAGAAATGAACCCGGAGCAATTGTGGGACACCACGATGAATCCGGAAAATCGAGTTTTACTTAAGGTTTCGGCTCATGATGCCGAGCGCGCTGATGAAATTTTTTCCATGTTGATGGGCGACGAAGTAGCTCCCAGAAAACGATTTATCCAAACTCATGCTAAAAATGTTAAAAACCTAGATGTATAGAGGATAATATGCCTAATATTGAACCAGAACCAAATCAATTTAAAAATAGTGACAATCAAATCGAAGAACCGAATGTAATTTTGGAAACTCAAAAAGAACATAAAGATTGGTATAATGTCAATCAAATGGGCCGCCAAGGCAATCGTCCAGTCAATGTCCCTCGCGAAATCAAAAAAGAAAAAGGCACCCATAAACGCAGTTCAAGTAAGGGAAGATAATCTAAGGAAGGAAGAGCAAAATGGCAGACAAAGACGAACAAGACAAAAAAGATAAAAAAGAAGAAGCTGATGAATCTGAAGAAATAGCAGAAACCGATGATTCAGAAGAATCGGCTGATATTGATGAAATCGAAAATCCGGAAACAGAACTTAATCCAGAAGAATTAGCCAAAGAGGAAGCGATTTTTAACTTTGGCAAGGATTCGGGTGAAGAGGAAAAAACTGATTACGGTATGATCAAAATGAGAGACTTGGAACTTGAAATGCAGGAGTCTTATTTGGATTATGCCATGTCGGTAATCGTGGCTCGGGCTTTGCCTGATGTTCGCGATGGTCTTAAACCGGTTCATCGCCGCGTACTTTTTTCGATGCATGAGTTAGGTCTAACCGCCAAAGCCAAATATCGAAAATCCGCCCTTGTGGTTGGAGACGTTTTGGGTAAATATCATCCTCATGGCGATATCGCTGTTTACGATACATTGGTTCGTATGGCTCAAAGCTTTTCGATGCGTTACCAGTTGGTTGATGGCCAGGGAAACTTTGGCTCAATCGATGGCGACTCGGCGGCCGCCATGCGTTACACTGAATGTCGCATGTCCAGTTTTTCCGAAGAAATGTTGGCTGATATTGAAAAAGATACGGTCGATTTTGTGCCAAACTATGATTCGACTCGTGAAGAGCCGCGCGTACTACCGAGCAAATTGCCAAACTTACTACTCAACGGTTCAATGGGCATTGCTGTTGGTATGGCAACCAATATCCCGCCTCATAACCTGGGCGAATTAGTCGATGGTGTGACGCACTTAATCGATAATCCCGATTGTACCATGGAAGATTTGATGCAATTTGTTAAAGGTCCGGATTTCCCGACCGGCGCTGAAATTTACGGGCTTAGCCAAATCAAGAATGCCTACGCTACCGGTCGCGGTTCAATTGTGATGCGCGCCGTCAGTTCTATTGAAGAATTAAAGCGTGGCGGTTTTAGAATTGTGATTTCCGCTCTACCTTATCAGGTTAACAAAGCTGATCTTATTTCTAAAATTGCCGATTTAGTTAAAGATAAAAAATTGGAAGGTATTTCCGGGTTGCGTGATGAATCCGATCGGACTGAAGGTATTCGCATCGTAATTGATCTTAAAGCCACTGCCTATCCGAAAAAAATCTTAAATCGATTATATGAATTGACTTTAATGCAGACATCCTTCCATGTGAATATGTTGGCCTTAATTGATGGAATTCAACCACGTATTTTAACTTTAAAAACTGTTTTAGAAGAATATTTAAAGCATCGTCAAATTGTGGTTCGTCGTCGAACCGAGTTTGAACTTAAGAAAGCCAAAGACCGCGCTCATATTTTGGAAGGTTTGCGCATTGCTTTGGCTCGAATCGATGAAGTCGTGGAAGTAATCAAAAAGAGTAAAACCAGAGAAGAGGCGAAAGCTTCGCTTTGTGCAAAATTCGAACTGACTGAAATTCAAGCCAACGCTATTTTGGAAATGCGCTTATCGGCCTTGGCTGCTTTGGAAGTCCAAAAAATTGAAGAAGAATATCAAGCTTTAATTACTTTAATCAAAGAATTAGAAGAAATTTTAGCTTCGGAACCCAAGATTTTAGGTATTATTAAAAAAGAATTACTAGATATTAAAAAGCGTTTTCCTGATCCGCGTCGGACCCAGATTTTTGAACAAGAAATTGGCAAATTCCGGGCTGAAGATTTAATTCCTTCAGAACAAGTAATTGTCATGCTAACCAAAGGTAATTACGTTAAACGAATGCCGGTTTCGGCTTATCGCTCGCAAGTTCGTGGCGGTAAAGGTGTTTTGGGTATGGAAACTAAAGAAGAAGATGTAATTGAACACATGTTGGCTGCCAATACTCACGATGATTTACTCTTTTTTACTGACCGTGGTCGGATTTTTCAGACTAAAGTTTATGATTTACCATCAGCTTCCAGAATTTCCAAAGGTCAAGCGGTGGTTAATATTTTACAGATTTCGCCAGATGAAAAAGTCACAGCCGTGATTGCGCTTGATAGTGAAGATAAAGAAAAATTGAAATATTTTGTGATGGTAACTGAACGCGGCGTGATGAAAAAGAGTGAAATCGCTTTATACAAAAACGTTCGCAAAACTGGGATTGTGGCGATTAAATTAAGCGCCAACGATAAATTGCGTTGGGTCAAAACCACTTCTGGCGCGGATAAGATTTTCATTGCCTCGGCTCAAGGACAATCGATTTTGTTTGATGAAAAAGACGCTCGACCAATGGGGCGTTCCGCCGCTGGTGTTCGAGGAATTCATTTACGCGGCGAAGATAAAGTGATCGGTGTGGATGTGGTTTTGCCAAGTCTTGAAGAAAAAGCTTTTGTTTTGGCGGTTTTGGAAAACGGTTTTGGTAAACGCACGCCTTTACCACAGTTTAAGATTCAACTTCGCGGTGGTATGGGAATTCGCGTAGCAGCGGTGGCCGCTCGAACCGGCAAAGTCGTGGCTACCCACGTGGTTTATGGTGATGTTGCTGATGTTATTTTAGCCAGTAAACAAGGCCAAATTATCCGGATGGATTTGGCGACAATTAAGATTTTGGGTCGCGACACTCAAGGTGTGACTTTGATGAAAATGCATGATAATGATAAAGTTGCGTCTGTCACCGTTGTACCAAAATCAACTGAAGAATTTATTCAAACCATTGATGAAGATAAGCAGGCGATTGCTGTGCCGATTCAAGAAGATCGACCGATTCAAGAAGTTGAACCGATTGAAGAAGTTGACGCCAAAGCCGAACGAGAAAAAGAAGTCGAAGAAATCAAAGAACATAAAATCGAGGAATCTGACGGTACTTCTATTCCTGAATGGGCCCAGGTCCATGCTGATGTGAAGCCGTCCGCAATTAAGTCTGATAAAGTTGAACCATCAAAAAAGTCTGATGATAAAGACGACAAAAAACCAACTCAATCTAAGTTAGACGACACTAACTGGTGGGGCGGCGGAGATATTAAGAAGTGATGTAGTCATCCTCGAGCCGGTGTGAGATTATCGAACACCGACATCAAGGATCCAGAATAAATATTAGTTAAGGACAGTCCTTTAACGCGCTGAAGGACTGTCCTTTTGGTATCTGATATTTTATTGACTAAAACTCGAGAAAGTGTTAAAATTCAAGCATTATCTTTGAGGAGGTGGCTATGTCTAAACAACTACAAGGCTGGTTCAGTGAAGAAGAGATAAGTTCCTTAAAAGAATCCTTGAACATGATTTCTTCAGTTAGACGGTCGTTTAACGAAGGAATTCGACGAGAGCCATCGGAATATCGCGATTTAGTAATATCAAGTGGAACAAATGAAGCTAGTATAATCAGATCGTTAATTGGTGCAGATTCATTTTTACAGGGAAAAACATCAAGTAATTATCAAGTTGGGAATCATCATTTCTATCAGATAATTAGTCAGGATATCTTACCAAAATTGGCTTTAAATGATCTGTATGAATTTTCCTTAATTGCTGATGCTGAAAATGATGAAGATGCGGAAAAACTTGGACTTGAGCCGGTTTTGGTCTGGATTTTCCGTCGAAATGGTCATGCGATTATCCACTACAATACTCTCACGACTAACAGAATTGATAGTATTGTGGTTCGATCGTCGACGCTCAAGAAAGAACCAAATATTTTATGCAGCTATGCTTATAAAATGATGCTAGATCGGCAGGAATTTATTTTTCGGACCCAACCAATTTTATTGCCACCGCCAGGATTTTCTTGGGACAAAATTGTGTCTGGTATTAAAAATTTTACCAAACCCAGTCTAAAGGAAAACGGACATTTTGCCATCGATTATGATAAATTTAAAACCATTTTCGATTTAACCACTGATAAATGGTGGTCAAATATTTAGAAATTTCTAACCTACTACCGCTTTACAAAGAGCGGTTTTTTGTTTCCAATATTGACAAACTTGAATTTTTCCCTATAATTAGACACAGCTAATCGCACCAAAGGAGATAGAGATGGAATTTCTGTTGTTCTTGAGCGGACCGATTATCGGTTGTACTTATGAAGGTTGTTCGGATTGGCGTAATTATGTTGCCAATAAACTCCCTTCTAATATTCAGGCGATTTCGCCAATGCGAGGTAAAGAGTTCCTGTCTAATCAGGGTGTAATTGGTAAGGAAAATTTGAGAGAAAATACCTCCTCATTAATTACAAGTAGTGGTATCACTACTCGCGATCGATTTGATATCGCGCGTTGCGATGTTGTATTAATGAATTTGATTGGCGCAACTCAAATTACTATAGGAACGATGATAGAATTGGGTTGGGCTGATGCCTATCGTAAACCGGTTGTTTTAGCGATAGAAAAACAAAATATCCATCATCACCCAATTGTTTGTGGAATCGCTGGCTTTGTAGTGCCAACGCTTGATGAGGCGATTCAAACTGCAATGGCTGTATTGATGCCAAACTATAGATCAATAAACGATAATAATATTACAGATAATATTCAATCTGATTCCCCTAAAATAGTCAATAACATGTAATCAGCTCCCGCTTTAATTAGCGGGTTTTTGATCTAACACTGTTCGCCTACCTCCGAGGTCGCCGTACGGTGTTAACTTCTTTAAACTTTTAAATCAGAAGGTAACTTCCAGGGTTGTCATATGGGGAAAATTGAGAAATATTTTGTGATTAGACTAAAGATGAATTATAATAAACATATGAATAATCGAAAAACACCTTTAGTTACTAATCAAACATATCACATATTTAATCGAAGTATCGGTGGACTTAAAATTTTCAATAAACCGGAAGATTACAACCGGTTTATTGGCATGCTCGCGCTCTATCGCTACCAAAATCTAACTTACAGTTATTCCAAATTTGAATCTTTTTCTGAATCATTTCAAAACCAGGTTTTAGACCATTTACAGGCGGAAAACAAATATTTAGTGGAAATTATTGCTTATTGTGTGATGCCAAATCACTTTCATTTGATTTTAAAACAGGTTACAACCGATGGTATCACCCAATTTATGTCCCGAATTTCTAATAGTTATGCTAAATATTTAAACGCCGAACAAAATCGTTTAGGTCCGCTTTTTGAAGGCCATTTTAAAAATATTGAGATTAAAAATGATAATTATCTTTTACATTTAACCCGTTATATTCATTTAAATCCCACCTCGGCCTGGTTGGCGATTAAACCAGAAGATTGGCAATATTCTTCTTACAAGGAATTTTTGCATCCCACTAAAACGGGTCTAATTACACCAGTTCTGGATATTACCCCGACTAAATATCAACAACTGATGGACGATCAAGTTACCTATCAAAGACAACTAGCAAAAATCAAATCACTTTTAATTGACGATTTGGTGGACTAGTTAGTTTAACCTTGCTTTTATACCTAAAAAGGAATATGATTAGACTAAGACAGAGGAGTCTTTTATTTAATATGGATACAAATTCAAATCCAGCTACAACTAAAAAAATTGTCGAAGTCTCATCGGTTCTCTCGGTTCGAGAGTATGCCGAAGCTTTGAAAATGCCCGTGACGCAAGTCATGAGTGTTTTGTTTAAAAATGGCGTTATGGCGACAATCAATGAATCAATTGATTTTGAAACCATGGCTATTATTGGTGATGAGTTAGGATATGACGTCAAAGAAAAAGCTGATGAAAAAATCTCTAAAATTGTGGAAGTCGAACGTAAACACTTAACCGAACGCTCTCCTGTTGTGACTGTGATGGGCCATGTCGATCACGGTAAAACCAAACTTTTAGATGCTATTCGCTCAACCGATGTGGTTTCGACTGAATCTGGTGGTATTACCCAGCATATCGGCGCTTATCAAATTACAATCAAAGATAAAGAGAAAAAAGAACGAACCATTACCTTTTTAGATACACCTGGCCATGAAGCTTTCTCGGCAATGCGGGCCCATGGTGCAAATATTACCGATGTGGTTATTTTGGTGGTGGCTGCCAACGATGGTGTTAAGCCACAAACAATCGAAGCGGCCAAGCATGCCAAAGAGGCAAATGTGCCGATTGTGGTGGCGATTAATAAAATTGATTTACCTGATGCTGATATTGAAAAAACCAAACGCCAATTAGCTGATATTGGACTTCTTCCTGAAGAATGGGGTGGTAGTACGCCAATGGTAGGAATTTCCGCCAAAAATCATCTTAATATTGATGAACTTTTGGAAATGGTCTTGTTGGTTTCCGATCTTAAAGAAATGAAAGCTGATGCTACGGTCCCGGCTTCTGGTGTGGTGATTGAATCTCACATGCAAGCCGGTAAGGGCCCGTTGGCAACTGTTTTGGTCCAAGAAGGGACATTGCACCTCAATGATCCAATTATTATTGGTCAAACCTATGGTAAAATTCGAATCATGGAAAATTATTTGGGAAAGAAAATCAAAGAAGCCAAGCCTTCGACCCCGATTCAAATTGCCGGACTGCAAGATTTACCAAACTTTGGTGATCGTTTTCAGGTTGTCGAAAATGAAAAAGAAGCGCGCGATTTGGTTAAAACTAAGAGCATTCATCGCAAAGTTATTTCTATTACCGAAATTAGCAAAGATATTAAAGAAGGTAAACTCAAAGAACTCAAAATTGTCTTAAAGGCTGATGTGGCCGGTTCCCTGGAGGCGATTAAAACTTCTCTCGAAAAAATCTCCACTTCCGAAGTCAAAATTAATATTGTTCATGAAGGTGTTGGCGATGTTAATGAATCAGATATTAATATGGCCCTGGCTTCCACGGCTTTAGTGATTGGCTTTAGAGTTAAAGCCTCGACTGACGTGATGAACTTGGCAAAACGCGAAAATATTAAAATTAGTATTTACGATATTATTTATCAATTACTCGACGATTTGACAGCGGCTCTATCTGGGCTTCTTGAACCAGAAATTATCGAAACCGAAGTTGGCCGCATGGAAGTTTTGGCTATCTTTAAAGTTGCTCGTCAAGATCAAATTATTGGTGGCAAAGTTAAAACCGGCCGAATTGAAAACAATTGTGTGGTTAAAATTGTGCGTGATAAAGAAACACTTGGTGAAGGAAAAATCACTTCACTTCAACAAAACAAGCGCGAAGTGAGCGATGTTCAAGAAGGTTTCGAATGTGGTTTGAAAGTTGTCAGCGCCACCAAAATAAAAGTCGGCGACTCATTGGAGTGCTACAAACACGAAGAAATTATCAGGAGATTGTAATTTCTTTGTGTTTGCAAGCTTTGCTTATAAGCATGAAGAGATAATCCGCAGATTAGTCTAATTATTTAATTCGATTTCTAAAAAAACTCCTTGACAACCAGGGAGTTTTTTTGTAATATAATCACAACAGCAATTCTGTGATGAAAGGAGGTGAAGGCGATGATATCCGAATTGGTTTATGCTGTCATTCGATATTGCGCTGGTACGGATTACGAGAAAACTATGATACTAGATAACGGTCGATTAGGAGAAATTCCAAGTTTTCGATTAAATTCCAACCAGCCAATCACCGCGTCAATTCGACACGAAAAAGTTACAGCTATGATCAACAAAGCTGTAACACAAGAATTCTCCGGTGTTCTAGTGAAACGTCTTCGGCTCTTTAAGCGTTATGATCGAGTTAGAATTTATTTAATAGAACTAAACGGATGGCCTGAACCACGCGAAGGTCATCATCTTTACTTCTTTGCCGATAAATTCAGGATTCAATCAATGCCGAGTAAGACCAGACACATTATCAATTTAGTTGATAAGAAATTAGAACTACTTTTAGCAGTAGCTGAAAATTCCAGTCTCTAACCAGCCCTCGAGCTCAGCTCTTGGGCTTTTTTATTCTTCTTATTTTTTTAGACAATCGTTGTATGAGCTCACCTGGATATTAAATTTTTTAACATTAGTGTCGATTTGAGAATAAAGCGTTTTAAGTTGCAAGTCGATCGTTTTAGCCTGATCCATTTTTTGTTGCGACTGGGTTTGTAAACTTGCGCCTTCGTCCCAATAAGGTTGAGCTTTGGTTTTACTATGAGTTGAAGCATAAATTTGATTACCTTCGACAGTTTTTTCATTTGCCTGATTAGCCAGAGTTTGAGCATCAGTCGATAAAGTATTCATTTGATCTGCTAATTTCTGATAATCAGTTTTTTCTTGATCAATCGAATTAGATAAAGTTTGATTGGGTTTGGTACAATTTGGTGCCTGATGGCCAAATTCCTGAACTGCCAACCAAGTATTGCGACCTTCGTAATCATTCAAACCTGTAGCTGCGCCAATTTCGGTATATTCCGGATTCATAATATTGGCGCGATGACCGGGGCTTGCCATCCAGGCGTCAACTAAATCTTTTTCATCAGTAAAATCACCCAAAGCCAGATTTTCTCCAGTTGCTTTGTAATTATAACCAGTTTGTAAAACTAATTGAGCTGGCGTGGTACCATCAGGCGAAATATGTTCAAAATACTGTTTTTGAAACATATCATTGGTTTTGGTATTGGCAGCTGTGGTTAAAAGATCATTTTTGGTTAGTGGCGCAATTTTTTCTTGCTCGCGATAATAATTAGTCCATTCGATGATTTTATCTGGTGAAAGAGTTGCAGCCTTGGCTTGATTTTCTGGTCCGGTTAAACCACTTGGAGTGTTAACATTGCCAATTTGAGAAATTCCCGGTAAATTCCAACTAGAAGCCGCGGTTTTATTTTTTTTAATAAATAAAAATCCGGCTACAATCAGTAGAGCAATGACTACGACTACCGCAATTATTTCCGTTAAAAATCTTGATTTTCCCATCATAATTTAATCATAAAATATTTTCTTCCAAATTGACATCTTTCCTGGTTGTGATAGACTAAGAATTGTCAAGCCAAGTATCAAAAAAGAGGGTTTGAAGGAGGTTGATGCTTCTCAAAGTCCGAACGATTTTTCAGCCGATTACCTCACGTTTACAGGAACTTATTAAAAAAACCAAAAATCGTACACCTAATTTTCTAAAGGTGTTTTTTGGAAAATTTGTTTTACCTTATTTATCAATTATTTTAATTGCGCTTTTTGTAGTTGTTTCTAACTATGTCGAAGCCTCTGAAAGTTCGATGGAATATGTGCCGAGCGCCGAGGTGATGGACTTAAATCCGGTGGAAGTGGCTAAAACAGTCAACGCTATCAATCCTTATACGCCTTTAATCCAAGGTGATGCCGTGGAAGTGGTTTTAGCTTTGAAAGATGAAGAATATTTGGGTAAACCAGTGATTTTGGAAACCGCTAACACCGATGTTGGTAGTGGTAATCGCAAAACAATCATCTCCTATACAGTGGCGGCCGGTGATACGATTAGTTCAATCGGTTGGACTTATGGATTAAAGATTTCCACAATCAAGTCGGCGAATAATTTGACTTCGGACAATATTAAACTCGGTCAAAAATTACAATTGCCACCACAAGATGTTAGTGCTAGTACCATTGCCAGTTTGCAAAAATCGACGACCGCGGCGATTCGGACGGCTTTCAAAGGAATCTTCAATCATCCGTTGCGTGGTTGGGGTTGTATGAGTCAGGTTTTTGGCCATACTAGTTACGAAAATTTTCATACCGGAATTGATTTAACTTCGCGATGCGGTACAGCGATTTTAGCGGCCGCTTCAGGCAATATTACTTTTACCGGTGGTGGTTGGGGTGGTGGTTATGGCAATCACATTATTATTTCTCACGGTAATGGCTATTCGACTCTTTATGGTCATCTTTCTAAAATTTTAGTCAAAAATGGTCAGTGGGTGAATCAGGGCCAACAAATTGGAATTATGGGTTCAACTGGATGGTCCACCGGCGTTCATTTGCATTTTGAAATTCGTAAAAACAATAAGCCGCAAAATCCATTAAGTTATTTGTAATATTAAAACCTTGAAATCTGATTAAATCTATGCTAAGATAAGCAAAGCTTGTGAAGCTTGACAAACCGTGGGCAGATGCCCACGAGCTTCATAAATTGTTTACTAAATTAAATGCATGCTTGCTACTAACTACATGCTACAATCTACTAAAGATTCTTATGTTCACAGACGAAGTTGTAATTAAAATTAAGGCTGGTGATGGTGGTGCAGGCTCTGCTAGCATGCGTCGCGAAAAATATATTCCAAAAGGCGGTCCAGATGGTGGCGATGGTGGCGACGGTGGCAATATCATTTTTTTCTGCGACAACAACACTCATACTTTATCTGACTACGCGTCACGAAAGTTTTTTGCGGCCGAAAAAGGTGAAAATGGTCGTAATAAACGTCAACATGGTAAAAATGGCGCTGATCTAACTTTGAAAGTGCCGCCAGGCACGATCATTTGGAGAATTAGCCAATATGGTGGCCAAGAACAAATGGCCGATTTAACCAAAGCTGGTGACGAAATAATTATCGCTCGCGGTGGTAAAGGTGGTTTGGGCAATGTTCATTTCGCCACATCAACTCATCAAGCGCCTCGAGAAACCACTCCAGGGGATCCGGGCGATGCTAAACAACTTCGGTTAGAACTTAAACTTTTGGCTGACGTTGGTCTAGTCGGTTTACCAAATTGTGGTAAATCAACTATTTTGTCGCGGATTTCTAATGCCAAACCAAAAATTGCCGATTATCCGTTTACAACTCTTGAACCAAATCTAGGTGTAGTTCGTAACAGTGAAATCGCTTTTGTTGTAGCCGATATTCCTGGGCTTATTGAAGGCGCCTCCGAAGGTCGCGGTTTGGGTGACAAATTCTTGCGCCACATTGAACGCTCAGGTGTGATTGTTCATATTTTAGATATTAATAGCCAAACTTTAGAAAAAGATTACCAAGACATTCGTCATGAATTGGAAGCTTGGAATAAGAAATTGATTCAAGAAGACGAAATCACGGTTTTAAATAAAATCGATACTATGACTGCCGCTGACGCGAAAAAAATCGCGACCAAATTTTCGAAAAAAATTGGTAAAGATTGCTTGTTAATTTCGGCTGTTTCAGGTAAAGGCTTAGATGAACTGGTAAATATCATCTCACAAAAACTCAAAACTTTAGAATAATTGCATTCATTCTAAAATATCATTATAATTAAAGTAAATTAAGTTATATAGTTTTTTTCGTGTATTTTATGGAGGGAAAATGAAAAAATCATTCACTTTAATTGAACTCTTGGTGGTTATTGCTATTATTGGTATTTTGGCGGCTATGATTTTAGTCGCTCTAAATTCCGCTCGCGCCAAAGCTAAAGATGCTCGAGTTAAATCTGATATGACTCAAGCTCGAAACTTAGCCCAAATTTACGAAGACAATAATCCGACTAAAAGTATTAACTGTTTTGGTACAACTTGTGATGCTTTTTCTGATCCCTCGAATGCTGACGAATTACAAAAAATCGCTCAATTAAGTGCCGATGCTAATTCTCATGGCAGTACTCTTGGTGTCAGTGCTGATAGTAGTCAAATTCAGGTTACCGCGACTTCGCCTATCCAAGATGCTACTGGGCAAACAACGATTTATACTTTAGCCGATACTAATACTATTACACCAACAATAGTCACTGGCGACAATGCCGCTATCGCTCGCGATATGAAACGTATCGCCGATATTAATTTAATCGCTAATGCTTTAAAACAATATAAAGCTCTAAGGGGGCATTATCCGGCATTTGCTCCAGCTTATAGTGGGCCTGGCTGTTCTGGTCCTGTATGCGCTTCTCCAGGTTGGCCAGGTTACTGGGAATATGGTACACCATATCAAAGTAGTTCTGATGCTTCTGACGGTAGTATGAACGCAAGACAAGGCCCATATTATTGTTGGGGAGGAGATGTTGATCTTGGTAGTTCTGCTTTTGGTCCAGTCCACGCTGGCGATACTTTCTTACAACCTTTGGTTGATGCAGGAATTTTGTCGAGCGTGCCGATTGAAACTAAACCAGGCGGAGTAGCAGATTCCTATAATCCCGGACGATTTTGCTCTTATAAGTATAATATAATCCATACATCAGTTAATTCATCTGGTTGTTCTGGTCAAGCATACGCTCAATTATATGCTAGTTTAGAAACAAATATGGGTCCAACTACCGATATTAGACCTAATGATTTAAAAGCTGGAGTTTGTTTTCCTTGGGGTTATGAAGGTGACGGTGGCTTTCCAAATAATCATATTGCCGTTTATTTACCTGTTAATTAACTCTAAAACTAAAAATTGTGAGGGAATATGAAACAAAAATCATTTACTTTAATTGAACTCCTGGTGGTTATCGCCATCATTGGCATTTTAGCCGCCATGGTTTTGGTCGCTCTAAATTCCGCTCGCGCCAAAGCTAAAGACGCGCGAGTTAAGTCTGATATGACTCAAGCTCGCAACTTGGCACAAATTTATACTGACGATAATCCTGGTAAAACTCTCTCTTGTACTACCACAGGCACTGATACAACTTGTAGCGATAACACTGATGAAACGTCAAAAATTATTCAATTAGGCACTGATGCTACTTCTCAAGGTAGTAGTCTTGGTGTTAGCGCCGATAGTAATCAAATTACTGTCACCGCGACTTCGCCAATCCAAGATGTAGCTAATAAAACCACAATTTATACTTTAAATGATACTAATACTATTACACCGAAATCAGTAGATGGCGAAAGTGCCGCAATCGCTCGCGATTTAAAGAGGTTGGCTGATATCAAATTAATTACTAATGCATTAAGACAATATAAAGCGTTAAAAGGTCACTTTCCAAGTTATAACGTGGATGCTTGGTATGTAAATACTCCACCTGGTTCATCAGGGCATTGGGATGATGGTAGTGCCGATACCTCTGATGGACATTATATGGCAAATGATGGAGATAGTCATTATCCTTATCATTGTTGGGGTAAATCCGTTGATTTAGGCAGCAATGTTCTTGGTCCAATTTATCCCGGTGATCCTGGTAACGATACTTTTTTGCAGCCTTTAGTCAATGCTGGAATTTTATCAAGTGTACCAATTGAAACAAAAGTTGGGGGAGTTGCAAACTCGGAAAATCCAGGTCGATTTTGTTCTTATCGATATGATTATTCAACGATTTGCGGTCATAATTATGCTGTTCTTTATGCTGATTTAGAAACAGATATGGGGCCGACAGAAGATCCTAGACCAGCCTGTTATCAACCAACTGGCTCTGGTTTAGGATATCGTAATCCGGGTGAAAATAATAATATTGCTGTTTATTTGCCAGAATAAAATCTTCCTGCCTCTTGACAAAAAACAGGAAATATTATATAGTTGATTCAGAAAGTCTTTTGTAGCTACAGTGTAATGCGCTCTAAAACTTTTCCATATTTATATTAGTCAAATAAAATAAATAAAAGGTAAAGGGTGGAAAAAAGTAGCCTCTAATTTTACCCGTCTGCCCTCAAGCAGCTAGGCGCTGTTATTTAATATTGAGGAGTTTTTTCGTGTTACAAAACCGCATTCAATTCACAAAATCAAAATTTAACATTCCTTTGCCGGATTTGATTGAAATTCAAACTCGGTCGTACGATTGGTTCTTTAAGGAGGGAATGCGCGAACTCTTAGACGAAATCAACCCAGTGGAAGACTTCACTGGTAAAGTTTTGTCGCTCGAATTCGGTGACTTTGCTCTTGAGCAACCAGCCATTGATGAAGAAACTGCCCGAATGAAAAATTTAACCTACAAGTCCTCGCTTAAAGCCCAGGTTAAATTAACTAACAAAATTACTGGTAAAACTAAAGAATCCTCGATTTTCTTGGGAGATTTCCCAATTATGACTGATCGAGGTACTTTTATTATCAACGGCATTGAACGTGTTGTTGTCAGTCAAATCGTCCGTTCCTACGGTGTGCTTTTTGGTGCTGAAGAAATGGCTGGCCGCAAACTATTTGGCGCTAAAGTTATTCCATCTCGCGGCGCTTGGTTAGAATTTGAAACCTCTAATCGCGATATTATTACGGTTAAAGTTGATCGCAAACGAAAAATTTTAGTTACCACTTTCCTTCGCTCATTAGGTTTAGATACCGATCAAATCATGAAAGCCTTCGAAGGCGTTAACGACAATGCTGATCATGACTATATTAAAAATACCTTGGCTCGCGATACAGCCAAAACTTACGACGAATCACTGGTTGAAGTTTACAAACGTATTCGACCAGGTGATTTAGCGACAGCTGAAACCGCTAAAAGCTTTTTGGATGCCATGTTTTTCAATCCAAAGCGTTATGATTTAGGTAAAGTCGGTCGTTATAAAATTAACCAAAGATTAGGTACAACCGCTAATGACGATCTTAAAAATCGAATTATGCGAGTTGAAGATATCGTGGAAGTTATTCGTGAAATTATTCGCTTAAACAACGATCCGATGGCCCAGCCTGACGATATTGATCATTTGCGTAATCGCCGCGTTCGCGCCGTTGGAGAACTTCTTCAAGGTAAAGTTCGTGTCGGTTTGCTTCGAATCGAACGTATTATTAAAGACCGTATGTCGGTTTTGGATCCAGATGTTGTTACTTCCGCACAACTGGTAAACGTTCGTCCAATTGCTGCTGTTTTACAAGAATTCTACGCCTCATCTCAGATGTCCCAATTTATGAACCAGACAAATCCGTTGGCTGAACTTGAACACAAGAGATGTTTATCAGCTACTGGCCCTGGTGGACTTTCCCGCGAACGCGCCGGCTTCGAAGTCCGCGATGTTCATCACTCTCACTATGGTCGGGTTTGTCCAATTGAAACTCCAGAAGGTCCAAACATTGGTTTGGTCGGCTATATGGCTAGCTATGCCAAAGTCAACGACTATGGTTTCTTGGAAACTCCATATTTGCAAGTCGAAAAAGTCGATGGCAAAATGAAAGTTACCAACAAAGTTGTTTATATGGATGCTGATGAAGAAGATAAATATATTATTGCTCCAGCTTCGACTCCAATTGACGCTAATGGCTTTTTCAATCAAACTAAAGCAGTTTTGCGTAAATTCGGTGAACCGGGTGTGGAAAAAATTGAAAAAGTTCAGTTTATGGACGTTTCGCCAAAGCAAATTGTGTCAGTTTCAACCGCTTTAATTCCATTTGTCGAACACAATGACGCTGTTCGTGCCTCTATGGGTTCAAACATGTTACGTCAAGCAGTTCCCCTTGTTAAACCAACCTCGCCGGTTGTTGGTACAGGTATGGAAGCCTCGGCTGCCAAAGATTCTGGCCAATGTATTTTTGCTGAAAATGACGCCACTGTCCTTTCGGTTTCGGCTAATGAAATTATTTTAGAAACTGCCACTGGCAAGAGAACCCATAAATTACAGAAATTTGTTCGTTCCAACCAGGCAACTTGTATTAATCAACGTCCAGTTGTAACTGTCGGTGATAATGTCAAACGTGGTCAAATCTTAGCTGATTCTTCAGCTACTGAAAACGGCGAATTGGCTCTTGGTCAAAACGTTCTAGCTGCTTATATGCCGTTTAAAGGTGGTAACTTTGAAGATGCTATTATTCTTTCCGAACGTTTAGTTCGTGAAGATGTTTTAACATCTGTTCATATTGAAAATTATTCGATTGAAATTCGCGATACCAAACTCGGTCCAGAACTTTTAACTCGCGATATTCCAAATGTCGGTGAAAGCGCTTTAGCCAACCTTGATGATCAAGGTGTGATCCGAATTGGTGCTCAAATCGCCGCCGGCGACATTTTAGTTGGTAAAATTACACCAAAAGGTGAGACCGAACTTTCGGCTGAAGAAAAACTTTTGCGCGCTATTTTCGGTGAAAAAGCCAAAGATGTGAAAGATACTTCTTTGCGTTTGCCACACGGTGAATATGGTAAAGTTGTCGGTATTAAGATTTTCTCCAAAGAAGCCGGCGATGAATTACCAGCTGGTGTTTACCAGATGGTGGAAGTCGCGATTGCTCAACTTCGTAAGGTTCAGGTTGGAGACAAATTAGCCGGACGCCATGGTAACAAAGGTGTTATTTCAATGGTCCTACCAGAAGCAGAAATGCCTTTCTTGGCCGATGGTACACCAATTGATATCATTCTTAACCCACTCGGCGTTATTTCTCGTATGAACCTTGGTCAGCTTTTGGAAACTCATTTGGGTTGGGCTGCTAAGCGCCTTGGTTACAAAGTTGCCACTCCAGTTTTTGAAGGCACAACTTTGGAACAGATCCAAGCTGAACAGAAAAAAGCCGGTATTCCTGAAGACGGAAAAGTTCAGTTATTCGATGGTCGCACTGGCGAGCCATTCTCACAAAAAACTACTGTTGGTATTAAATATATGATGAAGCTTTGCCATTTGGTTGATGACAAGATGCACGCCCGTTCAACTGGTCCATACTCAATGGTCACTCAACAACCACTTGGTGGTAAGAGCCAATTTGGTGGTCAGCGTCTTGGAGAAATGGAAGTTTGGGCTCTAGAAGCATATGGTGCCGCTCATACTTTGCAAGAAATGTTAACCATTAAATCTGATGATGTCGTCGGTCGTTCAAAAGCCTACGAAGCAATCATTAAAGGTGAGCCAATTCAAAAACCATCAATTCCAGCTTCTTTCTACGTTTTGGTTAAAGAATTGCAATCATTAGGATTGAATGTAGAGATGCTAACTGCCGCGGAATTAAGCCGTAAAGATGTTAAACGCGCCGCTTTCGTTGAAGCCAAAGATAAAGCCCACGATGAAGCCGCACAAGCCAAGCATAATCAAAATTCAGACGAAGATGAAGATATTGATGCCGAAGTCACCGAGCTTAAAGAGGAAGAACCAGATATGGTTTCCGAGCCGGTTGATGGTCAAGAAGAATAATCGATAGGAGCAAATACGAATATGAATAAAGAAAAAATTCGAATTAAACCAAAAGAAGCCCCAAGAATTACCGATTTTGATGCTTTAAAAATCTCGGTGGCTAGTCCAGATGAAATTTCCAACTGGTCATATGGTGAAGTTACCAAACCGGAAACCATCAATTATCGCACCCAAAAACCGGAGCGCGATGGTCTTTTTGATGAAAAAATCTTCGGTCCAACCAAAGATTGGGAATGTTATTGTGGTAAATACAAAAAAATTCGTTATAAAGGTGTGATTTGCGACAAATGCGGTGTGGAAGTCACTCGCTCTTCTGTTCGACGTGAACGAATGGGTCATATTGATCTTTCTGTGCCGATTGCTCATATCTGGTATATCCGTTCAGTTCCAAGTATTTTGGGATTACTTCTTGATTTATCAGTGACTGATTTGGAAAAAGTGGTTTACTTTGCTGGTTTTGTTATTTTGGCTGTCAATGAAGATATTCGCAAAAGCTCGTTAGAACAACTCGAAAGAGAATATACTGAAGCCAAAGCCAAAATCAAAGATAATATGATTATGGCCAAGGTTGAAGGTTCATATAAAGCGACTAAATCAGAAATTACCAATTTAACTGAAAAGAAAATTTTGTCTGAAGGTCAATACCATGAATTGTCCATGAAATATGGTCAAATTGTTAAAGTTGGTATCGGCGCCGAAGCCGTTTTTGAGCTCTTAAAACGAGCTGATTTAGACAAACTTCAGGCTGAATTTAGTTCAGAATTAGACAGTGCCATTGGTTTAAATCGTCGTAAAGTGTTGCGCCGATTGCGTTTGGTGACTGAAATGAAAGAAGCGGGATTAAAGCCAGAATGGTTAGTTCTAACCCGTCTTCCAGTTATTCCACCAGATTTGCGTCCAATGGTCCAACTTGATGGTGGCCGTTTTGCTGCATCTGATTTAAACGATCTTTACCGTCGTGTTATTAACCGAAACAACCGTCTCAAACGGTTATTAAGCCAAGGCGCTCCAGAAGTTATCTGTCGTAATGAAAAACGCATGCTTCAAGAAGCTGTCGATTCATTGATTGATAATTCGGCTCGTCGTGGTCGGGCTGTTAGCACTGGTTCAACTGCCAGAAAATTACGCTCACTCTCCGATATGCTTCGAGGTAAACAAGGCCGTTTCCGCCAAAACTTACTCGGTAAACGGGTCGACTATTCTGGCCGATCGGTTATCGTCGTCGGTCCAAATTTGAAACTTCACCAATGCGGTCTGCCAAAAATGATGGCTTTGGAACTTTTCAAACCTTTTGTTATTTCTAAACTTATAAATGAAGGTCATGTTCACAATGTTAAGAACGCGACTAAAATGATGGAACATGGCGATCCAATTGTTTGGGATATCTTGGAAAAAATTACGGTTGACTATCATGTCCTTCTAAATCGTGCTCCCACGCTTCACCGCTTGGGTATTCAAGGTTTCCAACCAGTTTTGATCGAAGGTAAAGCCATTCAGGTTCATCCGCTCGTTTGTCAGGCTTTTAACGCTGACTTCGATGGTGACCAAATGGCTGTCCATGTACCACTTTCTAGCCAAGCTAAAGAAGAAGTTGCCCGTTTAATGCGTTCGGCTAATAACTTGTTAAAACCAGCTTCTGGTGAACCAGTTATTATTCCTCGAATGGAAATTGTTTCCGGTATTTATTGGTTAACTAGCGTTGAGACAGACGCTGCCGGTACTGGTAAAGTTTATGCTGGCAAAAATGAAGCCATTTTAGCTTACCAACTTGGTTATTTACATCCACGAGCTTTAGTTAAAGTTCGAATGAAAATGTCCAAGGGTGATCCAAAAGCAATTGATGAACGAGTGGAAACCACTGTTGGTCGAATTTTATTCAACAATATTCTACCTGATGCTTTGCAATTTAGAAACGAAACTTTCGATTCTAAAGCCTTAAAGAAAATTTTAGCTGAACATTTTAATAAATATGATTTGGCCGAAACCGCCGAATTTGCTGATCGAATCAAGAAAATCGGTTTTGAATATTCGACCGATTCCGGTATGACTATTTCTATTTCCGATGTTCAGATGCCAACCGATAAAGATCAATATATTAAAGAAGGCGAAAAATTACTAGAAGAAATTGAAAGCCAATATCAACGTGGTTTGATTACCGAAAGCGAACGAAAAGTTAAAATCGTCGAAATCTGGACTGAAGTTCGTTCTCGAATTGAAGCCCAAATGGTGGAACAATATGATCAGAATTCACCGGTTTACCAAATGGTTAAATCTGGTGCTCGCGGATCTTTTGCCCAGGTTACTCAACTTGCCGGTATGAAAGGTTTGGTGGTTAACCCAGCTGGTGAAATTATCGAAGTTCCAATCAAGTCCAACTATAAAGAAGGCTTGCCAATGTTCGAATACTTTATTTCGACTCATGGCGCCCGTAAAGGTAAATCAGATACATCGCTTAGAACTTCTGAAGCCGGATATTTGACCCGACGTTTGGTTGATGTGGCTCAAGATATTGTTATTTCTGAAACTGACTGCGGCACCAAGAAATTCTTCCAGATCGGCCGAGCCGAATCAGAAGAAATGGGTGAAAAGTTTAGTCAAAGATTAGCTGGTCGCATTGCCGGATCTGATGTTAAGGGTACAAAAGGCGTGATCGTTAAGGCTGGAGCCGAAATCGATCCAGAAAAAGCGGTCATGATTGAAAGCGAAGCCGATATTGAAACTGTGGCTGTTCGATCACCACTTACTTGCGAAGCTGAACGCGGACTTTGCCAAACTTGTTACGGTCGCGATTTGGCCTCTGGCCATATTGCCGAATTCGGCGCTGTCGTTGGTATTATGGCGGCTCAAGCTATTGGTGAACCTGGAACCCAGCTGACGATGAAAACCTTCCACATGGGCGGTGTTTCTGGAGAAGATATTACTTCAGGTCTACCTCGTGTTGAAGAATTGTTCGAAGCTCGTGTCCCTCGTAACCCAGCGATCATTTCGGAAATCGATGGTAAAGTTCAAATCATTGATGAAAAAGATATTAAGAAAATCGTGGTTACGTCGCCGGAAATGCGCACTGAAACTTATATGTTGGAAAAAGATTATGAACCAGCTGTACTTGATGGCGATGTCATCAAGGCCCGCCAAGCCATTGCGATTGCTCAAGGTAAAAAAGCGGTTCGTAGCGCCATTATGGGTAAAGTTAAAATTAGCAAAGATAAAATCGAAGTTATTTCCACCGACCGCACATCTGTTAGCTACACTGTTCCATCAAAGACCAATTTAAAGGTTGAAGATGGCGATACAGTTGAAAAGGGTCAGGAATTAACTGATGGTCACTTGAATCTTGAAAACTTGCTTAAATATCGTGGTCCACAAGCAACCCAGAAATATATTATCCGTGGCGTTCAAGAAATTTATGCTTCTCAAGGTCAAACCATTAACGATAAACATATTGAAATCATTGTCCGCGAAATGTTTTCTAAGCTTAAGATTAAATATGCCGGTGATTCAACCTTCTTGGTTGGTCAAGTCTTAGACAATACTGAAGCTTTGAAAGAAAACAAAAAATTGCGTGAAGCTAAAAAGAAAGAAATTACTTTCGAAGAAACAATCATGGGCATCACTCGTGTTGCCTTGGTTACCGAAAGCTTCTTATCTAGCGCTTCCTTCCAAGAAACCACTGGTGTTTTGATCGATGCCGCGGTTCGTGGTGCAGTTGATCGCTTGCAAGGTTTGAAAGAAAATGTTATAATTGGAAAGTTAATTCCAGCCGGAACAGGTTTTGTCCAAAAATAAACATTTTAAAAACATTAAACGTAAGTTATAGAAATCTAACTTTCCAATTTCCGCGGTTTGCGGAAGCAAACCCATTATAGGGAAACTGATACCAGCAGGTACAGGTTTCGTACAAAAGTAAGGAATATATCATATGCCAACAATATCCCAATTAATTCGTAAACCAAGAAAATCTAAAGAAACTAAGCCAAAAACCCCAGCTTTGCATCGTGGCTTTAACTTCTTAAAAAACCGCCCGATCGATTTCGAAAATGGCCGACCATTTATGCGTGGTGTTTGTATTAAAGTTACAACTACTACTCCTAAAAAACCAAACTCGGCGCTTCGAAAAATTGCTCGTGTGCGTTTGACTTCCGGTCAAGAAGTAACTGCTTACATTCCAGGTGAAGGTCACAATCTTCAAGAACACGCTGTGGTTATGATTCGTGGCGGTCGGGTAAAAGATCTTCCTGGTGTGCGTTATCATATTGTTCGAGGTAAACTCGATACTGGTGGCGTCGAAAAACGAAAACAAGGCCGTTCTAAATACGGAGCCAAAAAGAGTTAAAATAATTAAATAATGCAGAATTCAGAATTAATAAATTATGCATTCTGAATTAAATCATTAAGGATATTTTATGCGCGGAAAACAAGCTGTAAAAAGATTAATTAAACCGGATTTGAAATATAATTCACAAACTGTGGCTCGCTTTATTAATAAAGTGATGTATCGCGGTCAAAAAGAAACCGGTCGAAAACTGGTTTACAAAGCTTTTGATATTATCAAAGATAAGTTAAATACTGAACCTTTGAATGTGTTTGAAACTGCTTTGAAAAATACTGCTCCACTTTTAGAAGTTAAAGCTCGCCGAATTGGTGGCGCTACTTACCAAGTGCCAATGGAAGTTCGTCCAGAACGTAAAATGGCTTTAGCCATGCGTTGGATTATTGGTGCTTCTCGTGCTGGTCACGGTGATTTTTCCGAGCTTTTGGCTAAACAATTGATGGACGCCTTTAACAATACTGGCGATGCCATGAAAAAGCGTGAAGTCTTGCACAAGATGGCCGAAGCCAACAAAGCTTTCGCCCACTATGCTAGATTCTAACGGAATCTAGCACAACGTTCTTGCTGTCAAGCAAGGTTGTTACGCGAGATTCTAATAAATTTTAAATTGTCATTCTCGAGCCGGATGGTAATCCGACATCAAGAATCCAGAATACGATATACAAAAATGACCCTCCGGGGTCATTTTTGGTTGTAACTAATTGACATTTTTGATTTTTTATGGTATAGTTAGATGTTTAGATGGTTGAAAAACCGTCAAAAGCATCTGGATAATTTAATATTGGCGCGATTCGCGAAATTTGTTTTAGGGAGAAACCAATGACAAGGGAAGACAAAGCTGTTTTTCGAGCAGCGATCGAACTGATGACTTCTAGTAAAGCCGTGCGGCAAAGTCGT
This sequence comes from uncultured Candidatus Berkelbacteria bacterium, assembly GCA_903877885.1. Classification (GTDB taxonomy): domain Bacteria; phylum Patescibacteriota; class UBA1384; order UBA12157; family UBA12157; genus CAIRFN01. The sequence goes on from CAIRFN010000006.1 coordinate 239,686, forward strand.
AACCAGGCTGCCAGAACTTATCGTGGTGTTCATGTTACTGTTGATGCTGATAGTGGCAAATTGCCAGCCGGCATTGCCATGGATTTAGCTAAATTTCTGGCTGATTATGGCTTTAGAGGAAAAGCTCAATTCAGTGCTTCAATTATTGGGGCAGGTCAGGTATTCAGTGGAATTCATTTGGTCAAAGGTTGGCCAGACATGCTCGCTATCGAAATGACTTTCTGTAAAAATTGTCAGGCGGTTCGATTATGGTTGTATGTTACGGCCGAGCAATATGATAAAGTCATCTATCGTTTTAATCTAACGAGCGATAATTCTATTAATGAATTATTACTCGTGGATAAAATCACAGATGAAACATCAAATAAAGAAACGATTTATTTAAAAACCTGGTCCGAGGAAACTTTGAAACAAATTCTAGATAATCTGCAAGAGTTCGCAAATCAAAATGGCGAATTCGAATTTAAGGCATTATGTCAAATTGTAATGGAAAGATTCCAAATTAGTTCGGCTATTGATGGCCGAACTTTATATTTTGGTGTCGCTAAGCCGATGATCGAAGCAGGACATCTCACCAGAATTAGTAAGCAACTCTATCGGCTCAATTCGGCCCCGTTTCTTCTGCCGGAAGTTTTATCGGCGTTAGTCGAATCTGATGCTGATGAGCTGAAAGCTACTCGTGCCTACACTTTAGTCCGCGAAGCTCAAGCAGCTAAACGGGCTCTAGAGACTTTGGAAGTCGAAGATCAGCAATTGCATACAAAACAAGAGTTGATGTATGCGCAATTAACCGAAATTGAAATTTCCAGAGCCGATTTGGCTAAACGGATTGAATCCGCTAAGCTGACTATCGACCAAGCTCGAGTCGAACTTGAGCAAATAGTTTAAATTCTATTTCTATCGAACCATGCCGGTCGTTTATTCGACCGGTTTTTGGTACTATTTTTCAGACTTATCTCTTGACAAAAGACGGATTTTCTGGTACAATTTTTAGTTCTGAATATTTCGGAACAACTTAAAAATATAACTAAATAGAAGACCGACACAAGCGGTCAAATTTGCTTAAAAGGGGTGTGAAATGGCACGACCATCACACGTCAAAAATTCTGTCGGCGGCGCCGGTGTTAAACTGGCCCGGGTGAACGAAGAGAAGCCAGTTCAGAACAACGACCAACTTCTGGTCATTGTTCGGATTGCTCATCTCAAAGCAAATGGCAATAACCGTTGTTATGGCGATGGCCAGATCGACAATGGCGCCGGGCAGGCCCAGGTTGGTGACAACGTTTTCATTATCCATGGCGCAGCCAGTCGGATGATGGAACGGGGTTTCGGTGCCGGGTCACTGGTTGCCGTTAAGATCAAGCGCCAAGAAGGCGAATTCGATCCTGACGGGAAGTACCAGTGGGTTGCGACATATTTCGACATGAACCATGCCGAGAACGTTGCGATCAACATCTCCGAGTCGATTCAAAAAAAACAGATCGATTATATCGGTCGCGCCCGCGTCGCCTTACAATGCTACAAGGCTTTGGATGCTACCGATCGCGATGAACCGAAGGCCAAGAAGGCGTATACCGATCTCTGTGCTGGTTTGGCGCAAAACGATTCCGAAGTTGTTCTGTCAGCTGCTGGTCAGCTGAATGTCTTCGTCCAGGCGATCAACCGCCGAAAAGAGCTCGACGCAAAGTCCAACGCCGAAGCCGCAGCTCTGCTCGCCGAGTTCGGCGATCTCGTCTAGGCTCAAGGATGAGACAGTCTTCTATCGAACGAACCTACTAACCGGTCGCATGATGCTGCCGGTTTTTGGTATCTAAAAATAGAATCATGAATCAAGAAGTATGAATCAAGTATTGAATAAGATTGAAAATTGATGTATAGTAGCAAAAGAAGGGGAAATTTTTTAGTAATTAATATTTAACTCTGAAGGAGTATCTTATGGCACGAGAGTATAGCTTAGAAAAAACCCGTAACTTTGGTATTATTGCTCACATTGACGCTGGGAAAACCACCGTTTCCGAACGTATTTTGTATTATACTGGTAAAACCTATAAAATCGGTGAAGTTCATGAAGGCGCTGCCACCATGGACTGGATGGAGCAAGAGCAGGAACGTGGTATTACCATCACTTCAGCCGCTACCACCTGTTTTTGGGCGACCATGGATAATCCAACTGAAAAGGTTCGTTTTAACATTATTGATACTCCTGGGCACATCGACTTTACTGCTGAAGTACAACGGTCCCTCCGGGTCCTAGACGGCGCTGTAGTTGTTTTTGATGGGGTTGCAGGTGTAGAACCGCAATCTGAAACTGTTTGGCATCAAGCCGACAAGTTTGAAGTACCTCGAATCTGCTTTATTAACAAACTCGATCGTATGGGCGCGGATTTTTACCGTTCTTTCCAATCAATTATTGATCGCTTAACCAATTACGCTGTGGCCATGCAAATCCCAATCGGGACTGAAGCTGATTTGGAAGGCGTCATCGATCTTTTGAAAATGAAAGCAATTTATTTTGATGGTGACAAAGGCGAAAAGTTGCGCGAAGCGGAAATTCCAGCCGAGCTTAAAGCTGATGCTGACAAATATCATCAAATCTTGATTGAAAAAATTGCCGAAAATGATGAAGATTTACTCAATAAATACCTCGAAGGCGAAGAATTAAATATCGATGAATTAAAGAAAGCGGCTCGCAAAGCCACGATTGATAACAAATTGATTTTGGTTTTCTGTGGTTCGGCTTTAAAAAACAAAGGTGTTCAACCAATGCTTGACGCGGTTGTTGATTATTTGCCAAGCCCACTCGATATTCCACCAATCAAAGGTATCAAACCTCGAACCGATGAGCAATTAGAGCGACACGCATCGGACGCCGAACCATTTGCCGCTTTGGCTTTCAAAGTTGCCGCTGATCCTTTTGTTGGGACTTTGACTTTTTTCCGCGTTTATTCCGGAACCTTAAAAGCCGGTTCCTATGTAGCTAACCCAGGTAAAAATACCCGAGAACGCATCGGCCGTATTGTTCGACTCCATGCCAATCACCGTGAAGATGTAGAAGACGTTTACGCAGGGGATATTGCCGCCGCCATTGGTTTGAAAGGCACTTTTACCGGAGATACTCTCTGTGATGAAGCTAGCCCAATTCTTTTGGAAACAATTGAATTTCCTGAACCAGTTATCTCGGTGGCGATTGAACCAAAAACCAAAGCTGACCAAGAAAAAATGGGTATTGCTTTGAATCGTTTGGCCCAAGAAGATCCAACTTTCCGAATCAAGGGCGACCATGAAACTGGTGAAACTATTATCTCTGGTATGGGTGAACTTCACTTGGATATTTTGGTTGACCGTATGAAACGCGAATTTAAGGTTGAGGCCAATGTTGGTAATCCCCAAGTGGCTTACAAAGAAACTATTCGCAAATCGGTTAAACAAGAAGGTAAGTTTATTCGCCAATCTGGTGGTCGCGGTCAGTATGGTCACGTTTGGATTGAATTAACTCCATTGGAACGCGGCGCCGGTTTTGAATTTATTGATAAAGTTGTTGGCGGCGCCATTCCAAAAGAATATATTCCAGCAGTTGAAAAAGGTGTCAAAGAAGCCATGGCTAAAGGTGTGGTGGCAGGCTACCCATTGGTTGACGCCTCTGTTACCCTTTACGATGGAACTTTCCACGAAGTCGATTCTTCGGAAATGGCTTTCCAAATTGCCGGTTCGATGGCTTTCCAAGATGGTGTTCGTAAAGCCGATCCAGTGATTTTGGAACCAGTCATGAAAATTGAAGTCGTTACTCCTGAAGATTTTATGGGTGATGTAATGGGTGACCTTAACTCAAAACGTGGTCAGATTAAAGAAATGTCTGATCGAGCTAAAATGAAGGTGATTGACGCGCAAGCGCCACTAGCCGAAATGTTTGGTTATGCCACTCAGCTTCGTTCCATGACTCAAGGTCGCGCTTCCTATACCATGGAATTCGATCATTTAGCTGAAGTTCCGGCTCACATTGCTCAAAAGATTATCGACGGCCGACAGAAGTAAAACGATATAGATATCTAATCAATAAAATAGCCTAATCAGAAATGAAAGGGCTATTTTTTATTTTAGCAAAAAGCTCATCGTATTTTTTAAAAAATCGTGGTAAAATTAAAGTGTTAAACAAAAGAAAGGAATCAAATGGACTATATTGCTCTGGCTAAACGCGCTTATCAAATTACAATTAAACACCCGTTTTTGTGGATTTTTGGTATGTTTGTGGTTGGAACGGTTGGTTTTAGTAATATTGGTAGCTTAAACGATAAAGATAGAGCCGGATTACACAACATCAGCCAAGCGCAAATCAATAATTATATCAATGAACACTGGTCATTAGTCTGTTATTTAGCCGGAATTTTAATTGTTCTAGTCGCAGTTTGCTTTGTTTTTGCCATTATTTCTCAAGGTGCCTTAATCGGTACGACGGAAAAACTGGAACAAAAAGAGAAAGCGGATTTTCATATCGGTTTTAAAATCGGCAATAAATTTTTTAGCCGGCTTCTTGGTTTAGGAATTGTTTATTTCTTGATTATTATGTTAGGAACATTTATTCTTTTTACGCCATTTTTAATGTTTATTGCTGGCAAAATGGTTGTTCCAGCGGTGATTTGGGGATTTTTTGCCCTAATTGTTTTTGTGGCTTTAGCGATTAGTGTTCAGCTTGTTTCTCCTTATGCGAGTCGAATTTTGGTCTTGGAAGACAAATCAATTAAACAGAGTTTTAAGGATGCCAATAAATTCGCTTGCAAGCATCTTGGTAAAATTATTTTGGTTTATTTAACTATTGCGATTATTTCAGCGATCTTTGTGACTTGTTTTGCTTTAGCTTTAATACTTGTTGGTTCAATTCTGGCTCTTATTGGAGTAGCTATCTGGTTGGCATCGGCTATCGCTGGTATACTTTATGTTGCCGCTGTCGGTTCCGCGCTCTTGATTGTCATTATCATGATTGGCGCGGCATTTAAGGCTTTCCAATCTGTTCTTTTGACTTTGGCGTACAAAGAACTGAAAAAGTGAAAGAGTGTTGACGAAAGCAAAAACATTTGGTAAGATATTAATCGAGGGAAAAAGGTTGACAAACCTTGATTTTTAAGATACAATATGTTAGTATCATTATGTAAGTTAATTAATAAATAAAAAACTAATTTTATTTGGAGGCCTCAATGGCAGAAAAATTTGAACGCACAAAACCCCATGTAAACGTGGGTACAATCGGTCACGTTGACCACGGAAAAACTACCTTAACCGCGGCTATTTTGAAAGTCCAAGCCGATAAAGGTTTAGCTCAAGCTCGTAACGTTGATCAAATCGACGCTGCTCCTGAAGAAAAAGAACGCGGTATTACTATCGCTACTTGTCACGTTGAATATGAGACTGCAAAACGTCACTATGCTCACGTCGACTGTCCAGGCCACGCTGATTATGTTAAAAACATGATCACTGGTGCTGCTCAAATGGATGGCGCTATCTTGGTAGTTTCTGCCGCAGATGGTCCAATGCCTCAAACTCGCGAACACATTCTTTTGGCTTACCAAATTGGTGTGCCGAAAATTGTTGTTTTCATGAACAAAACCGACCAAGTCACTGATCCAGAACTTTTGGAATTAGTGGAAATGGAAATTCGCGATTTGTTAACTAAATATCACTATAATGGTGATGAAACCCCAATCATTAAAGGTTCAGCTTTGAAAGCCCTTGAAGGCGATCCAGCTAACGTTAAAGCGATTGGTGATTTAATGGATGCGCTTGATGCTTATATTCCAGAACCAGTTCGTGAAACCGACAAACCATTATTAATGGCTGTCGAAGATGTTTTCTCGATCAAGGGTCGTGGAACTGTGGCTACTGGCCGTATTGAACGCGGTATGGTTAAAATCAACGATGAAGTTGAAATCGTCGGTATTAAACCAACCAAAAAAGTCGTTGTCACTGGTGTTGAAATGTTTAAAAAACAACTCGACTCCGGCATGGCTGGCGACAATGTTGGCTTGCTTCTTCGCGGTATTGAACGAGAAGATATTGAACGTGGTCAAGTTATTGTTAAACCAGGTTCAATTACTCCACACACTGAATTTGACGCTGAAGTTTATATTTTAAGCAAAGAAGAAGGCGGACGACACACTCCATTCTTCAAAGGCTACAAACCACAATTCTACATTCGCACCACTGATGTGACCGGCGAAGTGGAATTGCCAGCTGATACTGAAATGGTTATGCCTGGCGATACAATTAGCTTCAAAGTTAAATTAATCCAACCTGTGGCAATGGAAGATGGCATGCGCTTCGCTATTCGCGAAGGTGGCCGAACCGTTGGTGCTGGTGTGGTAACAAAGATTAATAAATAAATAATCCGCCAGCTGGCGGAAAACGTAGGAGTTGCACCTTGGCAAAAGAAAATCAACAAAAAATCAGAATTCGTTTGAAGGCCTATGACTATCGAATTATCGATAAGTCGGCCCGTAAGATTATTGAAACCGCTGAAAGAACTGGCGCCCAAGTAATTGGCCCAATTCCTTTGCCAACGGAGAAGAACAAAATCACTGTGCTGAAAAGCTCCTTTGTTCATAAAGATGCTCGCGAGCAGTTTGAAATGCGGATCCACAAACGTTTAATCGACGTAATGGAACCAAATGCCAAGACCATTGATTCGTTAATGAGTCTTGACCTACCTGCCGGTGTAGACATCGAAATAAAAACCTAATTTTCTTCGGAAAATTAGAACTTTGTTTCCTTCCGCCGGGCGGAACGGAAATAAAAACATAGAAATTAAAATTATATAATAAAATACTTGTCCGGATAAATCTTGCTACGGCGGGATCTTCCAGACAATATTTTATTACTTATATAGGATATTAAACTATATAACTACGAAAGCAATCGAAAATTGTTTTCCTCTAGAAAGAACCCAAGATATGAAAGCTATTGTCGGAAAAAAATTAGGGATGACTCGGATATTCAACGAAAAAGGTGCTGTAATTCCAGTAACCTTAATTTTAGCTGAACCAAACGTTGTCACTCAAATTAAAACTGAAGAAAAAGATGGCTATGCTGCGACTCAAGTCGCTATGGTTCAAGATAAGAAACTCAAAAAACCGCAAGCCGGCCATTTGGCTAAAGTAGATATTAAATCTCGAGTTTTGCGTGAATTTGCCTTAACTGATTTGAATCTTGGTGATAAAGTCGATTTAAATCAATTTAATGTCGGCGAAAAAGTGGTCGTTTCGGCGACCAGTAAAGGTAAAGGTTTTGCCGGTACAGTTAAACGACATAATTTCCATTGCGGACCTAAAACCCATGGTTCGAATAACTATCGTCAACCAGGTTCAATTGGTTCGATGTATCCACAACGCGTCATCAAAGGCCGCCGCATGGCTGGTCATATGGGTCACGAACAAGTAACTGTCAAGAATCTTGAAGTTGTACAAGTTGATTTACCAAACCATGTTATTTATATCCGCGGCGCGGTTCCAGGACCGGTCAAAGGTTTCGTCAGAATTTGGAGCGAAAATGTCTAAAATCAAAATTTATAATTTAAAAGGTGAAGAAACTGCTGATATGGCTTTGGAGCCAAGCGTTTTTTCTGCCGATGATAATGCCGACCTTATTTCTCAAGCTGTCCGGATTCAATTAGCTAATGCCAGAAATGCTATTGCTCACACTAAAACCCGTGGCGAAGTTTCTGGTGGCGGTCGTAAACCTTGGAAACAAAAAGGCACAGGTAACGCTCGCGCTGGTTCGTCCCGTTCACCAATTTGGACTGGCGGCGGCGTAACTTTTGGTCCACGAAATACCCGCAATTATTCCCTTCGAATTAATGCGAAAATGCGAACTGGTGCCATTATTTCAGTCATTTCCGAAATTGTTAAAGCTAAAAAATTAGTAGTGGTTAAAGATTTAGATTTGAAAGAAATTTCAACCAAGAAATTTGTTCAAATTTTGGAAAAATTGCCGATTGAAGAAGGTAAAATTCTGGTTATTCTCGATAAAATTAACCCAGAAGTTGAGCTTTCTGCCAGCAATATTCCTTATGTTAAAGTAATTAAAGCCGAAAATATTAATGTGGTTGATTTGCTAAAATATGATTATATTTTGACAACCCAAGCCGGTTTAGATAAAATTAGCCAGAATTTGGGAGGAAATAAATAATGAAACAAATTATTTTACAACCTGTTCTTTCAGAAAAATCTTTAGCTGGTACCGAAAATAATAAATATATTTTTGTGGTAGCAGATTCAGCCAATAAGCATGAAGTAACTTCTGCTCTGGAAGCGATGTATAAAATTGAAGTGACTAAAGTTAATATGCTTAACACTCAACCTTATAATCGCATGGTCCGTGGTCGTAATATGGCTCACTCCAAAGGTGTTAAAAAGGCAATTGTCACCATTAAAAAAGGTCAGAAAATCGAAGGTTTTGAATTTAAGGATTAATTATGGCTATTAAAATATGTAAACCAACAACTCAATCTCGACGCAAAATGTCTTTCACCGACTATTCTGTTTTGACTAAAAAAGCGCCAGAGAAAAAGCTACTTACTGTTCTAAAACGATCTGGTGGCCGCGATAATACCGGTCAAATCAGCGTTCGTCATAAAGGCGGTGGTAATAAACGTAAGTACAGAATTATTTCTGCGCTTTCTGATCGAATTGATGAGAAAGCGATAGTTACAGCTCAAGAATACGATCCAAACCGCGGCGCTTTTATTGCCTTAGTTGAATTTGCTTCTGACAAAACCAAAGCATATATTTTAGCTTGGGAAAATCTTAAAGTCGGGACTGAAGTTATTGCTTCAGATAAAACCGAATTTTCTCTTGGCAACCGAATGCGGATGGAAAATATCGCTACCGGTGTAGCCATCTTTGATTTGGAAATTCATCCCGGTCAAGGTGGTAAAATGGTTAAAGGTGCTGGTAACCAAGCTGTAATTCTTTCTAAAGAAGGTGATTACGTTCAGGTTAAATTGCCAAGCGGCGAAGTTCGTAAATTTAATAAAAAATGTTTTGCTTCTATTGGTCAAGTCAGTAATTCCACTCTTTCAATGGTCAGAATCGGTAAAGCTGGTCGAAATCGCCACAAAGGCATTCGTCCATCTGTCCGTGGTAAAGCCATGAACCCGAATTCGCATCCACATGGTGGTGGTGAAGGTCAAAACAGTATTGGTATGAAATATCCAAAAACTCCTTGGGGCAAGCATGCACTTGGTGTTAAAACTCGTAAAAAACATAAATATTCAGATAAATTAATTGTTCGACGCAGAAAGTAAGGAAAATCATGTCAAGATCACTTAAAAAAGGTCCATATATTAACGAAAGATTGATTGCTAAACTTCAGAATTTAAAAGCTGGAGATAAAACTGCTGTCAAAACTTGGGATAGAGCTGCCACCATTACTCCAGAAATGGTTGGTTATCATATCGGTATTCATGATGGCCGCAAACACCAAGATGTTTTAATGATTGAAGATATGGTTGGTCATAAGTTGGGTGAATTTGCTCTAACCCGTAAATTTAATCGCCATGGTGGTAAAATTGCCAAAGAACAAGCTTCAGCCGCCAATAAAACTGCCGCTCCAGCTAAGGGAGGTAAATAATGGCTGTAAAAACGATTAAAACCGGCGCCCGGTTTGTTAAAACTGCGCCTGATAAAATTCGCATTCTAGCTGATTTAGTTAAAGGCAAAACCATTAACTATGCTTTAGACCAATTAGCATTTGCCGGAAAATATGCCGCTTTGCCTTTAAGTTTAGTTTTAAAGCAAGCCAGAGCGCAAATTAAAGATCAAAATTTAGTTGAAGAAGATTTTAAAGTTGCCGAAATGCGCGTTGACGAAGGTCCAAAATTAAAACGCCGCCGTATCCGCCATCAAGGTAGAGCGACCGCGATTTTGAAACGAATGAGCCATATTACTATTATTATGACCGATAATGAAGCGAATAATGTAAAATCAAAAGCGCAAAAAGCTATTGAAAAGCCAAAACAGAACGGAGTTGCATAATGGGTCAAAAAGTTAATCCTTTTAGTTTCCGACTGCCGATTACAAAAGATTGGCAATCAAAATGGTTTGGTAAGCATGATTTTGCTGACTATATTAGTATTGATTTAGCTATCCGCGATGCCATTACCAAGAAATATGGTAAAAACGCTGGCATTGGTAAAGTCGAAATCTTACGTGATCATGAAGCCATTACAATCAATTTACATACTTCTAAACCAGGTGTTTTGATTGGTCGGTCTGGTCAAGGAATTATTGATTTGCGTGCTTATTTAAACAAGCATGTTGAAAAATTCCGAACCATGAATTCCAACAAATTACCAAAAATTAAAATCGAAATTATTGAAGTTAAAAATCCAGAAGCTAATGCCAGAATTGTGGCTGAAAGTGTTGCTTTGCAACTCGAAAAACGCATTCTTTACAAACGAGCTGTTAAACAAGCCGTCCAAAAAGCAATGGAAACCAAGACAATCAAAGGTATTAAAGTTAAAGTGGCTGGTCGTTTAAATGGTGCGGAAATCGCTCGTTCCGAAAAATATGGTTCAAGTTCAGTGCCGTTGGGTAGACTTCGAGCTGATATCGAATTTGGTACCGCTACCGCTCATACTACCTATGGTACCATTGGTGTCAAAGTTTGGATTTACAAAGGCGATAGATCATTAGAGGAAGAGGAATAAATATATGTTAATGCCAAGAAAGCTAAAACACAGAAAAATTAGTCGTGGTAAAATGCGTGGGACTGCCACTCGTGGTGCTGAAATCGCTTTTGGTCATTTTGCATTGAAAGCCTTGAGTCGCGGTTGGGTCACTGCTAGAGAAATCGAAGCAGCCAGACGAGCTCTAACCCGTTACATCAAACGTGGTGGTGCGGTTTGGATTAGAATTTTCCCAGATAAACCAGTTACCCAAACTCCACCAGAAGTTGGTATGGGCGGCGGAAAAGGTCCAATGGATCATTTCGTCGCTGTGGTTCGTCCAGGTAGAATTATTTTTGAAATCGATGGTGTGCCGCGTGATATTGCCAAAGAAGCAATGCGTTTGGCTTCACACAAATTAAGAGTTGAAACCAAATTCATTGAGAAAGAATAGGTTAATAAATTAACCGCGGAAATTTCCAGAGGAAATTATAGCTATGAAAATAACCAAATTATTGAAAGAAATTAAAGAAAAAGAAAATAAAACCTTAAGCAAGGATATTGTTGAATTAAATCAACAATTGACTAAGCTTAATTTAGACGCGGCAATGCATAAATTGAAGAATGTTAAATCGATTCAAGCTACCCGTAAACAAATTGCTCGAACTATGACTATTTTAAACGAACGAGCAATTCTAAAAGCCAATGAGGTAACGAAATGAAAGAAAAAGTAATTAAATCCAAAGAAGAAGTTGTAATCACCAAGAAGATTAAGAAATTGGTGGGCGAAATCGTTTCCGATAAAATGGATAAAACGGTTGTAGTTAAAATTACCGAAAAATTGGCTCACCCAAAATACGGTAAAATTTATCAAAAAAGCCGAAAAATTCAAGCTCATGATGAAAAAAATGAATATAAAATTGGTCAAAAAGTGGAAATCGCTGAGACCAGACCATATTCAAAAAATAAATCATGGCAAGTAACTAAAGTCGTTTCTACTAAACAAGTTCCGACAGAAATTATTGAAGATTCCAATTTGGATGCCAATATAGACGGGAGCGCCAAATGATTCAACCATATACAAGAGTAGTAGTAGCCGACAATTCTGGTGCTAAAGAATTAATGTGTATTCGTGTTATTGGCGAATCACGTCATGATGTGGCCAGACTCGGCGATGTGATTGTTGCTTCAGTTAAATCCGCGACTCCACATACACAAATCAAGAAAAAAGAAGTAGTCAAAGCTGTTATAGTGCGCCAAAAATCGCCTTATAACCGCCCAGACGGCACAGCGATTCGTTTCGATGACAACGCTGTTGTCTTAATTAATGCTGATAATACGCCTCGCGGAACCCGCATTTTCGGCCCAGTGGCTCGAGAATTACGAGATCGTGGGTATAATAAAATTATTTCGCAAGCGACGGAGGTCTGGTGAAAATCAAAAAAAATGACAATGTAATGATAATTTCCGGCAAAGACCGAGGTAAGACTGGTTTAATCGAGAGAGTTTTTGTTAAATCGGAAAAAGTTTTAGTTCCTGGTGTCGCTATCGCTAAACATCATCTAAAACCATCAAAGAAAAACCCACATGGTGGTATTGTTGATATGCCAAGTCCGATCGCTGCCAGTAACGTAATGCTTGTTTGCCCACATTGTGGTAAACCGGTTCGTATTGCTTATCGGGTAACGGACAAAATGAAAGAAAGAATTTGTCGTAAATGCCAAGGTAATTTAGATACCAAAACTCAAGTTAAAACCAAAGAAACTCCAGTTAAGGCTAAAAAAGAAAAGAGTGAGGTGACCAATGCCTAACTTAAAGAAAATTTATGAAGAAACAATCGTACCACAGTTAATGAAAGATTTAGGAATTGCTAATACTATGGCTGTGCCGCGCCTTCAAAAAGTCGTAGTTAACGTTGGAATTGGCCAAAATAAAGTCAACCCAAAGTTTGCTGAAATGGTAAAAGCTAATATCGAAGCGATTACTGGTCAACGTCCGGTGATTCGAAAATCTCGCAAAGCTATTTCTGGTTTTAAATTGCGAGCTGGTGATGAAGTTGGTTTAATGGTTACCTTACGAGGTGAAAAAATGTATGACTTTCTTCAAAAGATTGCTCATGTCACTTTACCACGACTTCGCGATTTCCGCGGTTTAAACCCAAAAAGTTTTGATCAAGCCGGTAATTTTACACTTGGCTTTAAAGAACAGTTGATTTTTCCAGAAATTACCACAGAAAAGTCTGAATCAACTCATGGTTTAGAAGTTTCAATGATTATTAATTCAAAATCAGCTTTGAAATCCCAAAAACTGCTTGAAAGCTTCGGCTTTCCGTTTATGAAGGAGCAACAAAATGGCTAAAGTTTCACAAATCGAGCGCGCAAAGCGCAAACCAAAATTTTCAAGTAGAATAGTTCATCGTTGTAACCGGTGCGGTCGACGCCACGGATTTATCCGTCAATTTGGTCTTTGCCGAATTTGTTTTCGGGAAATGGCTACTCGTGGAGAAATCCCGGGTGTTACTAAGTCTTCATGGTAGAATAGGAAAAAATATGGATCCAATTGCTAATACATTTGCACAAATTAAAAACGCCATCAATGCTTCTCACAAGGAAGTGACTGTTTCATATTCAAAAATGAAATTGGCAATCTTGGCTGCTTTTAAAAAACAAGGATTGATTGAAAGCTATGAAGAAGTTAAAGTCGAAGATCAAAAATATCCGGCTGGCATCAAAATCGTCTTGAAGTTTAAAGAAAGCAACAAAGAATCAGTTATCAGAAATATTAAAAGAGTGAGTCGTCCTGGTCGTCGAGTCTATGTAACTGCGACCAAAATCCAATCTTTGAAACGCGGTCGAGCTGAAGTTATCATCTCCACTTCTAGTGGTGTGATGGCTGGCGCCGAAGCGCAGAAAAAAGGTTTGGGTGGCGAAGTCATTTGCGAGGTAGAATAGCCATGTCAAAAATAGGTCGTCTTCTAATTCAAGTCCCAGCAGATGCTAAACTGGAAATAACTCCGGGTAATTTTAAAGTTACTGGTCCAAAAGGCGAGTTAAGTTTAGATATGACTGGTCGCATTAAAGTTGAACAAACCGAAAATACCCTGGAAGTCAAACGTCTTTCAGAAGATAAACAAACCCGAGCCCTTCATGGCTTGTGGCGCGTTTTGATTGATAATGCTGTCAAAGGCGTGACGGTTGGATGGGAAAAGAAAATGGATTTCAAAGGTGTCGGTTTCCGTGCCGAAGTCCAAGGTAACAAATTAGTTTTAAATCTTGGTTTTTCTCACCCAGTCGAAGTAGTCGCCCCAGAAGGTATTAGTTTTAACGTTACTAAAAACGTGATTACAGTCTCTGGTATCGACAAACAAATTGTTGGTCAAGTGGCGGCTAATATTCGCCAACTTAAACCAGTTGAACCATACAAAGGTAAAGGTATTAAATATATTGACGAAATTGTCCGCAGAAAACTCGGTAAACAAGCTAAAGCGGCCGCAAAGTAAGGAATAACATGCAGTTAACTAATAAAGAAAAAAGAATTAAACGAGTTAGAGCCAAAATCAGTGGTACAGCTAGCCGCCCACGACTTTCAGTCTATCGCTCGAACAAGCAAGTTGAAGCTCAACTTATTGATGATATTAAAGGTGAAACTTTAGTATCTGTTTCGAGTTTGACTTTGAAGGAAAAAGCGACTCCAACCGAAAAAGCCAAAAAAATCGGTGAAATGGTTGCCGAAAAAGCTGCTGCTAAGAAAATCACTGAAGTTGTTTTTGATCGTCGCGATAAACAATACCATGGCCGAGTTAAAGCTTTGGCTGAAGGTGCTCGAAGCAAGGGTTTAACGATATAATAAAGGAATTATATGATCAATAATCAAACCAAACAACCAATGACTGCTAGCACTGGCAACGCTGCTAACCCAACATTTGCTAATCGCAATGACAATCGTGGCAATCGGCCAAATCGTCCATTTCGGGAAGAAAAGCCAAAAAGCGAATATGAAGAACATGTCTTGCAAGTCGATCGCGTCAGCCGAACCGTTAAGGGTGGCAAGCGCATGCGCTTTCGTGCTTTAGTCATTATTGGTAATCGCAATGGTAAAATCGCTATGGGCGTTGGTAAAGCGGCGGAAGTCGTTGATGCTGTAGCTAAAGCGACTACTTTTGCTAAAAAACATATCATGGAAATCCCGATTGTGAATGAAACTATTCCATTCCCAATCGATATTCATAATGGTGCCGCTCATGTGATTTTGCGTCCAGCAAAGCCTGGTACTTCGGTTATTGCCGGTGGTACTATTCGAGTTATTTGTAACTTGGCTGGTATTAAAAACTTAGTGGCTAAAATTTTGGGTACTGCCAATAAAATCAACAATGCTCAAACCACTTTGATGGCCTTGGCGGAAATCTCCAAACAATGGAAGGAGCAAAATGCCTCTAAATAAATTAGTTAAAACAGTTGATAAATCTTCAAAACGCGTTGGTCGAGGTTTAGCTTCCGGTAAAGGAAAAACTGCAACGCGAGGAACTAAAGGTCAAAAATCCCGTTCCGGTCATAATATTCCTCGTCGTTTCCAAGGCGGTCAAACTGCTATGATTCAGCGTCTGCCAAAAGTGCGTGGTTTTAAATCCCGCTTTACTAAGCCGTCGATCGTGAATCTAGTAAAAATTGAAGAAAAATTCAATGAAAATGAAACCGTTAATTTCAAATCTTTGATTGAAAAAGGTTTGATTAAAAATGCGACCAATGGTGTTAAAATTATTGGTGCTAAAACTTTTACCAAAAAGTTGAACTTCCGCGAAGTGATTTTTTCTAAAACTTTAGCCGAAGCATATACCAAAGTTCAAACAGAAATGCCAGTGGAAAAAGCGGTTAAAATAGAAGAAGTTAAAGAGAAGAAAGTAGCCGCGAAAAAAGCCCCAGTAAAAAAAGCTCCAGTTAAGAAAACAGTGAAGAAAGCTTAAAAAAGATACTAAAATCGATATAAAAAATAGCCGTGTAAACTTTACCGGCTATTTTTTTAATTGTGATATAATAAATTCAATGGATACAATATTTATTCCAATTCAACTCTTTGCCAAATGGTTAACATTTTCCATTTTCAAAATTGCGCCATCGACTCATCTGGCTGACGCGGTTAATTTTTTTATTTACGACACGATTAAAATATTAATCCTCTTATTTGTAATAATTTTTCTCGTTTCAATTGTGAGATCGTTTTTACCGCCGCAAAAAATTCGTCGAATTTTATCGCACAAATATTCAATTATAAATAATTTGTTGGCCGCAATTTTTGGAATTTTTACGCCATTTTGTACTTGTAGCGCGATCCCACTTTTTATGGGTTTTATCCAAGCCGGCGTTCCTTTAGGAGTGACTTTTTCGTTTTTAGTTTCCTCACCGATGATAAATGAAGTTGCTATTGTGCTTTTACTCGGACTTTTTGGCTGGAAAATAGCTTTACTTTATATTTTAAGTGGCTTAATTATTGGTGTGATATCTGGTTTAATTATTGGTAAATTAGATACGACAAACTTACTCGAAACTGATTTATCTGATAGTACTAAACTTACTTTTTCAAAATTGAAAATGTCTTGGAAAGAACGTTTTTCATATGCTAATGACTACACAAAATCAATTCTAAAAAAAGTTTGGTTCTATATTCTAATCGGTGTTGCTCTTGGTGCTTTTATTCATGGCTATATTCCAACTGATTTTCTAGCCAATGTCGCCGGTCGCGATAAATGGTATGCTGTGCCGCTGGCGACACTTCTCGGTATTCCACTTTATGCTAATGCGGCTGGAGTTATGCCATTAGTTTCAGTTTTAACCGAAAAAGGTGTGGCAATCGGTACGGTGCTTGCCTTTATGATGGCAGTGACAGGTCTATCACTACCAGAATTTTTAATTTTAAAAAGAATTATGAAAACTAAGTTGATTTTAATTTTTGCCACTATTGTTGGTCTTGGTATAATTTTAACCGGCTACATTTTCAATCTCATTATTAAATAGATTTTTACTAGTAAATAGACGAATTATTTTAAATATAATTTGACTTATTTTTTAATATAAGTTAAAAAGAAAGAAGAGGGTGTACCTGAAAGGAGACTAAGATGAGTGTTATCGATAACAGTAAACTGTTTTTGCCGAGGTATCGATCTTATCGTGGTCGATTGATAATCGCCAGTTGCGCTTCAGCGTTGGAATTGGCCCGTAATATCAATAAAGTCTATCAAGACGGGATTGAGTCAAAAAATTCACGAAAAAAATTCCAAAAGTTGATTGATCCGCCTATTGATAAGCAATTTCTTGACGGCGAAGTGGTTGTAAGACTCGATGAACATGTTCGTGGTGCTGATGCCTATCTTATTGCCAATCTTAACGATCATGATTTAAATGGTTCGGTTAATGATAATCTTCAAGCCTTTCTGGACGGAATTCGTGCGTTTAAGCAGTATGGAGCGGCTCATGTTACCGGAGTTATTCCATATCATATCTATGCTCGGCAAGACAAGGCAACTAATCGTAAACGCGAACCAATTACAGTCGGTTTGATTGCTCGCCAGATAATTGAGGCAGGTGCAAGTCAAATCGTGACCTGGCACCCGCACTGTGAGCTTCAGGGCTACTATGGAACAACCATGGTTGATTCGCTTGATGCTCTTTCGCTTTTTCATAATGAATTTTCGCGGTTTAAAGGTCGGTCAGATGTGATACTAGTTGCGCCTGATGCAGGAGCATTTAAATTTGTTGTCGAATTAGCCGATAAATTAAATCTCGCTTCTGCTGTGGCTGCTAAAGTTCGTCCCCAACCAGGAACCGCTAAAATCAGTTATATTTTAGGTGAATTTACTGATAAACGGATTGCGATTGTTATTGATGATATGATTGATAGTGCTGGCACTATGTTTGCGCTGATTCAAAGGCTGGCCACTGAATATCCTCAAATCGAGGAATTCTATATTGGTGCGAGCCATAATTTGTGTCAGGAACCTGCTTTCGAACGTTTAAGTTCGCTCTGTACCGATTATCGGTTAATGGGAGTAACGGTTACTAATAGCATTCCCCAGACTCAAAAATTCTTGGGGCTTCCTAATTTTCATGTTCGATGTCTGTCCAAGCAATTAGCTTTAGTGATTAATCGGATCCACTATGATGAAAGTGTTAGCGTACTTTCCGAGATCGAATAAACTTCAACCGCCTTCACTGGCGGTTTTTTGATATTAAAAAAGCCTTACAAAATGTAAGGCAAGATAGTTCTTTTTCGATTCGTGTTATTCTGCGGTTTGTGGAAATTTTTCTTTCAATAATTGAATTGATTTTTTAGCGGCTCTGCGAACATCACTATCGCTATCAGTTTTTGATATTTGTTCTAGCAAGTCGATTTCATTTGAAGAACCGATTTTGCCAATGGCTTTGACTGCCACTTCGCGAACATCATAATCATGATCATTTTTAACCAACCAAATAATATCTTCCAGCATTTCAGTTAGTTTAAATGTGACACAACTATGAATTGCTGTCACTCGAGCTTTCCAACATCCGTCATGAAGACCATTTAAGATACGGGCCTTTTCCCATTGTTCTAAAACATGCGGCATAAGGTTCACCTCCTAAGATGCTATTATTTAACCATAAAATTGATTAATTGTCAAGATTGATAGTCAGAAATAACCTAATTATGATATAATATTTTTATGAATAAATTAATTAAAATCGATCGATTTTTGGCTTGGGTTTTATTCGCTGGTATGCTTTTATATTTCATTAGTGGTTTCGGTATGAGTAAAGGCATTATTAATCCACAATTTGCCACCAGTCTACATATGGATATTTTGACTTATATTGTGATGATTGCTTTTGTAGGGCATACAAGTTTTGCGATTCATTTGGCTTTTAGACGTTGGCAAATGTGGAATAAACTTGGTGTTTCAGTTTTGACAATATTTTTTCTTTACTTTATTGGTGGTTTTATCTATATCGACAAATTTTACAAAAAACCGGAAATTCCAGTACAAATTAATGATGTTGTAGAAACTACGCCAACGCCAACAGAAACAATATCTTCCGATATTGCACCAATAGTTACACCAAGTGTCAGTTTAAGTTCGATTGTTCCGACAAGTCCTTTGAGTACACCGAGTTTAACTCCAGCTCCAACCCCAACTTCTACTCAAAAAACTTTTACTCTGGCCGAATTAGCCAAATACAATGGCAAGAATGGTCAGCCAGCTTATGTGGCGGTTGATGGTAATGTTTATGATTTAACCAGTGTTTTTGCCGGTGGCCGACACGCTAGTCATTTTGCTGGGACAGAATTAACGAATGCATTTTATAGCTATCATGCCAAAAAAGTTCTCGCCAAATATCCAGTTGTTGGAATATTGGTAAAATAATTGACACAAAAAAGCCTGCCGGGTGGCAGGTGAGTTTAAGTAAGATGAAAACATAGTTCGGCGATTTCATTGGTAAAATGATGTCCGATGGTTGATTCATTTTTTTCTTTAGTGATAATCGTTCGATTTTTTTGTGCTCGGATATCTTCTTTTTCCGGTTCAACGATAATGGCTCGATAGCCAAAGTCGTGTTCGCCATCGCCGTGATAAAAATTGGAAATTTTTTCTAATAATTCGATCGCTTTGGCTCGACCTAAACTAAATGGCCGACAAATGATTTTTTGCGTTTTAAAATCATCGGTTTGTTCAATGATTTCATAGTCAAAGTTCTTGTTTTGTCTTAAAACAAGAAAAAGATTTGATTTGTCCATGGTGCACCCCCGAAGTAGCTAAGATGACTAGCTACATACGTTTTAGTCTTTTTTTGATCAAAAGTCAATAGTCTGTACGAGTTGAGTACATCGGTAACAGTTGTTTGTTTTTTATACAATAATCGATTGGACTCAAATTGCCAAGGGCGGCATGCCGTCTTTTAAAGTTGTAACGGATCAGCCAATCTGTAAGGCTGCGATTCATAACAC